>JAGBDR010000003.1 GCA_017937385.1 Parabacteroides sp.
CCACCGTGATACGTCCCATGACGGGTACTGTCCCGTCCTTTTTCACTACCTGACGTTTGAGGTAGTAGATAACTGAAAATGTACTCTTCATCGTCCTTAATTTTTTTAGGTTCAAAATTAGTCGGTGAAGAATCCTTCGTCAGTACGCAAAACACGGAGGAACGGCGCAATCTTTTTCCGTAACCGGATTTGTTGCGTGAGTTGTCAGTAACTCACTATATCACAATGCCTTGTTTTGCCATTCTTACCCATTTCGTCACTTATATGGTGTGGTTACGAACAAGTAACGTAGCGACGTCTTGATTTGGCTTTTGCAAGGATTGTGGTGGCGTTGGAGAGAATCGGCAGCTTAAATGAAACCTCTGTAAATCAATTCTATTACTACATTCTTCCGTATTCCACTTTTTTGTAGTAACTTTGTATGTAGAAGAAACAATAAAGGTAAAAATCGTATGAAACCGACTCGTATTATCGAAATTTGTGCCAACTCCGCACAGAGCTGCGTGGAGGCGGAAGCCGGAGGCGCTAAGCGTGTGGAACTTTGTGCCGGAATCCCGGAGGGCGGGACGACGCCCAGCTACGGGGAGATCCGGACGGCGCAGGCACTCACTTCGTCGATCGATATCAATGTGATTATCCGTCCGCGTGGAGGCGACTTCCTCTATACGGAGGCAGAGGTCCGGTCAATGTTGCTGGATATCGAATTGTGCAAACAGTTGAAAGTGCACGGCGTGGTCTTTGGCTGCCTGACGAAAGAGGGGGATATCGACGTCCCGTTGATGCGCCGGCTGGTGGAGGCGGCCAAGCCGTTGTCGGTCACTTGCCATCGCGCCTTTGACGTCTGCCGAGACCCCTTTGCCGCTCTGGAGCAGTTGATCGAGTTGGGTTGCGACCGTATCCTGACCTCCGGCCAGCAATCCGATGCCGTGAAAGGGATTCCCCTCATTGCCGAGCTGGTGAAACGGGCGGCAGGACGCATCATCATCATGCCGGGTTGCGGGGTGCGGGAAAACAACATCGCCCGTATCGAAGCGGAAACCGGAGCGAAAGAGTTCCATACATCCGCCCGCAGCATCGTCTACAGCCGGATGGAATACCGGAACGAGCAGGTCCCGATGGGCAGCAACGTCGTCTCCTCCGAGTTCGAAACAGTCGAAACGGACCGCAGGAAGGTGGCTGCCTATCTGTAAAGAGAGAATCATTTTTAGATAAACAATAAAAAATAAAGGAACAATGGAAGAACCGAAAAGACTTTACCGTTCGAATAACGGAATGATTGCAGGTGTGTGTGCAGGTTTTGCTGACTATTTCGGCTGGGACCCGACATTGGTACGGATCGGATATATCTTGTTGAGCATCTTCACGATATTTTCCGGCGTAATCGCTTACCTGATCCTCTGGATCGTCATGCCTAAACAACCCATAAGATAAGATAAAGAATGAATTTTGAACTATCTTCCTCTTTCAGTCCGACGGGCGACCAGCCGGAAGCGATTGCGGCTTTGTCTGACGGGATTCGGAACGGGGTGCCTTTCCAGACCTTGTTGGGAGTGACGGGGTCCGGGAAAACGTTTACGATTGCCAATGTGATCCAGGAGGTGCAGCGGCCGACCTTGATCCTGAGCCATAACAAAACCCTCGCTGCCCAGTTGTACAGCGAGTTCAAGGCCTTTTTCCCGAACAATGCCGTCGAGTATTTCGTCTCTTATTACGATTACTACCAGCCGGAGGCTTACCTGCCGACGACGGACACCTATATCGAAAAGGATTTACAGATCAATGAAGAGATCGATAAACTGCGTCTGCGTGCGACCGCTTCGCTGTTGTCGGGGCGGAAGGATGTCATTGTCGTCTCGTCGGTCTCCTGCCTCTATGGTATGGCGGACCCGACTGCCTTTGCCGAGAAGGTGACCCATTTGGAGAAAGGGATGCGGATTGACCGGGACAAGCTGTTGCGCCGTTTCGTGGATGCTCTTTATGTCAATAACAAGTTGGAGTTTAACAGCGGATGTTTCCGGGTGAACGGAGATACGGTCGATATCTTTCCGGCCATCGAAACGTTTGACGGGGTGGCGTACCGCATCGAGTTCTGGGACGACGAGATTGACCGGATCTCTTCGTTCGACCCGCAGACCGGGCAGGAGATAGACGAACAGGACGAACTGAACATCTATCCGACCAACCTCTTCGTGACGACCCAGGAGCGTATCAATACGGCTATCGGGCAGATCGATGTCGATTTGGGGACACAGGTGGAGTTCCTGCGGGAGATCGGCAAGCCTTATGAGGCGAAACGGTTGTACGAGCGGGTCACGTTCGACTTGGAGATGATACGCGAATTGGGGCATTGCTCCGGTATCGAGAACTATTCCCGCTATTTCGACGGCCGTCAGGCGGGGGAACGGCCTTTCTGTTTACTCGATTATTTCCCGAAAGACTTCCTGTTGGTGGTCGACGAGAGCCACGTGACGATCCCGCAGATACGGGCGATGTACGGAGGCGATTATTCCCGCAAGAAGAACCTGGTGGACTACGGCTTCCGGCTTCCGGCGGCAATGGACAACCGCCCGCTGACGTTCGATGAGTTCGAGTCGCTGACCCCGCTGGCGATCTACGTGAGCGCGACGCCTGCCGACTACGAGTTAGTGAAGAGCGAGGGGATCGTGGTGGACCAGGTGATCCGTCCGACCGGCTTGCTCGACCCGGTGATCGAGGTGCGTCCGACGCTGAACCAGATCGACGACCTGATGGAGGAGATCACACAACGCGCCGCTGTGGACGAACGGGTGCTGGTGACGACCTTGACGAAGCGCATGGCGGAGGAATTGACCACCTACCTGACGCGCATGGGCGTCCGTTGCAACTATATCCATAGCGATGTCGACACGCTGGAGCGCATCCAGATCATGGACGATCTGCGGAAAGGCCTGTTCGACGTGCTGATCGGCGTCAACCTGTTGCGTGAGGGGTTGGACTTGCCGGAAGTCTCTTTGGTCGCTATCCTGGATGCCGATAAGGAGGGATTCCTGCGTTCGCATCGTTCGCTGACGCAGACGGCTGGACGTGCTGCCCGGAACGTGAACGGAAAGGTGATCTTCTATGCCGACAAGATAACGGACAGTATGCGCCTGACGATGGACGAAACGGCCCGCCGGCGGGAGAAACAGCTCGCTTATAACGAGAAACATGGCATCACGCCTAAACAGGTCATCAAGAACAGCGTTTCCTTGGTGGCTGAAAAGCAACAGCCGGTTGCTGCTGAACCCTATGCCTATGTGGAACCGGAACCCAGTTTGGTGGCAGATCCGGTCGTCCGATATATGAGCCGCCAGCAGCTTGAAAAGGCGATCGAACGGACGAAGAAACAGATGATGGAGGCAGCCAAGAAGCTGGACTTTATCGAGGCTGCGCAGTTCCGTGACGAGCTGGTGAAGCTGGAAACGATGTTGGAAACGAAAAAAGATTGAAATCGGACCGAGTGATGAGACAGACCCTATTCTATTGGTTCCTTTTGGTCGCCTTTTCCCTCTCCGGGAAGGCGCAGGAGGACCGTGGCATTTACGGACGCTATTGTGCGGCCATGAAAGAGAAAGCCGCTTTGCCGACAGGTGACCTGATGGTGGAAACCGCCCGTTTCTTCCTGGGCACTCCATACGTGGCGGGTACTTTGGAGGAGGAACCCGAAAGGTTAGTCGTGAACCTGCGCGGCCTGGATTGCATGACGCTGGTCGAGAATACGCTTGTCTTGGCGTGGTCGGTCAAGCATCGTCCGGAGTATGACGGTTTTGCCGCTGCCTTGCAGGAGATGCGCTACCGGGATGCCGGCAACGGGGCGCTCGACTATACGGACCGCCTTCATTACACGACCGACTGGCTGTATGAGAACGAGAAGCGGGGATATCTGAAAGATGTCACGAAAGAGATCGGGGGCGAGTCGCTTGTACTCGACCTCTCCTTTATGTCCACGCACCCCGATAGCTACAAACAGTTGAAAGGTCATCCGGAGCGTATCGCGTTCATGGCGGCGAAAGAAAAGGAAATCAGTGCCCGTCCGCACTATTATATCCCGCAGGATGAAATCGAGGCGCATGCCGGCCGGATCCGGAACGGCGATATCGTCTGTTTTGTCACGACGGTGAAAGGGTTGGATGTCTCGCACGTCGGCATTGTCTGCCGGAAAGGGGAAACGCTGACGTTTATCCATGCCTCGACTGCCAAGAAGCGCGTGATCGTGAACGAAGAGCCCTTGCAGGCGTATGTGCAGGCGATCAAGCGCAACAGTGGCATTCTGATTGTCCGTCCGCAGTTCTGACCTATTGGAAGAGTTCGAACGCGAATTTGAACCCGATTCCCTCGTATTTCAGTTTGTCGAACCCGACGAAAGCGGCGACGTTGAAGATGTGATTGCCGAAACCGTATCCGATTTCCGTGTAGCTGGGTTTGACCGGCATCCAGAGCTGGCTGAGGTAAAAACGTTCGGAGATGATATGCTTGGTCGCCTCCGGCTTGAAGAGCTGGAAAAGCATGAACGGGCTTTCATACATGACGTGCGCCTGGACGTATTTGTCGGATGCGTTGAACCATTCGTGCCTGAGCTGGTGGAAAACCCCTCCGAAGTCGTCCCCGCCCCATGATTCGGGAAAGTTATGCCGGGTGAAATACCGGTAGTCGGCGAAGTAGGTGGATTTCTGCGCCGTATAAAGCCCTCCGCTGACGTGATAGTTGAACCGGCGGGAAAGTCCTAAGTAGATGCTCTGGTGGATGTCGGCTTCCACACGCCCGTAGTTGCCGCTACTTTTCCATACGCCCGGAATGGCCCGCCCGAACTCGATGGAGAGGGTCGGATAGTAGGAGTAGAGGTATTCCTTGCGGTAGCCGTCCATCCAGTAATATTGCCTGGGTGTATAGGAGAAGCCGATCGTGGGGATGAAGTTGTGATAGTTCTCGTTGATGATCTCCGTGACGTTCTCTCCCGGGGCGATCGCGCTTTTCCGGGCAGGGATGCGGCGGTGGTAGGAGATCCCGGTTGTCAGTTGGAAGCCGTTGAACAGTTCGATCTGGTTCTTGAGCTCGATATAATAGTGCTTGAAGTATTGCAGGTCCAGGTTCCCGAAGTTGAAAGCGGAGTCTTTCAGTTGTTCGTTGATTTCGTTCATGATCTTGGAGGAATATCCCTGGTTGGTGTTTCCGAGGTTGAGGCTCAGGGCACCTTGTTTCTCCGGAAGATACTCCCAGTCTCCCCCGAACTTGAAGAACAGCTCTTTCCGTTTGAACACGAACCCGATCTCCGGCCGGAAACGCAACTGGCGGTCTTTCTTGAAAGTCTTGCTGAAACGGATTTGCTGCCTGTAAGTGATGCCGTCCCGTCCGGAATAGCCCAACTGGAACGGGTTCAGGAGGCCGGAGTATTTCAGACGGGTGGTTTTGTAATCCAGGCTGATGGTGTTGGTCAGGCGTTCCGTTATCTTCAGGTATTTCCGGATGTGGCTCGTGTCGGAGGCATAAGGGGCCTTGAGAGTCGTCTGTCCGTATTTCTTCTCCTCTTCAGCGGTCAGCGGGATGTCCCGTTTGCTTCTCCAGTAACTACTGTCGCTGACGATCGGGATCGTATCGGACGATAGCTGGTAATAGCCGGTCAGGTCGAGGGGACGATCTCTTTGGTCCTCCAGGTCTTCTTCTACCCATTCGACGGTTTCGTATTTGAAAGAGGTGTGGTAGGAGCTGGCGATGGCATTCCCTAACACGTGGTAGCGGAGAAAGAGGTCTGCCTTTTGCGGCAGGATGAAATGGCGGTAATCCCGTCCGAATGTCATGACTAAGTTGAACTCGGCAAAGGAGAAACGCCCGTTTACGTCGATCTTGTCGATGTGCCAGTCTTGGTCGGTGACGTACAGGTCGCCGCAGATGAGTTTCTGGCTCCAGAGTTTGGGCATGAAACGGATCTGGTAGATTTTCCGGTCGCCCTCCGTTTCGGTGCGTTCCAAATTGAAGGTATAGTATTTGAATGCTTCCCCGGCTACCGGCATGATGATTCCCTCGTTGTAGATGGTCGGCGAATAGACGTTCAGGTTCAGGAAGGTCAGGACCTCCTGCTGCTTGATGTTGTTGGGGATGCTGTTCCCGTTTATCGCCTCGAAGCCGTGCCGGTAGTTGTTCGGAGCGTTGAACTCGGAATGGCTGACCATCTCGAAGATCATATCCTTGTTCCTTCGGTCTACCGGGAAAAGGTGGTGGGCGAAACGCATCAGGAAGTTCTGCCGGAGGATTTCCGTCTTGCCTTTGATATAGATTTCGGCCTCGTAGCGGGAAACGACCTTTTTATAGGTGTCGGCCCGTCCGATGACTTTCTTCATGATGGAATCCCCTTGCTGGGAAGAGTGCGTTTTAGGACCCGACAAAGGCCGATTTCCATAACGACCGTCCGGGGCAGCTAAGGCATTTCCTGCGACAAAAAGCAGAATGATGATATGGAAATACTTTTTTAACAAATTGTCGTTTCTTTCTGGGCAAACGTACTGAATAAAATCGAATTTTTATTCATTTATCGTATTAAAGTTGTGCGGCTTTTGAAAGAAAAGCCGTACATTTGTGCTTCATAAGTATGTTATATAGCAGTCGTGGTTAAACAACAAAGAGAAGAGGTCGATCTGTCGGCTAGTTTGGCAGAGGTGTGGAGAGTCCTGACCGAAAAGGAACGGGATGTGCTTCGTCATCGTTCGACGATCCAGCATTTCAAGCGTAATGAGTTGATTTATTGCGAAGGTGACGATCCGAGAGAGATGATGTGTCTGTTAAAAGGCAAGGTGAAAATCTTTAAGGATGGTGTTGGCGGACGGAGCCAGATCATCCGGATGATCAAACCGATACAATACTTTGGCTACCGGGCCAATTTTGCTCAGGAAAAATATCAGACAAATGCTTCTGCGTTTGAAGCGTCTACGGTGTGCATGATTCCCATGACGGTTGTCCGGAATCTGTTGGTGAGCAATTCTAATCTTGCCATGTTCTTTATCCGCCAGCTCTCTATTGACTTGGGAGTTGCTGACGAACGTACGGTCAACCTTACCCAGAAGCATATCCGGGGGCGCTTGGCCGAATCTTTGTTATTCCTGAAGGATAGTTACGGCCTGGAGGAAGATGGGGCGACCTTGAGTATTTATCTTTCCCGTGAAGACTTGGCTAATCTTTCGAATATGACGACATCCAATGCCATCCGTACCTTGTCCACATTTGTTGCCGAGCGTATCATCGCAATCGACGGTCGCAAGATCAAGCTGATTGACGAGGATAGGCTGAGGAAGATAAGCAAGATGGGGTAAGTTTAATTGACAATTGACAATGGACAATTGACAATTAAAATACTCATCCCAAATTGTCCATTGTCCATTGTCCATTGTCCATTGTCAAGAGTTTTTTGGTTTTCTCGATCTTTTCTTCTGTCGGCAGTGTCGCATCGATCCAGTGGATGATGCATCCCCGGCGTTCCATGCCTCGGAACCAGGTCATTTGCCGTTTGGCAAACTGGTGTATGGCAATCTCCAGTTTGGAAACCATCTCTTCATAAGACAGTTCACCGATGATATAGAGGGTAAGATATTTATATTCCAGCCCGTAGTAGATCAGGTCTTCCGGCTTGACTCCTGAATCGATGATCTTCCGCACTTCGTCGACCATTCCCTCTTCCAAGCGGGTATGTAGGCGGCGCGATATCTTTTCGCGGCGTAACTCCCGGTCTATGTCGAGGCCGATGATCAGACTGTTGATCGGGGCATATTCATTGGCATCCGGTGCTTCGTTCTTGTAATATTCTTCGATTTCGATGGCCCGGATGGCTCGTTGGGCGGTGTCTACGTCGGTCTTGTTGTGCAGGACCTTGTAACCGGCCAGTATCTGTTCCAATTCGGGTAGCGATTTCTCTTTCAAGGATTCACGCAGTCCGGGGTTCTGGGGGACATCCAAGAGTTTGTAGCCTTTCAGCACGGCTTCTATGTACATACCTGTCCCGCCACATAGGACCGGCAGTTTCCCTTTGGACCGGATGGTGTCGTATGCCCGGAAGAAATCATGTTGGTATTCGAATACGTTGTATTTATATCCCGGATCGCAGATGTCGATCAGGTGGTAAGGAACCGCTTTCCCGTCGACGGTATAGTCGGCCAGGTCCTTTCCGGTCCCGATATCCATCGAACGGTAGATTTGTCTGGAATCGGCACTGATGATCTCCGTGTCCAGCCGGGCGGCGAGTGCAGCGGCAAATGTCGTTTTGCCGGATGCGGTCGGCCCTAAAACAGTGATAAGTTGATAGGCTTCCATAGTGGATGCAAAGATAGACAAAAAAAGCCGCACCCCGAAGGATGCGGCTTTCAAACTATGTAATCTGGATGGATTAGCAGTTTACAGATGCCATGTGAGCGATCAGGTCAAGAACCTTGTTAGAATAACCGATTTCGTTATCGTACCAAGAAACAACCTTTACGAATGTATCAGTCAAAGCGATACCAGCCTTAGCATCGAAGATAGAAGTACGAGTGTCACCTAAGAAGTCAGAAGAAACGACTGCATCTTCCGTGTAACCCAGTACGCCTTTCAGTTCGCCTTCAGAAGCTTCCTTCATAGCAGCGCAGATTTCAGCGTAAGTAGCCGGCTTAGCCAAGTTTACTGTCAAGTCAACAACAGAAACGTCCAGAGTCGGAACACGCATAGACATACCAGTCAGTTTGCCGTTCAGTTCAGGAATAACTTTACCTACAGCCTTAGCAGCACCCGTAGAAGACGGGATGATGTTGCCAGAAGCGGCACGACCACCACGCCAGTCCTTCATAGACGGACCGTCAACAGTCTTCTGAGTTGCAGTTGTAGAGTGAACAGTTGTCATCAAACCGTCTGTGATGCCCCATTTGTCATTCAAAACCTTAGCGATAGGAGCCAAGCAGTTAGTAGTACAAGAAGCGTTAGAAACGAACTGAGTACCCTTAACATATGATTTTTCGTTTACACCGCAAACGAACATAGGAGTTGCATCCTTGGAAGGAGCAGACATAACTACATATTTAGCACCAGCTTCGATATGAGCCTGAGCCTTTTCTTGAGTCAGGAACAAACCTGTAGATTCAACAACGTATTCAGCTTCAACTTCGTTCCATTTCAAGTCAGCCGGGTTACGTTCAGCAGTTACACGGATTACATTGCCGTTTACAATCAGCTTGCTGTTTTCAACGTCAGCTTCGATAGTTCCGTCGAACTGACCGTGCATTGTGTCGTATTTCAGCATATATGCCAAGTAATCAACCGGGCAGAGGTCGTTAATACCTACGATCTGAATATCGCTTCTCTTCTGAGCTGCACGGAAAACAAAACGTCCGATACGGCCGAAACCGTTAATACCTACTTTAATCATTGTAATAAAACTTTTATGGGTTTATTAAAAATATTACTTATCTCCAATTTAACTGAAACAGCGGCCCGGAAAACACATCCGTTACACCCTGTTTTTAACGACTGCAAATTTAGTCATTTTTTTTATTGTACGGGATTTAGAACAAGAAAAATATGTCCTCTAACATAAATTAATTGTTGAAGCTTACTTTTTTTTCTTGAAAAGTTTCTGTATAATCCACGCCTGGATTTTCCGGACGCCCCAAGCGGTCAACAAGGGCCGTGCGACATCCCATGCGACAGGCAGTAAACCTTGTGCCACAGAAAGATAGTCGGCAAATCCAAGCGGCATGGACGGCGTTTCCGAGGAAGACGCAGGCCGGCTGCTTCCCGTCCCTTTTTTGGATTGGGTTTTCGAGTTGGGGAATAAGAGGGCGGAGATACCTGAAAGCAGCAACGTGCCGGCGTTCTCCTGTATGTATGAGAAATCAGCATTCAGTTTCTGTTCTTGCCTGGCGCATGCCTGTTGGATGCGGCGGCGATCAGAAATCAGCTTCTCCAGAGGCGTCTGTTGCGGATTGTTCATGGTCTGTCGCGTTTGTTTTATCATCATTTGTTGTCAATGCGGAGATCACAATGTTTAATATCGTATGGCCGATTCTGTCTTTGTTCAGGATAATCAAACCGATCAGCAACAGATAGAGTACGGCTACGACACCGAATCCCGAACCGGCCGAACCGAACAGATCTCCTAAATAAAGTCCTAAAGCAAGGAAAATGAACAGAATCGCAAAGAAAGCCAGAAATAGCAAAATGACTCCGTACGAGAGAACGGCGATGACTTTCCCCGTTCTCTCATAGGTGTTCAATTTCAGGAGTTCGAGCTTCAACTCCACGTAAGCTGAAAGATCTTTTTTCAGTTCACGGAAGATTTCATCTGCGTTTTTCTCCATACCCGTTTACTCGGCTACGATTTCTTCTGTCGTTTTCGCAAGTTCGGCTTTCCCCTCTTTGTATTTGGCAAGAGCGGAGTTGAAACCTTCTTTTACTTTTCCGACTACGCCGTTCAGCTCTTCCAGCAATTGTTCTCTTTTATCTGTTGCTGCCAGATAACCGACTGCGGCACCGACTGCAGCGCCTACTACTAATCCCAGTAATAATTTAGAATCTACGCTTTTCATAATTTTTTCTTTTTATGATGTTGTTTACCAAGATAACGTTTTCAGTTGGATGTTGGTTTATCCGGGCTGTTATTTTTAAGGTTAATTAATGCTATTGCTTTTGGACTTTCACGGCGACCCAGTTATTTTTCTCCGTGTGTGATAACAGGGTCAGTCCGTTGCGTTTGCATTCTTCCTCGATGGCCGGAATGTCTTGTACGTAGAAGCCGCTCATGTATAAGACTGCTCCCGGTTTCATGCACGCGTTGTAATGGCGGATGTCGTTCAGCAGGATGTTCCGGTTGATATTGGCGAACACGATGTCGAATGTCCCGAATGCCGGAATCTGTTCGGCGCCGCCGAGGGCGACTTGGATATCGTCCGTATGGTTCAGGCGGATATTCTCGAGTGCATTGTTGTAGGCCCATTCGTCGATGTCGATGCCCACCACACGTCCGGCTCCTTTCATGCGGGCGAGGATGGCGAGTACGGCTGTCCCGCATCCCATGTCGAGCAGCTCTTTGCCGGCAAGGTCCAGTTTGAGCATTTCGCTGATCATCAGGAACGTCGTTTCGTGGTTGCCGGTCCCGAATGCCATCTTCGGATCGATGATGATGTCGTAGGTGTAACCCGGTTCGGGTTCGTGGAAAGAAGTGCGGATGATGCAATCCTTGCCGATGCGGATCGGCTTGAAATAGTTCTTTTCCCATTCCTCGTTCCAGTCCTTGCTTTCCACCAGTGTTTCAGTAAAATGGATTTCCACGTTTTCCAACGGAAATTCGGCCAGTTTGTCCTGCAATCCTTTTACATTATATAATAGGTCGGAAATATACCCTTGCAACCCGTTCTCGGTTTCGGCAAAACTCTCGAAACCGATCTCTCCTAATTCGGCTGCCAGCACATCGTTGATGATGTTGTTCTCGATCGGAGAGGTGTATGTGAATGTAAGCTCGTAATAGTTCATATTGCTTCTTTTTGTGTTTATTATCCGGTGGACAAAATTACATAAAAACAATCGATTTTCATGCGGGTCGGATAAAAATCCGGAATAGGGGACAAACGAGGCACCGGTTGGGCTTTTTGTCAAAATTATAAGTTGTAAAATCATTTTTGAAAATGATAGTCAGAGAAGAAATCCTTTCCTTTACAGACGGAATTATGTTTTCTCGGATCTTGGTTCCGTCAATCGATTTTATAATTACAAAAAATATGATGAACTACAAACAAATGCTTTATTGTGCAGCACTTGCCATGCTGATGGCTTGCAACACTGCTGACAAGAAAAACACAGGGAAACTGGTGGATGCGCTCGATGACGAAGCGTGGACAAAATCAGAGTGGATTTCGGTAGCCGATGCTCCGGTCGTGACGGGTGTCGTCAATGACGGTACGCGTGCGGCAGACGGCGCCAGTTGGTTTGTTTCCACGCTGACCAACGAAAACGAGGTGAAACGTGTAGAGTGGATGACGGCAGGACTGGGTGTCTACGATCTGTATGTGAATGGGACGCTGATTGGTAACGAGGTGCTCAAGCCCGGTTTTACCCATCCGCTTAAGACCAAACGCTCGTTTACTTATGATATTACCGATGTATTCAATACCCGTTCAGGGGCAACGAACCAGTTGGCTGCACAGGTGACACCCGGTTGGTGGGGAGACAAGATTGTCACGCCCAGTGGGAGTCAAGGCATGTATGGTAAGAAGTGCGCGTTCCGTGGCGTATTGCGTGTGACCTATGCAGATGGGACGGCGCGTCTTTTGGGAACCCATCCCGACACCTGGCAAGCCGGTATAGCCGGGTCGGTGAAACATGCCGCCATCTTTGACGGGGAAGTTTACGACGCCCGCGAAGCACAAGGATTTCTCACACCGGAACGGCTCTCCAAACCGGAAGTGAACCGTGAATTTCAAGGACAGATCCGTCCCAACAATGGTGCGGAGGTTTACATGCGTCCAGACATAGCGCTTGCACCGGTAAAAGCATACGTTTGGCAAGAGGTGACGGGACAGAATGAAGAGGCTTATGGCAAGGTGGTCATTAAGAAAGAGTTTGCGGCGGGTGAACCCATGCAGGTGAATCCGGGCGAGAACTTAGTGGTGGACTTCGGACAGAATGCTGCCGCGGTACCGGAATTTCTGTTCCAGGCAAAGGAGGGCACGACGCTTCATTGCGTGACATCGGAGTTGCTCAACGACGGGAATGGGGCAAAGAGCCGGGGCATGGACGGACCGGAAGGGAGCGTGCATCGTCTTAATCTGCGCATTCCGGACACGGGCATGATGCTTGACTATACCTTTGCGGCAGGTGAAAAACCGGTCTCTTATCGTCCGCGGAATACGTTCTTTGGGTATCGTTTCCTCTCGATTACCGTTACAGAACCGGTGATCATCAGCCAGATACACAGTGTCCCCGTTACGTCCATTGCCCAAGAGATGGAAATCGGACGCCTCTCTACGGGGAATGAATTGGTGAATAAACTGATCTCGAATACCTATTGGGGGCAATTGTCCAACTACTTGTCTGTTCCCACCGACTGTCCGCAGCGCAATGAGCGTTTGGGATGGACGGCCGATACGCAGGTGTTTACCGAGACCGGCACGTTCTTTGCCAACACGAGCCGCTTCTTCCATAAGTGGTTGCAAGATTTGCGCGACACTCAGTCTCCAATGGGTGGCTATCCCGGTGTGGCTCCTTTTGCGCAGTATGGAGCTGGAGACCATGATATGATGCGCCTGGGTTGGGCGGATGCCGGGATCATTGTACCGTGGGTTGTCTGGAAACAATTTGGCGACAGACAGGTCATCGAGGAGTCCTGGGAGTCGATGGAACGTTTCATGAACCACGTGGCGGAAACGAAGTACGACCACAACGCTCTGAAAGACGAGAACGGAAATTACCAATGGGCGGATTGGCTGAGCTACGAGCCGCTGGAAAGCTGTAGCGGGCGTGCTTTCGGTCCGAAAGGTCCTCTTCCTGAGGCAGTGGATTACTGGAATTACCTGTGTGCCAGCTATTGGCTGATCGATGCCGGTATGATGTGCGATATGGCAAAAGCGACCGGACGTGACGCTTCGCGCTATGCGTCGATGGTCGATGAGGCACGGGAGTACATACGCCGGACGTTCTTTACTTCCGGAGGTGAGTTCAATACCGCCATTTTGAACACCATGCAGACGCCTGCCTTGTTTGCCTTGAAAAACAAGATCCTGGAGGGTGAAGCCAAAGAACGGATGATCGCCCGCCTGCGTCAGAACTTCAAGGAGCATGACAATTGTTTGCAGACCGGTTTCCTGGGCACTTCGATCCTTATGGCCACACTTACCGAAAACGGGATGTCCGACATCGCTTACGAACTTCTTTTCCAACGTAAAAACCCGTCGTGGCTCTATTCCGTCGACAATGGCGCCACCACCATCTGGGAACGCTGGAACAGCTATATGATCGAGGAAGGCATGGGACCTCGTGGCATGAACTCGTTCAATCACTACGCGTATGGTTGTGTATGCGAATGGTTGTGGAAAACGGCGGCTGGCATCGCTGCCGATCCTGCGCAGCCGGGCTTCCGCCACATCATCATGCGTCCCGTGCCCGATCGCCGTTTGGGCCATCTTACGGCTGAATATCAGTCGGCGGCAGGACTTATCAAAAGCGCATGGAAATATGAAGGAGATACGTGGCAGTGGACCTTTACTATTCCGGAAGGGACAACGGCGGCTGTTACGCTTCCCGGTGAGGCGGTCGCCAAGGAATACGGTGCGGGCACTTATACCTTGAGTACAAAATAGTTTCAAAAATATTTGGATGATACAACAGGAAACCGTAATTTTGCGCTCTGAATTCCGCAGGGGGTAAACAAGTGGTGCTTAGAAACGTATCCACCTCCGGGACATAACCTGTTAAATATAAAAAAGACAGATGTACGTAATCGTAGAAATCAACGGACAGCAGTTCAAGGCTGAAGAAGGAAAGAAGTTGTTCGTTCATCACATTCAGAACGCAGAAAGCGGTGCTGTTGTGGAATTTGAAAAAGTATTGTTGGTTGACAACAATGGCGAAGTAAAAGTAGGTGCTCCTACCGTAGAAGGCGCAAAGGTAGTATGTGAAGTGCTGTCTCCGCTGGTAAAGGGTGATAAGGTGCTGATCTTCCACAAGAAGAGAAGAAAAGGTTATCGTAAGTTGAACGGTCACCGTCAGCAGTTCACTGAAGTGAGTGTAAAAGAAATTGTTGCTTAACGTTTAAAGGAGAAAAGAAGAAATGGCACATAAAAAAGGTGTGGGTAGTTCTAAGAACGGCCGTGAATCACAAAGTAAGAGATTAGGTGTTAAGCTTTTCGGTGGTGAAGTTGCTAAAGCTGGTAACATCATCGTCCGTCAGAGAGGAACCGTTCATCATCCGGGTGAAAACGTAGGTATGGGTAAAGACCACACGTTGTATGCCTTGGTGGATGGCGTGGTTACTTTCCGCAGAGGTAAGGAAAACCGTTCTTTCGTTTCTATAAAGGAAGTTGTAGCAGAAGCATAAGTGCGGGTTTTACATAGAAAAAGAAAGAGGATATTCGCTTGGCGGATATCCTCTTTTTTATGCTTGGCAGGTTCATTCAGCCTTAGCCAACAGGTATATTCTGTGGGTTCGGTAACCGATGCTTCGGATGATTCCGTCGGCGAGGAATTGCCGGATATCGTTTTGCGAGGCGTAATAGGTGCAACTGTTTAACAGCGCATACGCTGAGACATTGATGGACGGATGATTTTGCAGGTATTCCAGCATTTTCTTTTTTCTTCCGTCCCGGTCCGTACTTGGTAGGTTCCGGCGCTTGATTGCCTGTAACTGGTTTTGTTTCACCCGTTCCTTTAAAGAGTTGGCACAACGGAAATTCACGCCATGTACGCGGATCGTGCATCGCTCTTTTCCCTTGTCGTCTTTCCCTTGCGTACATCGCAGGGAAGGGGAGAAGTGCCCCAAGCCTTCCAGTTCGACGCTGTAGCCATTGGCCAGTTCCCTTCCGATGTATTGTCCCAACGCTTCGAGAACGGCTTTGATGTCGGAAGAGGTGATAGAACAGCTGTCACTGAGCAGGTGGCAAATTTCCTCCATCCTTTTTGTCCCGTTCAGGATGGGACGTGCATACGGTTTTTGTTTGCGGCCGTTATGGGCCGGTGTTTGGTAAATGCTGAATTTGATTTTTCCCATGAATGCTTGTATAGGTTGTTTTTGATGTTGCCGAAAATATAAACGAGCGTGTCAAAACTGTTTTTGAGGACGTCGATTTTATTACGGGCGTTCTCGAAAAACGGCTTCCTGATGAACAAATATACGAAATTCGGGACCGGATGTCAAGAGAAATTCTCATCCGTTCCGGAAATTGTTCGGGAGTGAGTGAGAGCTTACGCATTTTTTGAAATTTAATTGGACCATTTGAATCCTTTACAAAGTGTTGGTGTTTTTTTAGACCGTATCCCGGTATTCCCGTGGGGAATGGTTGGTCTGTTTGGAGAACAGTTTGGAGAACTGGGAGAGATTGGGGATGCCGACTGTTTCTGCGATTTCCTTGATGCTGAGCCGGGAGGTCAGAAGCAGGGTCTGGGCGCGTTCGATCCGCTTGGTCTGGATGTATTGGTTGGGGCCCATGCCGATGACCCGCCGGAAGATGCGGGAGAAATGGTCGGCACTGATGCACATCAGTTCTGCCAGGTCGCTCACGTGGATACTTTGTTGCAGATGGTTGTCGATATAATTGAGGGCTAAGTTGAGCCGTTCATACTGGTTGCGCGATTCCGGTTCGAGGAACTTCGTTTCTCCTAAGAAGCGTGAGAAGAGCTGCAACAGGATGCCGTTGCTTTCGATTTCGGTGGCGAGGTCGTAGTTGGAGCGGCTTTGGTTGACCGTATACAGGTTGTCCTTGTTGTCGTATGCCTTAGGGTTGGGGTTGTGGACGGCGCAGCCGGGGTTCAGTTCGAGAAAGCGCAACATCAGCCTTTTGTCCATTTCGCTGGCCGGGAGCTGGTAGCGGATGGTCGTATGTTCGAACAGGCTTCTGCCTCCGATCAGTTGGTCGAAGAAACAGATGTAATAGTGGTTCATGAAGTTGTCGCATTCATACGTGTGGAAGGTGAATTTGGGGATAATGAACAGTTCGTCGGGCGACAAGTTGTATTTTTTCTTGTTCATGTAGACGGCTGCTTTTCCTTCATGGATAAGATACAGGCGTGAGAAAGGGCTGATGATGTTCTCATAACACCACTCTTTCCCTGCACGGTGGTAGCCTGCATAGATCATCTGGAGTGACAGCGTATTCCGGTTGTTCAGTATTTTCATGTGAATAGATGGATTATCGACGGAACAAATATAGGAAAAATCGGAATATTATATCGGATTTTGCAAAGTATTAGGCATGTATTGTTAACTTTCGGAAACGTGAAACCCGTATCTTTGTCGTGAAATCAATTTAACGATTTGAAGACCATGAAACGTATTAATCTGATTGTTTGTTTGCTTGCAACAGGAATAATGACCTCCTTTGCAGCTGTGCGGGGGCTGGATATGCGCCTGCAACATTATCAGCCTGAAAAGTTTCAGGCGACTGTCCGTTTTCTGCAAACTCAATATAAGGCCGACTTCCAACCGGGGACCGATTGGGAGAGCGCTTTGCGGGAACTTGAAGCCAATCGCTCCCGACTGATCGAAGGGGTCCGCAAGGGCGACAAGAAAGCGATCCGGCAGGCCGAACAGATCCTGCACGAACTGGATGCTACCTTGCTGGCCAATCCGTTGATCCGGGGCAAGCAGTTGGTTGCCATCCGCCGTACATTGGGCGACAAGGCGCGGACGGCTATCAGAGGGGAACTGGGGATCGCACCGGATAATTTCCATAATAATTTTGCCATTTCCAAACCGGCGGAAGGATGGACAAACGAATTTGTCTCCTTCCAGATTGTACCGGGGCATATCGAGCGGAAGACGATCTACAAGCCTCAGAAAGGCATGATCATAGCGGATCCGGAACCGCATTTCGACGGTGACTGCATGATGTACTCGTCGATAGGCACGAATAACCGTTGGCAACTTTTCGAACTTGACTTGAAGAAAGGGACGACCCGTCAGTTGACGCCGGAAACGTATCGCGATTTCGATTCTTTTGAGGGTTGCTATGCGCCTGACGGCAGCTACATTTTCTGTTCGACCGGGACTTTCTTGGGCTTGCCTTGTACGGACGGGGGAAGCAATATGTGCGGGTTGTTCCGTTACGATCCCGTAACCGGTGAAACCCGGCAGTTGACTTTCGACCAAGACAGTAACTGGGGACCGGTGGTGATGGAAAACGGTATGATCCTGTATCAGCGTTGGGAATATTCCGACCTGCCGCATTCCAACGCACGTATCATGTTTACGATGAATCCGGATGGCACGAACCAACGGGCCTATTATGGATCCAACTCCTATTTTCCGACCGCTTATTTTGATGCACGTCCTGTTCCGGGACGTCCTTCGGCCATGGTCGGGGTTGTGACCGGACATCATAGTACGCCTCGTAGTGGCCGGTTGATGATGATCGATGTGAACAAAGGGCGTCATGAAGCGGAAGGGGTCGTGGCGGAAATTCCTTATTCCGGACGCAAGGTGCTGCCGGAAGTACGGGATCGCTTGGCGGATGGTTGCTGGCCTCGTTTCTTGCAACCTTGGCCGTTGAACGATACTTATTTTATCGTGGCCATGAAAGCTTCACCGGAATCGCTATGGGGAATTTATCTGGTGGATACGTTCGACAATATGACGTTGATCTGTGAAGAGGAGGGAATGGCCTATCTGGAACCGGTCTTGACGGAGAAGCGGGCTACGCCGCCTGTCATACCCAGCCAAGTGAAACCGGGAGAGAAAGAGGGGACCGTCTTCTTGCAGGACATTTATACGGGTGAAGGTTTGAAAGGCATTCCGCGTGGCACGGTGAAGAAATTGCGTGTCGGCACATACGATTTCAGTCCGTGGCGGCAAGGTGGCCTGTTGGGTACGATCGGGATGGACGGGCCGTGGGACGTCAAACGTATTATCGGAGAAGTGGATGTAGAGGAAGATGGCTCGGCTATTTTCCGGGTTCCCGCCAATACGCCTGTCTTTATCCAACCGCTGGATGCCGAAGGCAAGGCGTTGCAGATCATGCGTAGCTGGTTTACGGCTATGCCGGGCGAAGTCCTTTCTTGCATCGGTTGCCACGAAGAACGGAATACGGTTGTTATTCCCCGCAAAGTGAAGGCTTCCGGAAAAGAACCGCAGAAGATACAGGAATGGTGGGGGAAGGAGCGTGGTTTCAGTTACCGCCATGAGGTGCAGCCGATATTGGATCGCTATTGTGTCGGTTGCCATAGCCGCGAAGACAATAGCCGGCCCTATTTGAAAGGGGATAAATGGATCAAGGATTGGTCTTCACAGATATCCGGCCGTGCTTGGGAGAACGGCGGTTACTTTACTCAATCCTATGCCGACCTGCACCGTTACGTGCGTCGGCCGGGTATCGAGAGTGATATGCACATGCTGACTCCGATGGACGTGCATGCCGACCAGACCGAGTTGATGCAACTACTTGCCAAGAGACATTACGGGGTCAAACTCGACTCGGTTTCCATCACTCGCTTGGCTTGCTGGATTGATTTTAACGCACCTTTCTATGGTCGTCGGAAAGATATTCCCACTTATGAAAAGACGGAACAAAGCCGCCAGCTCCGCGAGCTCTATTGTGAGATGTTCGGGGCGCCGAAGCACGATATGGAGTGGTTGCCTGAACTGCCGACCGGAATCGCTTACGAGAAGCCGGAACGTCCTGCGGTGAACGTTGGCGATACCGCTCTGCAAGGTTGGCCGCTTTATGATCCGCAGACAAAGCCTTATGAGGCTTGGAGCGGACCTCAAAATCGCCAGATCGCCTTGGGCAATTATCAGATGGAAATCGAAATTGCTGATGGCGTTTCGCTTCGGATGATCAAAGTGCCGGCCGGTAGCTTCATCATAGGAAGTACGCGCCAGCCGGACGAAATGCCGCAAACGGCAGTGACGATCGACAAACCGTTCTGGATCGGGCAGTTTGAGATTACGAACCGGCAATTCCGTGCGTTCGATCCGAAGCACGACAGCCGCGACGAACATCGCCACGGTTATCAGTTCGGGCGGCGTGGTTATTCGCTGAACGATGACAACCAGCCGGCCGTGCGCCTCTCTTGGCAACAGGCGATGGATTTCTGCGATTGGCTTTCGAAGAAGACCGGGCTCCAGTTTACGCTTCCCGACGAGGCTCAGTGGGAGTGGGCTTGCCGTGCCGGTAGCAGCACGCCGTTCTGGTTCGGCGGACAGGATGCCGACTTTTCTCCATACGCCAATATGGGCGATATCAAACTGAAGGAATTTGCCGCTTGTACGGCCTATAAGTTCTATGAAAGTGTCCGGATCATCGAGAATCCCAACAAGTATGACGATTGGATTCCACGGGATACGACCTACAACGACGGCGGGTTTGTCTCCGAGCCGGTAGGACGTTACATCCGCAATCCTTGGGATTTGTTCGATATGCATGGAAATGTCTGGGAATGGACTCGTTCGGCTTATAAGCCTTATCCTTACCGGGTTGATGACGGCCGGAATGATCCGGCTGAGGCGCCGGGCGTGAAGCGGGTAGTCCGTGGCGGTTCTTGGTATGACCGTCCTTTCCGCAACACCTCTTCTTACCGTCTGCCTTATCGGGATTATCAGAAGGTGTATAATGTCGGGTTCCGCGTTGTCATGATGGAAAAGGAATGAATATGAAGTTTTTTTCTGATCATAAATTGTTATTGCTCTTCCTCTCCTGCCTGGTTGTCTGTTCTGTACGGGCAGGAGAACCGGAAGACGCTCCTTTCTCTTTCCGCAAGAAGTATAAAGGCGAAAAGTTTCTGGTTGCCGGTTGTGGCTGGGACAAAGTGGCGGTGATAGACAAGCGGACTTGCCGTTTTGAATGGGTGCACACGATAGGTAAAGGGGAAGATTGCAATGATGTAGAGCTGACGCGGGAACGGAATGTCCTGTATGCCTATACTGCTGGCGCACGGCTTGTCACACCTGGGCAACAGGTCGTCTGGGATTATAAGGTGGGCCGGAACGAAGAACTTTTTACGGCGACGCAGTTGCCGGGCGGTGGGTATTTGCTTGCTGTCTGCGGACATCCGGCGCGGATTGTCGAGTTGGACAAGAACGGGTATCCCGTCAAGGAAATTCGTTTTGAAACAGGGATTGATGCGGTCCATAATCAGTTCCGGCAGATTGAGAAAACGAAACGGAATACGTATTTGATCCCTCTTTTCGGTTCCGGTGAACTGATTGAAATGGATGTTCTGGGTCAGATCCTGAACCGGGTGAAGGTCGGCGGTACACCTTTTTCCGTCAAACAGTTGAAGAAAGGCAAGCGTTTGCTCGTCGGATGCGGGGATGGGCATCGTTGGGTGGAAATCGATGCGGCTACTTGGAAGATCGAACGCTCGGTTGCGTCGGACGACCTGGATGGATTGTCGCTTCTTTTTGTAGCCGAGTTGTCCCGTTATCCTGACGAGACGACGTTGCTTTGCAATTGGAACGGGCATAGTCGGGATAAATCCCAGCCGAAACTAGTGGAAACAGACCGTATGAACCGGATTGTCTGGCAGCTTGACGACAAAGGTTTGATTTCTAATATTTCTGCAGTCTGGCGTTTCCCTTGATTCTTTCGGAACTTTCGAGTAATTTTGTGTTTTTACAAACATCATGACTCGTAGGAATTTTATCATATTTCATATCGGAATGTTGCTGTTTGCCTGGGCGTTTACGTCGTGTGGAAGCAAAAAGCAACGTGTCACTTTGCCGGCCGGTTTCAAGGGACCGAAAGAACTATCCCGTCTTTATGGGGTCCGTCTGACTCCGAACGACAATATCTTTCTGTACAATGAAGGGGCCAAATGGCTGGGCGTTCCTCACCGGTTAGGCGGGCTGACCAAGAAAGGTGTGGATTGTTCCGGTTTTGTGACGGTTATGTTCCGGGAGGTCTATGGCAAACAGCTGGCCCGTTCGTCGGCCGATATGTTGAAACACAATTGCAAGAAAGTCAGCCGTGCCAATCTGAAAGAAGGCGACCTGGTGTTTTTCCGGACGGGCAAGGGAAAGAAGCATGTGCCCAATCATGTCGGAATTTATCTGAAAAACGGAAAGTTCATCCATACCAGTACCTCAAGCGGCGTGATCGTCAGCAGTCTGAGCGAACCTTATTATGTCCGGACGTGGGTTGCCGGGGGACGGGTGAAAGATTTATGATTTATAATTTATGCATCGATGATAAATCATAAATCATAAATCATAAATCTTGCTTATCTTTGCAACTCAATTAAAAACATCATTAAAGTATGTTGACGCTTAAGGTAATTACGGAAGAAACAGATCGGGTGATCCGTGGTCTGGAAAAGAAACACTTTAAAGGTGCACAGGAATGCATCGCGAAAGTGATCGAATTGAACAATAGAAGACGTAGTGCGCAAAATCAATTAGATAAAAACTTGGCGGAGGTGAATGCTACTTCGAAAGCCATCGGTATGCTGATGAAAGAGGGCAAAAAGGAGGAAGCCGAAACAGCCAAGCAACGTGTTGCCGAGATCAAGGAGGCCAACAAGTCGATCCAGGCTGAAATGGACCAGGCTGCCGAAGAGATGCAGAGTTTGCTCTATACAATCCCCAACATCCCTTATGACGAGGTGCCGGAAGGTGTCGGTGCTGACGATAACCTGGTGGAAAAGATGGGCGGTATGGAGACGGAACTGCCGAAAGACGCACTTCCTCATTGGGAGTTGGCAAAGAAATATGATCTGATTGATTTCGACTTGGGCGTGAAGATCACGGGTGCCGGTTTCCCGGTTTACAAAGGACAGGGCGCGCAGTTGCAGCGTGCGCTGATCAACTTCTTCTTGGATGAAGCCCGCAAATCCGGTTATACGGAAATCATGCCGCCGACGGTTGTGAATGCTGCTTCCGGTTATGGCACAGGCCAGTTGCCCGACAAAGAAGGGCAGATGTATCATTGCGAAGTGGACGACCTGTATCTGATCCCGACAGCCGAAGTGCCGGTTACTAATATCTATCGGGATGTGATCCTCGACGAAAAACAGTTGCCGATCAAGAACTGTGCCTATACGCAATGCTTCCGTCGCGAAGCCGGTTCATACGGCAAGGACGTGCGTGGGTTGAACCGCCTGCATGAGTTCTCCAAAGTGGAGTTGGTTCGTATCGACAAACCGGAACATTCCAAACAGTCTCATCAGGAAATGCTGGACCATGTGGAAGGATTGCTGCAGAAATTGGAACTTCCGTATCGCATCTTGCGCCTTTGCGGGGGCGACATGAGTTTCACGGCTGCTCTATGTTTCGACTTTGAGGTCTATTCGGAAGCCCAGAAACGTTGGTTGGAAGTCAGCTCGGTTTCCAATTTCGACACTTACCAGGCCAATCGTCTGAAATGCCGTTATCGTGACGAAAACAAGAAGACCCAGCTTTGCCACACGCTGAATGGAAGCGCATTGGCTTTGCCGCGTATCGTTGCTGCCTTGCTTGAAAACAACCAGACTCCTGAAGGAATCCGTATTCCGAAGGTGTTGGTTCCGTATACGGGGTTTGATATGATTAAGTGAAAATAGGGGGAAACACGAATTACACGGATTACACGAATTAAATTTGAGTCTAAAATTCGTGTAATCCGTGTAATTCGTGTTTTCTTATACACATGAGAAGCCTGTGCCTTTCGTGTCTCCCGGTGTGCAGGAACCTGCGGTCGCTACGCTCCAGGTCTTATACCCGCCGGAGAGGTTGCGGACGTTTGTGAAACCGTTCTGTACCAGGATGCGATAAGCCAGATATCCGCGTAAGCCGACTGCGCAGGTCACGATGACCGGTTTGTCTTTCGGCAATTTATCAAGGTGTTCGCGCAGTTCGTCTACCGGAATATTGATGAAGTTAGGGATGGAGCCTAATCTATATTCGTCACGTGTGCGGACATCTATCCGTATTGTATCGGCTGGAAGTTGGTCGATTTCACGCCAGTGAACGATTCGGGATTTTCCTGTCAATATGTTTTCCGCCACAAACCCTGCCATATTTACCGGATCTTTAGCCGCCGAGTAGGGAGGCGCGTATGCGTGTTCCAGTTCCGTCAGGTCGTAGATGGTTCCGTTCCGCAGGATAACCTGTTCCAACATTTCAATCCGTTTATCCACTCCATCGAATCCGACGATCTGCGCTCCCAACAACTTGCCGTTTTCAGGTGCGAACAAAATCTTGATGGACAAAGGCGCTGCTCCCGGATAATATCCGGCGTGCGCTGTTCCGTGCGTGTAGGAAGAAATGTAATCGATATGATTCAATTTCAGTAACTTCGCATTTGCACCGGTGGCAGCGACTGTCAGATCGAACACTTTGGCTATGGAGGTCCCGATCGAACCCCGATAGGTCTTTCGGTTGCCGAACACGATGTTGTCCGCCACGATACGTCCCTGTTTGTTGGCAGGGCCAGCCAGAGGAATCAGTGCCGGTTTGCCGGTTACGAGATGCTTTACTTCGATTGCATCGCCTAAAGCATAAATGTCCGGATCAGACGTTTGCAGATAGTCGTTTACGGCAATACCGCCCCGTTCTCCGAGCGCAAGTCCGGCTTCTTTGGCCAGCTGGGTTTCCGGGCGTACTCCGATGCTCAGCAACACCATGTCGGTTGCGATTTGTTTGCCGCTGCGCAAGTGTACCGTCACACCTCCGTCTTTCTCTTCGAAACGGCTGACGCCATCTTCCAAGTACAGCCCGACTCCTTGGCTGGTCAGCTGTTGATGTACGATTGCCGCCATTGAGAAGTCCAAAGGTGCCATCACCTGGTTGGCCATTTCCACCACATCGACCTGGATGCCCAAGTCATGCAGGTTTTCCGCCATTTCCAATCCGATAAAGCCACCTCCCACGACGATCGCCCGTTTCGGTTTCTCCGTGTTGATATAATGCTTGATCGCATCCGTGTCTGGCACGTTGCGGAGCGTGAATATCTTTTTGCTTCCGATTCCTTCGATACCCGGACGGAGCGGTTCGGCTCCCGGCGAAAGGACCAGCTTGTCGTATGCCTCGGTGTATGTCTCGCCCGTGGAGAGGAGATGGACTTCCACCTCCTTTTTATCCGGCCGGATAGCAGTCACCTCCTGCCGGGTACGGATGTCAATCTGGAAACGGTCGGTAAAACCTTTTACGGTCTGTACGAACAGTTTATCCCGGTTGTTGATCGTGTCACCGATATAATAAGGCAGGCCACAGTTGGCATACGATACATATTCTCCCCGTTCAAATAAGATGATATGGGCTTTCTCGTCCATTCTGCGCAGACGTGCTGCGACGGTAGCTCCTCCGGCTACTCCTCCTATAATCAGGTATTTCATATTGACAAAATATAGCCGGTTCAATCCCTGCTGGAGAAATACTTCATGAACTGCGAACGTTCATACAGCGCCGGATTGGGGATGTTGGCGTAGTTCAGCTTGCCTTTGAACTGATCAAGCGACTCGTAATGCGCCTGGTGCATCCATTCTTCGATACAAGTAAGTACTTGGCTGATGATTTCTGCCCCATGTGTATAAAGGGCGCTGCACATCTGTACGGCGTCGGCTCCGGCGAGCAGGCATTTGATGACATCTTCCCAATCGTGCACACCGTTGGAGGAAGCGATGCTGACACCGGGGATCTTGCCCGAAACGATAGCCGTCCAGCGAAGCGTGTCGCTCAAGTCGGCATGGTTGCTGAAGACGTTGCCCGAAACGATTTGCATATTGTTGATGTCGATGTCCGGCTGGTAGAAACGATTGAAGAGGACGATTCCGTCTGCCCCGTTTACCGTCAGCGTATGAGCGACAGCCGGGATATTGCCGACCATTTTGCTCATCTTGATCGTGACCGGGATCGAAACTGTTTCTTTCACTTTGCGAATAATGTTGACATACAAGTCGCGCGTATGGTCGCTGTTGTATGTGAGGTCTGTTTCCAGGAAGAACACGTTCAGTTCCAAAGCGTCGGCTCCTGCCAGTTCGATCTGGCGGGCAAATTCGACCCAGGCATCCGATTTGTAGCAATTGATACTGGCGATCACCGGGATGGTGCAGAGTTCTTTCGTCTTCTGGATCAGTCCCAGATAGTCGTTTATCTGATTGGACCTTACATATCCGCGTATGTAATCGGCCGCTTCGGGATAGTCCGAATCCTGCATCAGAACGTTACTTTGCATTTCAATCTGCTCTTCGAAGAGCGATTTCAGCACGATAGCGCCGGCACCGGCCTTTTCAAATTCTTTGTTCCGTTCCGCGTTGTTTGTCAAACCGGAACTTCCGACGATAAGCGGGTTGCGAAGTGTCAGGCCCGCATATTTTGTTTTAATGTCAATCATGTCAGATTCAATTATATTCAACAATTACAAAAATAGAGAATTATATTCAATTACAAATTAGGAACGGGAATTTAATATTCCCGTTCTCCGAAAATGTGGGTCCCTATACGGACCATCGTACTGCCTTCCCGAATGGCGATCGGGTAGTCATGGCTCATTCCCATCGATAATTCGCAGAAAGATTCGTCCTCCTTGAATACCGCGTTTTTCAGTTCAGTGAAAAGCGTATGGAGCGCATGGAACTCCTCTTGGATTTGCGCGGCCTTGTCGGTGTTTGTCGCCATTCCCATCAGTCCGCATATCCGGATGTTGGGAAGGGCGTTGGGCGACAGGCCGTGCAGCAACTCGCGGCATTCGTCGGGGCTGAAACCATGCTTGGCTTCTTCCTGCGCGACGTGTATCTCCAGCAATACCCGGATGATACGGCCGTGTTTAGCTGCCTGCTTGTTGACTTCCTGCAAGAGTTTCAGCGAGTCGATGCTGTGTATCGTATGGATAAACGGGGCGATGTCTTTCACCTTGTTGCTCTGTAACGGGCCGATAAAATGCCATTCGATGTCGTCGGGCAGGACCTTTTGTTTGGCCGTCAGCTCCTGGGCCCTGCTTTCGCCGAACACACGTTGTCCGGCGTCGTAGGCTTCCTGCAGCGCTTCGACGGGATGGAACTTGGAGACCGCTACCAGCGTGACATGTGCCGGCAGCGATGCTTTCAGTCTGGTTATATTTTCGGTGATGCTCATGCTTCTGTTGTTTCCGCCTGTTTTTTCTGTTCGGCAATCAGTTCTTCTTCGGATTTCTTTTCCGCAGGGACACTGTTGGCATCGAATGGGAAGACATCCATCAGTTGGGTTTCCGTGACGGACGCGATGGTATAGTCGGCAAGCGTACCTTTCATGCCATCTTCCAATACGGCGATCGCCTCTTTCAGGCTGGAGGCCTGTGCCAACATCTGTGCGGCGGTCTTCTTTTCGGCTCCGCTCTTTTCGTCGAGGGTGATGAAATAGACTTTGATCTTATAGAAACGGTCGCCGTTTTCGTTGAAGAACAACTCCGACAAGCGAGCGCGTTTGATATCTGTCACTGTAAATTCACCGGATACGAAAGGGCGGATTTCTTCGATGATGCGGGCTTCCGCTTCTGTGAACGAGAGGGCGTCAACCAAGTAAGGTTCCGTCACTTTCTTTTGCATTCCATTCTCCATGATTTTCTCGAAGGAGACTTTACATTCAAACCAGTTATGCATATTTATATGTTTTATAATGTCTGTATTTGTATTTCAAACGAGGTACAAATATAACGGCAATTCGGGAATTAAACAACCGCAACGGCTTATTTGCTGTACCTGTATTTTCTCCAGTCCGGAAAGGTGTATCTCAGGAAGTCACGCAGTGTCTGTCGGTTCACTCCGAATTTCTTGGCGATTTCATTCATCGAACATTTCTCATTGATCATTTTCCGAATGGTATTCTCATTGCTGGATAGCCGGGCGTTCAGTTTCTTCTTGCCTTTCGGACGGCCGAGTTTCGTGCCTTCCGCCTTTTTGCGTGCCAGTGCTTCCCGGGTACGTTGCGAGATCAGGTTACGTTCGATTTCCGCGCTGAGGCTGAAGGCAAAAGCCAGGATTTTACTGTTGATGTTATTTCCTAATTCATAGCGTTCTTTGACGGTCAGGACAATGATGTCCCGTTCCATACACTGGTGGAGGAAACTCATGACCTGCATCAGGTTGCGTCCCAGCCTGGACAGCTCTGATGTGACAAGTGTGTCGCCTTTGCTGATTTGTTTTAACAACCTGCCAAGCTGGCGGTCTGAAACATTTGTTGTTCCACTGATGGTTTCATCTACCCAACGTTCGATCCGAAAGCCTTTTTCCTTGGAATAGTTTTCGATTTCAAATCGTTGATTCTCGGTGCTTTGTTTGTCTGTGCTGACTCTTACATAGCCGTAAATCATATTTAGAATATTAAAAGTGAATAAATAAAGGGAATTCTGAGTGAAAAGAGTTATGGGATTGTGGAGGATAGGGACCATCTGGTTGAAAGTATCTTTTGTGCAAAGGTGTGGATTCTCGCCGAACAGGAAATTGCAGTTATGATTTTTAAACTAAATTGTGCGGAGTGAGGCAAGAAAGCTGTACATTTGTCGGAAATAAAGATAAGAATATGAAGAAATTATTGTCGCTGCCGCCTAACTTGGTCGGCAGTTTTCATGAGATAACAAATGCCGATCCGGCAGAATGGTTCTGTACATCCGACCCTGTTGGTGCCCGTTTGGGATCAGGCGGAGGAACGGCCTGGCTACTTGAGTCTTGCCGCCGCCGCGATGAGGCTGCCGGGATGTTGCCGGCCGGGGAATGGCTGGCACGTGAGAAACGGATTTTGCTGCATGCCGGCGGGCAGAGCCGACGTTTGCCCGGCTACGCGCCTTCGGGCAAGATCCTGACCCCGATTCCGGTGTTCCGGTGGGCAAGAGGACAGAAATTATCCCAAAACCTCCTTTCGCTCC
Organism: Parabacteroides sp.; assembly: GCA_017937385.1. Taxonomy (GTDB): domain Bacteria; phylum Bacteroidota; class Bacteroidia; order Bacteroidales; family Tannerellaceae; genus Parabacteroides. The sequence continues at coordinate 28,485 of JAGBDR010000003.1, forward strand.
AGCTCCCATTGTATGAAGCGATCATGCGCAAGGCACCGGATTCGCTGCATACGCTGGTTGCCAGCGGTGATGTCTACCTGCGCAATAGCGAGCCGTTGCAGGAGATTCCCGAGGCCGATGTCGTTTGCTACGGCTTGTGGGTCGATCCCGCACTGGCCACCCGCCACGGCGTGTTCGTCTCGGACCGCAAGTCGCCCGACCGGCTCGACTTTATGCTCCAGAAGCCTACGCTGGATGAGTTGGGACGATTGGCGGGCACGCATCTTTTCCTGATGGATGTAGGTGTCTGGCTGCTCAGTGACCGGGCTGTGGAATTGCTGATGAAACATTCTTACGATCCGGACGAAAGGCAGTGGAAGGAATACGACCTGTATGCCGAGTTCGGCCTTGCGCTCGGCGCCCGTCCGCGCATAGCCGACGAAGAGCTGAACGCGCTGACTGTCGCCATCCTGCCGTTGCCGGGAGGCGAGTTCTATCACTATGGGACGAGCCGCGAACTGATCTCCTCGACGCTGTCGGTGCAGAACCTCGTGCGCGACCAGCGGGCGATCATGCAGCGCAAGGTGAAACCCCATCCCGCCATGTTTGTCCAGAACGCCGAAGTCTGTTGCCCGCTGACTTCCGACAATTCGGAACTTTGGGTCGAGAACAGTTTTGTCGGCAAACGGTGGACACTGGCTGACCGGCATATCATCACCGGCGTGCCGGCAAACGATTGGGAACTGCGCATCCCATCCGGTGTCTGCGTGGATGTCGTGCCCGTCGGCGATGAAGCGTGGGTGGCCCGTCCCTACGGGTTCAATGATCCTTTCAAAGGCAATACACAGGACGGGACAACGTTTTTCATGGGGCGTCCCGTCGTGGATTGGGCGGTAGAACGGGCGGTCAGTCTGCCGGCGTGTGCCGACATGCAGAACGCGCCCTTGTTCCCCGTTTGCCGGAATATGAACGAATTGGGAACCGTGTTGCGCTGGATGGTGTCCGAGCCCCATCTGGACGAAGGCCGCCGCGTGTGGGAAGCGGCTGAAAAGATGTCGGCCAACCAGCTTTCCGACCGTGCGAATCTCCGCCGCCTGTTTGCCCAGCGCGAAGCGTTCCGGAGGAAAAACTGGCCGATGCTTGCCGCCAACCATGATAAAAGCATATTCTACCAGTTGGACTTGGCGGATGCCGCTTCCGAATTTGTTGCCGGAGGGATCGCGTTGCCGGAAACTTTGCCGGCCGGCGCTTCGCTGATGAAGCGCGTGCATGATAATATGTTTCGTGCCCGCGTCCTGCAACTTTCGGGAGAAGGCCGGGGCATGATGGAGCAACAGCAGGCCTTTTCCCTCTTGCGCGAAGGCTTGGTCGCGACGATTGCCGAAGAGAAACAGGCGCCTCGTCTGAATGTCTATCGCGACCAGATTGTCTGGGGACGAAGCCCTGTGCGTATTGACCTGGCAGGCGGTTGGACCGATACGCCTCCTTACTGCCTGTATGCTGGCGGCAATGTCGTGAACGTGGCGGTCGAACTGAACGGCCAGCCTCCTTTGCAGGTCTATGTGAAGCCGGCTCGCGAATATCGTGTCATTCTCCGTTCCATCGATATCGGAGCGATGGAGGTTGTTTCCACTTGGGACGAACTGCGTGACTTCAACAAGGTCGGCTCTCCTTTCTCCATCCCGAAAGCGGCATTGGCCCTGGCCGGTTTTGCGCCTGAGTTTTCGGCCGGCTGTTATGCTTCGTTGGAAGAACAGTTGAAGGCGTTCGGCTGCGGATTAGAAGTGACGTTGCTGGCTGCCGTTCCTGCCGGTTCCGGACTGGGGACCAGTTCGATCCTTGCGGCTACGGTGTTGGGTGCCTTGTCTGATTTCTGCGGCCTGGCATGGGACAAGAACGAGATCGGCAACCGGACGCTGATCCTCGAACAGTTGCTCACGACCGGAGGGGGTTGGCAAGACCAGTATGGCGGTGTGTTGCATGGATTGAAACTGTTGCAGACGGGCGAGGGATTCCATCAGAACCCGTCGGTACGCTGGTTGCCGGAGTATCTTTTTACCGAGCCGGAATATCGTGCCTGCCATCTGCTTTATTACACGGGAATTACCCGTACGGCGAAAGATATCCTTGCGGAGATCGTGCGTGGGATGTTCTTGAACAGTAGTTCCCATCTCCGGTTGCTTTCCGAAATGAAAGCGCATGCGTTGGATATGTACGAAGCCATCCTTCGGGGTGATTTCGGTTCTTACGGCCGGCTGGTCGGCAAGAGTTGGGAACAAAACAAGGCGCTTGATGTCGGAACGAACCCGCCGGCGGTGGAACGGCTTATCGCCCGCATCGACGAGTATGCCTTGGGCTATAAACTTCCCGGTGCCGGAGGCGGCGGCTACCTTTATATCGTAGCCAAAGACCCGGAAGCCGCTTTGCAGATCCGTCGCCTTCTCACCGCCGATCCGCAAAACGGCAACGCCCGCTTCGTCGAGATGAGTTTGTCCGATAAGGGCTTGCAGGTAAGCCGGTCGTAAGGGGGTGGAATTTCCATGCCCATCCGTTTTCCATTTCATGCCCATGCAATCAAAAACGCATGGGCATGGAATGGAATTTCTATCTGCGGCTTAACCACTTTCTGACCGGTTCGTCGTAGAGTTTCAGGCAGAGGTAAGCCAGGATGATGCTGCCGAAGTAGACCACTATGGCCATCGGCCAGATTTCGGCGAACGTGTAAAGCTGGTTGTCGATCAGCCAGGCATAGAACAGATACATGACCGGATAGTGGACGGCGTAGAGCGGATAGGAGATGTCTCCTAAGAATTTGCATAGTTGCGTCGAACGTTTATCCGTCGTCTTTCCGGAAGCGCCGAGCCGGACAAGGGTCGGGAAGACGAGGCCGATGCAGACGATCTCGAATAGCCCGTTGAGGCTGATCGGGGAGGCGTCTACTTTTATATAGGGCACACAGAAGAGGACCAACAGGACAACCGAACAGATCCAGAAAGCCCCTTTCGTTTGGACCGGTTTGAAATTGCGGGACAACAGCATTCCCAACGAGAAGGGGAAGAGCATGCGCAGGAAACCTCCGAGGAAATTCACACCGTCGAGCGTCCAGCCGACACCGATCATGTCGTATCCGGAAACATCGAAGAGCGTGAATCCGGCAAGCCCTATCCCTAAAAGGGCGACGAGCACGGTCAGCGCTTTGTTGGAAAGGCGGTGAATGAAAAGAGCGTAAAGGATGTTGCCGATGTATTCGAAGAAGAGCGACCAACTTGGGCCGTTAAGAGGGAACATTTCACCATTGCCGCGCACTTCGTAGCCCGCACCGGGCAGGGCGGGAATGAAAAACAGCGTGCAGAGCAAGGACAACATCACCATTGAGGTCGCTACCTGTTTGCCGTCCCATTGGACACTGCCTTGCAGGAAGAAAGCGATGGTCCCCAGTAAGGCTCCCATGACGATCATCGGATGGAGGCGGATCAGGCGGCGTTTGAAGAAGTTGCCCGTAGTCAGGGTTTTTCCCAAACGGTCGTCGTAGGCGTATCCGATCACGAAACCGGAGAGGATGAAGAAGAAATCGACGGCCAGATAACCGTGGTTGATCGTCGTGATTGTCGTTCCTCCGGCCGCAAACGAAAGGCCTTCGAAGATGTGGTAGAAAACGACTAATAGGGCGGCTACCCCGCGCAATCCGTCAAGGAGCTCGTAATGGGGCTTGGTATCCGCAAAAGCGGCTGATGAGATTGTAGTGTCTGACATTGATATTGAATTAGATATTTGTAATATGCGGACAAAGGTACTCGTTTCCGGGAGTAAAAAATTTGTCCTAAGTCAAATTCGGTTATCCGTTCGCCCGGAGCCGGCTGAGCGTGGAAAGCCGGATGCCTAAGTAAAAAAGTTGGCAACCAAGCGGTCGTTTTCCTCATCCCTCTTGATTGCCCCCTCTTTCTTATTTTAATAACCCATCAAAATTGTCAATTGTCCATTATCAATTGACTACAGCCATTCCTCCATGAACGCATCCATCTTCTCTGCGTGCGCTTCGAGGCTTTGGAGCAGTTTGAACTGGGCCTTGGTACGGATCAGGTTGTGCTTCGGGCTGTGTATCTTGTAGTAGGTATCGCCATTGATGTAGTCGGTCAGGAACCGGACGGTCTGCATGTAGGTCAGCAAGCGGCCACCGTAGGGGAGCAACTTGATTTCCGTCGGGGTCAGGAACGACTGGGCTTTCTCCATATAGCCGCGTGTGTAGGCTTTGAAGATGTCCATGTTGACGTTGACGTTGTCCAGGTTCTCATCATCTTCGGCACCGGTATTGGCACCTGTGCGGATGAAGTCGCCGATGTCCGACAAGACGAAGCCCGGCATGACCGTGTCGAGGTCGATCACACACAAGACCTTGCCGCTTTCGGCATCGAACATCATGTTGTTGACCTTCGTGTCGCAATGGTTCGTGCGCTTTTTCAGTTTGCCTTCACGATAGAGGCGTTCCTGGATGCACATTGCTTCGGCGCGTTTTTCGATTTCGTCGATCAAGTCCTTCACTTCGTCCAAACGGCCGGCGGCATTTGCCTTCACTGCATCGCGGAATTGCTCCAAACGGAATTCCATGTTGTGGAAGTTCGGGATGGTTTCGCCCAACGTGCCTTCCGGAATGTCGGCCAGCATGGACTGGAAGTCGCCGAAAGCCTTGCCGGCTTCGTAAGAGAGTTCCGGGTTGACCTCTTCATAGCTCTTGCTGTCCGGAATGAACAGGCAGACGCGCCAATAGCTGTCTCCGTCGAAGTAGTACAACTTGTTGTCTTTTGTCGGAAGGAAAGTCAAGACTTTGCGGTCGATGTCGCTTTCGCCTTTTTCCTCCAGTTTCTTGCGGATATGCGAAGTGACGATCTGGATGTTGTTCTGCAACATATCCACGTTTGTGAAGATCAGGTGGTTGATGCGTTGCAGGACGTATTTGATTTCGCCTTTTTCGTTTGTTACTTTCAGCGTATCGTTAATGTGTCCGTTCCCGAATGGTTCGGCGGAAACAACTTTCTCTGTGAGCTGGAACTGGTCCAGGATGTTCAGTAATTGTTCTTTCGTTTTTGCCATGGCATTATAATAAAATTGATAGTTGACAATTGACAATTGACAATGATGCAAAGCACGGGGCTTATTCATGCAGATCATCAATTACGTACAAAAGTAAGAATATCTTTGTAAATAAAAAACGGAAGTTGCTTTCTTTCCTGTTTGCCGGATCGAAAAAGCCGGTTTCCGGGACCGGAAAGCTATGATACATGACAATAAAAAAGGCCATTCTTTATCAGAACAGCCCTTTTCTATATTTTTATTTATCAAACCCAATTGTCAATTATCCATTGTCAATTGTCCATTTATTTTACTTCTTGTTGCGGTTACCGTAGCGGCTCATGAACTTATCAACACGTCCGGCAGTATCGACCAATTTAGCCTTACCTGTATAGAACGGGTGAGAAGTACTTGAGATTTCAACCTTTACCAACGGATAAGTAACACCGTCGATTTCAATCGTTTCTTTTGCATTGATAGTAGAACGAGTGATAAACATATCCTCGTTTGACATGTCCTTGAATACTACAGGACGATAGTTGTCAGGATGAATTCCTTTTTTCATTGCTTTGTTATCTTATTAATTTATTCTTAACTACTTGAGTTTGGTAACCGGTATTTTGGGTTGCAAAGGTATGGATTTGAGTTGAACAAACAAAGAAATTTGAATTATTTTTTCGTTCCGGTTTACTTTTGTGTTATTTTAGTATGTTTAAGAGCATAATGTTTTCGGATAGTTCTTATCTTTGTGGAAGATTTTTAATCATTAACGTAATAACATCTACAACAATGGTAAATTACAAAGATTTAGGTTTGGTGAACACGAGAGAAATGTTCGCAAAGGCCATCAAAGGCGGATATGCAATTCCGGCTTTCAACTTTAACAACATGGAACAGATGCAGGCTATCATCAAGGCTGCTGTTGAAACAAAGTCTCCGGTAATCCTGCAGGTATCTAAAGGTGCTCGTCAATATGCAAATGCTACTCTGTTGCGCTATATGGCTCAGGGAGCTGTTGAATATGCTAAGGAATTGGGTTGCCCGAATCCTCAGATCGTTCTGCACCTGGATCACGGTGATACGTTTGAAACTTGCAAAAGCTGTATCGACTCAGGTTTCTCTTCTGTCATGATCGACGGTTCTCATCTTCCTTACGAAGAAAACGTGGCGCTGACAAAGAAGGTTGTTGATTATGCTCATCAGTTCGATGTAACTGTAGAAGGTGAGTTGGGTGTATTGGCTGGCGTTGAAGACGAAGTTTCTTCTGACCACCACACTTATACTGATCCGGAAGAGGTGATCGATTTCGCTCATCGTACAGGTTGCGACTCTTTGGCTATCTCGATCGGTACTTCTCACGGTGCATACAAGTTTACTCCGGAACAGTGCCATATCGATCCGGCTACAGGCCGTATGGTACCTCCTCCATTGGCATTCAACGTATTGGACGCTGTAATGGAAAAACTTCCGGGATTCCCGATCGTACTTCACGGATCTTCTTCTGTTCCTCAGGAAGAGGTTGAAACCATCAACAAGTTCGGTGGTGCTTTGAAGGCTGCCATCGGTATTCCTGAAGAAGAATTGCGCAAGGCTGCCAAGTCTGCTGTCTGCAAGATCAACATCGACTCAGACTCTCGTTTGGCTATGACAGCTGCCGTACGTAAGGTATTCGCTGAAAAACCGGCTGAATTCGACCCGCGTAAATATCTGGGCCCGGCTCGCGACAACATGGAAAAGCTGTACAAGCACAAGATTATCAATGTGCTCGGTTCTAACGATAAGCTTTAATATCGGATTACAGATTAAATAAATAGGAAGGGGTTGTGTCAAAATTGTCACAACCCCTTTCGTGTTTTACACTAAAGATGATTTGATTCGAATGTTGGTGGAGGAACCCTGAATTCGGGTGGACTTATTGTATATTGTTGTTTATTTAACAATAAAATACATTCTTTGAAAATGGCAGTAGGTTCTGCTTCTTCACCGGTGAAAAATGGGATTCTGCCGTGAGGTGCGCGGTTTTTTGTCCTAAAGACGGTTGTCATTGCGCTTGAAGTCGGACTTCATTAGCCTTTAAGTCCGACTTCAAGAGTAACGAAGACGGTCGTCGCGGCGATGAAGTCCCTCTTCATGGCAGAAAGTCGGCAATTTGCTTTTGTAATATTCGGAGCGGAGGGGATTTTTATTTGCTACAGGCGATTCTCCGGGAGTTCAGCTTTTTTATTCTGTCAGCCGTTCTGGCTTTTCTGTAGCAAATGTTTTTCGTTTTTCGATTTCTTCTTGGTTTGTTTTTACCAGTTGTCAACAGATTTGGACTAAAAGAATGAAAATGTCACACGTGAATCGTTCAAGATTTTCTTTGAAATAGAAAAATGCCCCGATAGGGGGATATTGTATATTTCTTGTTGTAGATAAGTTCCGATTAGGCCTCATTTTGGGGGCTGGTGGTTTTGATAATGTAGACCAAGGAATACAGATATGCAAAATAATAGTATCTTCGCATCTGTTTTAATAGTAAAATCAGAGAAAAATGAGAAAAGTGTGGGGATTAATGATGGCTGCTGGCATTTTCTTGTCCGTTTCGGACGCTGCCTATGGGCAATCCATTAAGGACATCTTGAATTCTTCTGCCGTAAAAGATGCCGTAACGACTGTGACTGGAGGAAAAAAACTGACGGTAGAAAATCTGGCCGGGACGTGGACGTATGTGAATCCTGCCATCCAGCTGGAGGGCGATAATGTGCTGAAGAACGCGGCGGCAGGTGTAGCTTCCTCGGAGATGGAAAAGAAACTGAAGGAGTATTGTGCGAAAGTCGGGATTATCGAAGGGGTTTTCAACTACACTTTCAATACGGACAGCACGTTCACCAGTGTCTTGAAAGGCCGCACTTTGAAGGGCACTTATTCTTTTAATGCGGATGACAAGACGATGGAACTACACTATGGCCAGATCGGTAAATCAAGTTTGACGACGATGACGGCTCATGTCGTAGTGACCCATGACCAGCTCTCTTTGCTTTTCAACGCCGATAAGTTGCTGGACTTCCTGACAAAACTCTCTGCCGTTTCCAAAAACACGACTTTGCAGACTCTTAATAAACTGGCAAGCCAGTATGACGGGATGATGATGGGCTTCGAGCTGAAAAAATAGTGAGGTGGGAGAGGCTGTGTCTCCAAATACACGAGTCCCCGCGTTAGGTGCGGGGACAAGGTTGTTTTTATTGTTGGTTTTTCCTGTATGCTTCTACGATTTCCAATAGCTTCGCACCGTAGTTTTCGACGACCTTTTTCCCGATACCGGGGATCTTGAGGAGGTCGCGTCCGCTGACGGGCAAAGTGTTGGCTACGCCGATCAGTGCCTTTTGTTGCAGGACGGTGTAGGCGGGAAGCCCTTTTTCGCTTGCTATTTCGTAGCGCCATTGTTTCAGGCTGGCATACAGTTCCGGATGTTTGATGTCGGCCGATATTTCCACTTTGGCCGGTTCCGACGATTTCTCGGAGCGTTTGCGGGTGGCCGGGGCAGACGGTTGCTCGATGCTTGCTTTGGCTTTGGCCGACAGGTAGCCGGGGATCGTGAATCCCGCTTGGCAACCTTGCAGGGCTGCCAGCTTGATGCGGAGGTCTTCGTGCCATTTGTCCAATGCGTTCTTGACTGTTTTGCGTGTCTCCTTATTATCGATTTCCACATCCGACGCTTTTTGTAGCGGCGTGCAAAGGCGGTCGATCTGTTCTAAGAAGTAGGCCGTACCTTTGCGGACACGCTCCTGTATCATTTCATCTTTCAGGTAGTCGGGGTTACCTGTTATCATCCGTTTCAGTTGTAGGATGAAGCGTTCGCCGACCTCTGTGACTGTCTCCCGGAACGCGTCGCGGGTGTTGGAATATTGCACGCTCAGTTCCGGATAGAGCTTTTGCAGGTTCCCGTATATGATGAAAGCGGCATATTGTAGGCGCTGCTGGAGATTGCTGAAGTCGAACAGTTCGCAGATCAGCTCCGTGAAGTAGTGTTGCTGTGCCGCCTGTATCTGCTCCTCGTGCGGCTGGCGGTTGTCGACTGAAGAGGTGAACTCCTGTATCCGGTGGTCGCTGATCATGGCGTTGCGGGTGATCTGGCTGCTCAGCACAAGTCCTTCCAAGGTCTTGCAACGGCTCAGTGCGACATACACCTGCCCGTGCGAGAATGCAGCTGAAGCGTCGATGATGGCATGTTCGAAAGTCAGTCCCTGGCTCTTGTGTATGGTGATCGCCCAGGCGGTTTTCAGCGGATATTGGCTGAAGGTACCGGAAAGGGTCTCGGTGATCTCCTGCGTTTCGGGATCGATCGTGTACTTCACGTTGTTCCATGTTTCCTTTTCGACGGTGATCTCGTTTCCTTCCCGGTCGGCCACGATTATCTTGTCGGGGTTGATAAATACGATCTTCCCGATCTTCCCGTTGTAATATTGCTTTTCGGAAGAGGAGTCGTTCTTGACGAACATAACTTGCGCTCCTTGTTTCAAGACGAGCTGGTCGTCGGTCGGATAAGCATATTCCGGAAAATCGTGATTGATTTCGGCCGAGAAGGTGTAAGGCTGTCCGGGAAGTTCCGCCAGTTTCCGGTTGTTGATCTGCTGCGCCTGGTAGTTATGGGTCGTGAGTGTGATATAGCCTGATTGTTCGTCCGGCTTGAAATCGGGAATGTACCGCTGGTTCAGCCGTTGTAGGGTTTCATCGTCGAAGCGGTTCTCCCGTATGTTGTTCAGCAACTGGATGAAATTCGTATCGTTTTGGCGGTAGACATGCGTCAGCTCGATGCAGAAATAGTTGCTTTCCGACAATGCTTTGCTGTCAAAGAAGAACGGCGACGGATAGTGCTCTTTCAACAGGTTCCATTCTTCGTCTTTGGCGACAGGCGCCAATTGCTGCAAGTCTCCGATGAGCAACAGCTGGACACCGCCGAATGGTTTGCTGTGGTCTTTGTAGCGGCGCAGGACATCGCTGATGGCATCCAACAGGTCGGCCCGCACCATGCTGACTTCATCGATCACCAACAGGTCCATGCTGCGGATGATGTTGATTTTGTCCTTGCGGAACTGGTTCTTGAAATCCGTTTTGCCACCCTTGTATTCCGGCGAAGCGGGTATATACGGACCGAACGGCAATTGGAAAAAAGAGTGTATCGTGACGCCTCCGGCATTGATAGCCGCTACTCCGGTCGGAGCGACGACGATCATCCGCTTGGGCGAAACTTCTTTCAACTTTTTCAAGAAGGTCGTCTTTCCGGTTCCGGCTTTTCCTGTCAGAAAGAGGTTGGTTCCCGTGTTCTGCAATAAACTGAATGCGAGATCAAACTGTTGGTTTGTTTGCATGGTAATTTGTGATATTGTTAAATAGTCATACAAATGTAGGAAAACTCGTCCACATACGGATGGATTTTACAGGAATAATGCGAAGAAGGAAGAAGTGTTCCTGAAAATCTCGTTTTTATGTATCTTTGCAGGCGAATTAGAAAATAGAAGTAAGGATTTCTGACGTGAACAGATACTTTATATATTTAGGTTATAACGGCAAAAAGTTTTGTGGCTGGCAGGTGCAGCCGAATGGGATTACCGTACAGCAAGCGATTGAAGAGGCTTTGGCCACTTTGTTGCGCCAACCGGTCCCGATCGTGGGAGCGGGGCGGACGGATGCCGGCGTGCATGCCCGCCTGATGGTCGCCCATTTCGACTGGCAGGAACCGATCGCGGATCTCGCTTTCCTGACGGAGAAGTTGAACCGTTTGCTTCCCAAAGATATTGCCATCTACCGGATCGTGCCGGTGCGTCCCGATGCGCATGCCCGGTTTGACGCCACTTCCCGTACCTATAAATATTACATCACGACCCGGAAAGATCCGTTCAACTACGAGCTGGTCTATAAGATTCCCGGGAAACTCGACTTCGAAGCGATGAACAGGGCTTGCCCGGTTTTGTTCGACTATATCGATTTTACCAGTTTCAGCAAACTGCATACGGACGTGAAGACGAACAATTGCCGCATTTATAAGGCCGGCTGGGAACAGGAGGGCGACGTGTGGGTGTTCACCATACAAGCCGACCGTTTCCTGCGCAACATGGTGCGTGCCATTGTCGGGACACTGTTGGAAGTCGGGCGGGGCAAACTTTCCGTCGACGGTTTCCGCCAGGTGATCGAGGCCAAAGACCGTGGCCGTGCCGGAACTTCCGCACCCGGGCATGCCCTTTATCTGGTCGATGTCACGTATCCTGAAACGTTGTTTTAATTGTAAATTCTCATGTGGCTCTTACTCGCTTTCATCTCCGCCTTCCTGTTGGGCTGTTATGAAGTAAACAAAAAGATTTCGCTGGATGGCAACGCTGTTATTCCGGTTTTGTTTTTCAATACATTGATAAGTAGTCTTATCTTTGTCCCGTTCATTTTGCTTTCGTCCTTTACGGATGTGCTCGACGGGACGATGTTGTACGTGCCGCGTGTCTCCTTTGGAACACATGTGGCGGTATTTATAAAAGCCGTGATCGTCCTGTCGTCGTGGATATTCGGCTACTTCGCCCTGAAGCATCTGCCGCTGACCATTACCGGACCGATCAAGGCGACGCAACCGGTCGTGACGCTGGTGGGGGCGATGCTGGTCTTTGGTGAACGGCTGAATCTGTACCAATGGATCGGAGTGGTTCTTTCCATCGCCTCATTCTATCTTCTTGCTTCATCCGGGAAAAAGGAAGGCATCCGTTTCACGCATAATAAATGGATTTTCTTTACCGTCTTGTCCATCCTTACCGGAGCGGCAAGCGGCCTGTATGACAAGCATCTGATGGGAAGCCTGGACGTGATGACGGTGCAGGTCTGGTTCAATGTCTATCAATGTCTGATGATGTTGCCGATCCTCCTGTTGCTCTGGTATCCGCGCCGGAAAAGCACGACGCCTTTTGTCTGGCATTGGAACATCGTCTTTATCTCCGTCTTCCTCTGCGTGGCGGATTGGATTTATTTTTATGCCCTGACTTTCCCCGGTTCGATGATCTCCATTGTCTCGATGGTGCGCCGCAGCAATGTGCTGGTCACCTTCATCGCCGGTGCCTTGTTCTTCCATGAAAAGAACCTGAAAAGCAAGGCAATCGACTTGCTTTTGGTCTTATTGGGGATGATATTCTTGTATTTGGGCACACGTTAGAGGAAAACGAGAAACATTGGAGAATATATATTGGCATTCCAGTTTATTATTTATAACTTTGCGAATGATAATCAATAATATATTATCTCTATGCCAAAAATATTTGAATATTTTGGATTCATATTCTTTTTCTATTCGAATGAACACGAACCGATACATGTTCATGTTATTAATAACGGTCGTGAATCTGTATTCGAAATACTCATGGATAATGGAGTATTGAAAAGTATCCGTATGCGAACTGCTGGTAATATGCCGCCTTTGGATAATAAGGATGCCAGCATAGCGGAGGCATTCGTAAAGAAATACTATAAGAATATCGTAGAAAAATGGATAAACTTTTTCATTTATAAGAAAAGAATACGTTCAACTAAAATAACGAAAAAACTATGAGCCTTTGTATTGTTTCAGCTAAGTATGTGGCTCCGTTGAGTATAGAGCTGCATTTCTCCGATGGTGTGGTACGCATTATTGATGTTGGCTCTTTTATTCGCAAGCATCCGCATCAACAGTACAATTCTTATTTGAATGAGAAGAAATTCAAACAGTTCAAATTGGAAATGGGCAATGTCGTATGGGGAAAGAATTGGGATTTGGTTTTTCCGATAGATTTATTGTATAAAGGTAGTTGTGAATGACAGAATGTTCCAATGATAAGAAAGGAACTTGAGTGGTTTTGTGATTTTATTCCTATCTTTGTCTTTGTAAATGAAAAGAAAGATATGAAACGTTTGTTCTTGACTATATTGCTTGGAGCCTTTGTGTGGGGAATGAAGGCGCAGAATATGGAGGCGGTTTTTGTTGCCATGCCCGACCAATATGTCCCTCAACTGGAAAATGCCTGGCGCAAAGACCTGATAGATTTGTATCGGACGGGAAAAGAAGCGAAGCTGAAAAACACCATGAACGGTTTTTCTACGTTGAAGAAATTGACGGACGATTATCTGTTGTTGCAGGTGACGGATCGCAGCACGGTGGAAATGAAGCTCCTGCCGCTGGTCAACGAAACCTACGTGGTTTGTCTGGTTACGACCGTATATGCTCCCGTCCCCGACAGCCGGATCGAGTTTTTCACGACAGACTGGAAACCGCTGGAAACCGCCGATCTGTACACGCCGGTTCCGGCAGAATGGTTTGTCAAGGACGATGCCGACCGGAACCGGGCTTCCTTTATCGAAGCGACTTCCCGTCTGGACATGGACTTGCGGAAATATTCGCTTAATCCCGACGACCGGACCTTGACAGTCGAATATACAACTCCCCAATACCTGACGAAAGCCGAACGCAAACAGGTGGAACTTTTCCTGAAAAACACCCCTAAGGTTTATCAATGGGAAAAGTCGCGTTTTGAGTGAGCTTTTCCGAAACGTCGTTCATGGGGGTGAACGGCTTCTTTGCATTAAGAAAAAGTTCCATAGGCAGAGAATAAAAATTTCATGGGCATGGAATAGAAATTCCATGGGCATGAAATAAAAGTTTTATGCCTATGGAACTTTTTTGTTCTTTCGAGAGAAAAAGTGAATTTTTTTCGGTTCCCCCATGTTATGTTTTCGTTCCTTTGTCGTCATAATAGTAGAAATGGAACTCGAAACGTTTAAAATAACCGTGCTGCCTCTCCGGGAAAAGTTGATTCATATTTCCTGGAAGATGGTGGAGGATTGGTCTGATGCGGAGGATATCGTGCAGGAGACCTTTCTGAAACTGTGGCAGATCCGCGAAAAACTGGATGAGTATGACAGTGTCGAGGCGTTGGCTGTACGGGTGGCAAAGAATTTGGCGTTGGACAAGCTGAAACAGCATCGGCCGGAAGGAATGGATGTCGCTTCGCTTTCAATCGATTCGGGGGCGAGGAATCCGGCGGAAGAGCTGGAACAGCACGATGCGGTTGCCCGTATCCGTTGGCTGATAAGCAAGTTGCCTTCGCTTCAGCAGACCATTATCCGGATGAAGGATATCGATGGGTATGAGCTGGCGGAGATCGCGGAAATAACAGGCACGCAGGTTGAAGCGGTTCGGGTGAATCTTTCGAGAGCCCGGAAAAAGATACGGGAGTGGATGATGAGGGATTTATGATTTTTGATTTATGATTTATGGAAAGGGGAAATTTATATAGGATGGAGGAGTTGCTGGAACGGTATTTCGAGGGGGAGACTTCGGCAGCGGAAGAAAAGCGGATTCGTGCGTTTTTTGCTTCGGGAGAGGTTCCGGGGCACCTGGCAGCCTATGCGCCTTTGTTCGCCTATTTCGATGAAGAAATAGAACGTGGCACGGAAGCGCGAGGGAACGGGCTGGAGTTGGAGCCGGAACCGGAATTGAAACCGAAACCCGAACCGGTCTCCGTTCCGCTTCGTCCGGAAGGCAAGAGGCGTCCTGTCCTTTACCTACTTTCCGGCGTGGCAGCCTGCGTGTTGGCGCTGTTGAGCCTTACCCGCCTGTTGTATCCAGCCGATCCCTGTTTCTGTTCTGACAACTATGTCGTGATAAACGGCCGTTGCTATACGGATATCCATAAGGTTCGTTCTTTGGCGATCGAAGCGTTGCAGGAAGTGGCCACTCCTGCCAATGATTACTTCCCGGAGATGGAACAGGATGAGGCGGACCGTCAAATAATAGATAATCAATTAAAAGAATTAGGTGCCCTTTTTAGTGAGGACGAATAAATGCATGTCAATATGAAACAGGTAAGGTATACATTATTAATAGTGTTGGCAACCTTGGTGCTGTTGCCAACCGGTTTGGATGCTGCCGAAGCGCAGAAAGATCTGAAGATACAGGATGTCTTTATCCGTTACGGGAAAAAGAAGAATGTCACGATGGTGGAGCTTTCCAATGAGATGCTGGAAACATACGGCATGGCGCGTTACAAAAGCATCACGATCAAGAACGATCCGGAAGCGCTTCGTTTTACCCGCCAGTGCCTGGAGGCTGACCAGCGGGGAGCACGCAAGATCAAGGAGGTGACCGACGACGGGGGAGTGGTTTCCGCTTATTACCAGCTTCCGGGAAAAGAGCCCGACGTGAACCGTTTTGTTCTGTTCAAGGTCAATGCCAAAGGCACGATCACGTTGGTCTACATCGAAGGCGAACTGGACAGTGATGACCTGATCACCCTTTTATTTACCAAAAAAGATTTATAAACCGATAAAACAAGAAAGAATATGAAACGATTTTTACTGATTATAGCCGCATGCATTCCGGCTGTCGGGTTGCTGGCTGCAGATATCGAACCGATGCCGACCGATACGGTCATCCGGTTGGAAAACAAACGTATCGTTGTGAAAGACAATGGTGAACGGATGAAAGTGAAAGTGTATGAACTGACTGAAGAGGGCGATTCGATAGACAGTGAAATGGTCTTCGAAGGGCATTACCGGGACGGGCAGAGCTACGAACGGCGCAAGCATCTCAAGTCGATCAACATTCCGGTGCCTTCCTGGGACAAGGACTTCGATCCGCATTGGGCCGGGTTCGGTATGGGGTTTGCCAACTTTTCCGGTCGCGACGGGATCAACGATGTGGACGGTGTTTCGCTTCGAAGCGGTAGTTCGCTGGAGTATAATTTGAACTTTATGGAGTTCAGTCTTCCCTTTTCCCGCCATCGGTGGGCGGTTGTGACGGGTGCCGGTATGCGTTGGAGCCGTTATCGGCTGGATATGAATGCGCATTTTCAGGAAGTGGACGGTGTGGCCCGGTTGGTGCCCGCTCCCGAAGGCATTGTCTATGATGCCAGCAAGCTGAACATCACCAGCCTGACGATTCCAGTCCTGTTGGAATGGCAGTCGCCGAAATATCGCCGTCAGTCTCCGCGTTTCTTTGTTTCCGGTGGTGTCGTCGGAGTGGTTAAAACCATTTCTTCTTCCAAAATCGTCTATCGGGATGCGGATGGCAAAAAGCATAAGCAAAAAATGGACCGGGGCATGAACCTGCGTCCGGTAACGATGGACTTTCTTTTGCAGGCAGGCGTCGGTTGTATCGGTCTTTATGTCAAGTATTCTCCCGTCGGCCTGTTTGAAAAGGACAAAGGCCCGAAAGTCCACCCCGTCTCTTTAGGATTGCAGTTGCATATTTGATTTTGGTTGGTAGGGAAATTATTTTCATACCTTATACGGTTATTGAAAATAAATCCCTACTTTTGTGCTTTAAAACATTAAAATAAACCAAACGAAGATGGCTGCAACGAAACGTATTAAACGTGCATTGGTATCAGTATACCATAAAGATGGATTAGATGAAATTTTAAAGGCGCTCCACCGTGAAGGTGTTAGTTTTGTGTCAACAGGTGGTACTCAGAAGTTTATCGAAGAATTGGGACTCCCTTGCGATGCCGTAGAGGACCTGACCGGCTATCCTTCTATTCTGGGAGGACGTGTGAAGACGCTTCATCCTAAAGTATTTGGCGGTATTTTGAACCGTCGCGACAATGAAGGCGACCAGGCCCAGATTGCTGAATATGAAATTCCTGAAATAGACTTGGTGATTGTCGATTTGTATCCGTTTGAGGAGACAGTCGCTTCCGGTGCGGAAGAACAGGCAATTATCGAAAAGATAGATATAGGCGGTATTTCTTTGATCCGTGCCGCTGCCAAGAACTTCAAAGATGTTGTGATCGTGGCTTCTAAGGCCCAGTATCAGCCGTTGATGCAATTGCTGAACGAGAAGGGCGCTGAAACGACTATCGAAGACCGCAAATGGTTTGCCAAAGAAGCGTTTGCCGTTTCTTCGGGCTACGATTCTGCCATCTTCAATTACTTCGACGATCGCCAAGGCTCGCATTTCCGTGCCACTGTGGACGATCCGATGCACCTGCGCTACGGTGAAAACCCGCACCAGGCTGCCAAATTCTATGGCAAGTTCAATACTATGTTCGACCAGTTGCATGGCAAGGAGATCTCTTACAACAACTTGCTCGACATTGACTCGGCTGTGAATCTGATTGACGAGTTCGACGAACTGACATTCGCTATTCTGAAACATAACAATGCCTGTGGTATCGCATCCCGTGGTAGCGTGGTGGAAGCATGGAAAGATGCTTTGGCCGGCGATCCGGTGTCTGCTTTCGGAGGTATCCTGATCACGAACACGACTGTAAACAAGGAAGTGGCGGAAGAAATCAACAAGATTTTCTTCGAAGTGATCATCGCTCCGGCATACGATGCGGATGCTCTTGAAGTGTTGAAACAGAAGAAAAACCGTATCATTTTGGTGCGCAAGGAATGCAAGACTTGTCCGATGCTGTTCCGTTCATTGCTGAACGGTGTGCTGATGCAGGAAAAAGACCTTAGCATCCAGTGTGAGGCTGATCTGGAACCGATGACGGAAAAGAAACCGACGGCTTCGGAAGTGGAAGACCTGTTGTTTGCCAACAAGATTGTGAAGAACAGCAAGTCCAACGCGATTACGTTGGTGAAGAACAAGCAACTTTGCGCAAGCGGTATCGGACAGACTTCACGTGTGGATTCTCTGCGTCAAGCGATTGAGAAGGCGACTTCATTCAATTTTGACTTGAAGGGGGCTGTTATGGCTTCGGATGCGTTTTTCCCGTTTGCCGACTGTGTGGAAATAGCCGACAAAGCCGGTATCACAGCCGTTATCCAGCCGGGAGGTTCCATTAATGACAAGCTGTCTGTTGATTATTGCAACGAACATGGCTTGGCTATGGTCAAGACGGGGGTCCGTCACTTTAAACACTAATTGGAATATTTATGATTTATGATTAATGATTTATGATTTATAGTTGATTGGGTTTTCGGTCGGTTTGTGAGTCATAAGTTTATAGGTTATAAATCATAAATGATAAATCAGAAATCAAAAAATGGGATTATTTTCTTTCACACAAGAATTGGCAATGGACTTGGGAACTGCCAATACCATTATTACCTGCAATGATAAGATGGTAGTGGATGAGCCTTCCGTGATTGCTTTGGATGCCCGTTCGGAAAAGGTGCTGGCGGTAGGTCGCCAGGCACGGGAGATGTACGAAAAGACCAATCCGAATATTCGTACGATCCGTCCGCTCCGCGAAGGTGTCATTGCCGACTTCTATGCTGCCGAGCAGATGATGCGTGGATTGATCAAAATGGCCAGTGGACGCAAACGCTGGTTCGCTCCTTCGCTTCGTATGGTGATCGGTATCCCGTCGGGTAGTACGGAAGTGGAAATCCGTGCCGTACGCGACTCTGCCGAACATGCCGGTGGCCGTGAGGTATATATGGTTTTCGAACCGATGGCAGCAGCTATCGGGGTGGGTATGGATGTGCTTGCGCCCGAAGGAAACATGATTGTCGATATCGGTGGCGGTACGACCGAAATTGCAGTGATTTCGCTGGGTGGCATCGTTTCCAACAAGTCTATCAAGATGGCGGGCGATGACCTGACGAATGACATCGTGGAATATATGCGCCGCCAGCATAATATACGCGTCAGTGAACGTATGGCGGAACGTATCAAGATCAATGTCGGTTCTGCATTGAGTATTCTCGATGACGCGCCGGATGATTTTGAAGTATGCGGTCCGAACCAAATGACGGCTCTGCCGATGAAGGTGCCTGTCTCTTATCAGGAGATCGCGCATTGTCTGGACAAGTCGATTTCCAAGATTGAAGCTGCCGTTTTGAGCGCGTTGGAACAGACGCCTCCCGAATTGTATGCCGATATCGTAAAGAATGGTATTTACTTGGCCGGTGGCGGTGCCTTGCTGCGTGGTATCGACAAACGTTTGCGCGACAAGATGGGTATCGAGTTCCATGTGGCGGACGATCCTTTGCACGCTGTTGCCAGAGGGACGGGGATTGCATTGAAGAATATCGACAAGTTTAATTTCCTTATACGATAAAGCCTGAACAATTGACAATGGACAATTGTCCATTGTCAATTGTCAATTGTTTATGCGTAAACTTCTGGATTTTTTAGTCAGAAAGCGGCATTGGTTCTTATTTGTTTTGCTTGAGGTGCTGTCGTTGGTGCTGGTTTATCGGAATAACGCGTATCAACGGAATATCATGTTTAGCTCGGCAAATGTAATAACCGGATATCTTTCTTCCGTTTCCGGTTTTGTGACTTCTTATCTGAACCTGCGGGAAATAAACCGGGAGCTTTTGGAGCGGAACGGGCAGCTTGAAATGGAGTTGCTTGAATTGCAGGAGCAGTTGGAAGTGATGCGGGCTGATACGGTTCTTTTTGCCGGTTTTGCGCCAGACTCGACCGAGCAGTTCCCGTATAGTTTTGTCATGGCGGATGTCGTAAATAACAGTGTCACGCATTTGTCCAATTATATTACGGTGAACAAAGGCCGCAAAGATGGGGTGGAACCCGATATGGGAGTCGTGTCCGAACGGGGGGTTGTCGGGATTGTGTCAACGGTTTCCGATCATTTTTCCGTTGTGATCCCATTGCTGAATCCGAAGTTCAAGCTCAGTTGCAAGGTGGCGGGCAGCAGTTATTTCGGTACGTTAAGTTGGAACGGGCGCAATGCACGGTTTGCCAATCTGGACGAACTGCCACGTCATGTGGAGTTTGAGAAAGGAGACACGGTCGTGACAAGTGGTTACTCCGCTATTTTTCCGGCCGGGATCATAGTGGGTAAGGTTGTGGATTTCAAAAAGCAGCATGATGATAATTTCTATTCTTTGGAAGTGGAGCTGGCGACTAATTTCCAGGCGTTGAACAATGTGCGTATCATAAAGAACTATCGTCAGGCAGAGCAAATAAATACAGAGCGGGAGGCTAAGAAGAATGATTAACAACATACTGCGGGGCTTCATCTATTTTGTCGTGTTGGTGTTGGTCCAGGTATTGATCCTGAACAATATCCATTTCCTGCGTGTCGCTACACCGTTTCTGTATCTCTATTTCATCCTGAAATTGCCGGTCGGCACATCCGGTTCGAATGTGGTGTTTTTCTCTTTCCTGATCGGGTTGGTGGTCGATATGTTTTCCAATACGCCCGGAATGCATGCGTTTTCCTGTACGTTGGCCGGGTTTATCCGTCAGCCGTTGATCCTGTTGTTGATGGGAAAAGACTTGCCGGAAGGAATTTACCCTTCTTACAAGACGTTCGGATATGGAGGGTTCTTCCGGTATACCCTGGTTTTTATCGTGGTTCATCATGTGACGTTGTTCTTGATCGAATCACTGACGTTTTTCGATCCGTTGTTCCTGACGATCCGCATTGTGGCGAGCGTGGTGACGACGGTTTTATTAATTTGTACAATAGAAGCATTCAACATAGGGTCCCAGAAAAGTGGAGATTAATAGGAAGTATACTTTTGAGAACAGGCGTTTCGTGATTGGAGGCGCCGTTGTCTTGCTGGTGCTTGTTTTTATTGTCCGTTTATTCTTCCTGCAAGTGGTGGACAACGATTATAAAGCATGGGCAGACAGCAATGCGTTTCAGAAAAAGACTTTGATCCCTTCCCGGGGAATCATATATGACCGCAACGGGAAATTGCTGGTCTATAACCAGCCTTCATACGAAGTCATGCTGATCATGCGTGAGGTCCAACCGTTCGATACACTTGACTTCTGCCATATCCTCGGTATTACAAAGGATTTGTTTGTAAAGCGTATAGCCGAAATCAAGAACCGGCGGTTGAATCCCGGTTATTCTTCATACGTGCCACAGGTCTTCATGAATCATCTTTCGGCACAGGAGTGTGGGGTTTTGCAGGAAAAGTTATACAAGTTTCCCGGCTTTTATATCCGGAACCGGACGATCCGCGAGTATGAATATCCGTATGCTGCCCATCTGTTGGGAAATATCGGTGAGGTGAACCGGGGAGATATCGAGAAGGATCCTTATTATGTGCAAGGCGACAATGCGGGGCGTTCAGGCGTGGAGTTGTCTTATGAAGAGGCTTTGCGGGGTGTGAAAGGTGTGGAGATTCTCTTGCGTGATGCGCATGGGCGTATAAAGGGAAAATATGAAGAGGGCCGTTATGATGTGGCTCCCGTGTCCGGCAAGAATCTGACGCTTTCGATCGATATGGATTTGCAGGCTTTGGGTGAGAAACTGATGCAGAACAAGCGAGGCAGCATTGTCATGATCGAACCGGAAACCGGAGAGGTGCTGTGCATGGTTTCTTCGCCTTCTTACGATCCGAATTTGTTGGTCGGCCGCCAGCGGGGGAAGAACCATATCATGCTGTCGAAAAATTCGGATAAGCCTTTGTTGGACCGCTCCATCATGGGACGTTATCCGCCGGGATCGACATTCAAGCCGACACAGGCATTGACTTTTCTTCAGGAGGGTGTGATTACGACCGGGACTTTGTACACCTGCGCACATGGATATACAGGTGCGCGGAACGGCAAACCGGCTTGCCACGTCCATGCTTCTCCTCTGAATGTGACATACGCGCTGGCCACCTCCTGTAATTCCTTTTTTTGTTGGGGATTGCGTGACATGATTGATAGCCGCCGTCGCTATTCGAGTGTGGGGGAAGCATTTGAAGTCTGGAAGAATTATCTGGTTTCTATGGGATATGGCTATAAGTTGGGGATTGACTTGCCGGGCGAAAATAGAGGCTTTTTGCCGAACAGCGAGTATTACAACAAATATTATGGCAAACGTTGGAGTTCCAGTTCTGTGATCTCCATCGCGATCGGGCAGGGCGAAGTGTTGGCTACGCCGTTGCAGATCTGTAATTTGGCGGCGACTATTGCCAACCGGGGATATTTTATTACTCCGCATGTGGTGAAGGAGGTGCAGGACACCCCGTTGGATTCCCTTTACACGAACAAGCGTTACACGATGGTGGAGCGCAAAAACTATGAATCTGTCGCCGAAGGTATGCGGGATGCCGTTATCGGCGGAACTTGCCGGGGAGCGGCTATTCCGGATATCGAAGTCTGCGGCAAGACCGGTACGGCCGAGAACCCGCACGGGAAAGACCATTCGGCTTTTATCGGTTTTGCTCCTTATCGGGCCCCGAAAGTCGCCATCTGCGTGTATGTGGAGAATGGCGGTTTCGGTGCGGTCTACGGGGTGCCGATTGGCAAATTGATGATGGAGAAGTATCTGAAAGGCGAGCTGTCGGAGGAGAGCAAGTTGCTGGAGGAAACAATGTCGAAGGCGGTTGTATCGCCAAACGTTTTATCTTTACCGAATCGTGAGTTATAGGAAGACTGAAATATGGAAGACGGTTGACTGGTTGACGATTATCCTGTATGTGGTGTTGGTCGTTGCCGGTTGGTTCAGTATTTGCGGAGCCAGTTATGAGTTCGATAACGTGGGGTTGTTCGACCTGTCGGGTCGTCCCGGTTCGCAGTTGATGTGGATGGGCTTGTCGGTCGGGCTGATCTTTGTGATCTTGATGTTGGAGAGTGAGTTCTTCGATGTGTTTGCCTATCTGATATATGCCGGTATCATCGTGTTGCTGATTGTGACTATCTTCCTGGCGCCCAACATAAAAGGTTCCCATTCCTGGCTCGTTTTGGGTCCTGTCAGGTTGCAACCGGCTGAGTTTGCCAAGTTTGCGACGGCGCTTACCGTCGCGAAGCTGATGAATACCTATGGTTTCAGATTGACTACTCCTAAAAACTTTTTGCTCGTCTTATCGCTGATTTTCCTGCCGATGGTTTGCATCCTGTTACAGCAAGAGACGGGGTCGGCGCTGGTTTACCTGGCTTTCTTCCTGATGCTGTACCGGGAGGGAATGTCGGGCTACATTCTTTTGTCGGGTGTCTGCGCGGTCGTCTTTTTTGTTGTCAGCATGAAGTTTTCGGAAGTAATGGCAGGAGATACGGCGTTGGGAGAGTTATTGGTCTCTTCTTTGATCCTGTTGATCACGCTTATCCTGATACAGATCGAAAGGAAAGATACCCGTGCGATACAGGTGATATCGGGTGCTGCGGGTATTGCCTGTCTGGGCGGATATGTCGCTTCTTTCTTCATGCCGGTCGATTATTCCCGGATATCGATCGGGTTGGTTTTGCTGGTTGCCTGTTATCTGGTTTTTCTCTCTGTCCGCAATTGGGTGTGGCATTATGTGCTGATCGCTGTCTTTGCATTGGGTTCACTGGCTTTCATGTATTCGGTAGACTATGTGTTTACCGATATTCTGGAACCGCATCAGCAAGTCCGCATCAAGGTTTCGTTGGGGTTGGAAGATGATCCGATCGGTGCCGGCTATAATGTGAACCAGTCGAAGATTGCGATTGGTTCGGGCGGACTCACCGGAAAAGGCTTTCTGAACGGTACGCAGACCAAGTTGAAATATGTGCCCGAACAGGATACCGACTTTATCTTTTGTACGGTTGGTGAAGAACAAGGCTTCATCGGTGCTTCGGTCGTGCTTTTGTTGTTCGGATTCCTGATCTTGCGCCTGATCGTGCTGGCGGAACGGCAAAGCTCCACTTTCAACCGGGTGTATGGTTACAGTGTCGCTTCTATCTTTTTCTTCCATTTAGCCATCAATATCGGGATGGTGACGGGGCTTACCCCTGTGATCGGTATTCCGCTGCCTTTCTTCAGTTACGGTGGCTCTTCCCTTTGGGGATTCACGATTTTGCTCTTCATTTTCCTTCGTTTGGATGCTTCCCGGAGAGAGCGGTAGGAAGCTATGCTCCGTCTTATTCTGTTTGGGATTGAATTGCCGTAATAACAATGCCCGGCGTAAGGTTGTTGGAATAGGCATTGTTAGATGGTTAGAATGGGCATTATTAGATGGTTAGAATAGGCATTGTAACGGTCTTATGATGGGCATCGTCGTATCACTTGGACGGGCGGACCGAGAAGCCGATTTCCTGTATGCCTTTCAGGGCATCGTCGCGCATTCCTTGGCGGAAGCTGAAAGTGTATTGTCCGGCACGCGGGAACTTGTATTGCGAATGAATGGGAAAGCTGCTTTGGTATAGGGAAATGCCATGTCCGTACCATTTGCCGAATTCATCGGCAAGCATGCATTCGATGGTGTCCCGGCGGAGTGGGCCGATCGGCTGTTCTTCACTACAGAAGAGCCATAAATTCTGATAGGGGTATAAGTTATTGTTTCTTACTTCCAGCGTCAGGTCGTAAGGGACGGATATGTCTTTCACTTCGAACGTAAAATAGAATTCCTTGTCCTTTTCCCACGTGATATTGTCAATTGCCTGATACTGGTCGTATAAGGCTGGATTCTCGCAGGAAAAGAACAGGGAACAAGTCAGGGCGACAATGATTCCTTTAAGCTTCTGGCTTTGTGTCCGGCTTGCTTTCCGGCTTGGAGTCCGGTTTAGCGGCAGGTTTAGCTTGTTGCTGAGGTTTGTCATTATTCGGTTGCTTATCGTTGTTTACTCGGTTCGGACGCGGTTTGTTACGGTTGTTCTCGCGGTTGTTTTCCCGGTTTTCCCGTTCCCGGTTGTTGTTTTCCCGGTTCCCGTTGTTACGGTTGCGGTTTCCGTTCTTGTTGCCATTTCCTTTTCCGTTTTTATTCTCATTGCCGTTGTTACCGTTACCTTTTTCCCCGTTGGAAGGTTTTTTGCTTCCCTCGTTGATGGGGTTGGTGGTGGCGGCTTCTTTCGGTTGCTTATCCTTGTTGTTTCCGTTATTTTCTTTGTTTCCGCTACGTTTCTTTTTCTTCTTTTTCAAGGACGAGTCAAAACGGGTAACGCTGTCCTGGCCTAAGATATCCTGGGCGTCGCGTTTGGGCGGTTGCGGCTTGGTGTCGGCTTCGAGCGTAACGGGTTTTATGCCTTTCTTGTTCATGTTGATCACATCGAAAGCACGGCTTGCCGGGATTGTAACCAGATTGGCAGCAAACGATTTATCGGTCGAGTAGGTGATTTCCCGTTTGAAGATATCCGTTTTAAAGTGGTAGTAGGTGTTGTCTTTGGTTTCCAATACCACTTCACGGGACGGCAAGCGTTTTTGGGCTTCCACATAAGCGTCTACCTCATAGTTGATGCAACATTTCAGCTTGGCGCATTGGCCGGCCAACTTCTGGGGATTCATGGAGATGTCCTGATAGCGGGCGGCACCGGTGGCAACCGATACGAAACTTGTCATCCAGCTTGAACAACACAATTCGCGTCCGCAAGGGCCGATTCCGCCGATGCGTCCGGCTTCCTGGCGGGCACCGATCTGTTTCATTTCGATGCGGACACGGAATGCTTCGGCAAGCACTTTGATCAGCTGGCGGAAGTCCACACGTTCATCGGCGATATAATAAAAGATCGCCTTATTGCCGTCGCCCTGATATTCCACATCTCCGATTTTCATATTCAATCCCAGGTCTGCTGCGATCTGGCGCGAACGGATCATCGTGGCGTGTTCTTTTGCCTTTGCCTCTTCATATTTCTCGATGTCGGTCGGTTTGGCTTTGCGATACACTTTTTTCGGTTCATAGCCTTCGCCGGTACGGACATTGTTCTTTTTCATCTGGAGAAGAACCAGCTTGCCAGTCAGGGTCACGGTGCCGATATCGTGTCCGGGGCTGGCTTCCACTGCCACTAAATCACCTTTCTCCAACGGTATCTTGGAGCTGTTGAGATAATATCCCTTACGGGTGTTTTTAAACTGGATTTCCACATAGTCGGTTGCGTTTGCCGCATCGGGCACGTCGCAAAGCCAGTCGTAGGTGTTCAGTTTATTATTTTGTATCTTGCTGCATCCCTTTTTATTCATGCAGCAACTGCCTGTATTTAATTTAAAATCCATTTGTCCGGTATATAATGATTAATACGTACAAGTACGCAAAAATAATCAAAATATTTGGTTCGCAGCAAATCCGGGATGAATTATGTTAGGGTTCGAAATCCACCAGGATCATGACCGGGAAATGGTCGGAAGGAGTTCGGGCTGTATATTTTTGCAAAGCGACCTCTTTGGGGAAGTTCGCATTTTGTTCCTTTAGCTCGCTATCCGTTTTTTCTGCCCGGTAAGTGTCTGTCAGGATTCCGTACTTTTTTACATTGAATTCTTTTGTCAGGAACAGATGGTCGATGCGGCTGTCTGTTTTTCGGTCTGTGTAAAACGCATTGAATGTCCCGTTGGGAGCATATCTGAATTCGGCTATTTGATATGAATCGCGCATGAGGCCGGAGTTATCCAGAAGTAGATACGATTCGTTGTTTTGATCTACATTGAAATCTCCGGTCAGGATAGCCGGTAATTTTTCCGGAAACTCTTTGACTTTTTTCAGGATCAGTTTTGCGCTTTCCGCACGGGCCTGCACGCCGATATGATCCATGTGCAGATTGAAAAACAGGAATGTGAATCCGGTTTTTTTGTCTTTGAATTTACCCCATGTACAGATGCGCGGAAGTGCGGCATCCCATCCTTTGTTGGGATGATCGGTTTCTGTCGATAACCAGAAATCACCGTGGTCGAGGACTTCCAATTTGTCTGTACGGTAGAAAATGGCGGAATATTCGCCGGCCTGTTTCCCATCATCTCTTCCGACGCCGATATAATCATATTGAGGCATGGCGTTTTTCAAATCCTCTAACTGCTGATATTTCCCTTCCTGTGTTCCGAAAATATCAAATCCATGAAATTGGATTAACTGGGCGATATAGGGATATCGCTGCCCCCATCCGTTTCCGGCAATGGAATCTCCCCGGTTTGCATTTCTTAAATTGTAGGTGGCTACAACCATGTTTTCGGCCTGCATTGTCGCCAGATAGCCGAGAAGCAATAAAATTGAATAAAAGATCTTTTTCATGATGATACAATTAAAATTAGATACAAATGTAGGAATTAATCAGAGTAATTGTATCAAAATTCGGCATCTTGTGCGTAAAAGAGTTTGATTAATTGTGTAGTGGGAGGGAAGGAATGAATAAATCTGTAATAAATAATCGGTTTATACTTATGGAATAATTATTTATTACAGATTTATAGTTAAAGATCACTACTCGGCAGCCGGAGCTTCTTCTGCCGCCGGCTCTTCTGTCGCCGGTTCTTCCGGGGTGAATTCTGTCATGCCGGCACCGATGAGGATGTTATACCAGGAAATCAATTTCTTGATATCGCTCGGATATACGCGCTCACGGTCGAAATTGGGAAGAACTTCTGCGAAATAAGCACGCAGTTCATCCGGTTTGGCAGATGTGGAAACAGATGCTTTCTGCCCGTTTTCTTTATTTTTGACGCTGGTCAGAACTTCGTGCAAGGGAACTTCTGCTTCA
The DNA here is from genome assembly GCA_017937385.1 of Parabacteroides sp. Lineage (GTDB taxonomy): Bacteria > Bacteroidota > Bacteroidia > Bacteroidales > Tannerellaceae > Parabacteroides. Next base: position 55,804 of record JAGBDR010000003.1, read on the forward strand.
TCTGTATAGATAGCGATGTCTCCCAGAGAAATTACTTTATCTTTTGCGTATGCAGGAACTCTTTTCTTGTCTGCTAACGACTCAACAATCAGCATATTTTTCCCGTGGGAAACCAATTTAAACAATCCCGGTTTGCCCGAGATAGACAAAATCGTCTTCAACATAATACTTTGTTTTTCTAATAGTGTTTAACTTTTGTGTTGCAAATGTAGCATAACTGTCGGGAATTTTCGGCAGTTTTGAACATATTTTCTTGTTTCTAATGATTATTCACTAAGTGCGAAGTGGCTCTTTCAACCGGATATTTCCGCTTGAATGCTTGTTAGGAATATGAAAATCAGTGTTTTTATATCCTTATGCCGGCAAGTAAGGCGGTTATCTGCGGAAGCAAGGCTTGTTCTCCGTCATTGAAGATCACATAGTCCGATTTCTCTTTTTTCACTTCGTCCGACAACTGGCTTTCGATGCGGCGTATGATCTCTTCGCGTGAAGCGGCATCGCGTTCGAGTGCCCGTCTGATGCGTACCTCCATCGGTGCATAGACCATCAGTGTCGTATCGACAATCCGGTTGAATCCCGATTCGAAGAGAATGGCGGATTCGATGGCGCATACCGGAACCTGCTGCCTTTCTGCCCATGCAAGAAAGTGGCGGTTCACTTCCGGATGAATGATTGCATTCACTTGTCTGAGCCGTTCCGGATTTCCGAAAATGAGGGAGGCGAGCCGTTTTTTGTCCAAACCGTCAGCCGTATAGAGTGTCTCGCCGAACAAGCCTGTCAGCTTTTCCCGGATAACAGGTGATGTAGCTGTCAGGTGTTTGCTTTCCGTATCGGCAATATACACGGGAATGCCCGACAATTCCAACAGGGTGGCAACTACTGATTTGCCGCTTCCGATTCCTCCGGTGATTCCTATTTTAATCATTTTATTTCGTTTGTTCCAATATAAATTCAATCCGGTCCGGTGAGATTGTGATGGCATTTATCCCGTTCGGTTTCTTGCTCAATTGCAAAGCCAATGTTCCTGAAGCGTTTTGTTCCAAGTCGGCAAAAGCGATTCGTATCTCGAAATCGTCAGCCGAAATATCCTTGAATCGTGATAGGGGAACGCTACAACTCACTTTCACGGTAGACGGGAATGTACGCAAGGTATAATGGTGCGGCAAGTCGGTACAGATAACCGGTATTTCCAGTGTCTTTTCCGTATATTCCTCTATCGGGATCGTAACGGTTACGCTTGTCGGTTCGAGGGTCACTCCGCTGATTTTTTCCAGTTGGACGGTTCGTGTGATGGTCTTGTTCCCTTTCTTGATCTCGGTATACACCGTTTTGATCTCTTTCAACGTATCCAGGACGACATCGCTGGCATACACGTTTATGCTGTGGGGTACAATGGATATGTCATCTGACATTTTGAAGCCGGCAATCGTTTGGACAGTTCCCTTGAATACGACCGGTATCTCTTTCTGGGCGCGTTTGCTATAGGCCACATGGATGTGCTGTGGCTCGAAATTGAGTAGGGAAGTCGTCGCAATCAATTGTTTTTTTATATCGCTTTCGATCTCATTCTGGCTGATGACCAGTTTACCGGTTTTTGCCGGCAGTGTTTTCATATTGGCTTCAATCGGGGCAAACGACCGGCCGAAAGAGTAATTCAGCAACACGCTCCCCTTGTCTTTCACTTTGACCGTGATGGCTTCGGGCGGTAATTCGGTGAAAGATATGTCCGGTGGCACATTCTTGTATTTGACCGGGATCTTGATATCTATTTCATATTCCTGCTGCAGGCTTTGGAGGAGCCAGAAGCCGAAAGCCAACAATATAAAACAGAAAAAGATCAAGGCTTCTTTCCACTGTTGACGGCGAAGAAAAGCCTTAATCTCTATCCGGGTAGACTTGAATGCTTGTTGGGTTTGTCCAAGTCGTGACATAATGAATATTCCGTTATTTATTTTTGTTGTGCATCTTCTATAGAAGCAAACACGGATGTTTTGTCTATGCGGATACGCACGCCATCTGCAATTTCAATTAACATATACGTGTCGCCGATTTCTCTAATCTTTCCGTAGATGCCTCCGGCCGTGATCACTTTGTCACCCGTTTTCAATGCTTCACGGGCTTTTTGAATTTCTTTTTGTTTCTTTTGTTGCGGACGGATCATAAAGAAATAGAAGATCGCAACAATAATCACCATCATCAAGATACCAGACCATTGCTGGTTTCCGGCGGCGGCCTGAAGTAAAATAGTAAGTAAGCTCATATAACTATAAACATTAATTAGTTAATATCAATTCGATACTGATACAAATGTAAGGATAATAATTAATCTTTGAGCAATACCTTTTCTTTTTTTAACTCGTTGACGACTGAATCCAAAATACCGTTGATAAATGTTCCGCTTTTCGGAGTACTGTAGTATTTGGCCATATCTATGTATTCGTTCAGTGTCACATTGATGGGAATTGTCGGGAACGTCATGATTTCAGCCAGTGCTACCTGCATGATAATAAGGTCCATATTGGCTACTCGTTCGGTTTCCCAGTTCTTCATGTGCTTGTTGATACGTTCGCGGAATTCACTTCCTTTCATCAACGACTGACGGAATAATTTGATGGCGAAAGACTGGTCTTCAAGATCTTTGAACATCGGCAACAATTTTTGTTTGCTTCCGGCCGCTTCTTCGAATTGTTTGATCGTTTTCAGCGTAAATGTTTCGACAATGGAGATGTCGTCGTTCCAGTAGATGCTTTTGTCTTGCAGATAATCGTCGATCGCTTCATTGCCGCAGATCAGTTTTTTGAATACGGCACGCCAGAATTCCTTGTCTGTCTCGTATGAATCGTTTTCGTTGTCCAGGTATTCTTTGTATAGTTCGGACGATAAAATCAGGTCAAGGACCATCTTGACGAAATCTTCATCGTTATCCCACGAAAGGCCCTGTTCGGATACATACTTCTGAAGTGTTTCGTTTTGAGCTATTTGTGCAGCGAAACGGTTGTCGATCAGTCGCGTGTTTGGATTCAGTTCTGCTTCTGTCGGCATATACTTATTCTTACGTATATCCAAAATACGTCTTTGTAAGTTTGTGACGTCGACAATTAGGAGAAGAAAATAGAGATATAAGTCATACGACTTTCTAAGGCTGAAAAGCAATTCGTTTTCCGCTACTTTGAGGTTGTTGTTTCCGTTTTGATAGTACGAATATACTATCTGTAAAACTTTAATGCGGATTAAAATTCTGTTGATCATCGTTTGAAGGAACTACTTGTTATAAATTTGGCTGCAAATTTAGTCATTCTTTTGATAAAAGTTCGCCGCTTCGCTTAATTTTATGTGTGTTAGTTATTATTTTGCAATATTCTGATTTTTTATATGCATTTTCTGGCGTTTGAATAGTGGCTGTTTAAAAAAAAATGCACATATTTGGAGCAAGTTATGATAAAAGGGTGGGTGTTTAACGAATGTTTGCTATAATGGAAGACGCGGTAAAGAAAATGCAGATTGAGAGTGGTGACAAAGAGATTTTATACTCTAAGACCATTAAGGCAGGAAAAAGAATTTATTATCTGGATGTGAAAAAGAATCTGAAAGACGATCTGTTCTTGGCTGTGACGGAAAGTAAGAAGGTGCAGTCAAAAAATGGTACGCAGGTTTCTTTTGAAAAGCATAAGATTTTCCTGTACAAAGAGGACTTTGACAAGTTCATGGATGGAATGAGTGATGTAATCGGTTACATTAAACAATGTAGGGCCGGTGGAAGGCAGGCAGAGCCGGTGCCGGCTGAAGATCGTCTGGAAGGCGATTCGGATGAGATCAAGTTGAATATCGAATTTTGACGAGGTCGGTAAAAGGTGGAAACATAATAAAGGGCTGCTCCGGAAGGAAACAGCCCTTTATCTTTATAGGTCTCTTTCTATAAGGACCTATGGATGTTGCGGTTTATTCTGCCGGATGAATTGCTTCAGTAGGACACGCGTCTGCGCAAGTTCCACAATCAGCACACATTTCAGGGTTGATGCTGTATTTATCACCTTCTGAAATTGCTCCTACCGGACATTCGTCAATACAAGTACCGCAAGCGATACAATCATCACTAATTACGTAAGCCATTTTGTTTAGTATTTAAATTGATAACTATTAGTTCGTGCAAAAATAGAGTTTTCTTTGAATTAAAAAAAGAACTCCTCCTTTTTTTTACAAATAAATGCTCGATTGCAATAACTGGGACTCTTTTTCGTTATAAGTTCAAAATCGTAAAAGAATTGAGACGTCTACTATTTATTATATATGTGTTCTTTCTGTCTGCAACCGTTGTAATGGCACAGAAAGAAAAGGTGAAGAATCAACCCTATGCGGATTTGAAGTGGTTCCATCTGGGATTTCATGTCGGCCTGCACGCGCAGGATCTGATATTGACTAATACTGGTGTGGCAACGAATGGTGAAACCTGGTATGCCGAGATCCCGAGCTATTCGCCTGGTTTTAGTGTCGGAGTTATCGGAGATATGTACCTGAATCCTTATTTCAATGTGCGTTTTACGCCGACGATCCATTTCGGGGATAAGAAATTTGTGTTCCGCCGTCCTGAAATGGAAGGTATGGAGGGTACGGATGGCAGTCCGGCTGTAAGCATGTATTCTACATCTGTCCGTTCCAACTACTTGACTTTCCCGCTTGATGTGAAGTATAGTGCTTTCCGCGTGAATAACTATCGTCCTTATTTGATTGGCGGTATTTATGGTGCTTTCGACTTGGGACGTAAAAAAGGAAATCCGATCCTGTTGAAAGGAACGGATTTCGGTGTTGAGTTTGGTATCGGATGTGATATTTATCTTCCGTTTTTCAAATTATGTCCGGAACTGAAGTTTAGTTTCGGACTGGTTGATTTGTTGGAGAAAGACCGGAGCGATCTGACTGACCCGGATTTGATCAAATATCCGAATTCCTTGTCCAAAGCCACTTCCCGGATGGTGACGCTCACGTTTAATTTCGAATAAATAATTCGATATAGATGTAACTGGCGGGAACAGCCAGCATGACACTGTCGAAGCGGTCCAGCATTCCTCCGTGGCCCGGCAATAGATTGCCGGAGTCTTTGACTCCAAGTGTACGTTTTAGCAAAGACTCGATCAAGTCTCCCCAGGTCCCGAACAAGACAACCGTTGTTGCCAGTCCCAACCAGTTGAGCCGGCTCGTTTCCGGTGCAAGCCAAGCAAATAGTTGGGATGAAGCCAATGCAAGTATGAGTCCTCCAAAGAAGCCTTCCCATGATTTCTTGGGGGAAATCCGTTCAAATAGTTTCCGTTTTCCGATCAGGGAACCGACCAGATAGGCACCGGTATCGTCCAACCAGACAAAAATGAAGATGGCCATGATGAAGAGCGGCGTGTAACTCATGGAGTCGGACGTGCCCGGTTCTGCACTGATCAGGTTCAACATGGAGAATGAACCGGCACAATAGACTTGGGCGAAAAGCGTGAATGCCCAGTTGTTGATTGGGTTCGGAGCTTTGTAGTAGAGCTCGGCAATCAGGGTCAATAGGATAAACAGCAGATAGGGGAGGAAAATCTTTCCGTCTGTCAGTCCGTTCGCGTAAACGAAAGTAGAGATAAACAGATATACACCTCCGAGCACATTCACGGCCCGTTGCAAATTTGCATTTTCATAATGCTTGACCAAACCTCCGAATTCCCAAAGGGTCAACCCTGTTATGACACAAAAAAGAATGAGGAACAAGAGCGGGTGGATACATATAGCACTGACCAGTACCGCGACAAATATAATGCCGGTTAACGCCCGTTTAATCAGATTTTTCAAGATGATAGTGTTTTTTTATTGATTTATTCAAGTACAAATATAGATAAAAAATAAATTCCATGCCCATCCGTTTCAAATTTCATGGGCATGGAATTATAATTTCATGGGCAGAAGTTATACGCTTACTGGTTTGCTGTCGGATGGCGTGACCTTTGTGTCATCTTCCGGATTGCTTGTCTCGCCGGTATTCGTTTCTTCCTCTTTTTTCCCGTTTGCTTTCTCTTGCAGTTCCAGGATCTCTTCCGAGCGGGAAACCCAGGCGCGTTTTCCAAAGATGTGCTCGACGTCTTCCGTATAGATCACTTCCCGTTCCAGCAATACTTGAGCCAACTGGTTGTGTCCAGCTGCATGTTCTTTCAGGATGTTTTTGGCCCGTTGGTATTGTTCGTTGATGATGGCTTGTACTTCCTGGTCGATCATTCGGGCCGTTTCTTCGCTATATGGCTTGGTGAAACCCCAGTCCTGTCCGCTTGAATCGTAATAATTCAGGTTCGGCAGGCGGTCGCTCATGCCAAAATAGACGACCATCGCGTAAGCCTGTTTTGTCACCCGTTCGAGGTCGTTGGAGGCTCCTGTTGAGATTTTTCCCAAGAAAAGTTCTTCAGCGGCCCGTCCGCCCAACGTCGCGCACATTTCATCCAGCAATTGTTCGCGAGTCGTGATCTGGCGTTCTTCCGGCAGATACCAGGCGGCGCCTAATGCCTTGCCGCGTGGGACGATCGTCACTTTCACCAGCGGATTGGCATGTTCCAACAGCCAACTTAAGGTGGCGTGGCCCGCTTCATGGTTGGCGATACATTGGCGTTCATCCGCAGTCGTTATTTTGGTACGTTTCTCCAAACCTCCGACGATACGGTCGACCGCATTCATGAAGTCCTCTTTCTGGACGAACTTTTTACCGTTTCGGGCGGCAATCAAAGCCGCTTCGTTGCAGACATTGGCAATGTCGGCTCCGGAGAATCCGGGAGTCTGGCGTGCCAAAAATTCGGCATCGACGCTTTCGTCTATCTTGATCGGACGCAAATGTACGCCGAATATGTCCTTACGTTCGTTCAAGTCCGGTAATTCCACGTGGATCTGGCGGTCGAAACGTCCGGCACGGAGCAAAGCCTTGTCCAGGATATCGGCCCGGTTCGTGGCGGCTAAGATAATAACACCGCTGTTGGAGCCGAAACCATCCATTTCCGTGAGCAGCTGGTTCAACGTGTTTTCCCGTTCATCGTTGCTGTTCATGTTTACGTTTTTGCCACGGGCACGGCCGACAGCATCGATCTCATCGATAAATACGATACAGGGAGCCTTCTCTTTGGCTTGGCGGAACAGATCCCGTACGCGGGAGGCACCTACGCCGACAAACATTTCTACGAAGTCCGAACCGGACAGGGAGAAGAACGGAACGTCTGCTTCTCCGGCTACGGCCTTGGCCAATAGGGTTTTTCCGGTTCCCGGAGGACCGACGAGTAACGCTCCCTTGGGTATTTTTCCGCCTAATTCCGTATATTTTTCGGGGTTTTTCAAGAAGGAAACAATCTCTTCCACTTCCTGTTTCGCTTCTGCGAGGCCGGCTACATCCTTGAATGTCACTTTCCGGTCGTTGTCTTTGTCAAAAAGTTGTGCTTTCGCTTTCCCTACACTGAATACTCCGCCGGGGCCACCGGGACCGCCGCCTGACATACGCCGCATCAGGAACATCCATACCGCGATAATCAGTAGGATCGGGCCGAATGAAACAAGGAAATTCCAAATCGCATCGTCGCCTTCTTCAAAGCTGACCTGTGTCGTGATCTGATTTTCGGTAACGGCTTTGTCGTAGAAGTCCGAGAATTTATCGGCCGATGGGATTTTGACATATACTTTCGGATTTGTACCTAATGTCGCACTGTCTTTTTTGAATACCAAACCTTTCCGCCCGTCTTTGACAGTTGCTTCGACCAAATTCTTTTTGTTATAGACAACCATCCGGTCAAATACGTTTTCCTGTGCCAATTTCTGAAATTCGGTCCAGCCTACTTCTTTGGAAGCCGAAGAGGAGTTTGTCAGAAACAAGGCAAAGAGCATGATAAAGATAAGTCCATACATCCAATACAGATTGAACTTGAACATCTTCGGTTTGTTATTCTTCGGCGCTTTGTTAAACATGTCGTTTCTATTTTCCATATATGATACTCTCTATGTTATGTAAGAACCGGCCGTCAGTCGAGGTTGGCAATCCGAGTCACTTTGGCATCCGACCAAAGATTTTCCAGATTATAAAACTCGCGAAGTTCCGGTAAAAATATGTGAACAAGAACCGTGCCATAGTCCATCCCGATCCATTCGGCACGTTGTGCTCCATCTATCGAAAGCGGCTTTTCGCCAGCCTCGCGATGGGCAAAATCCCAAACCGAATCAGACAATGCGGAAACCTGTGTCGGTGTATTTCCTTCGCAGATTACCATATATTGGCAGATCGCACCGGGTAATTGGGTTAAATCTACGGTTACAATATTTTTGCCTTTTTTTTCCTGTAGGCCTTCTACAATCGTTTTAACTAATGCTACTGTTTGATCCATCTATTTTCTATTGAGTAATATTCAAAGTCGCAAATATACTTCTTATATTTGTTATGTGGGTGATTTCCCCTTATTAATATATGTGTATACTTGCAAAATCAGAACAAGCAGGCAGGGAAAAAAGTTTATTAATGAAAAAAAACGACCGGATCGCTTGTTTATTTTGAAAAAGTATGTACTTTTGCACTCGCTAACGACAAGAGAGTTGACGAGCTTGTTTGAAATTGTTCAATGGTGTAATGGTAGCACAACAGATTCTGGTCCTGTTAGTCCAGGTTCGAGCCCTGGTTGAACAACGAAAAATAAATAAGTGGTCATCTTTGTTGAACGGAAATTGTTCAATGGTGTAATGGTAGCACAACAGATTCTGGTCCTGTTAGTCCAGGTTCGAGCCCTGGTTGAACAACAAAAGCCTGTCATTCTTTCGAGTGACAGGCTTTTTTGTATACAATTTATGCATCGCGAGAGGCGACCGCCAGGATCGCCTCTGATATTTTATTTATATTGTACCCATTTGAGCATCTCTTTGATACTCGGTTTCTTTCCGTACATGAGGATGCCTACCCGGTAAATTTTGGCCGAGAACCAGACGATAAACAGGGAGGTGGCGAACAGCAGGGCAAACGAGAGTGCCAATTCCCATGCCGGAATGTCGAACGGCAAGCGGACCATCATCACGATTGGAGATGTGAACGGAATCATCGAACACCAGAAAGCCAACGGCCCGTCGGGGTTGTTCATGCTGTAGATTCCGGCATACAAGCTGAACGCCATCAACAGCATGATCGGAGTCATGAACTGTTGGGTGTCTTCCTGTTGCTCCAGCGCGCTTCCGATAGCGGCAAATAGAGCTGCATATAACAAGTAGCCGCCGATAAAATAGAATACGAAGCAGAAGCCGATCATCTTGAAGTTGATCGAATTGATGATTTCCTGTACCTGGATGCTGATATCTGAAGAACCGGTAGCCATATCGCCCATGCCTTGCGCTGCCACTTGTGCCGTCATCATCTCTTCTGGCGACGCGCTGCCACCGAAAAAGAAGAGGCTTCCCGATACCAATACGGTTGTCAGGATTCCCCACAGGAATACCTGTGTCAGGCCGACAAAGCCGATCCCGATGATTTTTCCCATCATCAGGTCGAATGGCTTGACTGATGAAATCATCACTTCGATGATACGGTTCGTTTTTTCTTCCATGACTCCCTGCATGACCATCGCTCCATACATGATGATAAACATATAGATGATGAAAGTCAGTATCATGCCTAAAATCGAGGCCACTTCGGCAGAAGTGCTTTTCTCGCTTCCGTCTTCATCCCATTTAATCGTCTTGATGTTAAAATCGATCTTGCTTTCTTCTATGATCTGTTTCAAGTTGTCGATGTTGTAGGAGGCGAGTTTCTCGTCTTTCAAATACTCGGACAACGTTTTGTCGATCGTGTTTTTCAATCCCATCGGAATCTGTTTTTGCGAATAAAGTGTTGCAGCAGCCGGATTTTGCAACAAATCGCCTGTGATATTCAGGAAGGCGAATATCTCCTTGTCCGGATTCTGGCGGTATTCTTCCAGACTGGAACCTTTTTCGATGATGAAGGTATATTCTTCCGTGTCGTCGAACAAGGGTGCGTATTTGCCTGTCGCGTCGATAATCGCTACCTGTTTGGCATCATCTCCTTTGATGGTCGATAGCCAGAGCGGGACGAAGACGAGGGCGGCAAACAGGAACGGCGTAAAGAAAGTCAGCAACAGAAATGATTTTTTGCTGACACGGCGGAGGTATTCTCTTTTTATTATAAGTCCTATCTTATTCATGCTTGCGTAGTGTTTGTACCGGAAACGGTGTTAATAAATATGTCGTTCATCGACGGAATCTCTTCCGTGAAAGAGATGATTTCGGTCTGTCCCGCCAGTGCGGAAAGAAGATCGGAGTTGGTAATACCCGGCTCTTTGTGGATGCGTACTTCGCTGGTTCCGGCCAGGTCTTTTTCTGCCAACAGGCTGAATAGCTCCGGAATGGGCTGCAACTTGCCGGAGCCGGTATGGAACCGGATGGTGAAATTGTTGGTCCGGAAACGGCTTTTCACTTCTGTCACATTTCCGGAAAGCACAACCTGCGAACGGTTGATTAAGGCGATGTTGTCGCAAATCTCTTCAACAGACGACATGTTGTGTGTCGAAAAGATGATCGTGTGTCCGGCATCCTTCAGTTCGAGGATCTCTTTTTTCAGCAGTTCGGCATTTACGGGGTCGAACCCGCTGAACGGTTCGTCGAAGATCAGCAACTTCGGTTCGTGGATGATGGTGATGATGAACTGTATTTTCTGTTGCATCCCTTTGGACAACTCTTCCAGCTTCTTGTTCCACCAAGGCATGATATCGAATTTTTCGAACCAGCGTGTCAACCGTGTGCGGGCTTCCTGGTAGGAGAGGCCTTTGAGCTGCGCCAGGTAGATGGCTTGTTCGCCGACTTTCATTTTTTTATACAAACCGCGTTCTTCTGGCAGATAACCGATCTGGTAGATGTCTTCCGGCCGGAACTCACGTCCGTTAAAACGGACAAGTCCGCTGTCGGGTGCCGTGATCCGGTTGATGATGCGGATCAGTGTGGTTTTACCGGCTCCGTTCGGACCTAACAGCCCGAAGACTTTTCCTTCGGGAACCTGGATACTGACCTTGTTGAGGGCGAGGTGGTTGGCATATTGCTTTACCACATCTTCCGTTTCTAAAAAGTTCATAGGCTTTACATTTTTAATATGATTCTTTCTCCTAATTCTTTACTTAATACATTCTTTATTTCGTTCAGGCGTGTGAGCTTTTTCATCAGCTCAAAAACCTGTTCCATGTCTTCATTGTTTTGCATACTCTTGATCTGAGCCTGTATCTCTTTGATCTGCGAGAGGACGTAGGCATCTTTGAAAGCATACAATTCCCGGATTACCAGTTGGTCGAGCTTGTCTTCTTCCTGTTCCAGCTCCCGGTATTTGGTGTGATACTTGCTCAGCTGATATTTTTCGCTGATCAGGTTGGCAGCAAGACGGCTCACGTTCGGATCTGGATGGGCAAGGAAATACCGGCTCGCGATGAACCCTTCGTTCTGGCAACGATCGGCCGCTTCATCCATCATGCTCTTGAATAGTGGCGTGTAGAAAGTCAGATCGTCGCGTTCCAGTTCAGACCGGATATATTTGGAAACGCGGATCACGATCTCTTCGTTAGTCTCTTCATCCGTATATTGAAACAAGATGCGTTCGCCATAACGCACGATGTACCGCAGGAGGGCGACTTCGTATGCCTCGTAAGGCGAACGTTTCGGTCTGGCCGGCAGATTTTCCGGCTGCATGGGAGGAGTCGGTGGCATGTCGCTGCCGGCATCCGGAACGTATTCTTCCGGCGGAACGGGAGGCGGAACCGTGTTGTCGGGAGGCAACGGGTTTTCCTGCGGTTGTTCTGCCAGCACCTCTTCCGGATAAGGCTGGTAGCCGGGAATGTCCGGATATTCGGGAACATTCACTGGGGCAGCCGGGATGGGAGCGGATGGAGCTTTCGCTTGTCTTTCTTCCTTGTTGAGACGGATTTTGTTTACTTCGTTCAACAGAATCATTTCGTCTATTTCCATCATCGCGCTGCATTCCCGGATGTAAAGGGAACGGGCGATATTGTCGGGAATAATGGCCACCGTCCGGATAATATCGGAGATCAGTGACGACCGTTTGATCGGGTCCGTTCCCGCATCATCCAATAACAGGCGTGTCTTGAAACGGATGAAATCGGTTTCGTTCTGTCGGATAAACTCGGCAAACTGGCTTGCGTTGTGCTTGCGGGCGAAAGAGTCCGGATCTTCTCCGTCCGGAAGAAGCACCACTTTCACGTTCATGCCGTCTTCCAACAACAGGTCGATACCGCGCAAGGCAGCTTTGATACCGGCCGCATCACCGTCATACAGGACTGTGATGTTGTTGGTGAAACGGTGTATCAGGCGGATCTGCCCCTGCGTGAGGGCCGTGCCCGAAGAGGCGACCACGTTTTCGACTCCGGCTTGGTGCATGGAGATCACATCCGTATAGCCTTCCACCAGGAAGCAACGGTCTGCCTTTACAATCGCCTGTTTGGCGAAATAGATCCCGTAAAGTTCGTTACTCTTATGGTAAATCTCGCTTTCGGGCGAGTTGACATATTTGGCCGTCTTTTCGTCTTTCTTCAAGACGCGCCCTCCGAAAGCGACAACCTTGCCACTGAGCGAATGGACCGGAAAAATGACACGTCCGCGAAAACGGTCGTTTACTCCGCCGTTGTCGTAGGCGATTACCAATCCCGTCTTTTCAAGAAACTCTTTTTTGTAGCCACTCTTTATTGCCGTTTTATACAAGGCATCCCGTTGGTCGAGGCTGTAGCCTAACTGGAATTTGCGGATGGTATCTTCCCGGAATCCGCGTTCGGCAAAATAACGCAGGCCGGCGGCCTTGCCTTCCGGGGTTTCATATAGTTGGGTGGTGAAGTATTTTTGCGCCCAGCTATTGACGATCAGCATACTTTCTCGGTTGTTACGTACCTGTTTTTCGCGTTCCGTCAATTCCCGCTCTTGTATTTCGATGTTGTATTTTTTGGCAAGGAAACGGAGCGCGTCGTAATAGGACAACTGTTCATGTTTCATGATGAAATGAACGGCCGTACCCCCTTCGCCACAAGCGAAGCATTTGCAGATGTTCTTTGCCGGCGATACATAAAAAGAGGGTGATTTGTCGCTATGGAAAGGACACAATCCTACATAGTTTACCCCTCGTTTCCGAAGGGTAACAAATTCGGAAACAACATCCACGATATTTGCGGCATCCAGTATCCGGTCTATGGTAGGTTGATCAATCATGACTCTTCTTGCTTTTTCGGGACAAAGATAATATGCTTTACATATATAAGAAAGGGAGTATGCCGAAATGTACATACTCCCTTTCCTATATTATTGTCCGTACGGTTTTATTTGACCAGACCGTACTTTTTGAATACTTTGTGGATCGCTTCCAATGCGTAGTCGAGCTGTTCGAACGTGTGAGTTGCCATCAGTGAGAAGCGGATCAGCGTATCTTCAGGCGCAACTGCCGGCGATACGACCGGATTGACGAAGATACCGGCTTCGAACAATTCTTTTACGATCATGAATGTCAAGTCGTTGTTGCGGATGAACAACGGGATGATCGGTGTTGAGGTATGACCGATTTCACATCCCATATTGCGGAATCCATCCAAAGCATAGTGGGTCAGTTTCCACAGATGCTCGATGCGTTCCGGTTCGCTCAACATGATGTCGAGTGCCGCACCGGCTGCTGCTGTAGCGGCAGGTGTGTTGCTTGCACTGAATATATAGGAGCGGGAGTTATGGCGGAGGTAGTTAATCGTTTCTTTGTCTGAAGCGATGAAACCGCCGATAGAAGCAAGCGATTTGCTGAATGTACCCATGATCAGGTCTACGTCGTCGGTCACGCCGAAGTAGTTGCAGGTTCCACGGCCGTGGTCGCCCAGCACACCTATACCGTGGGCTTCGTCTACCATTATGCTTGCATTGTATTTTTTGGCTAACGCTACGATTTCCGGCAATTTGGCGATGTCGCCTTCCATACTGAAAACGCCGTCGATAACGATCAGCTTCACCTTGTCGGGTTCGCATTTCTGGAGCTGCTTTTCCAAAGACTCCATGTCGTTATGTTTGTATTTCAGTTTGGTCGAGAAAGAAAGACGGTGTCCCTCGATGATCGATGCGTGATCCAGTTCGTCCCAGAGGATATAGTCTTCACGTCCCGTCAGGCAGGATACGACTCCTAAATTCACCTGGAATCCGGTAGAATAGACGATGGCATCTTCTTTTCCTACAAATTCGGCCAACCGTTTTTCCAACTGGACATGCAGATCCAATGTCCCGTTCAGGAAACGAGAACCGGCACATCCCGTACCATATTTTTTAATGGCTTCAATTGCCGCCTCTTTTACTTTCGGATGGTTTGTCAAGCCTAAATAGGCGTTAGAACCAAACATCAGGACCTTTTTACCACTGATCATTACTTCTGTATCCTGATCACTTTCAATCATTCTGAAGTATGGATAAATACCTGCGGCCATAGCCCGCTGAGGTGCATCGTACTTTGATAGTTTCTCTTGTAAAAGTTTCATATTATAATTAACAGAGAATGATTTTCTCGCTACGTTGTTATTCAAAAAGAATCCAAACTCGCTTACTACATATTATCTATGTTTGGGCAAATCCAGCGGCAAAAGTAGTAAAAAAATAACTTATAGTAGCCGAAATGCTTTAAAAGTTTTACAAAAGCATTATTTTTGCCCCTTTAAAGTAAGTAGCAGCAAGAATGGAGGGACAGGCAATCAACATAGAGGCTATTATCAACCCGATTTCGGGTGTCGGTTCGAAAAGAAAGATTCCGAAAATGATTGAAAACGCTTTTGCAGGTGAAAATTGTTGTGTGGAAATTTCTTTTACGGAATATCCCGGTCATGCCAGCGAGCTGACACGGCGGGCGCTTGATAAAGGAGTCCGTTGCGTGATTGCCGTCGGGGGAGACGGGACCGTGAACGAGATCGCCCGCGCCATGCTTCATTCGGATGCTGTGTTGGGGATTATCCCGAAAGGTTCCGGTAACGGTTTGGCACGCGAATTGCATATTCCGATGGATGTCCGCCGAGCAATCGACCTGATAGCCAAAGGGCACGTCTCGACGATCGATTGTTGCAAGGCGAACGGGCGTGTCTTTTTCTGTACTTGCGGTGTCGGTTTTGATGCGGCGGTCAGCCAGAAATTTGCCGGGGAGAAACGTCGCGGATCGCTTACCTATATAAAGAATACGGTAGAGGAATACCTGAGCTACCAGCCCGAACCCTACGAACTTTTGATTGACAACCAGACGATCAAGGAAAAGGCCTTTTTAGTGGCTTGCGGGAATGCTTCCCAGTATGGCAATAACGCGTTTATCGCACCTCACGCCAATATCCAGGATGGACAAATGGATATCACGATCCTTTCCCCTTTCGGTCCGTTGGATATCGCCCCGTTGGCGATCCAGTTGTTTACGAAACAGATCGACCGTAATAGCAAGATCAAAACCTTCAAGGGGAAAGATGTGACGATTATCCGACAGAAACCGGGTGTCATGCACCTGGACGGCGAGCCGGTCATGGCGGATAGCCGGATTGAAATTTCCGTTCTTCCTAAATCATTGAACGTATTGACACCGGAAACGGTTTCTTTCACGGAGGAGGTGCAAAACCTGTTCGGAGAAGTAACCCGTTTCTTCGATAAGAAACTTCCTTACATCTTTAGATAAAAATCTTTGGTCAGGCGGATATATTCGTCCGTATATTGATGTCTTGCTATTTCGAGGATCAACCGGTCGGAAGATGCGGGAGAAGCGGGCTGGTCTGCTGTCAGTTCGGCCAGTAGCCGTTTCGGTTGTGCGCCGGGCACCGGTATGACGGAGGTCTCTTTCGAAAGGAACAGCTGGTACGTGCGGATGCAATCTGTCAGACGCTCTTTCTGGTCGTAGGGCAGGATGAGCGCGATGCGCCCTTGTGAGGCGAGCAGTTTGCGGCTATCTTGCAACAAATCTTCCAATGTCAGTGTATCCGTGTGGCGGGCGGTGTTGCGTTGCCGGTCCGGACATTTCAACGAATCGACGAAATAAGGCGGGTTGGAAACGATCAGGTCATACCGGTCTGTGGCGGCTTGTGCAAAATCGGCCAAGGCGGAATGCCGGACTTGGATCCGTTCGGCGAAAGGAGAGAAGACTACGTTTTCTTGCGCTTGAAGACAGGCGTCGGCATCGATATCGATGGCATCGATGATTGCAGGGCTACGTTGTGCCAGCATCAAAGCGATTAGTCCGGTTCCGGTTCCGATATCCAATATGCGATTGCATGAGTCCGTTCCGGCCCATGCACCGAGCAGAACGCCATCGGTTCCTACTTTCATCGCACATTTGTCATGGCGGATGGTAAATTGTTTGAATTGAAAAAAGGGGTTCGACATAACAATTGTTCATTGTTTTGTGCAAAAGTAATCAGAATTGAGCTAAAAATAGTAACTTTGGCACGTTTATTGTTAGATATAGAAATAGAATCGCGGACGATAAGGAATATTCCGCAACTATGATAAAGAATATATGAAGAAAGATAGAGTAACGATGTTTGCCGAAGAGTCGTATAACGACCTGGATGATAATATTGGTATTGTAATGCCCATTCTTACAGATTGTGATGTAGATGAAGACTTCACTGACGGAATGGAAAAGGTGGGTGAGGAGTTGCCCATCCTTCCGCTTCGGAATATGGTGTTGTTTCCAGGGGTCGCTATGCCGGTCATGATAGGCCGTCCTAAATCCATGCGTCTGATTAATGAGGCTGCTCATAAGAAAGGTCTGATCGGGGTGGTTTGCCAAAAAGATATGAATACGGAAGATCCGAAGATGGAGGATCTGTATACGACTGGAGTCGTGGCCGATATTGTCCGCGTGCTTGAAATGCCGGACGGGACGACAACCGTGATCTTGCAGGGCAAGAAGCGTTTCCAACTGGAAGAGTTGTCAGCGAGCGAGCCTTACCTGGTTGGAAAGATCCGATTGCTGGAAGACTTCATGCCTGATAAGTCCGATCGGGAGTTTGAAGCCTTGGTCTCGACTATCAAGGATTTGACGATCAAGATGCTCGGAGCAAATGCCGAACCGCCTCGCGATTTGATTTTTTCGATAAGGAATAATCGGAATATCCTGTACCTGATCAATTTCTCTTGTTGCAATATCCCCAACGGGTCATCTGAAAAACAGGACTTGTTGCTGATCGGTAATCTGAAAGACCGTGCCTATCGTCTTTTGTTCATCCTGAACCGGGAGTATCAGTTGGTGGAACTGAAAACGTCCATCCAGATGAAGACGCATGAGGATATCAACCAGCAGCAGAAGGAATATTTCCTCCAACAACAGATCAAGACCATCCAAGAAGAATTGGGTGGTAATATCAATGAACTGGAGATAAGGGAATTGCGCGAGAAAGCCGCCCAAAAGAAATGGTCGCAGGCTGTTGCCGAAACGTTTGAGAAAGAGGTGCGCAAGTTGGAACGCTTGCATCCGCAATCGCCGGATTTTTCGATTCAGACGCAATATGTGCAGACGATCGTCAATTTGCCTTGGAACGAATATAGCAAGGATAATTTCAATCTTGCCCACGCCCAGAAAGTGTTGGACCGTGATCACTATGGGTTGGAAAAAGTGAAGGAACGCATCATCGAGCATCTGGCGGTGCTGAAACTGAAAGGGGATATGAAGTCGCCCATCATCTGCCTGTACGGGCCTCCGGGAGTCGGTAAGACTTCATTGGGAAAATCGATTGCTGAAGCCTTGCACCGCAAATATGTCCGGATTTCGTTGGGTGGTTTGCATGATGAGGCAGAGATTCGCGGCCATCGTCGTACTTATATCGGGGCGATGTCCGGGCGTATTATCCAGAATCTTCAGAAGGCCGGCACTTCAAACCCTGTGTTTATCCTTGACGAGATCGACAAGGTGACGAATGATTTCAAGGGAGATCCCGCATCCGCTTTGCTGGAGGTGCTGGATCCGGAGCAGAACAGTGCTTTCCATGATAATTACCTGGATATAGATTATGACTTGAGCAAGGTCATGTTCATTGCGACCGCCAACAACCTGAATACGATTTCCCAGCCGTTGCTGGATCGCATGGAGCTGATCGAGGTGAGTGGCTATATCATGGAAGAGAAGGTGGAGATTGCGGCCCGCCATCTGGTCCCGAAGCAATTGGAGATCCACGGCTTGTCGAAAGGAAAAGTGAAGTTCCCGAAAAAGACGTTGCAGGCGATAATCGAGTCCTATACCCGTGAAAGCGGCGTACGTGAGTTGGATAAAAAGATTGCCAAGATCATGCGCAAGCTGGCTCGCAAGTTGGCATCCGGTGAAGAGTTGCCGGCACAGATACGTCCTGAGGATTTGCATGATTACTTAGGAGCCGTCGAATATACCCGTGATAAATATCAGGGAAATGAATATGCCGGTGTCGTGACTGGGCTTGCTTGGACGGCTGTCGGTGGCGAAATTCTGTTTGTGGAATCCAGTTTGAGCAAAGGAAAAGGGTTGAAGCTCACTTTGACAGGAAATTTGGGGGATGTGATGAAAGAATCTGCCATGTTGGCACTCGAATATGTCCATTCGCATGCTGCCCAGTTTGGTATCGATGAAGAGCGGTTTGAAAACTGGAATGTCCACGTCCATGTGCCGGAGGGAGCGATTCCGAAAGACGGCCCGAGTGCCGGCATCACGATGGTCACTTCGTTGGTGTCAGCCTTTACGCAGCGTAAGGTACGCCGTAACTTGGCTATGACCGGTGAAATTACCTTGCGTGGCAAAGTGCTTCCGGTAGGAGGAATTAAAGAAAAAATATTGGCAGCCAAACGTGCCGGCATCAAGGAACTGATCCTTTGCCAGGAAAACAAGAAAGATATCGAAGAGATCAACCCTGAGTATTTGAAAGGGCTGACTTTCCACTACGTCGAAGATATCCGTCAAGTGGTTGATCTGGCCTTGTTGAAGGAAAAAGTGTCCGATCCGCTCTTTTAAGCACAGTGCGTAGCCAGTCTGAATCGGTGCGGATAAGAATGCCCATCATAAGGTCATTACAATGCCTATTCAAACAATATAAGAATGCCCATCCTAATACCCTTACGATGGGCATTGTTGTGAAATGCCCATCGTTTTTTTATTTGCATAAAGATTTGAACATTTTTGTTCGTTGATTTGAACATTTTTGTTCATTGATTTGAACATTTCATTCATTTGATTTCGTTGAAAACGAAGCTGATGGAATTAGTTCACGCAGGACTACGTTGCCTTTTGAGGATTGAATTTCAAATTGGATCAACACGTATGTAAGACATGGAGGGTTGCCACGCGGTAGAGGAATGTTGATTGTACCGAGGATGTATCGAAAGGCGCTGTAGGCGCCTTTCGACACAACGTCCTACGACGCTGGTGAATTGGGATCGGAATACCTTGGATTTGGATGGACTTATTGTATATTATTGTTTTCTTAACAAGAATATATATCCTTTATAAAAGATGGCAAATTCCGGTTTTTGATCGGTAAAAAAGGAAATTCTGCCGTGAGGTGCGCAGTTTTTTGCCTCAAATACGGTCTTCATCGCCACGAAGTCTGACTTCATAGACCAGGAAGTCCGACTTCGGTAATCCTGAAGACGGTCGTCACGGCGATGAAGTCCCTCCTCAGGGCAAGAAAGGGGGATTTTTCTTTTACGATATTCGGAGCGGTGGAAACTTTTGTTTGCTACAAGTGATTCTCCGGAAGTTTAGCTTTTCCACAATGTCAGGATTTCTGGTCTTTTAGTAATAAAAGGGGAGGCTTTTTCGGTTTTCTGCTGTGTTCGTTTAACAGATTGTTTCTAAAGTTCGATCTGAAGGAGAAAAATGTCAGGCAAAAATCGTCCGAGATTTTATGTCAAATAGAAAAACGCCCAATAAGGGGTTATTGTATGTTTTAATCATTCATCTCACCTATGCTTTTGTTTTATTGAAGTCCTATTATCTGCATAACAAATAAGTATTGCACTCGCATGAAAATTGAATTTCATGCCCATGGATTTAAATTTTTATGGGCATGGAGTTTGATTTGGACCAGCAGCTATTTGGATGGATTTTACAATAAGGTTGACGTTTTATAATAACCTTGTGCAGATTGGAGACAACCTAAGTTTTAATTATATATGGAAAGGAAATAGAGAAACTTGCAAGAGTGTGGAATCTGGAAATTTTAACAATTTAAAACTGGATATGTCTCGGGAAATACAACAAGACATATTTCAAATACATCAAACCGATAAACAAATTGAAGTTGAACTATATGCTTCTTTTGATTTTTTTGCTTCTTTCGTCTTGAATCCCACTTGCATATTTATAATTTTTCTTTAACTGCAAATGTGATATTGAAATAAATAAATATATCAAGAGCGTAGGATTGATGCGAAATGTGGCAGACCAAACGATATTCAAAGCGAAATTTTTTAAATAATGCATATAGGAATATAAAATTTTTGTACTACCTTTGGGGCACTCAAAGTAACGTAGTCCTGCGTGAACTACGTTAAAAACTTTGACCTCTAAATTATTATTAAACAAAAAACAAATTAAGTATGTTGAAAATCGCAAGACCAGTCAGCTTTTTGCTGTTGTCTGCTGCATTGTGTTCCGGAGGGACGGTGTATGCGGTTGATGGCACAGCAACTCCTAAAGTTGGTATTTCTCAGCAACAAAAAAGTGTGAAAGGAACAGTAAGCGATGAATTCGGACCTGTGGTCGGAGCTTCTGTACTTGTGAAAGGGACGACAAATGGCATGATGACCGACATGGATGGAAATTTCGTGTTGGAAGGTTTGAAAAATGGCGACATTATTCAGATCTCCTACATCGGTTATTTGACGCAGGAAATCCCTTATACGGGGCAAGCCTCGTTGAATGTGACATTGAAAGAAGATACGCAAAAATTGGAAGAAGTTGTTGTCGTCGGTTACGGTACGCAGAAGAAGGTCAATATGACCGGCGCTGTGGCTCAAATCGATAGCAAGGCTTTGGAAAACCGACCGGTACAGAATGTTTCTACCGCATTGCAAGGTACTATGCCGGGTGTTCAGGTGACTTCAGGCGGTGGCCGTCCGGGACAGGATGGAGGTACGATCCGCGTGCGTGGTGTCGGTACGTTGAACACGGCTGACCCGTATATCTTGGTGGATGGTATCGAAACCGGTACGCTGAACTCGGTCGATCCGAACGATATCGAAAGCATTTCCGTTTTGAAAGATGCCGCTTCAGCCGCCATCTACGGTTCGAAGGCTTCCAATGGTGTCATCTTGATTACGACCAAACGGGGTAAGACCGGCAAGCCGCGTATCTCTTATAACGGATATGTTGGTTTTCAGAATCCGACGATGATGATCGACCGCATGAGTTCATACGACTATGCCCGTATGTTGAGCCAATCCATGGAGGCAGAAGGTTTGAACCCGCGTTTCTCGGCTGAAGACCTTCAGAAATTCAAAGACGGTTCTTCTCCTTATACACATCCGAACACAGATTGGTATGACGAGGCTTACCGGACAGGTGTCCAGCACTCGCACAATGTCAACGTGAGCGGTGGTACGGAGAATGTACGTTATATGGGTTCTGTCGGTTATTTGGGACAGACCGGTATCCTGCCGAACGCTGAACGTCAGCAGTTCAACGCCCGTACCAACTTGGACATGAAGTTGAACGAACGTTTGAATGTCCGTTTGAACTTGGCGTATATCAAAAACGATTATACCGACCCGAACTCGTCTTATGCCGGTGGTAGTTCCGACCAGATCATCCGCCAGTTGAACCGTATCGCTCCGTGGATCGTCAGCCGCTATGAAGACGGTACCTGGGGTACGATCAGTGACGGTAGCCCGATCGCTTGGTTGGATGTAGACCAGACGGTAGACCGTAAGAACCAGAACTTCTCCGGTACGTTGTCGGCCGACTATAAGATCATCGACGGCTTGGTGGCTACGTTGACCGGTTCGTATGTGAACAACCAGCAGCATTATCGTGCGTTCCAGAAATTCATCCAATACAACCCGAACAAGAAATCGGATCCGAATAAGTTGAATGAAAACTTCTATGGATGGCACCGGGCTACTTTCGACGCTTTGTTGAATTATGACAAACAGTTCGGCGAACATGGCCTGAAGGCAATGGCCGGTTGGCATACGGAAAAATATGACTATCGCGAGAATAAAGCTGAGCGTAAGAACTTCCCGACCAACGATTTGACGGACATGAATGCCGGTGATGCCGCTACACAGAAGAATGAAGGCTTCACACGTGAACTGGCGATGATCTCTTGGTTCGGCCGTATCAATTATGATTATGCCGGCAAGTATCTGTTCGAAGCCAATATCCGTGCGGATGCCTCTTCCCGTTTTGCCGATGGTAACCGTTGGGGTTACTTCCCCTCTTTCTCCGGTGCATGGCGTATGAGCGAAGAAAGCTTCATGGAAAATACGCGGGATTGGTTGAACAACTTGAAGATCCGTGCTTCTTGGGGTCTGTTGGGTAACCAGAGCGCGTTGGATGATTATTATCCGTGGATGAACACTTACAACTTGGATGCCAAATATCCGTTAGGAGGTTCTTTGCAGGGTGGTTATTACCAGAAGAACTACAAGCTGGCTTCTATCTCTTGGGAAAAGGCAAACACTTGGGGGCTTGGTTTCGACGCAACTATTAACAATAAGATCAATGTGACATTCGATTACTATGACCGCAAGACAACCGGTATCATCATGGATGTTCCTGTCCCTGACGAATTTGGTTTGGGTGCATACAAGGACAACATCGGTAAGATGTCTAACCGCGGTGTGGAAGTGATCTTGAGCTACAACAACAAGTGGGGCGACTGGTCATTCGGCGCAAACGGCAACTTTGCTTACAACAAGAACATTTTGCAGGATTTAGGTTTGAGCGCAGAAGAAATGGCAAAGGCTAATCCTCAGATGACAGACCCGAAAAATGGTAACATGATCCGTCGTATCGGCAATGCTTTGAATACATACTATGTATATGAAGCTGACGGCTTCTTCGAATCCGACCAGGCTGCACAGGATTACATGGCGAAGTATAAAGGTCAGGCCGGTTATCCGTTCGGTCAGGATTTCAAAGCCGGTGATATTCGCTATAAGGATACCAATGGTGACGGTAAGATCGATGCTAATGACCGCGTATTGGCCGGTTCCAGAGATCCGAAGTTTACTTTCGGTTTGAACTTGAATGCCGGTTGGAAGAACTTCGACTTGTCCATGACCTTCACAGGCGCTGCCGGTGTTAGTCGTATGATCAACAAGGAGGTAACCGGTTATTTCGCAGGAGATGACTCTCACCCCGCTACTGTTTGGTTGGATGCTTGGAGATCGGACAACATGGATGCGAAGATGCCACGTGCTGCATACGACGAAACATCCAATAACTACACGGCGTCTACATTCTGGGTACAGAATTCCAGCTACCTGCGTATGAAGAACTTGCAGTTCGGTTATACACTTCCGAAGAACGTGTTGAAAGTAATCGGTGCTGAAAACATTCGTTTCTACTACTCTGTAGAAAACTTGTTCACGATCCATAATATGTTGGTTAATGTCGATCCTGAAATTGGTGACGAACGTGCTTCCAGTTTCCCGTTGACACAGACTCATGCATTTGGTGTGAATGTGACATTCTAATTAATTTAATGTATAAAATTAAGATTTAAAAGAAGAGATAAATATGAAACGATTATTAGTATATATGTTGTCCGGTATGGCATTGGTCGGTACTTCTTGTTCCGATTTCTTGGACACAGCTCCGGTAGATGCCTTGTCTCCGGCAACAACCTGGAAAACAGAAGGTGATGCCGAGAAATTCATGGTCGGATGTTATGATGGCTGGGCAGATGAAACCGGTATTCTTTATTGGGATTGCGGTTCTGACTTCGGGTTCAATTTCCACCCGCATGAAGGTTGGCGTACGATCGGTGCCGGTACAATGTCTTCCAACAGTTCTTGTGCCAACTATTATTCTTTCAGCTTGATCCGCCGTTGCAACGATTTCTTGACAAATATCGAAGGCGTAGCGTTTGCTGATCAGAAGAAGAAAGATGACATGAAGGGGCAGGTAATGACAATCCGTGCTTACCAGTATTTCTTGATGAACTGGGTATACGGCGGTGTGCCTATCATCGATTCTTACGAAACGGCAGAAGAGGCTCGTGTTCCGCGTAATACGGAAGAAGAGGTAAAGAACTATATCTATAAGGAACTGGACGCAGCCATCCCGATGTTGAACGATGCCCCGAAGGCTTCCGGTTATATTGCAAAGGGTACGGCTTTGGCATTGAAGATGCGTGCAGCCATGTTCTATTCCGATTTCCAGCTTGCCAAGGAGGCTGCCAAGGCGATCATGGATTTGGGACAGTATGAATTGGATCCGAGTTTTGCTAATCTTTTTACAGTGTCCGGACAGGGTTCCAAGGAAATCATTGCAGCGGTTCAGCACGATGAAAATCTCTATTCAAACTGGATGATTGCTTCCATGTATAATAACGGTGATGGCGGTTGGTCTTCTATGGTTCCGACCCAGAATTTGATCGATGCCTACGAAATGAGCAACGGTTTGACCAAGGAAGAGGCCGGTAGCGGCTACGACCCGACTCATCCGTTCGCCAACCGTGACCCGCGTATGGCAATGACGGTTCTCTATCCGGGTATGGATTGGAACGGCAGAATCCTGAATACGTTGGATAAAGAAGTGGACGGTAAGGCTAATCCGGATAACAACGGTGTAAACAACTGTTCCAAGACTCGTCTGACTTGGGCGAAGTATTTGGCTCCGATGGATCAGTACAATGATGTATGGTCTAATAACAGTCAGCCGATTATTTTCCGTTATGCAGAAGTTCTGTTGAGCTATGCAGAAGCTGAAAACGAATTGAACGGTCCGTCGGCTGAAGTATATGGCATGTTGAATCAGGTTCGTAATCGTGTCGGTATGCCGAACGTGGATCAGGCCAAGTATGGTTCAAAGGACAAACTGCGCGAATTGATCCGGCGCGAACGCTCTGTCGAATTGGCAGGTGAAGGTCTCCGCCGTATGGACATCATCCGTTGGAAAGATGCCAGCGGTAAGATGGTGGCTGAAACAGTCATGAACGGAGAGTTGAGAGCCATCTTGGGTAAGATGGATTTAACGGAACCGGATCCGACTAAGCGTGCAATCGTAACAGATAGCGAATTGATTGAAACTCGTCAGTTCCAACCTTACCACCGCTATTTGCCGTTC
Source organism: Parabacteroides sp. (assembly GCA_017937385.1). Taxonomy (GTDB): domain Bacteria; phylum Bacteroidota; class Bacteroidia; order Bacteroidales; family Tannerellaceae; genus Parabacteroides. Next base: position 81,080 of record JAGBDR010000003.1, read on the forward strand.
AAACAAAGTTCGCTCGATAAGAACCCGAACTTGAAGCAGAACGAAGGCTATTAATAGGTATTAGCATATTATAATTCTTTAGAAAGGGGTATGTTGTTTATATGCAATATATCCCTTTCCTTTGTATGGTAAAAACAGGAAAGTAATATGAAGAAGCATTATCGAATTTTCTCGTTTATTTCGTTCTTTATTTGTGTCATGTTGGGATCTGGTTGTCATGCGCCGGCTTCTTCTTCCGGTCGGGAAGTCCTGGAGATGAATACCGACTGGGCTTTTTACCGGGGAGAGGTAGCGGAGGGGAGCCGGACGGATCTGGACGATTCCGGATGGATACCGGTCGTCTTGCCTCACATCATGCAATTGGAAACGAAGCATTGCGGAGGAAACTCCATTTATGACGGAATCGGCTGGTATCGCCGCTATTTCAAGTTGCCCGCCCGGTATAAAGACAAACGGATCGTCGTCTCGTTTGAGGGCGTGATGACGAATTGCGAGGTCTTTCTGAACGGCCGGAAGATCACGGACCATCACGGCGGTTATATGGGGTTTGTCGCAGACCTTACAGACCGGATCGACTGGAGCGGGAATAATGTGCTGGCCGTCCGCGTGTCTGCCGAACCGGATCCCTTGACCCCTCCGGGAAAACCGCAGGACAAAATGGACTTCTATTATTATAGCGGCATTTACCGGGATGTCCGGATGGTGATTACAGACAAAGTCTATATCACCGACCCGTTGCAGGAAGATATCGTGGCCGGTGGAGGCCAGTTCGTGACCTTCCCCGAAGTAACGAAGGAGCAGGCCCGGACGCATGTGGCCACCCACGTCCGGAATTTGACCGGCAAAGAGGAGGCGCTGTCCGTCTTCTCCCAACTGATCGATTCGGCCGGCTGTGTCGTGGCTGAGGCAGAGACACCGATCGTCTTGCAGCCGCAATCGGACAAGACGGTGGAGCAGGACCTGCTGGTCGACCGCCCGGCCTTGTGGCATCCCTATACGCCCCATCTCTACACCTTGCGCACCCGGTTGTCGGCGGAAGGCAAAGTGCTCGACGAAACGGTCCGTCCGATCGGAATCCGTACAATCCGCTATACTGCCGAGGAGGGATTCTTCATCAACGGGGAGAAGCTCTATATGCGCGGCGCCAACCGCCATCAGGCGTTTGCCAACGTCGGCGATGCGGCTTCCAACTCGATGCAGGTACGGGATGTGATCGACCTGAAACGGGGTGGATATAACGCGGTCCGCGCCGCCCACTATCCGAGCGATCCGGCCTTCTTAGAGGCGTGCGACCGGTATGGACTGTTGGTCGTGGAGTGCATTCCCGGATGGCAGTTCTATAATCCGGATTCCACTTTTATCAAGCGGCTCTATGAGGTCGGGCGTCAGATGATCCGGCGCGACCGCAACCATCCTTCGGTCGTCCTTTGGGAAACGGCGTTGAACGAATCCCGCTATCCGGCTTCTTTGGCCCAAGAGATTTTTGAACTTTCCCATGCCGAATATCCGGGCGATCAGATGTACACCGCCGGCGATTACTTCGGCCATGCGGAGATGGAACCCTATTATGATGTCTTTTACAAGCAGGTTTCCAAATTCCCGAAAGACGGGGATGTGATGAGCAATTATCCGGAAGACTTCATCGCGATCAAGCCCTTGTTTACCCGCGAGTGGGGCGATGGCGTGGGCGAAAAGCCGCGTGTCAGCCTGAAAGAGAGCGAGGAGGAGCAGATGCGCCAATGCCGGAGCCGCATCGAACAGTTGAACGGCAAAGGCTATTTCGACTGGTGTATGCTGGACGCCAATCCGAACATGGGCGGCCATTTCGTCTGGAGCTACAACGACTATGCCCGCGGAAGCCAGGACGAAACGATGTATAGCGGGGTTGTCGATATCAACCGCTATCCGAAATTCAGCTATTTCATGTTGCAGAGTATGCGCGACAAGTCGATTTCGCAGCCGGGCCTGTATGAAGGGCCGATGGTCTTCATCGCCTCCTACAATGCTTCGGCAGATTTTGCCTCGTCGACGACGGATATAACGGTTTTCTCCAATTGCGACGAAGTCCGTCTTTATCGCAATGAAAAGCTAATCGGAACCCAGACACGCGAAGAGCGAACCCCGCTCTACCGCCCGATTGTCGAGAAGGGGGGAAGCCCGGTCTTTGTCTTCGATGCCGGCCGCTATGAAGCCGGGACCTTGAAGGCGGAAGCGCTGGTCGGCGGAAAGGTCGTGGCGACCCATAGCGTGCGCACGCCAGAAAAGGCCGACCGCATCATCGTGGAAATCAAAACGGATGGCATCGTCCCGGTTGCCGACGGTTCGGATATGATCCCCGTCTATTTTAAGGTGTGCGACAAGAACGGCTCTTTGGTCAGCGATTCCGGGCAGGAAATCCGCATCCAGGTCTCCGGCGAAGGGACACTGGTCGGCGATACGATCAGCCGGATCGGTATCAATCCGCAGAAGGTGGAAGGAGGCGTCGGCTTCGCATTCGTCCGCACGACGAAGAAGGCGGGCAAGATTACAGTCCGGGCGATGGCCGAAGGCTTGTCTTCCGGTGAGGCGGAGATCAGCACAGCCCCGTTTGAAGGCCTGTATTTGCCCGACGGGAAACATGCCCCGTTTGCCGGGAAGGAGGAAGACCATGTCGTGGTGAAACCCTCTTCCTGGCAGAAGCGTATCCTGGAGCGGCCCCGCCTGAAGATCGCGTCGGTCCGGGTCGGAAGCAGCCAGGAGGGTTATCCCGCCGCTAACATCATCGACAATGACGACCATACCTGGTGGATTGCCGGAGAAGACCGCCTGCCGCAGGTCATCACCTTGGCGCTGGACCGTCCGACCTACGTGGCCGCCAGCCGCATCCTTTTCCAGAAAGACAGCTCTTCCTATACCCACAAGGTCGAGACTTCGGCGGATGGCGAACGGTGGGAGCTCCTCTATGAACGCGAATGCACAGGGTGGGAGTTCAAACCGATGACGGTCGACCGGGAAGTGAAATATCTCCGCCTGACCATCGAAAAGGTCTCCGAAGGGCGTGCCGGACTGGGAGAAATCTCGCTCTATTGAAGCTCCTGCCGTTGTTCCCACTGGTCCATTCGTCTAAGCTTACTTGTTAATCATACCGAATAAACCGGGTGAAATTAGGTGTGTTTATTCGGTATGATTAACAAAACCGGGTAAATAGGCAAAAGATTCGTCCAGACTCGAAAAAATGAATAAAAACAGTAAAAGATTCGTCTGTACTCGAAAATTTTGTATTTTTGTGGAAAACTTTCGAGTATGGACGAATATTTTGAATTGCTGAAAACGTATAATCTTTGGGGTGGAAATACGCCGCAGATGGGATTTATCAGGCATCAGTACACGGATAAGATGTTGGCCTATATCGGCAATCGGCTTATCAAGGTGTTGAGCGGCCAGCGGCGGGTAGGCAAAAGTTATCTATTACGCCAGTTGGCCTCTGCAATCGTAAATGGCGGAGTAGACAAGAAAAATACCTTTTTTGTCAATCGGGAATTGACCGATTTTGACTTCCTTAAGACCTATAAGGATCTGGAAGCTCTTTTCAAATTGTATAAGGAAAGGGTCAAACCGGAAGGTAAAATCTATTTGTTCATCGATGAAATTCAAAATATAGAGGGATGGGAACATTTCGTCAATTCCTATTCGCAGGATTTTATAAATGAATATGAATTGTTTATAAGCGGTTCCAATTCGAATCTGTTATCCGGTGAGTTGGCCACTTTGTTGTCGGGGCGGTATGTCAATTTTGAAATCTTCCCGTTTTCGTATGCGGAATATGCCGAGTTGACAGGAAAAGAACTTGGTAGAACGAGCTATATCGACTATATGGAGAGCGGGGGATTGCCAGAACTGTTTCATTTGCCCTTGCCGGAAATACGCCGCAACTACATAGCGGCATTAAAAGATACGGTGTTGTTGCGCGATATCATACAACGCCATGCCATCAAGGAAGCACGCCTTTTGGAGGACATATTCGTGTATATCGTGAATAATGCGTCGAACCTGTTCTCGATCAGTAATGTGGTGAATTATTTTAAAAGCCGGGGGCGGAAGACCAGTTATGATACCGTTGCTGCCTACATCCGCTTTATCGAGCAGACCTATCTGATCCATCGGGCGGAACGCTATAATATCAAGGGAAAGGAAATCATAGCCGGCAATAGCAAGTATTATGTCAATGATCTCTCTTTCAATAATTACCTGTATCGGGGATTTGCTTATGGAGCCGGCTACAAGTTGGAGAATCTGGTCTATTTGGAATTATTGCGGGCGGGATATGATGTCTATGTCGGGAGCATAAAGGAGAAGGAGGTCGATTTTGTAGCGATCCGGGGCGACCGGACGATCTATCTGCAAAGTACTTATTTGTTGGTAGACCCTCATACGATCGAACGGGAATATTCCGCATTGGAAGCGATTGAAGACAATTATGAAAAGATCGTCGTTTCGCTTGACGACGTGGCGCTTCCCTCGAAAGAGGGCATCCGGCATGTGCAAGCCTGGGATTTGACGGCTGCCATCCAATAAAAAAATTGTATACCTTTGTAGCCCTAAAAGAATAGCAAATAATATGATTTCTGTTGAAGGACTTACAGTTGAGTTTGGCGGGTTTACGCTTTTTGATGAGGTTTCGTTTGTGGTGAACAAGAAGGATCGGATCGCGCTGGTCGGAAAGAACGGCGCGGGAAAATCGACGATGCTGAAAATTTTTGCCGGGTTGCAATCGCCTACCGCCGGGACGGTCAGCGTCCCGAAGGAGACGACGATCGGCTATCTCCCCCAGCAGATGAACCTGACGGACACGCAGACAGTGCGCCAGGAGGCGGAACACGCCTTCGAACATATCCATGAGATGGAAAAGGAGATCGAACGGCTCAACCTGCAACTGGCCGAGCGCACCGACTACGAAACGGAAGCCTACCAGCACCTCATCGACCGCGTCACCCACCTGACGGAGCATTTCCAGCTGATGGGCGGAAACAACTACCACGCCGAGCTGGAGCGGACCTTGATCGGCTTAGGATTCAACCGGGAGGATTTCGACCGCCCGACCTCCGAGTTCAGCGGCGGATGGCGGATGCGTATCGAGCTGGCCAAGCTCCTTTTGCGTAAGCCCGATGTCCTCTTGCTCGACGAGCCGACCAACCACCTCGACATCGAGTCGATCCAATGGCTGGAGAACTTCATCGCCACACGCGCCAACGCGGTGATCCTGGTCTCCCACGACCGGGCCTTTATCGACAACACGACCTTCCGGACGATTGAAATCGAGCTGGGGAAGATCTATGACTACAAGGTGAAATACTCCGACTACGTCGTGCTGCGCAAGGAGCGCCGCGAACAGCAGCTTCGCGCCTTCGAGAACCAGCAGAAGAAACTGGCCGACACGGAGGCCTTCATCGAACGTTTCCGCTACAAGGCGACCAAGTCCGTGCAGGTGCAATCGCGCATCAAGCAGCTGGAGAAGGTCGAGCGCATTGAGGTGGACGAGGTCGATACCGCCATGCTGAACCTGAAGTTTCCCCCCGCTCCCCGCTCCGGGTCCTATCCGGTAATCGTAGAGGATGTGGCTAAACGCTATGGCGATCATTTAATTTTCGAACATGCCACCTTCACGATCAACCGGGGCGACAAGGTCGCTTTTGTTGGCAAGAACGGCGAAGGCAAGTCCACGTTGGTGAAATGCATCATGGGCGAGATCTCCGACTTTACCGGGAAGCTCCAGTTGGGTCATAATGTGAAGATCGGCTATTTCGCCCAGAACCAGGCGCAGCTCTTAGATGAGAACCGGACCGTCTTCGATACGATCGACTACGTCGCGCAGGGCGACATCCGCCTGAAGATACGCGACATCCTGGGGGCGTTTATGTTTGGGGGAGAGGCTTCCGACAAGAAGGTGAAGGTGCTCTCAGGGGGCGAAAAGACCCGCCTGGCGATGATCCGCCTGCTGCTGGAACCGGTGAACCTCCTGATCCTCGACGAGCCGACCAACCACCTCGACATGCGTTCGAAAGATGTGCTGAAAGACGCCTTGAAGGAGTTTGACGGGACGGTCATCGTCGTTTCGCACGACCGCGAGTTCCTCGACGGCTTGGTCGACAAGGTGTATGAGTTCGGCAACAAGCGGGTGGTCGAGCACTTAGGCGGCATATACGACTTCTTGGAGCACAAGAAGATGGACAGCTTGCGTGAGCTGGAACGTTCCGCTCCGACGGCTGCCCCTGCGGAAGGGACCGTTGCGGAACCGACCCCCAACAAGCGCTCGTATGAAGCCCGCAAGGAGCAGAGCAAGGCCATCAAGAAAGTGGAGAAGGCGATAGCCGAATCGGAAAAGAACATCGCCGAACTGGAAAACGCCCTTGCCGCCATCGAAGCCCGATTGGCCACGCCCGAAGGGGCTGCGGATGCTTCCTTGTACACCGAATATTCCGAATCGAAGAAGCGTCTTTCCGACGCGATGGACCTCTGGACGGAACAGACGATGGAACTGGAGGAGTTGACCGCCGCCAATAGCTGATGGATGATTTTAGATAGACTTGCTCCCATGTATGCTTGTTTTTTTTGATACTGCAAATATAAACCCGTCCTGCCCCCCTTTGCAAATCAAGAGGGGGGCTAAGGGGTAAAAATATGTTAATCGGCATCGATTAAGGATTCCTTTCCCGTAAAACAGCGTATTGCCTTTCATGGACTAAGGAGTTGCTGGGAAGAAAAGGTTGTTTTCAAGCGTGACGTGACAATATTACAATATGACAATAATCATTTTTTGTGTGAGAAAATTTTATAGTATAGTATAGTATTATATATATATAATACTATACTATACTATGATTTTTTTTATCGCACACCCCATTTTCTATTATTGTCATATTGTCATATTGTCACACGTCACACGATGATGTCCCGATTCAGGCGTAAACGGTGCGGAAAAAGCATATATTAACGCTTCGGCACTTGACATCCCGTCTCTTTTGTTGTATATTTGCATAAACGAAAACAAACACAAACACAAACTTAATACTTACGCTATGCTGACACAAATCATAAATGGCAAGATCCTTACCCCACAGGGCTGGTTGAAAGACGGTTCTGTCCTGATAAGCGACAATAAGATTTTAGAAGTGACCAACTGCGACCTGGCAGTAGTCGGGGCCACTTTGGTTGATGCGAAAGGCATGTATATCGTGCCCGGTGGTGTTGAAATCCATGTACATGGAGGCGGAGGCCGCGACTTTATGGAAGGGACCGAAGAGGCTTTCCGGGCAGCAGTGGCCGCTCACATGCAGCATGGTACGACCAGTATTTTCCCCACCTTGTCTTCTTCGACCATCCCGATGATCCGCGCGGCGGCAGCGACGACCGAGAAATTGATGGCCGAAAAGGACAGTCCTGTCTTAGGGCTCCATCTCGAAGGGCATTACTTCAACATGAAGATGGCCGGCGGACAGTTGCCGGAAAACATCAAGAATCCGGACCCGGAAGAGTATATCCCCCTGTTGGAGGAGACGCATTGCATCAAGCGTTGGGACGCCGCTCCCGAATTGCCCGGCGCCATGCAGTTCGGCAAGTACATCACATCGAAAGGCGTATTGGCGGCTGTCGGTCATACACAAGCCGAATATGAGGACATCCAGACCGCCTATGAGGCCGGCTATACACATGCTACGCACTTCTACAACGCGATGCCCGGTTTCCACAAACGTCGCGAATACAAGTACGAAGGCACGGTCGAAAGCATTTACCTGATCGACGATATGACGGTCGAGGTGGTGGCCGACGGCATCCATGTGCCCCCGACGATCCTCCGCTTGGTCTATAAGATCAAGGGCGTCGAGCGCACTTGCCTGATCACCGATGCGCTGGCTTGTGCCGCGAGCGACAGCCAGACGGCGTTCGACCCGCGCGTGATCATCGAAGACGGCGTCTGCAAGCTGGCCGACCGTTCTGCGCTTGCCGGCAGTATCGCGACGATGGACCGCCTGATCCGCACGATGGTCCAGAAAGCCGAGATCCCGTTGGAAGATGCCATCCGCATGGCTTCCGAGACGCCCGCGCGTATCATGGGCGTTTACGACCGCAAAGGCTCTTTGCAGCGCGGAAAAGATGCCGATATCCTGGTGTTGGATAAAGACTTGAACGTCCGTGCCGTTTGGGCGATGGGCAAGCTGGTGGAAGGGACGAATCGGTTGTTTTGAGAAAGGAAGATTTAAAATTTATGATTTATGATTTATGATTTATCATCGACGCATAAATCATAAATCATAAATCTTATCGATCATAAATGATAAAGCTCATGTTGACACAAATAATAAACGGCCAGATCCTGACCCCGCAGGGGTGGATGAAAGATGGCTCCGTATTGATTAGCGACGGGAAGATTTTGGAGGTGACCAATAGTGATTTGGCGGTTATTGGCGCCCAAGTGGTAGATGCCAAGGGAATGTATATCATTCCCGGTTTTGTGGCCATGAATGTGCATGGGGGCGGTGGCCATGATTTCAAGGAGTGTACGGAAGAGGCGTTCCGGAGCGCGATTGCCGCGCATCAGAAGTATGGGGCGACGACTATTTTCCCGACCTTGTCGGCCTCTCCGAAAGAGTCGATTTGCAAAGCGGCCTCCATCTGTGAGAAGCTGATGGCTGAAAAGGACGGGCCTGTATTGGGGCTTCACGTGGAAGGGCCGTATCTGAATGCCAAGATGGCCGCTAACCTGTATGATGTGAAAGATCCCGACAAGGAGGAATATACTTCTATCTTAGAGCATACGAATTGCATCAAGCGTTGGGATGTCAGCCCGGAATTGCCGGGGGCGCATGATTTCGCCCGCTATCTCCGGTCGAAAGGCATCTTGGCGGCCATTACGCATACGGAGGCCGAATTCGGGGACATCAAGGAGGCCTACGCGGCCGGATTCACCCATGCGGCGCAGTTCTACAACGCGATGCCCGGTTTCCACAAACGCCGCGAATACAAATATGAAGGGACGGTCGAAAGTGTCTTCCTGATGGACGATATGACGGTCGAGGTGATTGCCGACGGCAAGCATTTGCCCTCTACGATCCTCCGCCTGGTGTATAAGCTGAAAGGGGTGGAACGCACTTGCTTGGTGACGGACGCTTTGTCATACGCTGCGAGCGATGTGAAGCCGGCCGACGGTTCGCGGATTATCATCGAAGACGGCGTCTGCAAACTGGCCGACCATTCTTCGCTTGCCGGAAGTATCGCTACGATGGACGTACTGGTTCGCACGATGGTCCAGAAAGCCCATATCCCCTTGGCCGACGCGGTCCGGATGGCTTCCGAGACGCCTGCCCGCCTGATGGGGGTTGCCGATCGTACCGGGACGTTGCAACGCGGCAAAGACGCCGACATCATCATCCTGGACCGTAACCTCGCCGTCCGAGCCGTCTGGTCGATGGGGAACCTGATCCCGGATGCCAATACGCTTTTTTAAATCGAGAAATAGATATGAAAACAGACCTTAGTTCACAGATCACGCTGACGCGGATACCGCAACGGTATTACCGTCCGGAAAATGCTTTTGAGCATTCAGTATTAACTCGTTTGGAAAAGATTCCGACAACGATCTATGAATCGGCTGATGAAGGCTCGTTTGCTATCGCGAGGGAGATAGCCGATCAGATCCGCAAGAAGCAGGGACTCGGCGAAAACTTTGTGATGGCGATACCCGGAGGCCGCTCTCCGTTGAGCGTATATAAGGAATTGATCCGTATGCACAAGGAAGAACAACTGAGTTTCCGCAACGTTGTGGTCTTTGTCGAATATGAATTTTTCCCCCTGGTTTCTCCTTCCGCCGGCAATGTGGCGCAATTGAAAGCGGCTTTGCTGGACCACGTCGATATCGCTCCTGAGAATATCTATGCTCCTGACGGATGTATGCCGAAGGATGCCATCCTCGACTTCTGCCGGATGTATGAAGAGAATATCCGGAAAGCAGGCGGGTTGGATTACATTTTGATGGGGGTGGGACATGCCAGCAACATCATGTTCAATGGTGCCGGCTCGACATCGAGCGCCCGTACTCGCTTGGTCCTGCTCGAAGGGACGGCGCGTAAGGAGGCCTCCCGCACGTTCCCCTCGCTGGACAATGTGCCGGCAGGCGTGATTACGATGGGGATTGCGACCATGATGAAGGCGCGTAACGTGATTCTGATGGCATGGGGGGAAGATAAAGCCCATATCATCGCCAAGACGGTGGAGGGCAAGGTGAGCGATGTCGTCCCTTCCTCTTACCTGCAAAACCATACGAATGCGAAGGTCGTGGTCGACCTGTCTGCTGCCTACGAACTGACCCGTATCAGCCATCCGTGGCTGGTCAGCAATTGCGAGTGGGATAACAAGCTGATCCGCCGGGCCATCGTCTGGTTGTGCCAGTTGACCGGCAAACCGATCTTGAAGCTGACCAACAAGGATTATAGCGAAAACGGGCTGGGCGAATTGCTTGCTCTGTATGGTTCGGCCTATAACGTGAATATCAAGGTCTTCAACGATATCCAGCACACGATTACCGGATGGCCGGGCGGCAAACCGAATGCCGACGATTCGAACCGCCCCGAACGGGCCACGCCCTATCCGAAGCGAGTGATTATCTTCAGCCCGCATCCCGACGACGATGTGATCTCGATGGGCGGTACGTTCCATCGGTTGTGCGAACAGCATCACGATGTGCATGTCGCTTACGAGACCTCCGGCAATATCGCCGTGGGAGATGAGGAGGTGATCCGCTATTGCGAATATCTGCGCGATGTCTGCGATCGCTACACGCAAGACGAGACGGTGAAGAAAAAGGCCGAAGAGATCATCCATTTCCTCCGCTATGAAAAGGTGGAAGGCGAGGCGGAAAAACGCGATGTCCTCTTTATGAAAGGCACGATCCGCCGCGAAGAGGCCCGTGCCGGCGCCCGGTATAGCGGAATCAAGAACGACGACCACATCCACTTTCTCGACCTGCCTTTCTATGAAACGGGTATGGTGAAGAAGAATGATTTGGGTGAGGCGGATATTGCCATCGTGAAGCAATTGTTGATGGAGGTGAAGCCCGATGAGATGTTTGTGGCCGGCGACCTTGCCGACCCACACGGGACTCATCGCGTCTGCCTGAATGCTGTCCTGGCCGCTATCGACGAACTGAAGGAGGAAGAGTGGTTGAAGCATTGCCGCATCTGGATGTACCGCGGGGCGTGGGCCGAATGGGAGATGGACCATGTGGAAATGGCCGTCCCGATCTCTCCCGAAGAGTTGCGTCATAAGCGGAATGCGATCCTGAAACACCAGTCGCAGGCCGAAAGTGCACCGTTCTTGGGTGATGACGAACGTCTGTTCTGGCAGCGTGCCGAAGACCGCAATCGGGCTACTGCCGAATTGTATCACCAGTTGGGCCTTGCCTCTTATGAAGCGATGGAGGCGTTCGTGCAATATATTCCGGTCCGGTAGTATGAAGGTCGATGTTTGTTTTTCGCCGGCCTTATATCCGGCTTATCATGATCCGGAAGCCGTCGTGGTGGTCGTGGATATATTCCGGGCGACGACGACGATGGCTGCTGCCTTTGCCAACGGGGTCCGGAGCATCCGGCCGGTTGCGACCCTCGAAGAGGCCGAGGCCTATAAGGCGGAAGGCTGGCTGGTCGGGGCGGAACGGAATGTGAGGCGATGTGCGTTTGCCGATTTCGGAAATTCCCCGTTCGACTATACGCCGGAAAAGGTCGCCGGCAAGGAGCTTGTCTTCACGACGACCAACGGCACACGGGCGATTACGGTCGCCCGGACGGCTTTCCGGGTGGTAACGGGGGCTTTCATCAATCTGCGGGCGGTGGCCGATTACTGTGCCCACCATAAGCGGGATGTAGTGGTACTTTGCTCCGGATGGCAGGATAAAGTGAATATCGAAGATACGCTTTTTGGCGGGGCTTTGACAGACGAGTTGGTGAATACCGGCTTGTATGAAACGGGGAGCGATGCGGCTGTGATTGCCCGGAATATGTGGACGGACAACCGGGCGGACTTGCTCGCTTATCTGGATACGACGGACCATTTGGGACGCTTGCGGGCAAACCATCTCGAAGATGCCGTCCCCTATTGTTTGACGATGAGTATAACGGATAAAGTCCCCGAACTGACCTTGGAGGGGGATACGTTGATTTTACGCTGACAAGAAATGGAAGAGAGAAAGAAACAGGCCGGCAAGGTGCGTTTTGGCGTTGTCGGGACCAATTTTATAACTGACTGGGTGATTGCCGGGGCCCGTCAGGACGACCGTTTTGAGCTGGTCGCCGTCTATTCCCGCAAGCAGGAGACGGCAGATGCCTTTGCCGCCAAACATCAGATACCCTATACGTTCACTTCGTTAGAAGAGATGGCGGAAAGCCCGTTGATCGATGCCGTGTATATCGCATCGCCTAACTTCCTTCATGCCAAGCAGAGCATCTTGTGCATGAAGCATGGCAAACACGTGCTTTGCGAGAAGCCTTTCGCTTCGAACGCGCGGGAGGTGAGGGCGATGATAGCGGCCTCTGCGGAATATGGGGTTACGTTGATGGAGGCTATGAAGCCGACGCTGACTCCGAATTTCCGGTCGGTGCAGGCTCATTTGAGCCGTTTGGGGACGATTCGGCGTTATTTCTCCAGCTATTGCCAGTATTCTTCCCGCTATGACAAGTTCAAGGAGGGAATCGTATTGAATGCGTTCAACCCGGAGCTCTCGAACGGGGCGATGATGGATATCGGGATTTATACCGTTTATCCGATGGTCGTTTTGTTCGGACGCCCGAAGAAGATCGAGGCTTCCGGCGTCGTCCTTTCGTCGGGGGCGGACGGGCAGGGGGCTGTCAATTTCGAATATGAAGGGATGAATGCGACTGTGCTCTATTCCAAGATCGCCAATTCTTCCCTGCCTACGGAGATACAGGGTGAAGAGGGAAACCTGACGCTCGACCGGATCAATATAATCGGGAAGGTGGCCTATACGCCTCGTCTGGCAGCCGCTTCCGGCAAAGGCCCCTCGGCCGAGCTGGAGGACATAAGTGCGCTGACGGACAAGGATGAATATTATTACGAGGTAGCGGAGTTTATCGATCTGGTCTTGTCCGGCCAACGGCAATCCGCGATCAATAGCCACGAACATTCCTTGATCACGTTGGAAATCATCGATGAGGTGCGCCGGCAGTTGGGGATTCGGTATCCGGCGGATGAAGAATAGGGGGACATGAATTTATAGGGATGCCCCCCTTTCTGTATGGGGTGATTCCCAATCAATATTCCCGAAGGAAATATCGCATCAGGAAATCGGCATTTTCGTGAACGATGGCCTTGCAGCGTTCTTCGCTGATCAGGCTTTTCGCCTGTGCATCGGACAACATCCCTTTTTCTTCCAATATTTTCAGCAAATACGGGCGGCATTGCGGGACCATGAAGAAGGACAGGCCTTGTTCTTCCGCCTTTTTCTGGTTGTAGAAAGGATTGTTTTCGTCTTTAATGTATTCCACGCCGTCGGTCAGGACTTGCAGGCCTTCTGAGGGAGTGGCATAAAGGGCAAAATGCGGAGTGTCGATATCGTCTATCACCTTTTTTGCCTCGATACCGGCATTCGTCAGGAAATCGAGGGCTTCTTGCTTGCTTTGGAAATAGAGGAGTACTTTTCCTTGGGCCGCTTCCATGAATTTCTCAAACTGTTCGGCTTGCTCTTTCTGGATCTCTTCGGGGATCGGTTCTTGGAATGCCTGTGTCTTTTCTCCTTCTTCGACGAACAGGGCATGATCCGGATGATCTGCCGGAAGAATCAACGAAAGCCATTTGGGAGAAGTGTAGGCAAGGAAAGTGCTTTTGGAAATATGCGCCAGCAAATCATGGGCCATTAGAATGAAACTTTCCTCCTTTTCCCCCTTTATTTTCCAAAACTCGACGACCGTATCTTTCAAATCTTGCTGAGCAAGGGGAAACAGGTACGAGTAGTAGTGGAACCAGTAGAGCAGATCATTGTATTGGTCTGTGTCTTCATAGCGAGTCTCCGGTGCGAAAAGCTTTTGCATCCGTTCGTTTTCCGGAGCGGTCGTCCATTCATCGCAGAACAGCTGGTAGATCAAACGAGCTGTCTCGCCGTTCGCCGCGTTGTCAGGGCTGACGAATGTGCCCTTGCGGTATCCGTGATATTGTTGTGTATAATGCCAGAGCAAGAACCGGATATCTTCGTAGTTGACCTCGTCGTCATAATAATGATCGTCGGGTGTATAGAACGGCAGGTATTTGCCGTACCTCGACTTGTGTTCTGTAATGAACGAACGCCAGATGTTCAGGCCGGAAATCACATCCTCGAAATAGGCTGCCATGCGTATGCTGACCTGCTTGACCTCGTCTTTCTCAAACGAGTAGGCGAGGCGTGTCTCCTCCAATATATCGTAGATCCGGTTGGCGATATGGGTGTAGTAGAGATCGGTCGGATCCGATTGCTTGTAAGGATGTAGCTGCATCCATTCTTTGGGATAGATCTTGATATTCTTCATATTGGGTATCTTCCTTATTCTTTATAAAGTTTTTCTCTCAGCTCGGCCACCTTCGGATCGGTAATATAGTCGTCATATTCCATCATCCGGTCGATAATGCCGTTCGGAGTCAGCTCGATGATGCGGTTGGCTACCGTCTGGATGAACTCGTGGTCATGGCTGGAGAACAGGATGTTTCCTTTAAAGGTTTGCAGCGTGTTGTTGAATGCCTGGATGGATTCCAGGTCCAGATGGTTGGTCGGCGTGTCGAGGACGATGCAATTGGCATCTGTCAACATCATGCGGGAGATCATGCAACGCATCTTTTCACCTCCGGAAAGTACGCTCACCTTCTTCAAAAGCTCTTCGCCAGAGAACAACATGCGTCCGAGGAATCCCTTCAGGAAGACTTCGTTCGTGTCGGGCGAGAACTGGCTCAACCAGTCGATCAGGTTGTAGTCCGAATTGAAATAGTTGGAGTTGTCGAGCGGGAGATAGGTGGTCGTGATGGTCTGCCCCCACTGGTAGGTTCCGGCATCGGCCTTCTCTTCTCCGTTGATGATCTGGAAGAGGGCGGTCATCGCACGTGGGTCGTGGCTGATGAATACGATCTTGTCGTCTTTCTCGACGTTGAAGTTCAAGTCTTGGAAGAGGACTTTCCCCTCGATGGACTTCGTCAGCCCTTTTACTTCCAATATCTGGTTGCCCGGTTCGCGATTCGGGGTGAACAGGATACCCGGATAACGTCGTGAAGAGGGTTTGATCTCTTCGATGTTCAGTTTTTCCAACATCTTCTTGCGGCTGGTCGTCTGTTTGGACTTCGCTACGTTGGCGCTGAAACGGCGGATAAACTCTTCCAACTCTTTCTTCTTTTCTTCCGCCTTCTTATTCTGGTTCTGCTGCTGGCGGAGGGCTAACTGGCTGGATTCGTACCAGAAGCTATAGTTCCCGGCGAACATCTGCAATTTACCGAAGTCGATATCTACCGTATGCGTGCAAACGGAGTCGAGGAAGTGGCGGTCGTGGCTGACAACCAACACGGTGTGTTCGAAGTTTGCCAAGTAGTTTTCGAGCCACATGACGGTTTCAAGGTCGAGGTCGTTGGTCGGCTCGTCCAATAAGAGGTTATCGGGTTGTCCGAAGAGGGCGCGAGCCAACAAGACACGCACTTTCTGTTTACCGCTCATGTCTTTCATCAGCGTGTAATGGAACTCTTCCGCTATCCCCAACCCGCTTAACAGGGCGGCGGCATCGCTTTCAGCATTCCAGCCTTCCATTTCGGCGAATTTCTCTTCCAGTTCCGATACGCGGATACCGTCGGCATCGCTGAAGTCCGGCTTTGCATACAGGGCGTTCTTTTCGCTCATCACCTCCCAAAGGGTCGTGTGCCCCATCAACACCGTATCCATTACGGTATATTCGTCGAATGCGAAGTGGTCCTGGCTCAAGACGGAAAGGCGTTCGCCCGGTCCTAAAGAGACCGTTCCGCGTGTAGGCTCCAGTTGCTTGCTGATAACCCGGAGGAAGGTAGATTTGCCGGCTCCGTTGGCACCGATGATACCGTAGCAATTGCCCGGTGTAAACTTCATATTGACATCCTGAAACAGGATCCGTTTTCCGAACTGTACGTCCAGATTGTTAACCGTTATCATATCTAATAATCCCTATTAATTTGCTTTTGAATGTGCAAAGGTATAAAAAATATCGGTTACTTTCAGAATAATACGGGAAGCGACCCCAAATGGGTATTTGTCTCAATATTTCCTCATTTGGTTAAGAATGATTATTTTTGCGAACTGTCAAAATGAAAGTGAAGGTGAAAAAATCTCCGATTGTCATATCTACGGTGAATGAACTGGTCCGGGTTTGTCCGGAGCGGATCGTGTACATTAGTTCGGATGGGAATTACTCGACGATGGTGTTGCACGATAAGACCGAACAGGTGTTTTCGTTCAACCTGTCCCATTTCCAGCAAATCATCGAAAAACAGATGAAAGAGGAGGCCGCTTTGTTTATCCGGATCGGAAAGAGTTTGATTATTAATCGGGAATACATCTATAAGATCAATATCAGCCGGCAATTGCTGGTATTGGCAGATATGAAAATAGAACATACCTTTGCACTTTCCGCATCGAAAGAGGCGTTGAGGCAATTGAAACAATTATTGGAAAACGAAATCGAAGCGTGATGATACGAAATGAAGAAGATGAAATACAAGTATTAGGAGCTCCTTTGCGCGAGCGGGAAAACGACAAATCCCTCCCTCAGCGCAAGCCGTGGGGAAACGGCAAATCCGTCCGGTTCGGGATCATCGTTTTATGCGTGATGCTTCTGCTCGGAGGCCTTGCCTGGTTTGTCTGCGACCGGGAGGAAAGTGAAGTGGAAGAGGAGATACAGGAGATAGAGCAACCGGCTGTCATCCCTGTTGACCCCCTGTCGAGTTCCGTTGCGTCGGTCGTCTTTTCGGTCGATTCCATCAACGATGTGAAGATACGGATCTATGCCCTGAACGGTTTGTCGGCCGGGCTTTCTTTCGATTTGCCCGACAAGGGCGACACGACGGTTCTTCTGGCCGTGCAGGCTGCGGATATCCGTCGGGACAATGGCGGGATCGTAGGCGACTTCGTCCTTCGGGGCGAACGGTTGGCACGTGGAAAGCGGAAGAGCGGTTACTGTGCCCTGTTGGACGGGCAGGTCCTGTTGGGGGTTGCGACCGACGATGAGGCGATGGAACGTTGCATCCGACAGAAAGGCGATTTCTTCCGCCAATATCCGTTGGTCATCAACGGGGAGATACAAGAGAACCGCCTGAAAGGCAAAGCCCTCCGCCGGGCGTTGGCGCGGCAGGGCGAGACCCTATGCTTTGTCGAGTCGTGCAACCGGGAGTCGGTCTATGACTTCGCGGAAGCATTGGCCGATTTCGGTTTTTCGGAAGCCCTCTATCTGGTCGGCGGAAATTCGTATGGCTGGTGGCGTGAGAGCAACAATGCCGTCCATGAATTCGGACAACCCATAACGGGAGCCTCTTATCCCAACCTCAATTATATCGTGTTCCGCTCTTCCGGAATCCTCTCCGAATAGCGCATTTCACACAGTCCGGATGGTATTTCATACAAAAGGGTTCCTGTGTTTTTCGTGAGAAAGCGGTAGCTTGTAGCTTTGTGCCTTGTAATGTTGATAATGAAAGATCTGTATGTACAAGACACGATGTAAAATCTTTTTGCCATTCTTGTTGCTCCCTTGGCTGTTGGCAGGATGTGGAGGCCGGTCTCGTGAGGCCGGTCACGCTTCGGAGGCGGCTCATGTGGAGTGCAATGCGATGTATTATTGGAAAACGACCTTCGAATTGTCGGAGGAAGAAAAGGTTTTCCTGCGGAAACACCGCGTCGGGCGGTTGTATGTCCGCTTCTTCGATGTGGTCAAGGATATGAACCCCTTGACTTCGGAATGGGATGCTGTCCCGAACGCCACGATCTGTTTTCAGGAACGGCCCGATTCCACGCTCGAAATAGTCCCGACGGTCTATATCACGCTCGAAGCCTTGAAAAGGATGAACGATTCGGAGGACGAATATGCCGTCCGGATCGTGGATCGTGTTTTGGCGATGGTGAAAGGCAATCGGATTGAAAAGGTCAAGGAGGTTCAATTGGATTGCGACTGGACGAAGAGTACGGAAGAGAGCTATTTCCGTTTGTGCCGGGAGGTCCGGGAACGTCTTCATCACCAATCAGTCGATGTGAGCGCGACCATCCGCCTGCACCAGTTACGGCAAGACGAACCGCCCGTCGACCGAGGCGTGCTGATGCTCTATAATACCGGAAACATACGGAGCAGCAAGGTGGAAAACTCCATCCTGTCGCGCGAGGATGTCCTGCCTTACCTGCAACGGAAACCGACCTATGAGTTGCATTTGGATTTTGCATATCCGACGTTCGGTTGGGGAGTCTGGTTTCGCGAAAAGGAGTTCCAAGCCATCCTCGATTGGAAAAAACTGTCTGATTATCGGCATTCCCGGTTTCTTCGGCGGGAAAATGCGTCTGATTGTGTCGTGGTTGAAGATTTCCACGACTATGTCATCTCCGCCTCCTTTCAAGAGGGCGACCGGATCCGCGTGGAAAAGCCCTCTTTCCGCGAGATTATGTATGTCAAGGAGCTGGTAGAACGGCAATTGGGTAGCAAGCCCCATAGTTGTGTGCTTTATCATCTTGATTCGTTTAACCTTTCAGATTATTCCGACCATGAAATCGATGCTGTGTTTTGTGCTGATTAGTACTATGTTTTTCTTTCTCCCGCAGCCTGTTTCAGCTTGTACAGACCCCTATTATCCGCCAGCCTGTTATCTGACGTATCGGGTGGACGATGCCGTCGAGGACTCCAAGGTCGAACAGAACTGCCGGTTGTGGCAACAACTGACGGACGGGAGCATTCCGCTGGAAGATATCCGCAAGGTCGTTTATGAATGGAAATATGAGAATGTCGAATGGCTGTACGACATCTTCGGGAAGATCGGATATTACATCTCGGATGGCAACAAATTCGCGGACTGGATCTTCTTTCATGGCGACCGGGAAGTCGTCGACTGCCTGTTGGTTGCCAAACGGTGCGAGCACCTCCGGGCGATACGGCATAAAGACCCTTGGTATTACGCGTGGGAGGAAGACGAAGTCAGCCTCTCCCTGTCCCGTCTGGCAGAAGAGGCGCTGGCCTATTCCGGCGACCGGCTGAAAGACCGCTACACGTTGCAAGCCGTCCGCGCCCTGTTTTCGCTTCAGCGTTATGAGGAGTGCATCCGGCTGTGGAACGAGCGGCAGGACGCATTGCCGGACGGATTGATCAAGGATATGACTTTGTCTTATATTGCCGGCTGTTATTACCGGACCGGCGATGAGGAGAAGGCGGTCTCCTTGTATGCGGCCTGTGGCGATGTCAATTCGATGTATCATTGCCTGGGCTATAGCATCAGCGACATGGACGAGGTGGAACGGATGCGGCTGGTCCGTTCGTATAATCCTTGCTACACGGACTTCTTCCGGACTGTCCGCGAGATGATCCAACAGGTGGAAAAGGAGGAAAGTTCCTGGATGAGCAGTTATAATGCGAGAGGACGGGCCGAGCACAACGACAGCGACATCGATTCCCTCTGGACTCCGCTCGCCGGCTTGTATGACTTCTCTTTGGAGCTGGCACACGACATACAGACGGACAACCGGGGCGCCTGGTACTACACGGCAGCTTATCTGGCCGACAAACTGAAACACCCCGCAAAGGCCTTGCAGCATATCCGGCAAGCAGGCTTGCAGAAAAACAGCATTGCCTTGCAGGAATCCGTCCAAATACTGGAGATCTATTTGTCTGCCAAATATGCGCCGGACATGCAGAGCTATGAAGCGCGTTTGATACAGGATTTGAAGGCGATGGAGGCATTGGTGGAAAAGCACTTGACCCCTGATGTGATAACGGATACGGAAGATTTCGGACATTATAGCTTGGTTGCCGGGTATAGCTTTTACTACTGGAACGATATGTTGCGCAGGCTGCTCCTTTCGGTTGTCGCTCCCCGCTATCTGAAAGAGGGCGACCCGGTGCGTGCCATCCAGATGGCGAATATGGCTGACAACCTGCTGTACCTGAAGGTCCGTCAGAAGAAGCCGGACCGTAGCCAGATGGACCTGATGCGGGAAAGTACCCGGTTGGAAAACCCGTATGACTACCGGAACGATCTTTTTGAATTGCTGGATACGACCGATGTCCGGTATGTGGCGGCTTACGCGGACCGCCTGCAACATCCCCGTTCAGAGTTCGACCGTTACCTGAACAGCCGAGGTTATTCGAACCTTGTCTATTTCCATGAGATTATCGGAACGAAATACCTGTTCCAGTCCGCTTACGACGAGGCAGTGGCCTATCTGGAGAAAGTCCCGCTCGCATTCCAGTACAGGTTGAACACTTTCAAGGAGGGATATATGAGACGCGACCCGTTCCAGCCGGAAACCAACCTGACCGACCGTTCCGACTACAAGCTGCGTTTTGCCCGGGAAATGGTTCTGCTCCGGCAGCAAATGAATCGTCCGGCCGATGCGAATCGGGAAGCGCAAGCCCAAATCCGGTATGCAATCGGGCTATGCAATTCATTCGAATCATGCTGGGCCTTGACGCAATATTCGAAACAGTGGTGGGATGACGAACGCATCGCGAAGCGGAAAAAGGCAGTCCGGGAAGAATACGACCGGCTTGTCGGCAAAGCCTTGGCCCGGTTTACCGACCCGGAAGCGGCCGCGCGTGCCTACTGGTCGCTGGGATATTATAAAAAGACGGTACGCGATTATCCGAATAGCGCAATCGCCGAATTTGCCCGTACGCATTGCGACAACTTGCGGGATTATTTTCCGGCGCAGACGGGGAGTCGGTAAAATTTCTGTATGTGAGTGAATTTGCCTATATTTGTGGGCGTGGCGATACTACTCATACTTTTACAGGCAATCACGAGTGTGAGTGGATGTCGATGACACTAATCAAGTGTTGAGGTAATCTTAAAAGACGCTGGTTAGGATTAGGAAAGGAGATTTGTGGTTGCCAGTTAAAGGAGATGGGAAATGTTACATATAGGAGGTCGTTTTCGTTTGACGAAAATTTGTACAGTTTCTATCAAAAACTGTTTCAAGTATTTTTCCAAAAAAGGATGAAAACTATTCCGTGAAGAGATAGATAACTTTCTTCTCATCATGTCAGAAAAAGGTAATAGAAGAGATATTTTGTAAGTTAAATTATTAAGTGATAGTATATTTATGCAATCCGTCATAGATTCATCATCCATTGAAGAGGTACTTAATTTTATTGTATTGAATTATGGAGTAGAAATATATAAGGATAAACAACGTTTAAGTAATTTGATAGCAGATCTTTATACCGGAGAAGAACGATTGAAACGCCTTTATCGTCGCTCCATACAGGAAGATGCCGTTACGCAACAACTGTATACTATCTCCTTAAAACCCATAGGAGAGCGGAAATCCTTTTATAACCGTTTAGTTTCTCAATTTGCAGAAGCTAATTTTTATGAGGAGGCTTTTGCCCGGAAGGTGGTAGATGGTTTTGTAAAAGGAATGAGGCGGGAGATGTTGGAATTGGTTTCAACGAAAGCGACAGAAGAAGATGGTGAATGGATTGATGAATATGGGGTGATATATAGTGCGGATAGGAGGAAGTTGATAAGTGCTCCAAGAAATTTAACAACATATCGAATTGAAGAAGGAACTATTATTATTTGTGATGAAGCTTTTTGTTCGTGTGGGTTGCAACATATAGATCTCCCAAATAGTGTAATAGCTATTGGAAAAAAAGCGTTTAGCTCTTGCTATGGTTTACGAATTATAGAGTTACCTCAAGATGTAACAACTATTGGGAATTCTGCATTTGCAAATTGTCGAAGTTTGCGAACCATAGAATTACCAAATGGATTAGTTGTTATCGGAAATTCTGTATTTTATGGTTGTATTAATTTAGAAGGGATAAAGTTACCTGAAGGGGTTATTGTTATAGGAGAAAAAGTATTTTGCGGTTGCTATAGATTGAAAAGTATAGAACTTTTTAAAGATGTAACGATTATTGAAAATTCTTCATTTAGAGATTGTTATAGTTTGCAAACTGTAAAACTCCCCCAAGGGGTAACAACTATAGGTGATGGAGCATTCTATGGTTGCTCTAGTTTACGAACTATAGAGTTGCCTCAAGGTGTAACAACTATTGGAAATTCTGCATTTGCAAATTGTCGAAGTTTACGAACCATAGAATTACCAAATGGAGTGGTAGCTATCGGAAATTCTGTATTTGCAGACTGTATTAATTTAGAGGGGATAAAGTTACCAAAAGGGGTTACTGTTATAGGAGAAAGAGTATTTTGTGGTTGTTTTAGATTGAAAAGTATAGAACTTTTTAATGGTGTAACGATTATTGAAAAATATTCATTTAGAGATTGTTATAGTTTACAAACTGTAAAACTACCCCAAGGAATAACAACTATAGGAGAAGGAGCATTCTGTGGTTGTTCTAGTTTACGAATCATAGAATTACTCAAAGGGATAACAACTATTGGAAATTCAGCATTTACTGGATGTTCTAGTTTAGAAAAAATAGAACTTCCGAAAGGGATAATAACTATAGGTGATAATACATTTGAGGGTTGTTCTAGTTTACGAATCTTAGAACTTCCAAAAGGTATAATAGCAATTGGAAATTCAGCATTTGCAGGATGTTCTAGTTTAGAAGATATAGAACTGCCAGAGGAAGTCGCAACTATTGGAGATTCAGCATTTGCAGGTTGTTTTAGTTTGCGAATTGTAAAACTTCCAAAATTGATAACAACAATTGAAAATACTGCATTTGATGCCTGTTCTGATTGGGAATATACAGAACTACCAAAATTGGAAACAACTATTGAAGGCCCTACATTTTTTTATGATTGTTCTGGTTTGGATGATTTAGGAATAGATGTGGTGACTACTGCTATTGGTAACTCGGCATTTAGTGGTTGTTCCAGTTTAGAATATATAGAACTGCCTAAAATGATAACAATTATAGGAGATGGGGCATTCGATGGTTGTTTTAGTTTACAAATCATAGAATTTCCAAGGGGAGTAACAACTATAGGAAACTTAGCATTTAATGGTTGTTCTAGTTTGGAATCTGTAGATCTACCAGAAGGAATAACAAATATAGGAAGAGGAACCTTTTATGGCTGTTCCTGTTTGCGAACCATACAACTTCCAGATGAAGTAATAACTATTGGAAACTCTGTATTTGGAAATTGTCGAACTTTGCGAACCATACAACTTCCAAAAGGAGTAACTACTATTGAAGATTATGCATTTAGTGGTTGTTCTAGTTTGGAATACATAGAACTTCCTCCAAAAATAATAGCTATTGGAGATTCTGCATTTCAATATTGTCAAAATTTGCGAACTATAGTACTTTCAGAAGGAATAACAACAATAGGAGACTATGCATTTGCAGGATGTTCCAATTTGAAAGAGATAGAGCTTTCAGAAGGTGTAACGATTATAGGAAAGGGAGTATTTTCTGGTTGTTCTCATCTTACTAAGATAAATATACAAAAGAATAATCGTTCTTTTAAAAGTGTTAATGGAACGTTATATTCATTTGATTTTAAGCGTCTTATTTGTTACCCTATTGGGAAAGAAGATCCGTTTTTTATTATACCAAAAGGAATAACAACTATAGAAGATTATGCATTTGAAGGCTGTTCTAGTTTGAAAAAAATAGAACTTTCAGAAGGAATAACAACTATAGGAAAAGGAGTATTTCAAAATTGTTCTCATCTTATATCCATAAATACACAAGAGAATAATCTTTCTTTTAAGAGTGTGGACGGTGTGTTATATTCATTTGATTTTAAACGACTTGTTCGCTATCCAAATGGAAGAAAAGAACTATTTTTTATTGTTCCAGAGGGGGGGATGACTATAGGAGACTATGCGTTTAGTGATTGTTCCTATTTGAAAAAAATAGAACTCTCAAAAGGAATAATGACTATAGGAAAAGCGGCATTTGTCGGTTGTTCTAGTTTAAAAGAAATAGTACTTCCAAAAGAAGTAAGAACTATTGGGAATGGTACATTTTATGGTTGTCCTAGTTGTTTAAATTTAACAACTATCATTGAAAATACTATATTTGATAATTGCCCCAACCTTTCTGCTATTTACATTCCTCAAGGTTCTTTTTCCAAATTCAAAGAACTACTTCCAGATTATATTTACCTATTAAAAGAAACAGTATGAAAACAAAAAGTAAGCATCCGATAATGTACACATTGTAGCTTCAATATAAAGAAACTCATCCTACCAACTTTGCATCCTATCAATAGGATGAGTTTTCTATTCTCTAACGATTTTCAGTTTTCAATGCTCCGTAGAAATAAGATGCCGTAGCTCCGCCATCGACAAGGAAATCCGATCCGGTGATGAAGGCTCCCCGGTTGCTCATCAATAGTTCGGCGACATGGGCCACCTCATCGGCTGTTCCCGGTCGTCCGGCAGGACATTGGGCAAACATATTCTTATAGAAGTCGCCGCGCGGTCCGTTGAACTCGTCAAGTGCAAGCGGTGTGACGATGATGCCCGGCGAAATGGAGTTGATACGTGCACCCCGTTCGCCCCATCTGACCGCCTCCGCCATGACGCGCTTCACGTTGCATCGCTTCGCCAGCTGATAGGCGTGTAGCGTGTCGCGGATGTTCTGCGGCTGTAAGAGGTTGAGCGAAAGCAGTTCCTCGGTGGGGGTGGTGGCGAGAAGACGGTCTTCTTCGGGTGTGAGGGCAGGCATACGGTGTCCCGACTGGCTGGATATGGTTACCCCCGTACCGCCGGCTTGAATGACTTTGCCGACTTCCTCAAGCAATACGGCGGTGCCATACAGGTCCACTTTCAGTATGGTTTCTATGGATGCCTGACTTGGCGATACACCTGCGGCATTGACCAACATCGAAACCTCCCCATGCTTCCGCGCCTCGTCTATCAGAGCGAGTATGGATTCGCGCGAGGCCAGGTTCATCTCAAACGGCAGGGCGTCGAATCCCGCCTTGTTTATCGTGTCGCAAATACTTCCGGCATTGTCCATGCTCTTATCCCCCACGATGATTTTCATGCCATAGCCCATGCGCCGGGCTATTGCCATGCCGATCTGGCCGGCTCCGGTCAATATCATTACATTTCTCATAATGCCCTTCTGATGATTGATTTTTTATTGTTCGTATAAAGCTATCGACAAAGGTAATGAGATTTGTCCGGTCCGCTGTTGGATGGATTACGGATTAAATGACCCGGATTACCTTTTTTATCCTCTTCCGGTGATTGAGCTTGCCCGATCAGGGTTTATCTTTGTTCAGTCGCGTTCATGAGAAAGAAAAATAAAGTGAAACTAAAGACGGAGACGCGGTTAATTAGGAAAGGGACGGTTAGTTCTCATTTTTTATTAATACCTTTGCCAGTCAGTAATCTAATTTGAAATGAGATATGGAAAATATGAATTGGTCTGATCTGTCATTCGGTTATATCAAGACAGACTATAATGTGCGGTGCTACTACCGTGACGGCAAGTGGGGCGAACTGGAGGTAAGCTCGTCCGAGATCATCAATATCCACATGGCAGCCACCTGCCTGCATTACGGACAGGAATCGTTTGAGGGTTTGAAAGCGTTCAGAGGAAAAGACGGCAAGATCCGCGTCTTCCGGATGGACGAGAACGGCAAGCGTATGCAAGCATCCAGCCGGGGTATCAAGATGGCTGAGTTGCCTGTCGAAAAATTTGAAGAGGCTGTCCGCAAGGTGGTGAAACTGAACGAACGCTTCGTGCCGCCTTACGAGAGCGGGGCAGCGCTGTATATCCGTCCGCTGATGATCGGTCTGGGTGCGCAGGTAGGTGTGAAGCCGGCTCCCGAATATATGTTTATGGTATTCGTGACTCCGGTAGGCCCCTATTTCAAGGGCGGTTTCAAGCCGTCGAAAGTTTGTATCATGCGCGGATATGACCGTGCCGCTCCTTATGGGACCGGGACAATCAAGGTCGGCGGTAACTATGCGGCCAGCCTCGTAGCCGGAGAAATCGCGCATGAAAAGGGCTATGCTGCCGTGCTGTATCTCGACCCGAAAGAAAAGAAATATCTGGACGAATGCGGTCCGGCCAACTTCTTCGGAATCCGCGGCAACAGCTACATCACCCCGCAATCCCATTCCATCCTGCCCTCCATCACCAACAAGAGCTTGCAGCAACTGGCTGAAGACATGGGCCTGACGGTCGAACGCCGCCCTGTGCCTTTCGAAGAAATCGCCACGTTCGACGAGGCAGCCGAATGCGGAACAGCCGCTGTCATCGCCCCGATCTCGCAGATCGATGATTTGGACGAAAACAAATCATACGTGATTGCGAAAGACGGCAAGCCGGGTCCTGTCTGTGAAAAGCTGTACCATAAGTTGCGTGCCATCCAGTATGGCGATGAGCCCGATACCTACAATTGGGTGACGGTGATTGAATAATTAGCGGCGGAATTTAGGCAATTGACAATTGAGAATAGATGTTTTTTGCCGAAATTGCAAACTCGGCATTGCAATTCGGAAAAGAATATCTATATTTGCCCCGTTTAACAGGGTGGATAAATTGTCAATTGTCCATTGTTAATTGTCAATTGAAAAGTGGAAGCATTCTTTAAGACACATAAATATCTGGTAGAACACTTGTATTCGCCTGTTCGCAGAGGGCTGATGGATGAGGTTGACTGGAGCGAGCGGCTGATCGGGATCAAAGGTTCCCGCGGAGTGGGTAAGACGACTTTTCTACTGGATTATGCCCGTGAACGTTTTGGCGCGGACAATAAGGAATGCCTTTACGTCAATCTGAATCATTTTTATTTTACGGAACGTACGTTGGTTGATTTCGCATCCGAGTTCAGGGCAAAAGGAGGAAAAGTGTTGCTGATCGACCAGGTGTTCAAATATGCAGGATGGTCGAAAGAACTGCGTTATTGCTACGACAACTTCACCGACTTGAAGATCATTTTCTCCGGTTCGTCCGTCATGCGGCTGAAAGAGGAAAATCCGGATTTGTCGGGCAAGGTGGCTTCCTATAACCTGCGGGGGTTCTCGTTTCGTGAGTTTTTTAATCTGATGTCCGGAAACAGTTTTCCGGCTTATACCTTTGAAGACGTATTGAAGGACCACCGGGAGATCGCGAAAAGCATCTGTGCGGTGGGGAAACCGATGGCATACTTTCAGGACTATCTGCATCACGGCTTCTATCCGTTCTTCCTGGAGAAACGGAATTTCTCGGAGAACCTGTTGAAGACCATGAATATGATGTTGGAAGTAGATGTGTCGTACATCAAGCAAATCGAACAGAGCTATCTGCCGAAATTGCGCAGGTTGCTTTACCTGTTGGCGACAAGTGCGCCTTGTACGCCCAATATCAGCCAGTTGAGCAAGGATATAGAGACTTCGCGGGCGACTGTGATGAACTATATCAAATATTTGGCCGACGCCCGTTTGATGAATATGCTTTATCCGATAGGAGAGGCGTTCCCCAAGAAGCCGGCTAAGGTATATATGTACAACTCCAACCTGATGTATCCCATCCGGCCGATGGAAGTGAATATGCAAGCTGTCCGCGAATCGTTCTTTTATAACCAGCTTTTGAAAGACAATAGATTGAACGAGGGCGGGAAGAACGCGCATTTCCTGGTCAACGGGAAGTATAATTTCAAGATTGAAGAAAGCATGAAGGGAAAGAACAATCCGGATCTGTATTATGCAATCGACAAGGTCGAAGTAGGAGAGGACAACCTGATTCCGCTTTGGCTTTTCGGCTTTCTTTATTGACGCATAAATCATAAATGATAAAGTTTTTTAATTACTAATAGTAAGAGTCTATGACAAAACAGAAGAAATTTTTAACCTGTGATGGTAACCAGGCTGCTGCACATATCTCGTATATGTTCAGTGAAGTTGCTGCGATTTACCCCATCACGCCGTCGTCTACAATGGCTGAATATGTAGATGAATGGGCTGCCGCCGGACGTAAGAATATTTTCGGCGAAACTGTAATGGTGCAGGAAATGCAATCTGAAGGTGGTGCTGCCGGTGCAGTTCACGGTTCGTTGCAGGCCGGTGCACTGACTACGACTTACACGGCTTCTCAGGGCTTGTTGCTGATGATCCCGAACATGTACAAGATCGCGGGCGAATTGCTGCCTTGCGTGTTCCATGTATCGGCTCGTACATTGGCTTCCCATGCCTTGTGTATCTTCGGTGACCATCAGGACGTGATGTCTGCCCGTCAGACAGGTTTCGCCATGTTGGCTGAAGGTTCCGTACAGGAAGTGATGGATTTGGCAGGTGTTGCCCACTTGGCTACGATCAAATCCCGTGTTCCGTTCGTGAACTTCTTCGACGGTTTCCGTACTTCTCACGAAATCCAGAAGATTGAAGCGTTGGAAAATGAAGACCTGGCTCCGCTGATCGACCAGAAGGCGTTGGCTGAATTCCGCGCACGTGCCCTGAACCCGAAAACTCCGGTTGCACGCGGTATGGCTGAAAACCCCGACCACTTCTTCCAGCACAGAGAATCAAGCAACTCTTACTATGATGCAGTTCCTGCCATCGTAGAAGAATATATGAACGAAATTTCCAAGATCACAGGCCGCAAGCATGGTTTGTTCGATTACTACGGAGCTGAAGACGCTGAACGTGTCATCATCGCAATGGGTTCCGTAACGGAAGCTACACGTGAAGCAATCGACTATCTGACAGCCAAAGGCGAAAAGGTAGGTCTGGTTTCTGTCCACCTGTATCGTCCGTTCTCGGCTAAGCACTTCCTGGCTGCCGTTCCGAAGACAGCTAAACGTATTGCTGTTCTGGACCGTACGAAAGAACCGGGAGCCAATGGCGAACCGTTGTATCTGGATGTCAAGGACTGCTTCTACGGCGTAGAAGACGCTCCGGTTATCGTAGGCGGCCGTTACGGTTTGGGTTCTAAGGATACGACTCCTGCCCAGATCCTTTCCGTTTATGAAAACTTGGCATTGCCGATGCCGAAGAACCACTTCACGATCGGTATCGTGGATGATGTGACGTTCACTTCTCTGCCTCAGAAAGAGGAAATCGCTTTGGGCGGCGAAGGCATGTTCGAAGCCAAGTTCTATGGTCTGGGAGCTGACGGTACGGTCGGTGCCAACAAGAACTCGGTCAAGATCATCGGTGACAATACCGATAAATATTGCCAGGCTTACTTCTCTTACGACTCCAAGAAATCCGGCGGTTTCACTTGTTCCCACCTGCGTTTCGGCGATCATCCGATCCGTTCTACTTATTTGGTGAACACGCCGAACTTCGTCGCTTGCCACGTACAGGCTTATCTGCGTATGTACGACGTGACTCGCGGTCTGCGTGAGAACGGTACATTCCTGTTGAACACCGTATGGAACGGCGAAGAGCTGGCCAAGCACCTGCCTAACCGCGTAAAACGCTATTTCGCACAGAAGAATATCACAGTTTATTATATCAACGCTACACAGATCGCTTTGGAAATCGGTTTGGGCAATCGTACCAACACGATCCTGCAGTCTGCATTCTTCCGTATCACAGGCGTGATCCCGGTTGATCTGGCGATCGAACAGATGAAGAAATTCATCGTGAAGTCTTACGGCAAGAAGGGTGAAGACGTTGTCAACAAGAACTACGCCGCTGTCGACCGGGGTGGCGAATACAACCAATTGACCGTAGATCCTGCATGGGCTAACCTGCCGGATGATGAAGAGGTGGCAAACAACGACCCGGCATTCATCAACGAAGTGGTTCGTCCGATCAATGCACAGGATGGCGACCTGCTGAAAGTTTCCGCTTTCAAGGGTATCGAAGACGGTACATGGCACCAGGGCACTGCGAAGTATGAAAAGCGCGGTGTGGCTGCGTTCGTTCCGGTTTGGAATGAAGCAAACTGTATCCAGTGTAACCAGTGTGCATACGTTTGTCCTCACGCTGCCATCCGTCCGTTCGTCCTGAACGAAGAAGAACAGAAAGGCGCGAACTTCCCGATGCTGGATGTGAAAGCTCCGGCTACGTTGAAGGGCATGAAGTTCCGTATGCAGGTAGACGTTATGGACTGCCTGGGTTGCGGTAACTGTGCCGATGTTTGTCCGGGATTCAAGGGCAACAAGGCCTTGTCGATGGTTCCGCTGGAAGGCCAGTTGGCTGAAGCTGACAACTGGACATACTGCGTGACGAACGTAAGCTCTAAGCAGAGCTTGGTAGACATCAAGTCCAACGTGAAGAATTCTCAGTTCGCCACTCCGCTGTTCGAGTTCTCGGGCGCTTGCTCCGGCTGTGGTGAGACTCCGTATGTGAAGCTGATTTCCCAGTTGTTCGGTGACCGTGAAATGGTAGCGAACGCTACGGGATGTTCTTCCATCTACTCCGGTTCCGTTCCTTCTACTCCTTACACGACCAACGAAAAGGGCGAAGGTCCTGCATGGGCTAACTCCCTGTTCGAGGACTTCTGCGAGTTCGGTTTGGGTATGGAACTGGCCAACGAAAAGATGCGCAAACGTCTGGAAGGCCTGTTGCAGCAGATTACCGTAGGCGAGCATGCTCCGGCTGAAGCCAAGGAACTGGCTGCCGCTTGGATTACCAACCAGAACGATGCCGAAAAGACCAAGGAACTGGCTCCGCAGATAATGGCTTTCGTTGAACAAGGTATCGCCGAGGGCTGTCCGGTTTGTGCCCAGATCAAGGAATTGTCTCACTTCCTGGTAAAACGTTCGCAGTGGATCATCGGTGGTGACGGTGCTTCCTACGATATCGGCTACGGTGGTCTGGACCACGTGATCGCTTCTGGCAAGGATGTGAACATCCTGGTATTGGATACGGAAGTCTATTCAAACACAGGTGGCCAGTCTTCAAAGGCTACTCCGGTCGGTGCAATCGCCAAGTTTGCCGCTGCCGGTAAGCGCGTACGCAAGAAAGACTTGGGTCTGATGGCTACGACATACGGCTACGTTTATGTCGCTCAGATCGCTATGGGTGCCGACCAGGCTCAGACCTTGAAAGCAATCCGCGAAGCTGAAGCCTACGACGGTCCTTCTCTGATCATCGCATACGCTCCTTGTATCAACCACGGCTTGAAGAAAGGTATGGGTAAATCACAGGCTGAAGAAAAAGAAGCGGTTGCTTGTGGTTACTGGCACTTGTGGCGCTACAATCCTGCCTTGGAAGCCGAGGGTAAGAACCCGTTCACGCTGGATTCCAAAGAACCGGATTGGAGCAGATTCCAAGACTTCCTGAAGGGTGAAGTCCGCTTCGCCTCTGTCATGAAGCAATATCCGCAGGAAGCTGCCGAACTGTTTGCCGCCGCCGAAACGAACGCGAAGTGGAGATTGAACAACTACAAGCGTTTGGCTCGCCAGCAATGGGGTGTTGAAGAATAATCGGATAATGATCATGTAAAGGGGTATCGCTCGGATACCTCTTCCGAATAAAAGGGCTGTACCGTAATGAGGATTACGGGGCAGTCCTTTTTTTATAGGCAAAGATTCCTTTCCGTTCGATAGGGGAGCCATATCCCATCCGGAGGGAGCGACAGAAACCTTATCTGCCGGAAAGTCTGCCAAGTCTGCCAAGTCTGCCGGGGCCTTTCTTTAAATGCGCATTTTTGTGAGTATTTTTCGTAATTGGTTTATTATTAGTTTGTTGTGAGCAATATTCGCCTCTTCTGATTCAATTCCCCGACAAAAAGGAGCGAAAGATACGGACAAATCTCCCCTTTTCCCTCCAACCGGGACTCCTCTCATTTTGTATAGGGATGGGTGTCAGAAGTCGCTGTAAGTGCCTTTCGGCACACCCTCCCTGTGCCATTGTCCCGTAGGGCTCTTTTCGATTCTGTATGGAAAACGTGAAATACTGTCTGTGGCGGCGATCTGTGAAATACTGTCCGTGAAAACGACCTGATTCAAATCTGTCGATGAATCGTTTTTCTTGTCAACATATTGATATATAATTATTTATGCTTGTTTTTCCAAAAAAGTCGCCCCTGGAGAAAAGGGGGGGCAGACTTGGCAGATTTGGCAGACTTTTGTTTTTTCGGGTCGGGACGTGGGGGAGAGGCATACGGAGTGATCTCCGCCGGGGAGCCGATGGGCATTTGTCGGGAGCCGATGGGCATCCGCCGAAGATTCGATGGTCATCCCTTTCTGCTCCGATGGGCATTCCCGGATGGGCAGGCGGGCAGTGGTTGCCGGTGGTTGTGAGCGCCTTGTTACCCACGCATATCTTCTTCTTTCGTCTTGAATCCTTTCGGGGTGTGGCAGATATGAGGTTTTTCCGTATCTTTGGGCTCCGATAACCATTAAAACAACAAGCTTATGTTTTCAGGAATTGTAGAAGAAACAGCTCAGGTCGTGGCGATCGAGCCTGATAAGGACAATATTCATATCACGATGAAATGTTCGTTTGTCGATGAATTGAAAATAGACCAGAGTGTGGCCCACAACGGCGTCTGCCTGACCGTGGTCCGCAAAGAGGGGGACACATTCACTACCACAGCCATGCGCGAAACCCTGGAACGTTCCAACTTGGGGCTTCTGAAACCGGGTTCGCTTGTGAATCTGGAACGCAGTATGATGATGAACGGACGCCTGGACGGGCATATCGTGCAGGGCCATGTCGACCAGACCGCCGTCTGCACAAACGTGGAGGATGCCAACGGCAGTTGGTATTATACGTTCGAATATCCGTTCGACAAGGAGAAGGCCGCTCAGGGATATGTAACGGTCGAGAAAGGTTCCGTCTGCGTCAACGGGGTGAGCCTGACCGTCTGCAATTCGAAGCCGGACAGCTTCCAGGTGGCGATTATCCCGTACACGCACGACAATACGAACTTCTGCCAGATCGAAAAAGGGACGGTTGTCAATCTGGAATTCGACATTGTCGGGAAGTATATCAGTAAAATGATGCAGTTCAAATGAACGATTTTCTCTCTTTGGCAAGCCAACGGCAGAGCGACCGGGCTTTTGATCCGCAACGTCCGGTGGAAAGGGAAAAGGTGCAGCGCATTTTGGAGGCGGCGTGTATCGCGCCGTCTGCCTGTAATTCGCAGCCTTGGCATTTTGTCGTGGTAGACGAGCCGGAACTGAAAGACCGGGTGGCGGATGCCCTTTCAAACCGCGTCTTGGGCATGAACCATTTCACCAAGCAGGCGCCGGTTCATATCCTGGTCGTAGAGGAAAAACCGAACTTCTTGTCGGGTATCGGCTCGTGGGTGAAAGACAAGAATTTTTCCCATCTGGATATCGGCATCACAGCCGCCCATATTGTCCTGGCAGCCGAAGACGAGGGGTTGGGAAGTTGCATCGTCGGCTGGTTTGATGAAACGAAAGTCCGCAAACTACTGGACATCCCATCCGGCAAACGCATCCTACTGGACATCGTCATCGGCTATTCCACCCAACCCGACCGCCCCAAGAAACGCAAGGCGATGCGGGAGGTGGTGAGCTTTAATCGGTATTGAGGATTTATGATTTATGATTTATGATTTATGGGTTCTGAATTATGAATTATGAATTGTGAGTTATGGGTTCTGAATTATGAAGAGGGGGGGTAAAGGTGCTGTAAGCGCCGTGCATAATAGGGCGCTGTGTCAAAAGGCGCTGTAGGCGCCGTGCATGATAGCCCCAGGTTTCAACCTGGGGGGCGGTGTATTCCTCCCATTGTGTTTGCACCCTGTAAGGGTGCCGCCATATATATGAATATAAACAATTTACGTATAGCTGTGCCCTTACAGGGCACTAATGGGGATGAGGATAAACCTCCCGGGGTTGAAACCCCGGGCTATTATGCGAAGCGCCTACAGCGCTTTTTTGACACAGCGCCCTATTATGCACGGCGCCTACAGCACCTTTCGACCCCCTCTCTTATGAGTTATAGAATATACTGTGAAATCATAAATCATAAATCATAAATCATA
>JAGBDR010000013.1 GCA_017937385.1 Parabacteroides sp.
GCTGAATCACTTAATTCCAAGATTAAAGGTTTTAGGGCGCAACTGCGGGGAATTGCGGATATACCGTTTTTCTTATACCGACTTTGTACTATCTTTGGTTAAGGATGATTTTTCGTGCCACGGAAATTTGCAGATGAGCCCCGATTCTTCGTTTCTATAAAATTCATATCCCGAACTCGCGTTAATATATTGTATGGGGACAAATATAAATAAAAACAGACAAAAGAACAAATGGACAAAATAGGTTTCTTAGTTCTTTTTCAACGTATAATCCCTTACCCCTAATGAATGGTAGGCTTGCAACAGGGCTTCGTCGTTATCGGAAATCATCAGGAGCTTGTCGTTTTCTTTCAGTTCCGTATTGCCTTTCGGGATGAAATAATGTCCGTCGCGTTTCACCATAACGGCAAGGGTATGGTCTGGCAAGGTGAGTTGCATCAGCTTGTTGCCGTGGGAAAGGACCTCCGGGGTGATGTCTATTTCGCTCATGGCGCTCTTGATCTCTTCCGGCAGTTCGATGCCGAACGCATCTTTCCGCTCCGGTTCGTCGACGAGCCCGAGCCATTTGGCTGTTTGCGTCACGGTCGTCCCCTGTATCAAAAGGGAGAGGATCGTGATGAAAAAGACGATATTGAAGATCATGCCTCCATGGTCGACTCCCGCAATCCAAGGATAGGTTGCGAAGATGATCGGGACCGCTCCGCGAAGTCCCACCCACGAGATATATAATTTCCCTTTCGTCGTGAAGTTCTTAAACGGGAGCAGGCAGAGGAAAATCGTTGCCGGACGGGCGACCAATATCATAAAGACGCCTACCAAAAGCCCTACCGGTGCGACGGGCAACAACTCGTGCGGATTCACTAAAAGACCTAACGTAAGGAACATGACGATCTGCCAGAGCCAGGCAAAACCATCGAAGAACGTCCCCATGCTCTTTTTGTGTACGATCTTGGCATTTCCCACAACCAGACCGGCGATATATACGGCCAAATAGCCGTTCCCTTTGCATAGGGTAGTGGCCGAGAACGTAAAGAAAGCCGTTGTCAACAACAAGATCGGATACAAGGACTCGTTGTCCATGTTGATTTTGTTGATCATCAGGACTGCCAACCTGCCCAACAGGAAACCGGCGACGGCTCCGACAGACAATTGGATGAGCAATTGCAGGGCCGCATCCTGCAGGTTCATGCCTCCGACCTGTATATATGCGATAATGAGCAAGGTCAGCATATAGGCCATCGGGTCGTTGCTACCGCTCTCCAGTTCCAACGTTGGGCGCAGGCGTTGTTTCAGATAGACACCTTTGCTTCTGAGGATGGAAAAGACGGAAGCTGAGTCTGTCGACGACATAACCGCCGCCATCAGCATCGATTCGGCAACCGAAAGGGTTTCGTAGCCAGTAGACCAGAGAAATACATAATAAATGAAGCCGCCCGTTATAAGGGTCGTCAACAGGACCCCGACTGTCGCAAGGATAACGCCTTCCGTGACGATCGGTTTGATTTCGGACATCTTGGTGTCCATACCGCCCGAAAACAGGATGATGCTTAAGGCCAGCATACCGATAAACTGTGCCGCGTTGGGATTGCTGAACTGAATGCCCAGGCCGTCGCTGCCGAACAGCATCCCGACACCTAAGAAAAGCAACAGGGCCGGAAGCCCGAAGCGGAAACCGGCTTTCCCGGCAATGATACTGAAGAAAAAGAGGATAGAAGCCACTAACAGGACCGCTTCCGGGTTTTCAAAAATCTGTAATTCGTGAAACATAAGCTATTAACGTTTTACATTACGGTTTGCCTTTCCAAAGTAAGAGAAAAATAGCGATATACGCAATAGCCGTCACCTGAAGAACCGGGCCGGCGTGGCTCCTTTTGTTCCCGGGATGCTTGCGCATTCTTCTTTTTCTCTACAGAATGCCTGTACGGTAAAATATGTTTACATGCAGGAGAAAGTTTTTTTGGATCGTGGGAGAGATCAGAAACATTCCCTATATTTGTGCAAACAATATTAACGCTATGAATCAAACAAATCTATTCCTGTTATTGTTCGTGTTCCTTGTGGGAACTTCGTGCAATAGACAGCAGCATTTTATTTCGGACGATACATTTCGTGCCGAAGTTGAGAGGGATTTCCAAGCAAAGCAGGAGGCTCTGCCGAAAGGGAACCTTTTTTCCGTTTTTAACCAGAAGATGACGTCTGACGAAAAGGAGGCGCTTACTTTCTTGTATGCCTATATGCCGATCGGAGACATCACGGATTATGACGGACAGTTGTATCTTGACAACATCCGCAGCTCGTTTCGTGCGCGGGTGGAAATGCCTTGGGGAGACAGCATACCGGAAGACATCTTCCGCCATTTCGTGCTTCCCGTGCGCATCAATAATGAGAATCTGGATGAGAGCCGCATGGTCTTTTATGAAGAATTGAAAGACCGGGTGAAAAATTTGTCCCTGTATGACGCCGTGCTGGAGGTGAACCACTGGTGCCACGAGAAAGTGATCTATACGCCATCGGACGCCCGGACCAGTTCGCCGCTTGCTTCTGTGAGGACCGCTTATGGACGTTGCGGGGAAGAATCGACCTTTACGGTGGCTGCGCTCCGTTCGGTCGGTATACCGGCCCGGCAGGTCTACACGCCGCGTTGGGCGCATACCGATGACAACCATGCCTGGGTGGAAGCTTGGGTGAATGGCAAATGGTATTTCCTTGGAGCTTGTGAACCGGAACCGGTGCTCGACTTCGGATGGTTCAACGGACCGGCCTATCGGGGTATGTTGATGCACACGAAAGTATTCGGCAAATACAACGGACCGGAAGAGGTGATGGATGTGACAAGCGGCTACACCGAGATCAACGTGATCGACAATTATGCCCCGACCGCCCGGACGACGATTTCCGTTGTGGATGAAAACGGCCGGCCGGCTGCCAGAGCCGATGTCGAGTTCAAGATATACAACTACGCCGAGTTCTATTCCGTAGCCCGTAAGAAAGCGGATGCCGAAGGGAAAGCATTCCTCTCTGCCGGTAAAGGCGATATGCTGGTTTGGGCAACCCAAGACGGCAAGTTCGGATACAGCAAAGTGTCGTTCGGCAAAGATTCTCAGGTGACGATTACGCTCGACAAGAAACCGGGTGATGTCGAAACGGTCAAGTTGGACATTGTTCCACCGGTGGAAGGTTCCATTGCCGTCGAAGTGACGGACGAACAGAAAGAGGCAAACGCCAAACGTCTGCACGAAGAGGATGTGATCCGGAACCAATATGTCGCTACTTTCTATACGGAAGAAAAGGCGAAAGCGCTGGCCAAAGAATTGGGTACCGACCCGCAGAAAACGGCCGACTTCATGATCGGCAGCCGGGGAAACTGGCGTGAGATCGAGAAGTTCCTGCGCGATGCGCCTGCCGATAAACGTCCGATGGCGATGGATTTGCTGAATGTCATCTCGGCCAAGGACTTGCGTGATACTCCGGCCTCTGTGTTGGCAGATCATCTGAATCATGTGCAGGTGGTACAAAGTTCCCTGTTCACCGAGTATATCCTCAATCCGCGTGTGGCCAATGAGTTCCTGACCCCGTATCGGCAGTTCCTGGCATCCCAAATCAGTCCGGAATTGTTGAAAGAGGCCAAAGCGGACCCGCAATTGATTGTCAACTGGGTGAGAGATTCCATCCGCATCGATGACAGCCTGAATCCGCAGCGTATTCCGATTATGCCGATGGGCGTATGGAAATCGCGTGTGGCAAACAAAGGTTCCCGCAACATATTCTTCGTTGCCATGTGCCGTAGCTTCGGTATTCCGGCACGTATCGAACCGGTGGCCGGGAAAGTGCAGTATGCCAAAGGTCTGAACTGGGTGGATGTAGACTTTGAAGCCGCCGAACAGACGATTGCCCGGCAAGGCAAGGTCGTCGCTTCTTACCAGCCGATCAAAGCCTTGCAGGACCCGAAATATTACAACCATTTCACGATTGCGAAAGTGTTGCCGACCGGCAAGTTGCAGACGCTTAACTTCGAATCGGGCGATGTGGATATGGGAGGTGGCGACACTTGGAGTGCCCTGTTGAAAAAGCCGCTTTCGATGGACGAAGGACATTATATGCTGGTAACCGGAACTCGTATGGCGAACGGCAGCGTATTGGCTGAACTGTCTTTCTTCAATGTAGAACCGGACAAGACAAGCAACATCCGGCTGGAGATGCGCGAGAGCCAGGATGAGATACAAGTCATCGGCAACTTCAACTCCGAAAACAAGTTCAAACGGGCAGACAACGGTGAGGAGACAAGCCTGTTGGCAACTTCCGGACGTGGCTATTATGTGGTTGCTGTTCTCGGAGCGCGCCAGGAACCGACCAACCACGCCATGCGTGACATCGCTGCCGTAAAGAAGGAGCTTGAGGAATGGGGTCGCGGCATGGTCTTGCTGTTCCCTGATGAAAAGGGCTTCCAGGATTTCGATCCGAATGAATTCGGAGAGTTGCCGAACACGATCACATACGGTATCGACATCGACCAAACGATTCAGAAAGAGATGGCCGCTGCCATGAAGTTGCAGAATGCCAACACCTTGCCGATCTTCATCATCGCCGACACATTCAACCGTGTGGTGTTTGTTTCACAAGGCTATACGATCGGGTTGGGAGACCAGTTGATGAAGGTGATCCATAAGTTGTAACCTCCCCGACAAAGCAAAAAGAAGCGCAGATTAGCGATGCCCTGACATCCGCTAATCTGCGCTTCTTTTATGTTTCAGATCCGGTAGATGACCGCGTTTACCGGCGGCGTACGCTACGTACCGGAGCGCTTTTCTGGGCTTTCTGAGCTTTCGGCGCTTTGGTTTTGACCTCTTTCTGTTTGCTTTCTTTTACGGCTTCCGCCTTTCTGCCACGGGCGGAAACGGTCGCACTTTTGGATTTCTTGCCTTGGGTGTCAACGGCCAACTGGGCGGTGTCGGGTTGCAGATAGAGAGACTTCTCGAAAGTGGCCAACTGGGTTTCGATCCGTTCCTGTTCGCGTTTCATCGAATCGGGTGTCGGACAATAGGCTTGCAGAGGCTGGTTCATCAGGTTCTGCGTCTTGAAAATGTCACCCTGGAACATCCGGCGGCGGAAATAGTCGTCGATCGTGAAGGTCATGGCGTTGTTGATGTTGGACGTCATGATATAAGCCGTATTGATATAGGGACGCAGGTTCTCGTATGGAATCCAGAACATGGGCATGGTGTTCTGTCCCATATCGTCCACGATTGTCAGGATCGGGCAGATCGCCAGTGTCTTGACATCGAATACGGAATTGTTCTGATCGAAGTACCAGGCTTCCTTTATATAATAGGAACGGACATCTCCGGAAGGGATATCGCTTTCGTTCACGACAAAACCGGCAGGTTCGTTGCCTTTTCCCGGCGTCTCTTCATAGAAGATACGGCAACGGTCCAGCATGACTTGCAGGTCAAGTTTGCGGTCGTCACTGAAATCTTCATATCCGTCCAGATACTCATAGGCGGACAGCTTGCCCTCGCATACCAACTGGAAGATGATCGAGAACAGGTTCATCTGCCCGTTCATCGGTTGGGTGGGATAGTAGAGAGGCGCGTTCTGCTCTTTCGTCAAGTCGATCTGACGGTAGATGACACGCATCCAGCGGGCGTTGCCGATATGTTGTGTCATGCGTTCGTTCATATCCTGTGCCCGGACGGTCAGTTCTGGCATACCGCTCTCTTTCTTGTCTTCTTCACGGGCACCGCGGCTTGATACGGGACCACGGCGTCTCTGCTGCTGTGTATTATTGTCAGCCTCTTCCTGTGCCTGCATGGGGGCAGCGGCGAACAGGGCGGCGGCGAGGGTTGCTATGTAGTATATATGTTTCATATTCTTACTATTAAAAGGGGGGGCAAGCGGACCTTGCCCTTACGTTAATTGACGGTTACTTCGACAGTCGGGATGATACGCTCCTTGTTGTCCGGGCCTACTACCTTCACATGAGTGATGTAGAAGCGTTTGCCTCTTGCCAGACGGCGGATATAGTCTTTCTGCCGTTGTGAGAACTGGTTGCCTTGCGTGACTTCCGGAATGATGTTACCCATCGAATCGTAGAAAGTCAGTTCGAAACTCAACACCTTGAACGGTACGTTCAGCAAGTCGTCGTCGATAGCCGCCTGGATGCCGTCGGCTTCCACCAAACTGCGCTTGGAAAACTGGCCGCCACGGAACTTGCGCATATTGCCGTTCTGGTCTTTATATTCGATAAAGGGCATCGGGTCCGGAAGAGCCCGTACGCGGAAAGTCGTTTTCGCCATCTCGACGCTGCGCCCATCCGCCATTTTCGCTTGGACAGAGACAACGGCATCGGTTCCGACCGTTGCAGGACGGGCTTCCCACTGGTCGCCTTTGCGGACCAATGTGCCGTTTGTCATCGTTGCCGTCACATTGCTGCTCGGCACACCCGGTACGGCGATGCGGATCGGGTTGGCGATTCCGGCATATAAGACATTCATCAACATCGGTGCTACCGTCGCACTGGGTTCCGTCACGAAATATTCGCTTTCAAACTCGCGGCGCATCATACTGCCGTCACTACCCGGCATTTCAATGTATCCTTTGACCGGATAAGTGCCCGGTGTACCGGCCACGGCTGTAAACATGCCGTTTGCATCGTATGGCAACTCCTTGCCGTTCACATAGACGGTCGGGCGTTTTGTCGAATCGACAGCCGATAAGACGATATTGGCCTTGTACTGGCTGCCCCGCATGACGATTTGGCTTTCCGGGATCACTTGTGCCGTGATCTGGTTCACACGGTAATCGCCTACATCGACACTGTTCAACAGGTTCGACAACACTTCTCCTTCCGCATAACGAATATCGCTTTGCAATTTCGTCAGGAGCGTGATAGAGGCGGCAACCGGCATATTTTCGAACAAGGCCTCTTCCCAAGTACGGGTATTGATACCGGCTTTGTGGGGCGCAGTCGTAGACAGGCAGGCTTCAATGACATGCGTTTTCGCTTCGTCTTCCACCATTTCCCCCATCAAAGTGCGATACGCTTCGATCCGTTCGCGCAGTTTCTTCCCTTCTCCGGAAACGGGAGCTAACATCACACGTGATGCGGCTTCCAGATCATCTTTATGTTCGATGTTGTTCACATCGGCATCCTTGCCGTCAGCAAGCTGGGCTATGCGGACTTTCAGTTCCTGCACATACTGGTACAGGCTGTCGGACGCGGCCTTTACTTTCTGTCCTTTTTCGTACCATTCCCGTACTTTTTCGGGATTGCTCTTATAATAGGCTTCCAATTCGCCATTCACGATTTCGTTGCGTGTGGAAGAATTATCGATCGAGGTACGCAGACTGCCTTCCACCAACCCGAAACCGTCAAGTACCTCCGACGACACGTTGAGTGCCATCATGGCGATGAACACCAGATACATCAGGTTGATCATCTTCTGACGGGGCGAATTGGGATTATTTGCTACTCCTGCCATATTCGATTATTTCATTGGGTTGTTTGAATACGGAGCTTGTTGCTGATATCCGTATGGTTGTTGATAAGCCTGTTGGTAAGGCTGCGGCTGTCCGGATTGAGGTTGCGGCTGTTGGTAAACCGGCTGCTGCGGTTGGGTCGGTTGCTGATACCCCATATTGACCGTCATGGCCTGCAACAGGCGGCTGTATACCTGGTTCAATTCGGCCAACTGGCGGGCCATCTTTTCTGTTTCGTTACGGAATACGGAACTGTCGACAATAGAGCCGTCATACATTTCGCGGATACGGCTCAAACCGCTGTTGATATGTTCGATTGATTCGATCTGCGAGCTGATGCTCTTCAACTGTATTTCGTAGATCGTGTTCAAACCCGAAATATTACGGTTCAGCATTTCCATCTGTTGCACGTAGCCACGGGAATTCTGGTTGATGCCATCCGAATTATCCGTAATGCTCTTATATGAGTTCAAAAGCGTGTCGGAAACGTCTGTCAGCGAATGAGTCACCCGGCTGAAACGTTCCATGTTCTCGGACATGCCTGAAAGTTGTTCCAGATATTTCTGCGTCGCTTCCGTCAGTTCCGCCATCTTGGAGATCTGTTCAGCGGCACCGCTTAGTTTCTTGATGCTGTCAGAAAGATTTTTCGTATCCTCTTCGCTCACATCCAGGCCGAGATGCCCCAATCCGGCAACCGACTTGCCTCCTAAATTGATATTCAGTCCGCTTGCGGCCTCTTCGTCGACCGTATTCGCCTGCGAATTGCCTAAGTTAGACATCGGCGTGTTCGCAAAATCCGGACGGTCGAGCGGATTTTTCGATCTCAATACCGGAAACACCTCTTCCCAGTGGTATTCGTTAAATGGCTTTTCAAATGCGGAGATAAAGAACACCAATGCTTCTACCGTCATGGATACGAACAGGATCTGGTTCCCATACGGCAAGTGCAACAATTTGAACAAGGCACCGACAATGACAATGGAGGCACCCCAGCTGTAACAGAAATTCAGCACCCGTTTGCCCTTTTCACTGGCGAGGTACATTTCCACTCTGTTTTTATATCTTTTATATTTTCCCATGATGTGATGTATATTCGTTATTTTTTACCTTTTGCTCTTGAAAAACCGATTTGTGTGCGGGCGCATCGGAAACCGATGTAGGAACGGGTTTCGTTCTGGTATTCGAACGTGCGCATATCCGAACGGATGAACTGTGCCACGTCTTTCCAGGAACCGCCTCGGACGACTTTCTTCTTCATGGCATACGGATCTTCCTTAGCCGCATTGTAACGCAGGTCCGGGTTCATGTCGCTCATCTGGCTCGGTCCGGATTCGGAATAGGAGGTGGAGGTCCATTCCGCTACGTTACCGGCCATATCATAAAGTCCGAATTCATTCGGTGCGAAAGAGCCGACACGCGAGGTGATCAGATGCCCGTCTTCCGTATAGTTGCCTTTGCCCGGCTTGAAGTTCCCTAAGAAACAGCCTTTTCCACTCACCAGTTCGTCACCGGCCCACGGATATTTGTTCTCGTTCTTGCCTGTACGGGCTGCATATTCCCATTCGCCTTCAGTCGGCAGGCGGAACGGTTCGAGGACTTGTCCGCTGGGGAAGTTCATGGATTCCTTGAACAGGTTGGTACGCCATACGCAGAAAGCGGTCGCCTGTTCCCAGGAAACGCCAACCACAGGATAATCGTCATAGCCCGGATGCGAGAAGTACATACGCATATAGGGTTCGTTGTAGGCATTGTTGAAGTCGTTCACCCAGCAACTTTCGTCAGGATAGATATTCACGATACGGGTATGGAGAAAATCCCACGGTCCGCTTAATCG
Source organism: Parabacteroides sp. (assembly GCA_017937385.1). GTDB lineage: Bacteria > Bacteroidota > Bacteroidia > Bacteroidales > Tannerellaceae > Parabacteroides. The sequence goes on from JAGBDR010000013.1 coordinate 9,311, forward strand.
GCGTGTGATGGTCTCGTTCACGATCTCGCCTTCCTCCGTGATATAGGCGGTATCTTTGGATATCATGACCACTTCGTTGGGATCGACCTGGATATCGGTGTTGCGCACGCGGGCTGCCGGGTCCAGATTATGTTTGCGAAGAGCTGCCGACGTATAGTCGTACCACTCGTAACGATAGACCATCTGTTTCGGGTCCAACGTCTTTTCACCGGTCACCGGATTTACGGTATAGACGCTTTCGATCGCCCGGATCTCGTCTTCGTTGGCACGTTTCCAAGGAATCGGACGGCTCCAGTCCAGATGCGGGGTTACCGGTTCGCCATATTTGTCTTCGGTAATCTTAAACAGGTCGTTGCCGCCGTATGCCGGATCGGCCAAGCGTTCACGGATAATGGAATCGCGCACCCAATACACGAACTGACGGTATTTGGCATTCGTCACCTCAGTCTCGTCCATCCAGAACGCATCAAAAGAGACACCTTTCGTTTCCGGATTGATCCCCCACAAGGAATCCTTATCTGCAGGTCCCATCTCGAATGAGCCTCTTTTGATCAGAACCATCCCGTAAGGGGCCGGTTCGTTAAATGCAACCGATCGTACCCCTGTCACTTCGCCCCCGCCACCGGAGAGGGTTTTGCCACACGAAGTAAACAAGGCTACTGCCGCAAGTACTAACAATACTTTTTTCATATACTATAATATACGTACACTTTTATGTTTATTCTTTCCTGACTTCGATTTTTTCAACTTCAACTTGTAGCTCATTACCAACTCATGGCTTCCACTTGTGGCTTTCAAGATGGGTATGGTAGAGAGCGGAAAATCATACGCATATCCTACCTGGAAACTCCCGATCTTGGCTCCTAACAACAGGATCAGCGACTCATTCACACGCCAGGAAAGGCCTCCGTTAAACATTTTATTATAAAACAACCGGGCGGTTATGTCCGCCTGAAAACTCTGCATGTCTGTTTTCAAGAATACAGACGGTTGTAATTCATACAACGGATTTCGGAACTGAATATTGTATCCGGCTATTAAATTATATGTGCTGGAGAGATACATGGAAGAATAATCGTCTAATGCAATCTCTGTCTTGTTCAAGTGTGTGACACCTAAGCCGGCATAAAGATTCTTGCGGTGGTAATACAGTCCGGCATTCATATCAAAGCCCATTCCGCTTGCCTGTGTCTGCGGAATCGCCTGGTCTTCCTGTTGGTGGAACTGGCTGGTCGGGTAAAAGACCTTTTCTCCGTTAAATGATTGGTTTACGATTCCAAGTTGCAATCCGATGCTCAGTGTCCCTCCGAACAGTTTCTGCTTGTAGGCATATTGCCCGTTCACGTGTGTATTCCGGAAAAGGCCGATTCCTTCCGTAAAGACAACCATCCCGACGCCATGATTGGTTTTCCCGATTTTCAGCGGCATGTCCGCGTTGATGAAGAAAGAGGTCGGTGCCCCGTCGATCCCGACATATTGCAAGCGGGACAGTGCCAACAGATTCAGGTCTCCTCTTACACCTGCATACGCCGGATTATAATAGCCCAATGCCATGAAATACTGGCTTAGCTGCGAGTCATATTGTGCCCGTGCTCCCGTGAAACCGGTAACCAAAAGGATAATGATCAGGAGATGTTTGTTCATTCGATTTTCCTATAACAACTATAAAACAGGCAAGTCTACTCACCTTTCCATTTTGAATGCAAATATAACGAAACACTTTTAGAAAGGCGAAATTTATTCAAATATTGACATATTACTTCATTATAATATTTTAAAAACCATTTTATTCACAATATCTTTATCACTTTGACTTGGTCACTTTTATCCAATGAGTGACTAAGTTAAGTAACCAAGATAAGTTTTTAATCTTACACAAACTCAAAATAAGGATGCTCATCACAATTATAATCCTCCTCATTCAGCATAGGATTATTCACAAAGAAAGACTTTTTGTAAAGTTCACGAGCAAAAGGTGTTACTATTTCTATATTATTCTTTGTATATACACTGGTTTGTGGACGGTCGAGCAATCCAGCTTCGATGTACATAGGCATTACGCAATATAGAGCATTAGGTAAAGAACGATTGCTGGCGTAAATGGATGACAATCTATTTATGAGTAATTGTGAAGATACTGTTTCCTGGACATGAAAGAACTTTCCAAGGATAGTCAATGTATCATACCCGAAAGTATAGGCTGCATTGATTAAAGCGGTAAAGATTATGGTCCGGTCTCCTTTATACTTTATCGCAGTGAAGTAATCTTGTCTATGTTTCTCTATGTATGAAAATAGAGGGTTGCGAAGAGTCAATTTTCCGATGATGCTTCTTGCTTTATTGATACGGTTCTCTCCTTGATATTCACCAGAAGCAAGGTCAGCGGCATATTCGGATGTAAAGCAACCATCAAGAGCTGCTTTCATCGCCATATCCATGACATTGATACTTATGCGTTGGTTGATACCTACTTTTTTCTCCATATTATTTCTTATCAATAGTTATAAAGGGGATTACCACCTCCAAAAAGTGGGCACCACCATGTGTTATACCGTCTTTATTACTGAAACTTTTTGTATTACGCCATACGGCCCATTCACCATGAACGAACAATTGGCTATTGATTTCTGGATTAGAACCTAAGAAATCATTTAAATAATCAACATTGTTATAGATAAGGTGGCGATTACCTCTACTTTCCTTCTCGTATAGATATGTCTTTTCTTGTGAAGTGAGCGAACGCCAAGGATTGGCTAATACATTACCATGATCCGTTGTTATGTATATCTGATAACCTTGTTCATGTATGGCTTTTATATCATAGGATATATCGTCGGCCCAATTCTTGGTTAAGGCAAACAAGTCCTTGTTGTTGCCGAGAGAGTGCATCTTCTCATCAAGATGTACGTCAACCATAGCCTGACGATAGGAGTTGTTGTTTTCCACAGATAGACTTCCATGAGTATAATTTACTTCATAGTCCTGCATTCGTTTGGGGGATGGTCTTTGGGAGGATGTCCAGTAGTCATTCCAAAGTTTATTTTCTTCTGTGGGTGATTGTCTGTAATCCATCCTTGGAGTTTCACCACGGAAGATGGCTTGCCTTGACAATTTTGTAATGGAAGGCAGCCATGCAAAAGTAATATCCTTTTTTGTTTCAATACATTTCTCTTTTAGAGCTTTATCCAATATCAAATATTGCCAATAAGTCATGCCATCAATAACCAGTAATGCTACCTTATCTGTTCTTTGGTGCACATGAGTAAGATGAGGAAGTATTTTATGGACTATTTTCGGCTTTCTAACAGAAGACGAGTTGATGAAGGAAAAATATTGACGGTCAATGAATTTCTGAAAATCAGCATTCAGTTCCTCGATAACAGGTTCTATTTCATGGTATACTCCTTTGCTTATTACTTTAAGCAAAATGCTACATATACCTTCCATCGTTTCATTTTTCTCCCATTGCAATGGTATAGCTTTTAGGTTAGCAGTTATATCCTGTACATCCATTCCATACAACTCCTCGGCTTCACCCAATAAATGACGTGTCTCATTTACTGTCTGATCACGGGTAAACCGACAAGCGGTATTGAAGATATATGAAGCCATTCCGAAAGTCAATTTGGCTTGAAGCAGTTCTGTTTCGTTACACGCTGGCATCAGTTTGGCGATAGTGAAAGTAGGAGCTATATATAAACGAGATTTGATGTCTGGCAAAATCTCATCTGTATTGTCCATGATATAGCAAACACGGTTTTCTGAATATCGGTCCTCAAGTTCATATCTTACCCGTAATTCAAGACCTGATGTAATGGGTAACAAAAGCAAACCACTTTCTGTCAGTATTTTTTGTTGCGTATCAACTCTACGTAAGAAACCATCTGGATTCTTTACTACACTAAGCTTCTTACCATCAGCAGTCAGGTTTTCAACTATTTTGCGAACAAAGTTATCCATCTACTCTTACAGTTAATATTAGTTTTACATCAGGAATCACACTACATCCTTTCTGTATGGAGCAAAAAACTTTCCGGAATCGGTAATGAATTGTGCAGAATAGGTCGTTTTGATTTCATTACTATTTTTCGCTATGACTTTCCATATTGTCAAATAACCAGGGGTATCAGCCGTGTTATCTGTAAGCATATTGAATGCTGTTACCGGATGTTTCTGTCCGTATTGGTCTACACGACCGATACGTTGTTCTATTGCCATTGGATTCCAAGGCAAATCATAATTGAATACAATGTGACAGAATTGCATGTTCAATGACTCACCGGCTGCATCAGTAGCTATCATTACATTGGCTTCGTTCTTGAATTTAACAAGTGCCCGTTGGCGCTTTTGTAAATCCATACTACCGTTGATGCAAACGGTTGTCAGTCCAGCTCGCTCTATCTGCTTGGTCAAGTATTCCTGGACCTTTCGGAATTCAATAAAAACAAGCACTTTAAGTTGTGCATCTCCTTTTTCTTTCCTTAATTGAGTGATTTTTCGGATAAGAGCAGTGGTTTTAACATCTTGTTCATTCTTTATGCAATAACGGGCTTTATCTATAATAATCATATCAAAGCCAGCACTCACAACCGACTCTATACGATATTTGTTGTAATCATTAATCTTTTCTTGACTCCAACCTTGACGCTGTGATACAGGTTTTGGAACATCTAATGATACAATGATTTGGTTATGTCGTTTCCTGAAGTTCAGTTCCTCTTTTACAGCAACGCCGGCAAAAGTCCTTGCCATACCCACCTCATCGGCAAGCATAAAACGGGTTTGTACTCTTTGCATCACTTTTTCCAATATGAGGATTTGGTGAGGCAAGAGAATAAGGCTACTTTCATAAGGGGCTGGCAGGCGTTTTTGTGCCATCTCTTCTTTGATACGTGCAGCTATAGCAATATATCTCACGTATGACATTCCAGCCTGTGAGTTGCTCGGCATGTCTTCCTCTAAATCAGAGCGTAACACCTGTGCAAAGGAATCATCTTCAAGAATGTGAATCCAAAGCGTTTCCTTTCCAAACAGCATTTTACTGCCTATTGCCTCTATGCTTTTGCCTTTATATTTCATTTTTCTACCCTCTTATATCTTTGTGCTGGATGATTAGGTATTGGAAATTCTCTCTGTAGAAGGCCTTCACTTACCATTTTGTGTATAATGGCTCCCTTAAGATATTGCGAACTCCTATTTATTTCGCGGGCAATTTCCTCTAACGATTTCCATTTGTTAGTACACTCTAAAATCATGTCAAATAGTTCTTTCTGAGTGCATTTCTTTTTAAACCTTTTACTGCTATCAGAACTAGTAAGATTAGCATCAGAACTGGTAAGGTTTGTCTCGGAACTAGTAAGGTTTGTATCAGAGCTAGTAAGGTTTGTCACGGAACTGTTAAGGTTACTATTCAGATTGTCACCAGAACTAGTAAGGTTTTGTCCTGTATTCAAATGATAAGTAGTACCTCTTCCTACACCATCAGAAATAAGATATCCATCTACACAAAGTTCTTTAAGCATTTTTGTTATATCGTATTTATGGAGATTCAGTGTATATCTTAAACGTTCATTTGATACGACTCCTTCAGTTAAAGCAAATGCCAAAGTTAAGACCTTATTGTGTTCTATATGAAGAACTTGCTTCCCAAAGATCTTGATTAGTTCTTCTTTTGCCTTATCATCTAATATAGAGATAAGTGGTAATGTCAAAATCACCTTATCAGGTCTGTTCTTTTCTTCAAGGTTTGGTGAATTCCAATTAGATTCTTTCCAACCGGATATGATTATGTCGGCTCCACTTCCAGCCTTTTCAGCCTTACCAAGCATCATGAACATTTTTTGCAAAGACAAGTTTCTACACACACTGTCTCCACCCTCATAGAATTGTTGTTTTGAAACCAATAGACAGCCTGGATTGGAGAACATCAATTCACTTTTACTTCTTGTAATTACTGTAGAAGCATTCACGGAATAATCTGCATGAACCGTAAAACCACCTCTGCATGATACATTCTCGTCCACTTTTAGCGCAAGTTCCAACAGAAACAATCAATGCATGTATATGTGGACTTGTTTCATTCAAATGAACTTGAAAGCCTATGATACTTTTCTGCCCGTAACGTTTGGAACACCAATTATATACACGCGAGTTCGGGATATGAATTTTATAGAAACGAAGAATCGGCAACCTGAAAAAATTGCCGATTCTTTTGGTAAAATCGATGATATTTAGTAATTTAGTAGTGTAAATCAATAAATACTATATCATGATTACCGAGAGTAAAATTACTGAAATATTCTGTATTGCCGATGATTTTTGTCAAGAATTTGAAGTCGAGATAGCTCAAAAAGCTTTATCCTCCCCTTCGAAGGCTCCGAAACGTCACCGAAA
>JAGBDR010000014.1 GCA_017937385.1 Parabacteroides sp.
ATGAAACAAAAGTTCCATCGGCATGAAACAAAAGTTCCATCGGCATGAAACAAAAGTTCCATCGGCATGAAACAAAAGTTCCATCGGCATGAAACAAAAGTTCCATCGGCATGAAACAAAAGTTCCATCGGCATGAAACAATCCTTGTATGGGAATGCTTCTTGCGGCAGATGCGTTGCGTGATGAATTTTTTTACCAGTCTTTATTTTATTAGAACAAACGAAATGAATAAAATTATAACACTTATACTATGCCTGTGCTGTGTCTTTACGGTTGTGCGGGCTGAGGAAGATCCGTCCTTGAATCCTTCGGATGCAAATATCGTCGGTCATGTGGTGGACCGGAAAACCGGTGAACATTTGTCTTTTATTACCATCTTTTTGAAAGGGACGACGATCGGAACAACAACCGATGCCACGGGGCATTATTATCTGAAGAACTTGCCGGAAGGGAAGTTCACGGTTGTCATGAAAACGTTGGGCTACAAAACGGTTGAAACCCCTGTGACTTTGAAGAAAGGGAAGACTTTGGAACTTAATTTCGAAGTGGAAGAAGAGGCCTTGGCCTTGGATGGGGTCGTGGTTTCGGCAAACCGGAACGAGACGACCCGCCGTATGGCTCCGTCGCTTGTGAACGTGCTGGACTCGAAAATGTTCGAGACGACACATGCCACTTCGCTTGCCGACGGGTTGAACTTCCAGCCGGGCGTGCGGGTGGAAAACAATTGCCAGAACTGCGGGTTCCAGCAGGTGCGTATCAATGGGCTGGAAGGTCCGTACACGCAGATATTGGTGGATAGCCGTCCCATATTCAGTGCGCTGACGGGTGTGTACGGTCTCGAACAGATTCCCGCCAATATGATCGAACGGGTTGAAGTCATGCGTGGCGGCGGTTCCGCCCTTTTCGGCTCTTCCGCCATTGCGGGCACGATCAATATCATCACGAAAGAGCCATTGCGCAACTCGGCCCAGATCGCCCACTCGCTGACGATGATCGGGGGAAGCCGTCCGGACAACAATACGACCTTGAATGCTTCTTTGGTGACGGACGACCACAAAGCCGGCATCTATCTTTTCGGACAGAGCCGCCATCGTTCGGCTTACGACCACGACGGAGACGGTTTCTCCGAACTCGGCCAGTTGGAGGCGCGGACGGTCGGTTTCCGTTCCTATCTGAAGACGGGCACTTACTCCAAATTGGGTTTTGAATATCATAATATAAGCGAATACCGTCGGGGCGGCGACCAGATCAGCCGGCCGCCTCATGAAGCGTGGGTGGCGGAACAGACGGACCACAGTATCAATGGCGGCGGCTTGAAGTTCGATCTTTTCTCACCGGATTATAAACATCGCCTGAATGTCTATACTTCCGCGCAGCATACGAACCGGAAGAGTTATTACGGAACCAACCAAAACCCGGATGCCTACGGACATACGACGGATATGACGGTTGTTGCCGGTTCGCAGTATTCTTATTCGGCCGATAAGTGTTTGTTCATGCCGGCGGAGTTTACCGGCGGTCTGGAATATAACTTCGATGAGCTGAAAGATGAAATGTTGGGATACCATCGTGTTGTGGACCAGACGGTTCATATCGGTAGCCTGTTCCTGCAGAACGAGTGGAAGAATGAGAAATGGAGCTTCTTGGTGGGCGGTCGTTTCGACAAGCATAACCTGATCGACCATCTGATTTTTAGCCCGCGTGCGAATGTCCGTTTCAATCCGACCGAAGACATCAACCTCCGTTTGTCCTATTCAAGCGGTTTCCGTGCTCCGCAGGCATTTGACGAGGATTTGCACGTGGCGGCCGTCGGTGGCGAAGTGGCGATTATCCAGCTTGCCAAGGATTTGAAAGAGGAGAAGTCCAAGAGCATCAGTGCTTCGGCTGACTTCTACCACCGTTTCGGACCGGTTCAGATGAATCTGTTGGTGGAAGGTTTCTACACGGATCTGAGCGATGTGTTCTTCTTGCAGGAAACGGGGCATGACGATCAGGGCAACCTGATTATGGAACGCCGCAACAAGGACGGTGCCCGCGTGATGGGAATCAACCTGGAAGGAAAGATGGCGTATGCCTGGCTGCAACTTCAGGCGGGTGCCACGGTCCAGCGCAGCCGTTACAAAGAGGCTGTGACCTGGAGCGAAACGAATCCGGACCTTGTGGCGCAGAAGAAAATGTTCCGTACGCCGGATGTGTACGGCTATTTCACTTCCACCTTTACCCCGGTCAAACGTCTGGCCGTTTCATTGACGGGAACTTATACGGGGACTATGTTGGTGCAGCATTTGGCCGGCTATATTCCGGAGGATCGGGAAGAGAAAACGCCTGATTTCTTTGATATGAATCTGAAGGTCGCTTACGATTTCCTTCTCTACAAGTCCGTGACTTTGCAGTTGAACGCCGGCGTGCAAAACCTGTTTGAAGCCTACCAGAGCGATTTCGATCAGGGTAAAGACCGCGACTCCAAATACATCTACGGCCCCGGAACTCCGCGCAGTTACTTTGTGGGCTGTAAAATCAGCTATTAAACGATAAAATGCCAAAGGCGCATCGTCCCTACGTCAAGTGTGGGGACAATGCGCCTTTGATATGCCGTCTCTGTATTTTATAGACTCTTATTGATCTCTTCAATGTAGTCAAGGATTTCGTCTCTTCCTTCTTTCTTTTCGGAAGAGGAGAAAAGGATAGGGGGAAGTTCTTCCCAGGATTCCAACAGCTTCGCCTGATAGATTTTCAGGTTTTCCTGTAAGCGGCCTTTGCTGATTTTATCGATCTTGGTGAAGATGATAGAGAAAGGAATGCCGTTTTCTCCTAACCATTCCATAAATTCCAAATCGATCTTTTGCGGCTCATGGCGGCTGTCGATCAGGACAAACAGGCACGTGAGCTGTTCGCGTTCCAGAATATAATTTTCGATGATCCGCTGGATATTTTCGCGTCCCTCTTTTCCCCGCTGGGCAAAACCGTAGCCAGGGAGGTCGACCAGATACCATTGCCCGTTGATAATAAAATGATTGATAAGCATGGTCTTTCCCGGTTTCTGGGAAGTCATGGCAAGCCCTTTTTTACCGGTCAGCATATTGATAAGGGAGGATTTGCCAACATTGCTTCGCCCGATAAACGCATATTCCGGCAGATTGCCTGCGGGACATTTCTTTACGTTTGTGTTACTGATAACAAATTCTGCACTTTTAATTTCCATTTTATCTGTTGTTTATTGATTGCTATATGTCTGAATCGAGTATAAAGATAACATTTAATTGTCAATTGTCAATTTTCCATTGTCAATTGAACACCCCCACAGTCCTCCGAACGTAATCGCTCCGTTCAGCATCAGCATCTCGTAGCCGAAAACATATCCCGTATACAGTTTCACCCAATAGCTGGTCAAGAAACAGATCACTGGAGATAGGATGCATATATAAGGAACAAATGAGTCGCGGGGATGTCTTTTCGTGAACAGTCCGAACACGAATAACCCGAGCAACGGACCGTATGTATAGGACGCGATCATGTAAATGGCATCGATCATGCTCCGGCTGTTGATTGCCTTAAACGCGAGTATGATAAAGGCAAATAGGACAGAGATCATGAAGTGGATCGCCAAACGGGTACGTTTGGCAGTTTGTGCCTTTCCCTTTTCAATGCCCAAAATGTCGATGCAGAAAGAGGTCGTAAGGGCCGTCAAGGCGGAATCGGCACTGCTGAATGCCGCCGCGATGATACCGATCGTGAAGAAAACTAAGATCGAATGCCCCAACAGGCCGGACGTACAGAACATCGGGAGGATGTCGTCGTTCAAGGCTGGCAGCTCGATCTGTTGTTGCGAAGCGAGCGCCAGCAACAGGACACCCAGCGAAAGGAACAGGAAATTGACCGGCGTGAAAGCAAAACCGTAGGTATACATGTTCTTTTGCGCGTCTTTCAAGCTCTTGCAGGAAAGGTTTTTCTGCATCATGTCCTGATCGAGCCCGGTCATAACGATGGTGATGAAGATGCCGCTGAAGAACTGTTTCACGAAATGCTGCGTACTGTGCCAGTCGCTGAATTCGAAGATACGGAAGTGCGGACTGGCTTGTAAGGTCTGTACTATGCCTGCGAAGTCCAGTTGCATTTTCTCTTTCACCTGCCAGATGATGACGACCAGCATGGCGACTAAGCATAAAGCCTGCAACGTGTCTGTCCAGATGATTGTCCGGATACCGCTCCGGTAAGTGTAGAGCCAGACTAAGAAAATGCTGATGGCAACCGTTGCGGCAAACGGTATGTTCCAGGTGTTGAACACATAATGTTGCAGGATCAACACGACCAAATAGAGCCGTGCCGCCGCCCCGACGATCTTGGACAGCAGGAAAAAGGAAGCGCCCGTTTTGTAGCTGCGCCGCCCGATCCGATCCTCTAAATAGGAGTAGATGGAAGTCAGTCTGAGTTTATAATAAAGCGGGAGCAACACATGGGCAATCAGTATATACCCGAAAAAGAACCCGAAAACCGTTTGCATATAGGTCATATCAATGCTGCGCACCATTCCCGGAACCGAGACGAACGTGACGCCTGAAAGCGATGCCCCGACCATCCCGATCGAAACGATATACCAGGGCGATTTGCGGTTGCCAAGGAAAAACGCTTCATTACTTGAGTTCTTCCGCCCCGTAATCCAGGCAATCAACAAAAGGAGCCCGAAATAGGCGGTTATGATAAAGAGGATGATATAGCTATTCATGATCTGTTCTTAATTTTGGGCAAATTTACATGAAAACCCCCGATTTTTATGTGAGTCAGATAAAAACATTTGCCGCTATTGTCTATACAACTGTCGTAACTTGGAAAGCCGTAAGGTACGACAAAGACGGCGACATCGCTATTGATTGATAAAATAAGTCGGGAGCTCCGGAACGGAAATAAACAAAAACACCCGGAAAATCAGTAACAAATACTTTTCCGGGTGTTTATGATTTGAAGCGGTGCGTACGGGACTCGAACCCGTGACCCCATGCGTGACAGGCATGTATTCTAACCAGCTGAACTAACGCACCAGAATTTTTATCTTGCGATCTCTCTCGATTGCGGTGCAAAGGTACGTGTTATTTTTAATTATGCAATAGTTTGGCAATAAAAATTTACGTTGGATAGATTATTTTTTTACTTTTGTCCTCCATATTAACAATAACAATCATGAAGAATACTCCGGTAGATTATCAAACAGCCAAAAGAATCATAGATGGCTACGGACTTCCCGATTTCGGGAAAGCAACGATCCGTGAGGTTGTTGCCATATCCACACAACTTGAAAAAGAGACTGACACAGAATTTATCCACATGGAGATGGGCGTTCCCGGACTAAAGGCGGCTCAAGTCGGTGTCGATGCCGAAATCAAAGCCCTCCAGGACGGCGTTGCCTCCATCTATCCGAACATCAATGGCATACCCGATGTAAAAACGGAAGCCTCCCGTTTCATCAAGGCTTTTATCAATATCGACGTAGCGCCGGAAGGCTGTGTTCCCGTAACCGGCTCCATGCAGGGGACATACGCATCGTTCCTCGTCTGCGGACAATGTACGCCGGGCAAGGATACAATCCTCTTTATCGACCCGGGATTCCCTGTCCAGAAGCAACAGATCACGGTCATGGGCTATCGGTACGAATCGTTTGACGTATATGAATACCGGGGTGAAAAACTTCGGGACATATTGGAACAATACCTTTCCAAAGGAAACATTGCTGCCATGATCTACTCCAACCCCAACAATCCGGCCTGGTTCTGCCTGACGGAAGAAGAATTGAAGATCATCGGAGACATGGCAAACCAATATGACACAATCGTGATTGAAGACCTGGCCTACTTTGCCATGGATTTCCGGAAACCATTAGGAAAGCCGTTTGAAGCACCTTTCCAGGCAACCGTCGCCCGCTATACGGACAATTATGTCTTGCAGATTTCCGGCTCAAAAGCATTCAGCTATGCCGGCCAGCGTATCGGCATCACGGCAATCTCCAACAAACTGTACCACAGGGCCTATCCCGGACTGACGCAGCGTTACGGAGGCGGAACGTTCGGAACCGTGTACATCCACCGTGTGTTGTATGCCCTGTCATCCGGCACAAGCCATTCGGCACAGTTTGCCTTGGCCGCCATGTTCAAAGCTGCGGCAGACGGCACATTCGACTTTATCTCGGAAGTAAAAGAATATGGACGCCGGGCGGAAAAACTGAAAAAGATCTTTACCGATTATGGTTTCCGGATCGTCTACGACCATGATTTGGACGAACCGATCGCGGACGGATTCTATTTCACAATCGCCTATCCGGGAATGACGGGAGGAGAATTGATGGAGGAACTCATTTATTACGGTGTAAGTGCCATTTCACTGAGTACGACAGGTAGCAACCAGGAAGGGTTACGGGCTTGTACCTCTTTCATCAAACCGCATCAATATGCCCTTCTCGAAGAACGCTTGAAGCTGTTTAAAGAGAATCATACCGCATAATTCAAATAAGCCGGATTTTAGTTTACGATTCATTAACATAAGAAATCCGGCTTTTATTTGTTTTCTCAAGTTAAAAGTTATACATTGTCGCTGTTTTTATTAACCTGCAAGTAAATTCCCGTCATGGCAATGTATAGCAATTTCAGAATAACACACAATGATGTGCTTCCGACCCAGGGAAGTCTCCTGATCTCTGAACCCTTTTTACAAGATGCTTATTTCCAACGTTCCGTCGTGTTATTGGTCGAACACACGCAAGAGGGTTCGATGGGCTTTGTATTGAACAAGAAAACAGAGTTATCGGTCAACACCTTTTTTGCCGATTTGCAGGAATCTCCGGAAATACCGATCTATTTAGGTGGACCTGTCAGTGCCAATCGCTTGTTTTTCATTCATTCTTTGGGAGATTTGATTGTTCCGAATTCCCTTAAAATAAACGATCATCTCTATTTCGACGGTGATTTCAACGCGCTGATACGCTATATCCGGAACGGATACCCTGTCGACGGAAATGTGAAATTCTTCTTAGGTTATTCCGGATGGCAGAAAGGGCAACTGCACAACGAAATCAAACGGGATTCATGGGTGGTAATCCCCGAATCCAACCGAAACGTATTGCTCGCCGACGGAGAAGGCTTCTGGAAAGAATCGCTCGAATCGCTCGGCAGCCGATATGAGGCATGGACGAGATATCCGAAGGAGCCGTCACTGAATTGAGAATCATGAATTATTATCAACCTAAATCATTAATCTTCTGCAAAACCAAAACATCTGAATAGCCATCTTTAACTGTTATCCAGTCTGTCAGTACGCCTGTCACGGTAAAGCCGCAATGGGTAAAAAGGGCTTTGCTGGGTTCATTCCCGGTCGGGATATGCGCGAAGAGCTGATGCAACTTCAAATATGAAAAGGCATATTCGACCAGGAGGCTCAACGCCTCTGTCGCCAACCCGTTCCGCTGGTGATGCGGATCGACCAGTATGCCGACGCCTGCCCTGCGATGATGCGGATCGAAATCATACAAATCCAGCATCCCGACCGTTTTTCCCGTAGGACAAAGGTCGATCATCAGGCGCAATTGCTTCATATCGAATAGATCCCGATGGGATTCGGCAATATATTCTTTCAACAGATAGCGGGAGTAAGGCACCAACGTATTCCCAAACTCCCACCATTCGGGATTGTTTTCCCAGGTATAGAGCAGTTCCAAATCTTCCGGTTCAGGGGCGCGGAGGCGGATGGCTTTGCTTTGAAGTAGATTCATTTTTTAAATTGACAATTGATAATTGACAATTGACAATTGGCTATGAGGAATCGCATGACGCAATTTGTCAGTTGCCAAGTATCAATTGCCCATTTATAACGATATGATAGTTGATCTTTTTATCGACCATCTTATCCATCAATAGGAGCATTTGCTCGAAACGGACATCGGGATAACAGAATGCCAGATCGGTAAAACGTTTCATCTGGTTGCGGCGGCAGATTGCATCCATCACGCGCTCTTCGTCCAGATTCCACAGATTGACATATTCCAGATCCGGCATCCGCTTCACACAGGCGGCATTCACCCGCTCGAACTCTTCTTCCCGGCAAAGCACCAGCAGGCGGCGGTGTTTCGTCCGGGGTTTCCGTTTCAGCCCCAGCATGCCGGCAACGGCGGAAAGGGAGGCTTTCAGCAGAACGGCCAACCGGATGAGCAGGCTCATCAGCCAACCGGAATGCGGATAATATTTCCGGTAGAATATCAGCATGGCTCCATAAAAAGCCTTTACATATTTAATATCCCCATGCTTCGTGCTTTCTCCTTTATAATGCAAGATGCGTTCAGGAATATAATAGTTCGCATAGCCTCCCTGCACGATCCGGTAAGACAAATCGATGTCTTCGCCATACATGAAAAAAGACTCGTCCAACAGCCCCACTTTGTCCAGCGCTTCCCGGCGCAGGAACATGAATGCACCTGCCAGGACTTCAACCTTATGCGGCTTTTCCCGGTTCAGGTATGGCAGGCTGTAACGGGCAAACAGGCGTGAAGCCGGAAACAGTTTCGACAACCCGAAGAGTTTGCAAAACGAAACCCAGGGAGAAGGAAAACTCCGCTTGCTCTCCGCCAAGAAAGCGCCGTGTCCGTCCAGCATCTTTACCCCGATTCCGCCTGCTTCCGGGTGTTCGTCCATAAAATAGCAAAGGGAGCGTATGCTTTCCTCGCCGATCACGGTGTCGGGGTTTAACAGGAGGACATATTCTCCGCTACTGATCCGGATCGCCTGGTTGTTCGCTTTGGCAAATCCTGGATTATCCTCATTTTCAATGAAAGTGACTTCTGGAAAGCGCGGACGAAGATATTCGACAGAACCGTCTGCCGAATGATTATCGACCACCAGCACTTCCGCTTCCATTCCTGCAATGGCGGCACGGACGGAGCAGAGGCATTGTTCGAGAAAATATTTTACATTATAATTGACAATTATGATTGAGAGTTTCATGGAAGTTATGATTTCTTATATCTTGATAGAATCGTTGAAACTGGTGCGGTTCACGATGGAGCGCCCCAGCGTTATCTCGTCGGCATATTCGATTTCATCGCCGATAGAGACACCACGGGCGATGACCGATATCTTCACATCGTATGATGAGAGCTTCCGGTAGATGAAGAAATTCGTCGTGTCGCCTTCCATGGTCGTGCTGAGTGCCAGGACAACTTCTTTCACGTCTCCTCCGGCAACCCGCTGCACCAAGCTGTCGATTTGCAGATCGCCCGGACCGATCCCGTCCATCGGCGAGATGATACCACCCAAAACATGATAAACGCCCCGGAACTGCCCCGTATTTTCGATCGCCATCACCTCCTTGATATTCTCGACCACACAGACCGTCGAATGGTCACGTTGGTGGTCGGCACAAATGGAACATACATCTTCATCGCATATATTATGGCAAACCTGGCAATATTTGACATCCCGGCGAAGCGCCAACAGTGCGGAAGCAAACCCTTCCGTGTAGTCGATATCCCGGCGAAGCATATAGAGCGCCAGCCTGAGCGCCGTTTTCCGGCCCACTCCCGGCAATGACGACAATTCATTCACCGCATTTTCCAATAAGACTGATGGATATTTTTGATTCATTCGTTTGTTTATCTTCTTTCCCTCTGCAAAGATACATAAAAACCACCGATTTTTATGCGAGTCCAATTTATTTCTGGAGGTTACGAGGATCTGGTTTATAGCGGAAGGATAAACAAAATCGCCCTTATGGACTGGCTCTTTCCTGATATTACATAAGTTGTCCGCTTGGCGACGGACGATCGTTCGCTTGGTGAGAACGATCGTTCACTGGGCAGCGGACGATCGTTCTCCGTCAAGCGAACAATCAACAAAAGCCTATCCGTCCGTCAATTATTACCGGATTTTCGGTTACTTCTTCTTATTCGACTGGAAACCGACGACAATTAAAAGATGGTAAGAGCTATTATCCAAGCCGGAATCAATTTTTTGCGGATAAGTGCTATTTCGAATAAAATTATTAATTTTGCATTAAACATCAACGTATTGCAACGTTATCAGACCAATCAAGCGATCGAAATCGCAGAAAATAAACGGGCTGATTTTGCTTTCGAATTTTACTGAAAGAATGGTGTAACATCAATAAGATCATACAATAATAAATAATAAATACCGTGAAGAAAGAAGATGAAGAAAAGGTGAATGGGCTACCTGAAAACGCCTACAGAGAACTGAAAGAGGGTGAGGCATATCAGCCCATCCTGTCGCCCGACAAATCGTATCGGGAAGTAACCCCTTGGTCGGTATGCTGGGGGCTTGTCATGGCTGTCCTGTTCAGCGCGGCGGCGGCTTTCCTCGGGTTGAAAGTCGGACAAGTATTCGAGGCCGCCATCCCGATTGCGATCATTGCGGTCGGACTATCCAGCGGATTCAAACGCAAGAACGCATTGGGCGAAAACGTCATTATTCAGTCCATCGGGGCAAACAGCGGTGTGATCGTCGCCGGTGCCATCTTTACGTTGCCCGCCCTCTACATCTTGCAGGACAAATATCCGGAGATTACGATCAATTTCTTCGAGGTATTCATGAGTTCGCTTTTGGGCGGTATCCTCGGCATCTTGCTCCTGATTCCGTTCCGGAAGTATTTCGTTTCGACCATGCATGGCAAGTATCCGTTCCCGGAAGCGACCGCTACCACCCAGGTATTGGTATCCGGCGAAAAAGGAGGCAACCAGGCGAAACCGCTTATCTACGCAGGATTGGTCGGAGGTCTATATGACTTTATCATCGCGACTTTCGGCTGGTGGAGCGAAACGGTCAGCACACGCATCGTCGGGTTCGGCGAAATGTTGGCCGACAAGGTGAAAGTCGTATTCAAAGTGAATACCGGTGCCGCCGTGTTAGGTTTGGGCTATATCATCGGATTGAAATATTCGGCCATCATCTGTGCCGGGTCGTTCTTGGTCTGGCTGGTCATCATCCCGTTGATGTCTGCCGTTTTCGGGGCAGATGTCCTGACATTCGGCAATGACGCCATCACACAGACGGTCGGAAGCATGAGCGCGGAAGAGATTTTCACCACCTATGCCCGTCACATCGGGATCGGAGGCATTGCGACAGCCGGCGTGATCGGGATCATCAAATCATGGGGAATCATCAAAGGGGCCGTAGGGCTGGCTGCCAAAGAGCTGAAAGGGAAAACGGGAGCCGCGCAAACAGAAGAGATCCGGACGCAGAAAGACCTTTCGATGAAAATAATCGCCATCGGTATCTTCGCTACGCTGATCGTGACCTATCTGTTCTTCCACTTCGGTGTGCTGGACAACTGGTACTACGCGCTGATCGGACTATTGATCGTCGGGATCATCGCTTTTCTTTTCACGACCGTTGCCGCCAATGCGATTGCTATTGTCGGGACCAATCCCGTGTCCGGCATGACGTTGATGACCTTGATCTTAGCGTCTATCGTCCTGGTTGCTGCCGGGTTGAAAGGCCCGTCGGGCATGGTATCGGCACTGATTATCGGAGGCGTGGTATGTACGGCTCTCTCGATGGCCGGCGGTTTTATCACCGACTTGAAGATCGGCTATTGGATCGGCAGCACACCGGCCAAGCAAGAAAGCTGGAAGTTCCTCGGCACTTTGGTGTCGGCAGCAACCGTAGGCGGTGTCATCCTGATCCTGAATCAGACATACGGTTTCACAAGCGGGCTACTGGCCGCTCCGCAAGCCAATGCGATGGCGGCGGTCATCGAGCCTTTGATGAGTGGTTCGGGCGCACCCTGGACGTTGTATGCCATCGGAGCGGTCCTGGCGATCATCCTGAACTTCTGTAAGATCCCGGCATTGGCATTTGCATTGGGTATGTTTATCCCGTTGGAACTGAACACGCCGTTGCTGATCGGCGGTGCCATCAATTGGTATGTAGGCAGCCGCAGTAAGGACCAATCGCTGAACAGTGTGCGTCTGGAAAAAGGAACACTGTTGGCATCCGGTTTCATCGCAGGTGGAGCCTTGATGGGAGTTGTCAGCGCAGCCATGCGATTTGCCGGTATCAACCTGATCGATGTGGAATGGATGGAAAGCAACCCGGCCGGAGTGTTGGCCGTCGGGATGTATATCCTGCTGATTGCTTATCTGGCGGTAAGTTCGTTGAAGGCGAAAAAAGAGGAGTAATAATTTATGATTTATGATTTATGATTGATCATCGACGCATAAATCATAAATCATAAATCTGAAATCTGAAATCATAAATCTGAAATCATAAATCTCAAAGTTTTTTGGAAGCACCAGTAGTCAACGTCGGCATTATGACGGAAAAGGCGGTTTCGTTCGTATTCCATGGGGAGTATGTGCATACGGAAACCGGGAAGTTCCTGACGGGGGAACATCGGGCGCTATTTGTAAACGGCCGTATCGTTTTCAATGGGAAGTCGTTCAAGGAGCTGTTTTTTGAACCGGCTTCTCTTTTGTCGTCTTTCGAACTGAAAGCCGTCACCATAGGCCGCAACTTCCACTGGCAACGGCAGGAAGACCAATGTTTCAAAGGAGCTTTCAACTTGGTGGCTGGTGAAAACGGGATTGTGGTCATCAACCAGGTGAACGTGGAAGAGTATCTGACCAGTGTCATCTCTTCGGAAATGAGCGCACAAGCCTCGGAAGAACTGTTGAAAGCACATGCCGTCATTTCCCGTAGCTGGCTGCTCGCACAGATCGAAAAGAAATTTTGCCCGAATGGAAAAGAGGGGAAACAGCCAAGCTGTTACCAGGACAACGAGCAACTCATACGCTGGTACGACCGTGAAGACCACGACATTTTCGATGTCTGTGCCGATGATCATTGCCAGCGTTACCAAGGAATCACCCGTGCCTCCAATCCGGTCGTCCAAAAGGCGGTCCACGAGACACGAGGCGAAATACTGACGGATGGCGAAACGATTTGTGATGCCCGCTTTTCCAAATGTTGCGGAGGTGTGACGGAACAGTTCGAACATTGCTGGGAACCGGTTTTCCATTCCTATCTGACAGCCTTGCGGGACAGTCGGGAGACGACCTTTCCGGATCTCACGCAGGAAGAGGAGGCGCAGAAATGGATTCGCTCCGTTCCCGATGCCTTTTGCCATACGACCGACAAAGAGGTGCTCTGCCAGGTGTTGAACAACTACGATCAGGAAACGACTGACTTCTATCGTTGGACAGTCTCTTACAGGCAAGATGAATTGGCCGAACTGATCCTTCGTAAAAGTGGTATCGATTTCGGGCAAATCCTGGATCTGATTCCCGTTGTCCGCGGTACTTCCGGCCGCATCGAAAGGTTGAAGATTGTCGGTACGCGCCGGACTTTTACCATCGGCAAGGAGTTGGAGATACGGCGGACCTTGTCTGAAACCCATCTTTACAGCTCGGCTTTCGTCGTAGACAAAGATAAGATCCAATCCGGCATCCCCGGACGGTTCGTTCTGACCGGTGCCGGCTGGGGACACGGAGTAGGTTTGTGCCAGATCGGAGCCGCCATGATGGCAAACGAAGGATACAACTATCGGCAGATTCTCTTCCATTACTTTCCGGGAGCTGGCGTTGAGAGACGGTATTGAGGAATTTATGATTTATGATTTATCATCGACGCATCATTCATAATTCACAATTCATAATTCAAAAAGGCTGCAAATCCGAGGATCGCAGCCTTTTCTTTATTGTGTTTACCTATTTGTCTCCGGTCTTATAAACCGGTCGCCTTGACTCTCACGAGCTCCAGCTGATACAAAGTAACAAGAAATTAATCACATACACAAAACTTAATGGACAAAAAGCTTAAAATTTTCTGTGAAGACGGAAAATTCATCGACGAACGGCTTTTGTATTTTATGTAATTATGTAAATTTCCTCTATGAAAGCCAAGACTTTCTTATTACACCTGGCGTAGAAAATCTTGTTTTTATGTATCTTTGTTCGTGCTAAACTAATATTGAAATGATACAGAATGAAAGAGTAATACGACACGAGTATGTGTTACAGGCTGTTCGTCAGATGATGACGGCCGCCCGGACTGCCCCGAAGGGGAAAGGTATTGATATTATTGAGGTGGCGATGGTGACAGACGAAGATATCAAGCGTCTTTCCGAAGAACTTGTCATCATGTCCGGTGAAATGAGTTTGAAATTCTTTCTGCGCGATGCCGACAACATTCTTCAGGCCGAGGCGATTATGATTGTCGGTACGCACCAACAGGTGCATGGTTTGAATTGTGCACATTGTGGATTCCCGACCTGTGTGGAGAAACCGGAGGCCGTTCCTTGTGCGATC
This sequence comes from Parabacteroides sp., assembly GCA_017937385.1. Lineage (GTDB taxonomy): Bacteria > Bacteroidota > Bacteroidia > Bacteroidales > Tannerellaceae > Parabacteroides. Next base: position 14,297 of record JAGBDR010000014.1, read on the forward strand.
AATTCGGTAGACGTGGGCATTGCGATCGGTTCGGCTTGTGCCACGGCTGCCGATTTACGTCTGGATACGCGCGTGATGTTTAGTGCTGGCCTGGCCGCACAACGTTTGGGAATGTTGGGCGACTGCAAATGCGTGATGGCGATCCCGGTAAGCGCCTCCTCGAAAAACCCGTTTTTCGATCGGAAACCTAAAATAGATTTGTGATTTCAGATTTATGATTTATATAATCGGTAATAAATCATAGGTTACAAATCACGGGTCATAAATCATAAACTATAAATCTAAATCTTCATGATAAAGTTTGATAACAAACTCGAATTGCGATATTATTTCAGTGATAAGTCCAACTATATGGATGCGATGGTTAAACACCGTTCGGAAAAGGAGGTGCTTTCGCTTATCCGGACGTTGGCGGATATGCTGGACATCAAAATGACCGTCTATTGCGAGTCTTTTACCCAGCAGGAAGGTTTCCGCGAGATTTGGTCGGTAGCGGGAGAGAACAGCCGTTTGATATCCGTCCTTCTCAACTTGTTTATGCAAGTGTGGACACGTCCGTCCCTTTTGGTCGGCGGGCAACCTGTTGTAGACCGTTCGGCAGCCGACGAGGAAAAAATGCAGCGTGAAGTAGCCTTGCTGCGCAGCAATTTGAGAAAGAAAATGCCCGGCATCACCGTGACGCGCGAGTTGGTGGAGTTGCTCAGTGCCTCGCCGCGTTTCTGCAAGTGCAAATCGAATTTTTATGAAGCTCTGCGCGGATATCCGAAAGTGACGAAGTTCACTTTGCGCGAACTGAACGAGAACAACCGCAGCCGTTCAGGCTCGTTGGAGGTCAAACGCGAACAGTTCGACTATTACATCCTTCGTTCTGACGAATTGCCTCCTGTCAAAGACAACAAAGCGACGATCGAAATCATTTCGCCCGTGCTGAAAGACGCCCGTTACCGCTGGAAAGGCATCTATAACAAAGGGGGAGAGACGATCGATTTTTATATGTGCGACGAAGAGTTCAAGAAAGATATGTTTGATGAAAAGATCGTCTTCAAGAGTGGCATGTGTATTGATTGTGTGTTGGAAATACAGCGGAAGATGAGCGAACTGGGCGAAGTGGTCAACATCAGTTATACTGTTGAAACCGTGATCCGCACCCGTTTCGACAAGATGGAAATCATCACGCCGCAAGGAAAACGCCACTTGCGGAAACTTGAAGCGGAAAAGAAACAGTTGACGCTTGACCTTTTCGGGTGAAAAAACATCCCGGGAATATCGTTTGTTTTAGCTTTTTGAATTTAGTGTTTTCATGCAGTCCGCCCGGAGCCGGAAAAGCAATTTCCGACTCCGGGCGGGGTTTGTTTTATGATGTTTTATCTATGCATCCTTGTCAAGGGGCAACTTTCAATCCCTCTTTGTCAAGGTATTTTTTCAGTCTGAGCAGGTATTCTTCCGAAGGGCTGTCGAACAGGGATACTCCGGATGCGCCATTACGGAATGCAGCGTCGAGAGCCTCTTCGAAATGGTCTTTGATGTCGGGCATGAACAGGCCGGCATAGATCTTCGCCTTTCCGTTGACCGTCTCGACACTTTCTTTTACAGAACGTCCGATCCATTCCGGTCCTTCGTAATAGAAGCCGTTATATATCATGGGGAAATAGGCGTCGAGATGCCAGTGGCCCCAGTTTTGGCGTACCATGCTTTTCGCCATGGACGGGCCGGGGAAAACAGCTGCCGAAATACGTCCTCCGTTGGCTTTCACCGCTTTTGTTATCGTATCGACAACCCGCGAAATGGCATCTAAACGGAAATTTATCCACGACTGGCTCTGCATGGGGTACTTCAGCTCCAAGGGGTCTACGCCTGTCTTTTCCTTGAATATGTGGCGGCAGACATCACAATAGCAATAATCGTATTCGGGAAGTTCGGATGTCTGTTCTATGTCGTAGTTTTTCCAGAGGCCTACCGGAAGTATCACGTCGGGGAAACGCACATAGTCGAGGTGTACGCCGTCCACGTAAGGCAACTTTGAAATCTTTACGTAATCTTCCGCAAGATATTCCGCCACTCCCTCATGGTTGGGGCAGAGGAAACGGTAATAGCCGACGTAGGCGGGTTTGTCGAACGAAGATTCTCCTTTCCTGTTCACTGCGAACCAATCCGGATGGGTTTCCATCACTTCCGCGCGGTTCATAGTCCACTTCCAATAATGGGCTTCAAGTCCTGCATCCTTGCATGCCTTGTAGACCGGTTCGTTGTAACTTTCGAACATCACCCCGGAAATGCCGCATTTTTTCATGACATCGAAATATTTCCTGTATTCGTCTACCGGTTTATCTTTGTCGATGCGCATCCAAGTCCAGTTCTTCACCGTGCGTTGTTCTATTTTCTCTACGGCAAAACGTCCCTCATTGTTCAAAGTATATCGTTCGCCCTTGTCAGGCAGCGTTATGCTTATAAGGTAGGTTCGGGAGGTCGCTTCCATGTCGATTTGCGAGTTCTTGGGGAGTGTGTTGAGTTCGGCATCCGTGAGGAAGAAATTGTCGACAGACCGTATATAATTCTTCTCTTTTGCGAAATAGGCTTGCTGTTCGTAGAACATCGCCCAGATCAGTTTATATGCGTTCATGTCATACGGATAACGGAACGCTTCTTTTCCGCTGCCTACCGTCTTGTCGGAAAAATAGAGGAATCCCCACCGGTCGGGCATGTGCATATCCACTTTTCCCGTAGCCTGCCATACCCAGTTTTCTTCCCTTTGTCCCGGTTTGATCCATTGCACGCGCGAGAAATTGATTCTCCAATACGTTCCGGCCTGAAGAAGGTTGTTGAAATTCAGGGTAAGGGCTTGCCTGGGGATGGCCATTTCCACCGACCATTGCTTGTCCTTGTCTTTCGGTTTGTTGAGCGTCCCGTCGACATGTACGGCCAGCTTGATTCCCGGGCAATCCCACTGTACCATGAAATTCCCGCCCGATCTGTACGGGCGGTCGAGCATGAGGTCGAATATCACTTCCCGAGCATTGTTCTCGATTTCGAAATAGTGATGTCCGTCTCCATCGGGATCAATGAACACTTCGAAATCATTGTCGTAATATATAATGGTATCTCTCTGAGTGAGTTTGGCCACTACATTGTCTTCCTCAAGAACGGCGCCCACATACAGATAATCGTCATCCCAAAGCATTTTGGCGTATGTGTCGAAGAGCGGTTTGGCAAAACCTTCCCCGCTGATGTCTACAAACTTCGACGTAGGCTCCGCTTTCTGCCATGAGCTCTCTTTCAGTTTTCCGTCAATTTTGATCTCTCCGTCGACTTTGTAGCAAACATATCCCGCTGGCAGCGTCAAGGTCCGGCCATGTTTGTCAAACAAATGCTGCGCTTCGACCCCATGCATCAGGCCGAACAACAGCGCTAAACTAAACAATACTTTTTTCATATATATCAATTTGAATTTAAATCTACGGTGTTACAAAGTTACGGAAAAATGCGGAAATCCCCATTGCTGAATTAAATCTTTCGGATAACCCGACAGGGATTTCCAGCGGCCAACGAACCGGCTGGAATGTCTTTGTTCACTACACTTCCGGCTCCGATAACGCAATTATTGCCGATGGTCACTCCTGGCAAGACACAAACTTGTGCTCCTATCCATACATTATCACCGATCGTAATCGGCCGTGCATATTCCAGTCCGCGGTTCCTTTGTTCCACATCCAAGGGATGTCCGGCTGTATAAAACCCACAGTTGGGTGCAATGAATACGTTGTCGCCAAATTTGACTTTTGCTCCGTCTAAAATAACGCAGTTCATGTTTGCATAGAAATTCTCGCCAATTTCAATATTATAGCCATAATCACAAAAGAACGGCTGTTCTATCAAAAAGTTTTGTCCTGTTTTTCCGAATAGTCGGGTAATAATATTTTCCCGGCGTTTAATCTCCGACGGTAACAGATGGTTATATTCATGGCATATATTTTTGCATGTCTGTCTTTCGGCGATCAATTCCTTGTCATGATTGGCATCGTATAATTCTCCTTGTCTGCATTTTTCTTTCTCGCTTATCATATAGCTATTCATTTTTATTTGATTTTGCAAAGTTATGTAAAAAAATAACGACTTTCATGCGAGTCAAATAAAAATCAAGACTACTGTCTATCCTAATGAAAATGATACCTATTGGTTCAAATCGAAACTACTACCCTATGAAATTCGATTTTCTACCCCATCTAATTCAAATTACATGGTAGGGTAATATTTTTTAAGAAACTATCTCGTATAATTAACGATTTTGCTCCTTAGATTGTGTAGATTTGATTTGTGGACAAAAAGAAATCTATTATAATTAATTTTTCTAAATCAAACTGATAAGCAAGGCGATGTTCAAGAGGGTGACAAGCGTTCCCAAGGCGACCAAAAGAATCGTTGTGGATCGTGAATTTGCAAATTTACCCATTACTTTTTTGCTGGATGTCAGGTAGACCTGGGTGAAAACGGTGATCGGCAACTGGACACTCAGCAACATTTGTGAGTAAATCAATCCTTTGAACGGGTCATCCACGACAAAGATAAGGAGTAAAGCCGGGAGAAAGGAAAGCAGAACTCCTAATTTGGAGTGGAGGTCTTTATGGTTGTACGCCTCGCCGTATAACCCGGCGAAGATCGAAGCACCGGCTATTCCGGAAGTGATTGTGGAGGAAATGCCTGCCAACAGGAGTGCTCCGGCGAATATGATACCTGCATTATTCCCGACCAGCGGGACCAACAACTGCTGGGCCTGGTCCAGCTCGTCTACTGCAATACGCTGTTTGAAGAAGGTCGCCGCCGCCAGTATGATCATGGCCGAGTTGATCGCCCAGCCGATAACCATTGAAAGCAGCGTGTCGTAAAACTCATATTTCAGTTGTTTTTTGATCACCGGTTCTTCTTCAAGGTTCCATTCGCGGCTCTGTATGACTTCCGAGTGGAGGAACAGGTTATGGGGCATGACGACGGCTCCCAGTACACTCATGATGATCAACATGGAGTTTTCCGGGATAGTCGGTTTTATCCATCCTTTGACGGCGGCTCCCCATTGTACGTCCACCAGTACCAACTCATACAGGAATGACAGCCCGATGATTGAAACGAACATGATGATCCAGCGTTCTATCTTGCTGTATGTATTGCTAAGCAACATACCGAGGCAGACGATTGTCACGATGACAGCCCCGATTTTGATCGGCATCCCGAACAGCATCCGGAGGGCGATGGCACCTCCCAATATTTCGGCAAGCGAGGTCGATATGCTGGCCAACATGGCGGAGATCAGAATCGGGCGGCTCAACACGCGCGGTATATATTTGTTGGTCGCTTCCGAAAGGCAAAGTCCGGTTACGATTCCTAAATGGGCAACATTATGCTGGATGATGATCAGCATGATTGAAGAAAAGGTGACTACCCAGAGCAGGGCATATCCGAATTCGGAACCGGCAGCTAAGTTGGTGGCCCAGTTTCCCGGGTCGATAAAACCGACGGTGACCAGTAATCCCGGTCCGATATATTTCAGCAGGTCCAAGGCACCGGCAGTCGGGCGGTGATTTGTTTTGAGTTTGTCTATTATGTTCATATTGTCGTGTATGTTATTTCGCATTCAAAAATATAAAACATTCGACAGACGAAAGGTTTATGGCGATTGATAATTTTTATCGGCTGATTTATTTTATTTTTAAGAACAGCCGATTGATCAAGGAAATGTCAATATGAAAGTTGTCTGTTTGGTGTTCGGGGTGTTTTTGAGGGCGATGCTACCTCCCGAAACACGCATGATCTGGCGGGAGATGGAAAGCCCGATACCGCTGCCTCCCTCTTTGGTGGTGAAGAACGGGACGAAGATGTGTTCGGCTTCTGCTTGCGGGATCATGGGACCGTTGTTGCTGATTTCGATCAGGACAGCTTCCTCTTTGTTGCAATAGGCTTTCACTTCGATCAGGCCGTCCGTCTGTTCGCTGCCGATTGCCTGCATGGCGTTATTCAGTAAGTTCAGGACAACCTGCGAGATCAGTTTTTCGTCTGCATAGATGATCAGGTCGGATGGTTCTACATGGATGTGGATGGCGATGTTGGGGTAGTTCGTATGGTGGCAGGCCAATTTCACCATGCGTTCCGCAAATTTCTGAACATAGAAAAGCGTCGGTTCCGGTGTCGGGATATGCGTGAATTTGCGATATGACTCCACGAAAGAGATCAGGCTCTTTCCTGTCGTGCTGATCACTTCCAGGCCGTTGCGTATCTCGTCGTCTGCACTTTGATGCAAGGAGAGAAGCGTGTCGCTGAGGGACGTGATGGGAGTGATCGAGTTCATGATTTCATGAGTCAGGACGCGGGTCAGGCGAATCCAGGAATCGATTTCCTTGTCGTCCAACTCGTTGTTGATGTCGTTGATTGCCAAGATGCGAACATGCTTGTCCTGTAATGTCATTTCCGAAACGCGGATGGACAGGTGGACATTACCCCGTTCGTTGGCAAAAGATATCTGGTGCTTGTCGCCCGGTTGGATGTTTCGTATGGTGGTCTCCAGGTTCTCGTCGATACGGGAAAGTTGTCGTACGTTTGTGAAAATGGTCAGTCCGAGCAAGCGCAAGGCCTCGTTGTTTTTTTGGTAAATCACGCCGTTGTCATCGAGAACGATAATGCCGGTATTGACGCAGTTCATAATCAGCTCGTAATATTTTTCTTTTTGGGCGGCATCCGCTTTGGCCTGGAAAAGAATTCGCGTGATGCGGTTAAGCGACTCGCTGACCAGTTTGTCGTTCGACGAGCATCCGCGTGTCGCGTATCGGAAAGTGTAGTCATTGTTGTCTATCGCGTCGAACATGAAAGCGACCTTTTGGGCGTTCCGTTTGTCGGACAGTAGAACCAACCGGAAAAAGAAAAGCCACGCGGCAAGGGTTGGGGCAAACCACACCCATTCCTGTTGAAGGGCAAAACAGGTACCGGCTATTGTCAGAAAGACGAAAACCGCAATACGGAAATGGAAATTAGGGAAAAGTCCTTTCAACTGCATTATAGTTCGTATCGTTTAATTTTGTTGTATAAAGTCTGGCGGGAAATCCCCAGTTGGTTTGCGACGAGCGACAAATTTCCGTTGTACTTGTCCATCGCGTTTTTAATCATGTTGTATTCCATCTCTTCCAGGGTGGTCGCCTCTTTTATCACCTGTTCTTTTTTCGTTCGTGGAAAATCGAAATCGTTTCCGTCCAATACGCCTCCTTCTGCAATGATCACCGCCTTTTCGATCGTATGTTCAAGCTCCCGGATATTTCCGAACCAAGGTTGCGCTTTCAACTTCTCTCGGGCATCCGGACTGAGGTGTTTAGCCGATTTCCCATAGATGTTGGTATATTTGGAAAGAAATATTTCGGAAAGGGGAACGATGTCTTCCGGACGTTCCCGGAGAGGTGGAATTTCTACATGGATCGTGTTGATACGATAGAGCAGGTCTTCGCGGAAATCCCCTTTTTGGACCATTTCCTGCAAGTCGCGGTTAGTCGCACAAATCAGGCGGATATTGACCGGGATCGGTGTGTTGCTTCCCACCCGGACAATGCTGCGACGTTGCAAGGCGGTCAGTAATTTGGCTTGTAGATGGTAGGAGAGGTTTCCGATCTCGTCCAGAAACAGCGTACCGTTGTTGGCCACCTCGAACTTGCCCGGTCGGTCTGCCCGCGCATCGGTGAAAGCACCTTTAACGTGCCCGAACAGTTCGCTTTCGAAAAGAGTTTCCGTAATGGCTCCCATATCGACCGGAACCAATGTCTCTTTCTTCCGGTTGGAGAGCCTGTGGATCTCGCGGGCCAGCATTTCTTTGCCTGTCCCGTTTTCACCGGTCACCAATATGTTGGCATCCGTCCGGGCGACTTTTTCAATCAGGGAACGGAGTTGCTGCATGGCGTTGCTCTCTCCCCAGAACATTCCGCTTTCTTTGGAAACGACGACTTTTCCTGTGTCGGCAGCAATGCCTTTACGGTTTGCTATCCGGATATGATAGGCCGTTTTCAATGTTCCCAGCAACTTGGCGTTATCCCACGGTTTGACTACGAAATCGGTTGCTCCTTCCTTGATCCCCCGTACGGCAAGGTCGATATCCGCGTATGCCGTGAAAAGCACGACCTGTATCGAAGCATCTTCCTTTTTTATTTCCGAGAGCCAGAACAGCCCTTCGTTTCCGGTGTTGATACCGGCACTGAAATTCATATCCAGTAGGACCACATCGATGTTTTCGTTGTGTAGCGTGGCCTTTATTTTATTGGGAGTAGAGATCGTGATCACTTTCTCGAAGCAAGTACCCAGCAACATTTGTACTGCGGTAAGGATTCCTTTGTTATCGTCTACGACTAATATGGTACCTTGTTTTGTCATGTATATTAACCCATATATTTTAAGTATTTGCAAATGTAACTACAAAATAGTTACAATCCAACAACTGTAGGCGAGAATGTCTGATCTGCATTGAAAAGTCGTTTCCATTGTCCAATTCTTTTACAGCAGTGTCTAATTTTTGGACACTCGGTAAAATTCTTTATTTTGTTAAGCTTTTGTAATATAATGTTTTATGTATTTTGGCACGTTCTTTGTATTTTATCAGGCAGAAAATAACATAGCAATGAAAAAGATTATAATTACAACAGTACTTTCATTTACCTTGGGCGCCTCGGTAGTGGCACAAGATAAAGTGTGGAGTTTGGACGAATGTATGCGGTATGCGGTGGAGAACAGCCCGAAGGTGAAGCAACAGCTTTATACCAATAATACTTATAAAGCCGAGCAGCAATCTGCCATCGCCTCCTTTCTACCTTCGATCAGTACAGGAGTGGATGCCCAGTATCGGTTTGGACGTTCGGTAGACCCGGAGACGAATACCTACGTGAATACTTCTACCTTTAATAATGGCTATTCGGCATACGCTTCGCTGCCGCTTTTCAGAGGCGGACAACTGATCAACCAATGGCGCCTGGCAAACGTGAACCGCCACATGGGCAGGAATGACTTGCAGAAACAAAAGGATGATTTGGCCATCAGTGTCATGGATGCATTTATCACGGTTGTCTACTATCAGGGGTTAGTGAAAATGTGTTCCGAAAAACTGGAAGACAGCCAGCGTCTTTTGTACAAGACGTGTCGCCAGGAAGAATTGGGGCTGAAAGGAAAGGCGGATGTTGCCCAGATCGAATCGCAGGTTGCCGGCGACGATTACAACCTGACGCATCAGCAAAATCTTTACAACACGGCGATAATGACCTTGAAAAATGCGATGAACTATCCCTCGGATTTGCCTTTTGACGTTGATACGGTTGTTCCTCCCGTACAGGATATAGGGGCTGAGGAATCGGTCAGTGCAATCCAAGACTATGCCATGGCAAACAATCCGACAGCGTTGCAAGCGGCTTTTCAGTTGAAGACCAGTCAAATGAATTACTTGATTACGAAAGGTAAATTACTCCCGTCCCTTTCTTTACAGGCCGGTATCAGTACCAGCTATTTCGAGAATCTGAAGTCGGAGAACGCTCCCGTCTCTTTTCGCGACCAGTTTAAGAATAACCGCGGGGAGTATATCTATTTTAGTTTTAGTTTTCCCCTGTTTGACGGCTTGTCACGGATAACCAATTTACGCCGTGCCCGCAACAATGTCCGGATCGCATACGAAAAGCAAACCGAAACACTCCGTCAGTTGCAGAAAGATGTAGAGCAAGCGGTTCTCGACAGGGAAGGCTATGCCAAAGAGACGATCCAGATGGAGAAGAAAGTAAAAGCCGATGCTTTGGCCTATCAGGTCACACTTCGTAAATTCGAAGAAGGATTGATGAGCCCGCTCGATGTGCAGACGAATGCGACGACTTTGTTGAACTCGAAGGCAGATCTCCTGCAGAGGCGTTTGCTCTATTTGATGAAATGCCGGCAGGTGGATTATTATAAAGGGAAACCGTTGATTGATTAAGAATGGGAAGTCAAGAGTGAAGAAATAAAAAAGCATATAATTATGGATATACAATTAGAAAAAAAGAAAGGGCTTCAGAAGAAGCATATTCCTTATGTGGCAGGTGGTGTGTTTTTCCTGGTTTTGGTAGGATGGATCGTTTTTGGCGATCATGCTTCAACGTTGAAGGTGGATGCCCGTGGCGTCAATATCGGGAATGTGACGAGAGAACAGTTTAATGATTTCGTTCGTGTGAACGGCCAGGTACAACCCATTACGGTTGTGCAGCTCAGCCCGGAAGAGGGCGGTATCGTGCAAGAGAAAGTCGTGGAAGAAGGGACACAGGTGAAGAAAGGGGATGTGATTATCCGTCTTTCCAATTCGAACCTTGACCTTCAGATACTGGATGCGGAAGCTCAATTGGCTGAAAAACAGAATTTTTTGCGTAATACGCAGGTGACGATGGAGCAGGACAAGTTGAACAACCAATTGGAAAAGGCCCAACTGGATGTCGATATGACGCGCTACCGCCGCGCTTACAACCAACAGAAAAAGTTATATGAAGAAAATCTGATTGCCAAGGAAGAATATCTGAAAGCAAAAGAAGATTATGAGTTGGCAAATAAGAAATATGATTTGGTCGTGGAGCGTTTGCGCCAGGATTCGATCTCACGCACGATCCAGATGGACGAAATGGAAACCAGCCTTTCCAATATGCGTAAAAACATCGCTTTGGTACATGAGCGCAAGGAGCATTTGAATGTCCGTTCTCAGATCGATGGCGAATTAGGGCTATTGGATGTCGTGTTGGGGCAGAACGTTTCGGCCGGGCAGAAGATCGGACAGATAAACGACTTGTCGGACTATAAGATCGAGGCCTTGATTGACGAACATTATATTGACCGGGTGAAGAAAGGGTTGTCCGCGACGTTCGAACGCCAAGGAAGCGACTTTGAATTGAGCGTGCGCAAAGTTTATCCGGAAGTGCGTGACGGCAAGTTCCGTACGGATTTCATTTTTACCGGCGAACGACCGGACAATATCCGCAGCGGACAGACCTATTACATTAACCTTGAACTCGGACAACCGACGGAAAGCATCATCATCCCGCGTGGGACTTTCTTTCAGAGTACTGGCGGCAACTGGATATTCGTCCTTGACAAAGACGGCAAGAAAGCGTATCGCCGCAAGATCAAGATCGGTCGTCAGAACCCGCAATATTACGAAGTGATCGACGGCCTTGAAGCCGGTGAAAAGGTTATCGTCTCTAGTTATGAAAGCTATAAAGACAATGAGGTACTGGTATTGGAATGAGGGGGTGAATTTTGACTCATGCCAACTTCTGGGATGAAGATGTGCCAGCATGTATTTGTCTCCGCATTTGACGCAGGAACACAAAAGAACAGTCCTTATCTATCAGATATTTATACGACTCGTTTCTATGCGGTCCTGCGTCAAGCGTGGGGACAATGCTATTTTGGCACATTATCATTGTCTGGGAAGTGGGAAAATGGTTTCAGTACGTTCGATAAGAGTGCGATCCGTATTTTCAATTCTCAAATAATTATTACTTTTGTACCGCTTTTTACGAGAAAAGTTGAAATATGTTTAACGATAGTACTAAAGGGGTATAGTCTATGCAAAAGTCTGACTGCATCATCGGTGTAGAGCATGTGTCTAAATTCTTTGGAGACAAAGCCGTATTGAATGATGTGAATTTGTCTGTCCGTAAGGGCGAGTTTGTAACCATTTTGGGGCCGTCCGGTTGCGGAAAGACGACGTTATTGCGTCTGATCGCCGGGTTTCAGACTGCCTCTGAGGGTATTATAACCATTGCAGGGGAAGAAATTACGCAAACGCCTCCTCATAAACGTCCGGTCAATACCGTCTTTCAGAAGTATGCCCTTTTTCCTCACTTGAATGTATTTAATAACATCGCTTTTGGATTGAAGTTGAAAAAGCTTCCGGCTACCGTTATTGAGAAAAAGGTGAAACAGGCCCTCAAGATGGTGGGAATGACCGATTATGAATACCGGGATGTGGATTCTCTTTCGGGTGGACAGCAACAGCGTGTGGCGATAGCCCGGGCTATCGTGAACGAACCGGAGGTGCTTTTGTTGGATGAGCCGCTGGCAGCGCTTGACCTCAAGATGCGCAAGGATATGCAGATGGAGTTGAAAGAGATGCATAAGTCTCTCGGAATAACCTTTATCTATGTGACTCACGATCAGGAAGAAGCCCTGACCTTAAGTGATACGATTGTCGTGATGAGCGAAGGGAAAATCCAGCAGATCGGGACACCTATCGACATCTATAACGAACCGATCAACTCGTTTGTTGCCGACTTTATCGGTGAAAGCAATATCCTGAATGGTTTGATGATCAAGGACCGGTTGGTCTCTTTTGCCGGTAACGAGTTTGAATGTGTGGACGAAGGTTTTGGCGAATATACTTTGGTGGATGTTGTGGTCCGTCCGGAAGACATTTATATATTTGAACCTTCTGAGGCCGCTATGATGACCGGGACGGTTACCTCCTCCATTTTCAAAGGAGTTCACTATGAAATGATGGTGCAGACACGGGCTGGCTATGAGTTTATGGTACAGGATTACCATTGTTTTGAAGTAGGACAGGAGGTAGGCCTGCTGGTTAAACCGTTTGATATCCATGTGATGAAAAAGGAACGTATCTACAATACGTTCGAGGGAAAGATGATCGATGCTACGCATGTCGAATTCTTAGGTTGTGCGTTCGAATGTAGCGAAGTATCCGGTATTGAGCCGGAAATGCCAGTGCAGGTCGAAGTGGAGTTTGAACACGTCATTTTGGAGGACAACGAAGAAGACGGTCGTCTGACCGGTGAAGTGAAATTTATTCTTTACAAAGGCAATCATTATCATCTGACGGTATCTACCGATTGGGATGAAGATATCTTTGTCGATACGCTTGATGTATGGGACGACGGCGACCGGGTTGGAATTACGATCGCTCCCGAAAATATACGGATTGTTCAATCAACTAAAAAGGAAGGAAGTGATAAGTAAGATCTCGGCTTTTTTTATGCGGCGGAGGAACTGGACGATTCCTTATGCCCTGTTTTTGGCTGTCTTTGTCGTAATGCCTTTATTGCTGATCGTATTATATGCGTTTACCGATGCCGACGGCGCATTTACATTTGCTAATTTCCGTAAGTTCATGATGCATCCTGAGGCGATGAACACGTTTGTCTATTCGATCGGGATTGCGATTATCACAACGCTTGCCTGTCTTGTTTTAGGGTATCCGGCTGCATATATCTTGAGTCAGGATCGCTTTAATACCTCTCGGACGATGGTCGTGCTGTTTATCTTGCCGATGTGGGTGAATATCCTGATCCGTACGTTGGCTACGGTTGCCTTGTTCGATTTCCTGAACTTCCCGTTGGGAGAGGGGGCGTTGGTTTTCGGTATGGTATATAATTTTCTTCCGTTCATGATTTATCCGATTTATAACACGTTGCAAAAGATGGACCGTAGTTTGATCGAGGCGGCCCAGGATTTGGGAGCCAATCCGTTTCAAGTCTTTATGAAGGCGATCCTGCCTCTTTCGATGCCCGGTGTGATGAGCGGGATCGTCATGGTTTTTATGCCGACGGTTTCTACGTTTGCCATTGCTGAGCTGCTGACAATGAATAATATCAAACTGTTCGGTACGACCGTGCAGGAGAATATCTATAACGGTATGTGGAACTACGGCGCGGCGCTTTCTCTTATTATGCTGTTGCTGATAGGGGTTACCATCCTCTTTACAAATGAAGAGGACAGTGCTTCAAACGAAGGAGGAGGTGTGATATGATGACGAAATGGATGGCGAAAGGATATCTGTGGTTGCTGTTGGCATTACTGTATTCTCCGATTCTGATTATTATGATTTTCTCCTTTACCGAAGCGAAAGTTTTGGGTAATTGGACGGGTTTTTCAACCAAACTGTATAGCTCGCTGTTTACAGGGGGGGTGCAGCGTTCGTTGGTGAGCGCGTTGTGGAATACGTTTGCCATTGCGATGATCGCGGCGACCGTTTCCACGTTGTTGGGCAGCATTGCGGCTATCGGTATTTTCAACCTGCGTTCGCGGACTCGCCAGGTGATGAACTTTACCAATGCGATCCCGATGATGAATGCCGATATTATTACAGGTGTCTCTCTTTTCCTATTGTTTGTGAGTTTGGGCGTTTCGCAGGGATTCACGACGGTCGTGTTGGCGCATATTACATTCTGTACACCATACGTGGTGTTGAGTGTCATGCCTCGCTTGAAAAAGATGAACCAGAATGTCTATGAGGCAGCTCTCGATTTAGGGGCAACTCCTTTCCAGGCGTTGCGCAAGGTGATCTTGCCGGAGATTCGTCCGGGAATGATCAGTGGCTTTATATTGGCCTTTACGCTTTCGATAGATGATTTTGCCGTTACGATCTTTACGATCGGCAATGAAGGATTGGAAACCCTGTCTACTTTTATTTATGCGGATGCCCGCAAGGGGGGATTGACGCCTGAGTTGCGTCCGTTGTCGACTATTATTTTCGTGACGGTTCTTGTCCTTTTGATTGTGATTAATAAACGGGCGGAGAAGTCCAAAAGCTAATGAAGAAAAGTTAGAAATGAACAAACTGATTACAATAATAGCGGGTTGCATGCTCCTTTGGGGCGCAATGTCTTCGTGCGGACGTACGAATGAGGCACGTAGCCATATCCTGAAAGTCTACAATTGGGCCGATTATATTGACGAAGATGTCTTGGCCGAATTTCCGGATTGGTATAAAGAACAGACCGGCGAGGATATCCGGATCATCTACCAAGTGTTTGATATCAACGAAATCATGCTTACCAAGGTTGAACGCGGGCATGAAGATTTCGACCTGATCTGTCCGTCCGAATATGTCATCGAACGGATGTTGAAGAAGAATCTCCTTGTCCCGATCGACCGTAATTTTGGCAAGACACCGGACTACCTGGATAATGTTTCTCCCTATATCCAAGAACAGTTGAATAAATTGAGCCAGCCGGGGCGGAAAACGACCGACTATGTTGTCCCTTATATGTGGGGAACAGCAGGGCTTTTATATAATAAACAGTTCGTTTCCGATGATACTGTCGAAAGTTGGAAATGCCTTTGGAACCCTGAATTCAAGAATAAGATCTTGATGAAAGACAGCTACCGCGATGCTTACGGTACAGCCATTATCTATGCCCATGCGAAAGAATTGGCGGACGGTACTATGACAGTCGAACAGTTGATGAACGACAATTCTCCCGAAGCCATTGCAATAGCCGAGGAATATCTGAAAAATATGAAACCGAATATCGCCGGTTGGGAAGCCGACTTCGGCAAGGAAATGATGACGAAAGGCAAGGCCTGGCTCAATTTTACCTGGAGCGGAGATGCGGTCTGGGCGATGGAAGAGGCGGAAGCCGTCGGGGTGGAACTGGATTATAAAGTGCCCCGTGAAGGCAGTAATATCTGGTATGACGGTTGGGCGATCCCTAAATATGCCCGCAATGTGAAAGCAGCCAGTTATTTTATTGATTACCTTTGCCGTCCGGATGTCGCTTTGCGGAATATGGATGCCATTGGTTACGTCAGCGCCATTGCAACTCCCGAAATCATGGATGCTAAAATCGATTCGACAATCGAAAGTGTTTCCGACCTGAGTTATTTCTTCGGTCCCGGTGCAGATAGTATCCGGATCAATCCGGTGCAATATCCCGACCGGCAGGTGGTGGAACGTTGTGCCATGATCCGTGATTTCGGTGATCGGACGGAACTGGTTTTGGAAATGTGGAGCCGCGTGAAAGGGGATAACCTGAATACCGGGATCGTCTTGCTGATTTTTGCCGTGTTCGGGGTGTTATTTGTCTGGCTGGTGTATCGCAGGATACATCAATACAAACAGCGTCAGCGTCATCGTAGACGTCGCCGCCGCTGGTAAGCAAATCGTTGGAAATCAAAAATTGTCAATTGTCAATTGTCAATTAAAAAGGTCATGGAAGGCATAAAAAATTTGATTATAGACTTTGGAGGTGTGATTGTCAACCTCACCCGTAATCGCTGTATCGAAGCATTTGAAAGTTTGGGAGTCGCAAATATACGTGAGCAGGTGGTCAATAATTACCAGCATAGGGATCTCTTTATGAAGATAGAGCTCGGCTCTATCACGGTAGCCGAGTTTCGCGACGGTATCCGTCGGTTGACACGACAGCCTTTGACAGACGAGCAGATCGATGTTGCCTGGATTGCTATGCTCGATGATGTTCCGGATTATAAGCTGGATCTTTTGCTTGACCTCCGCAAGCGCTACAATACGATGTTGCTCAGTAATACGAACGAGATTCATTGGAACTGGTCGGAAAAGAACTATTTCTCCTACAAAGGCCACCATGCTTCTGACTTTTTCAATCATATTTATCTTTCCTACCAGCTTCATCTACTGAAACCGAATGCCGATATATTCAAATATGTCCTGCAAAATGCCGGTATACGTCCTGAAGAAACGTTATTCATAGATGATGCCATTCCCAACTGCCATGCGGCCGAATCATTGGGCTTCCATACTTATACGCCTCAACCTCGCGAAGATTGGTCGCATTTGTTCGGAATTGATGAATTATGTGTTATAAATCATAAATCATAAATCTTTCACATTTAATATATTGTAAGAAGTCCCTATGTCATAAACATCGTTTCCGTCCACTTTTTTGATGTAGTTTACAACGCGGATGGTTACAGGAAGGATTATGGCTTCATAGAGGGATTTCAAGGCAGCTTGTGTTCCGATCATGATACAAAGTTCACCTACCGGTATCAATCCGGCGAAAGCGATCGGGAAAAAGATCATCGAATCGGCACTTTCGCCGGCCAACGTAGAAACGATGGCGCGTAAAGAAAAATGCTTTCCGGCTGAGGCTATCTTCATTTTACTCATCACATAAGCATTCAGGAACGAACCGACAAGAAAAGCCATCAAACTTGCTATGGCGATACGGGGTGCCATCCCGAATACGAAATTGAAGCCTTCTTCGCCATCCCAAAATGGAGCGGCAGGCAGCATCACTGCCACTTGTGCAAATCCGATTACTAAGAAATTCGAAGCGAACCCGCTCCAGATAATCAGGCGTGCTTTCTTGAATCCCCACACTTCGGCGATACAGTCGTTGATGATATAAGAGATCGGAAAAACGATCAGTCCGGCAGTCGCTGTGATACCGGATACCTGAATGACTTTGGTTTCCAACAGGTTTGAAGCTATCAGGCAGATATTGAACAGGATGCCTAACAGCATAAACGGTACGGTTACAGTAGTTGTCTTCTGCATAATTCTTGTTTTTAACGAGGTTGATCAAGCACTCGGTGAATAAATAAAGGAACGTTTTACTATTTTCTTATGCGAAGATACATATAATCTTTAGAAGTATCGAAAAAACGAAAAGAAATGAGATAAAAACTTGCATAATTCAAATAGACTTTCTACTTTTGCACCCGTCTTAGAGACAAGGAGAGATGGCAGAGTGGTCGATTGCGGCGGTCTTGAAAACCGTTGAACTGAGAGGTTCCGGGGGTTCGAATCCCTCTCTCTCCGCAACAAACGCTGAAAATCAGCAGATTGCAAAACAAACACCCAGTTTTACACCCAAGAATGTAAAGTCGGTGTTTTTGTTTTATTTAAGATAATACAACCACTACATAATAAAA
>JAGBDR010000015.1 GCA_017937385.1 Parabacteroides sp.
AGACTTGATTTCTCTAAGCGTACAGGCATTGACCTCCTTATACCATTCATGAAGTTTCACCCTCGCCTCCTCCACGGTCAGCCTCATCTTAAAGATACTTCTGACCTTGCAAATGAGAGAATATCCTTCCTTTATTTGGGACGAACGA
This sequence comes from Parabacteroides sp., assembly GCA_017937385.1. Classification (GTDB taxonomy): domain Bacteria; phylum Bacteroidota; class Bacteroidia; order Bacteroidales; family Tannerellaceae; genus Parabacteroides. Next base: position 149 of record JAGBDR010000015.1, read on the forward strand.
TTTTTCACTCGTTTTTTACAATAAGGGGGAGGTACGGTTCGTCAACGGCTTGTCATCCGCTTGATAATACTATAAGCATTGATAATTCCCAATTCGCCTGCCTTGCTCAGATCAGCGATACCCCGGTTGGCATCTCCTTGCGAAAGGCGTGCCAATCCACGGTTGAAATAGGCTTCGGCAAACTCCGGATCGCGCTGGATCGCCTCGCTATAATCCTGAATGGCCGCGCGGAAGTCACGTTGCGCACAGCGCAGGTTTCCACGGTTGAAATAGGCATATACGAAACCGGGATTCAGCTTGATTACCATATCATAATCACGCGTAATCATTTCATGTTCGTAAGCCCGCTTATTCTCTTTCAGAGAGGCAGAAGCCGGGTCAGATGCCACCGGTGTACGGGCTACCGTCGGATTTTTACCAATCTTAAGGTTCATGCTCATAACAGAAAAATCATCCTGGGAACTGGCCGCTTGCGACATATCATAATCAAGTTGCTTATACCGGACGACAGCCCGGTTGAAATAGGCCATCGCAAAATCAGGATTCAGCTCGATCACCTTCGTATAATCCTTAATCGCTTCGGCAAAGTCCTGTACAAGCATAAAATCCAAAGCCCTTCCGAAATAGGCATCCACGTCGTTCGGGTTCTTCGCGATCCGCGCTGAGAAGTTATCGATAGAAGCAAAATGCAGGGCGACCTGATCTTCCGTAAGAGCGGCCTCCTCGTTGGTGATGCGCAACTTACGTTCCAACACAAAACGGGCATTGTAGGATTCCACCATCTTGTCGTAATAAACCAACTTCTTCACCGGATCGGCCTTTTCGTAATAGGTCAGGACAAACATCGGTTCCAAATCCACCCGTACGTTGCGGTCCTGCACACGTCCGCGGATCTCACTGTTATATTTCGTCTTGCGCACCTCTTCTTCGTCATACACGACAAGACGGTTGAACTTATCGATATTCTTATCCGACTGTTCACGGGTATTTTCCTCTTTTGACACCGGATCAGCCGATTGCGTAGCGGCATTGCTACCCTTTTGGGAAGCGACTGCATTTCCCGACGTGTTCCCGTTCTTCTTTTTCTGCTCCATATTGTAGGCAGTCCAGTAGTCGCGGTCAGCCCCCACCTCGTCATGCATTTTCCGTTTCACTTCCGCGCGGCTGTAATAGCCGGCTATAAAGTTCGGATATTGCTGCAACACGACATCGAAATCATGCACGGATCCCTGAAAATCACCTGTTTCATAACGCAACAACGCCCGGTTGTAATACGCCATATAGTTATCCGGTTCAATCTCGATCACAACGTCAAAGTCCTCGATAGCCCGGTTGTTATCGCCGATCTGGGCCCTAAGCAATCCACGGTTAAACCGGGCAATCAGATTGCGGCTGTCCATACCGACCACCTGATCGTAATCCGCCATAGCGCCACGCAGGTCTTTCAACTGATAGCGGACCAACCCTCTATTGATATAATAACCGCTTTCGCGCGTATTCAGACGAATGGCTTCGTTCAGGTCGGCAAGCGCCTCTTTCAGGTTGTTCATCTGGTAATGCAGGATCGCCCGGTTTCCATAAGCCGGGGCATAATAGGGATCCATCCCGATCGCCTTATCATAGTCGGCAAGCGCTTTCAGCGTATCACCTTTCTCGGTGTACATTGCGCCACGTGTCAAATAGTTCATGGAATATTTGGGATAAGCCGCCATCAATTCGTCAAACACCTTTTCGGCCTCTTCAAAATCTTTTTTCTGGATATTGGCGACTGCCATGTTCACCAGCATCTGGCGGTCTTCCGCCTTAAACTCCAAGCCTTTTCTATAATCTTCTATCGCTTCGTCGAATTTTTCCTGGCTCTGCCGGGCAATACCACGTGCATAATAGGCTTGTACCAGAAAAGGGTTCCGTTCCAGACAAAGCGTACAATCTTCTTCCGCACCTTTATAATCATCCAGATTGATTTTTGCCACGGCCCGGTAAAAATAGGGTTCAGCCAACCAGGGTTTCGATTTGATAACTTGATTGAAATATTGTATTGAAAGAACATAGTCTTCAAAATACAAAGCGTTACGTCCGATAGTCAACACACGGTCGGTATTGATTTGTGCAAACAGAGCCAACGAACATAACTGGAATATAAATAAAAGAATCGCTTTCTTCATCTATTACAAAAAATTCAACGTTGATCGCTCGCAAAAGTAAGGAAATAATCTTAGCCGTTAAAACCAATCTAAAAAAAAAGCTTTCACAGACTGTAAAACAGTGTGAAAGCTTTTTATATTTACTTACTTCAGCTATTTACTTCGGCTGAATCTTAACCATCAAATGGTCTTTGGGGATCTTATCACCTTCCGTCACGCCCAGCTCGACAACTGTTCCGGCAATGGGAGCGACCACCCGGTTGTACATCTTCATCGCCTGGTGGATCAGGAGCAACTGACCGGCTTCGACTTCCTGCCCCGGCTGCACTTCCACTTTAACGATCGTTCCGGGAAGATGAGAAATCACATCACCGACAAAGGGCTTCTGCCACATCTTGCGGTTCTTATATTTTGCAGTCAGCGTCGTCTTGTATTTACGGGCTGTTACTACAAAATCCACATATTCGTTATCTTTCTCTTTCTTTTCCATATCCAAACGTTTTTACAGCGTTAATTAGAACGGAGGCAATCCGTGCTTCTTAGCCGGTCTGTTTTCCTCTTTCAATACAGAAAGCTTCAGCGCGTGAAGCAACAAGGAGCGGGTTTCTTTCGGTTCGATAACAGAATCGATGAACCCTTTGGAGGCTGCCACGTAAGGATTTGCAAACTTCTCGATATATTCTTTTACCTTTTCCTGGCGCATGGCGTTCTGGTCTTCAGCTTCCATGATTTCCTTACGGAAGATAATGTTGGCCGCACCTTCCGGTCCCATCACCGCAATTTCAGCACTCGGCCATGCAAACATGAAGTCCGCTCCCAAGTGGCGTGAGTTCATGGCGATATAACCGCCACCGTATGCCTTACGCAAAATAACCGTAATCTTGGGGACTGTCGCTTCGGAATAAGCATACAATACTTTCGCGCCGTGACGGATCACGCCCGCATGTTCCTGGTCGACACCCGGCAGGTATCCCGGCATATCCTCCAATGTTATAATCGGAATATTGAAAGAATCGCAGAAACGGATAAAACGGGCCGCTTTGTCGGCACTGTCACAATCCAACACACCGGCCAAAACCATCGGCTGGTTGGCAACAAAACCGACCGTCTCCCCTCCCATGCGGCCGAAACCGACCACGATGTTGGCAGCCCACAACTTCTGTACTTCCAGGAAGTCGGAATCATCGACGATACATTTGATAATATCACGTACGTCATACGGCTGTTTCGGATCTGACGGAACCACATCTTCGATATTCATAACCGCAGCCGGTTCTTTCGGTTCCGCCATTTTCGCACGTTCCTGGTTATTCCAAGGAATAAAGCTTACCAGACGTTTTACCTGTTCGAAACATTCCTGCTCGCTCTTCGCATAGAAATGAGCATTACCGGTTGTTTCCGCATGAACACGTGCACCGCCCAAGTCTTCCATAGAGATGTCTTCGCCCAACACGGTCTTGATCACATTCGGGCCTGTGATGAACATCTTGGAGATATTTTCCACGACAAACACGAAGTCTGTCAGAGCCGGAGAATAGACGGCACCACCGGCACACGGCCCTAAAATCAAGGATATCTGGGGAATAACGCCGGAAGCGATTGTATTGCGATAGAATATTTCACCATAACCGGCCAATGCACCTACACCCTCCTGGATACGTGCACCCCCCGAGTCGTTGATACCAATAATCGGACATTTCATTTTCAGAGCATGATCCATAATCTTCGTGATCTTACGTGCATGCTGCAAGCCCAGTGAACCACCGGCAACCGTAAAGTCCTGTGCATAGATACAAACCGGAGCACCGAATATCGTACCTGTACCTGTAACAACACCATCACCTGGTAAATCCTTCTTGTCCATACCGAAATCACGACCGTCATGTTTTACGAACAGGTCATATTCGTGGAAAGAATTCTTGTCCAACAAGGATAGAATACGATCACGGGCAGTCAATTTACCCATCGCGATCTGCTTTTCGATAGCAGCCTCGCCTCCACCCATCTCAACGACGGCTTTCTTTTCCCTGAGGGCCTGAATGTTTTTACTTAAATCTGTCATACTGATTAATTAATAGAGTTCTTATTACTTACCAACCGCTTTTGCCTTATACGAGCAACGGGCTGTACCTTTAATAATACTATTCAATTTGCCTTTATTCAACTGACGGCGGATTCCGGAAATATTGTCGATAAAAACATGACCTTCCAGATGTTCGCACTCATGCTGTACGACACGGGCCGCAAATCCTTCCACCGTCTCTTCCTGTTCTTTCAAATCCTCATCCAGATACTTCACGCGCACTTTTGTCGAACGGGATACTTTCTCGTGTACGCCTGGCAAACTCAAGCAACCTTCTTCCATCGAAACCTCTTCTTCACTTTTCTCAAGGAAAACAGGATTGATCATTGTACGCTTGAAACCTTTGCATTCGGGGAAATCATCTCCCATCACGTCAGCATCAATTACCAGAAGACGCAACGACAAACCGACCTGCGGAGCGGCCAACCCTACGCCATCGGCATTGTACATCGTCTCATACATATTGGATACCAATCGTTTCAGTTCCGGATAGTCCGTCGGAACCTCTTCAGCCTCTTTTCTTAATACAGGCTGTCCATATAAATATACTGGTAAAATCATAACTCTTATAACTGATATTTTTTATTTTCCAAATATGACTGCAAGATAATAACGGCACTGATCTCGTCTACCAGTCCTTTATCCTGTCTCTTCTTTTTCTTCAATCCGCCATCCAGCATTGCCTTATGAGCCAAAACGGAAGTAAATCGTTCGTCGTAATACGTTACCGGGATGTTCGGAATAGTCCGCTTCAGATGTGCAACAAAAGCTTCCACGTATTTCATATTTTCTGAAGGTTCGTTGTTCATCTGTTTCGGCAATCCGACTACAAACCGTTCAACGGGTTCGTGCGAAACATAATCAACCAGAAACTTGATCAGTTCACCGCTCGGTACGGTTGCCAGTCCGTTTGCAATCATCTGCAAGGTATCCGTAACCGCCAGTCCGGTACGTTTCCGGCCATAATCAATTGCTATAATCCTTCCCATCGGGCACAAAGATAACATAAATTCAGTTTTCAATTACACATATACACAAAAAGTGTGCAATTTTATACTTAATAAGCATTCTTTTCTCCTTTGAACATATTGAGAACCGTTACAACTATAATCTTAAGATCCAGGAAGAAAGACCAGTTTTCGATATACCAGACATCGCGCTTTACACGGCCTTCCATCTGTTCCAGCGTTTTCGTTTCGCCCCTATACCCCGTAACTTGCGCCCAGCCTGTAACCCCCGGTTTTACCAAATGGCGCACCATGTATTTGTCAATCAACGCAGAATACTGCTCGGTATGCTTCAACATGTGAGGACGGGGCCCGACAACCGACATATCACCCCGCAATACGTTAATAAACTGAGGAAATTCATCCAGATTGGTCCGGCGAAGGAAATCCCCCACTTTCGTTTTACGTGGATCATTCTTCACGGCTTGCAAGGAATCGGCCTCTGCATTGACTTTCATCGTGCGAAACTTATAACACTTGAAATCATGTCCGTACAATCCGGTTCGCTTTTGTTTAAACAAGATCGGCCCCGGCGAACTTAACTTGATCAGAATGCCGACCACAATATACAAAAGCGGGAAGATGGTCACCAGGACCAAGATCGAAAACAAAATATCGAATGTACGTTTCAAGGCACGGTTATAGACGGCCTGCAAAGGCTCACGGCGAACCGTCATCAAAGGGATGGACTCCATCACTTCCATCACCAAACTCTTTTTCAAATTGCGATAGAATTCCGGTACAATATAAAAACGGATCATGTGCTTCTCTGCAAAATTCAGCAAGCGGACGATCTTTTCATCATTCGTGCCCGGCAGCGTACAATAGATTTCATCCACATCATTTGCCAACACAAAATCCTCCACTTCGTGCGTCATCCCCAAATAATTCGGCAGAACGGACTTCAAAGACAAATTATCATCAAAAAAGCCCAAGATATTAAACCCGTACGACAAATCGTCCTTCATCACCCGATATAACTCCATCCCGTTCTTTCCGGCTCCGACAATCACGATCTTTTTGAAATTATACCCTTTCCGGCGATACATCTTCAACGTCACGCGCACAAAAACCCGCCACAACGAAAAAACAATGATCGTCACGACATAATAAACCAACAGGAAAGTCGCCAACACATCTCCGACATTCAGGAATATCAGACAGGTAGCAAACAGGAATGTCATGATCGTAACCAAAAGGAACGCCCTCTGCACAATCTTGTCTATAAAAACAATAGAGAGATGTAATTGCAAAGGGGCAAAATAGAGAGAAAAGAAATAACAGAAATTCAACAAAAGCACAACCTCCCGCAAATTTCCGGTAATAGCAGATGTATAAAAATCACTCAATCCATAGTAGACCATAAAGAAGAGAAGATTCAGAACAATCAAATCCCCTACACCTATCATCCACTGGATCAGATAACCATGTCTTTTATTTAACTCCATAACAATGCGCTAAAAACACACAAAAGTAAGCATTATTTTCCGAGCAAAAAAATAGGGCTGCGCAGAATCTGCACAGCCCTATTCAAAGATAATAAATCCGTATTATTTATTTGCACGCATGATAACAACGCGGTTCCAGTTGTTTTCGCTATACGGCTGTTCTTCAGAACCACGATATTCGATTGTGATCTGATCAGATGAAACACCGTATTTCTCAATCAACTCTTTAGCAACGGCTTTTGCACGTTTTTCAGAAAGCTGCATGTTATATGCGCTTGTTCCTGTTTTCTTGTCTGCATAACCGATCACCTTGATAGGAGCATTGTTTTCTTTTACGAATTCAGCAGTGTTATAGATGTTAATCTGCTGGTTCTTATCGATCTTAGCACTATTCAGACGGAAATAAACCACATTGTCTACATAGTTGTTCACAACATTCGTGACAGTCTCTTTGCATTCAGGACAAGAAACCGGACGCTTGCTCAATTCATCGTTTTCAGCACGCAAAGCATTGATCTGGCCGTTCAAGTCGTTCAGCAAAGCATAGTCCATCGGTTCCAACACTTCGAAGTCTGTCTTGCCCAACTTGAATGTCAAACCAGCGCTCAACTGAGTAATATTGTCTGTAAAGTTAAACATGGTCTGACGGTTGAACTGTTCGTTCAGCAAAGCAGTCTGAGCTTCGATATTCAAATCAACACGTTTGCTCAAACGGAATGCTGTCAAGATACCGAAATTGATCGAAGGTGAATTACACTTTCTAAATTCAGCATATTCAGTTGTCTTGAAACGATGAGCGACACCCAGACCGACCCACGGGATCAAACGGAACACTCTCTTTTCATTGTAACGTCCCCAAAAGTTCGTCACATCCCACAACAAGTCGGCATGACCGGCGATATATTTGTTGTGCTGCATTTTCAGATCTTCCGGACCTCCGACAAATCCGTGCAAAACGCCACCATTTGCCTGCAAACGCAATGCCAAATACGGATTGAACCACTTACCAACAGAGAACTGAGGTGCGAAATTCAGACGATCCTTGAAATCGGCATTATTGTTGTTATCACCGATCAAAATACTGGCACCACCGGCAATAGAAATAAACCAGTTGTCGCCTGCTTTGTTCTTCTTGAAGTTTGTTTTATAACCCGGTTCGTTACTAAATCCAACCTGCGGTTTAAATTCCTGTGCAGACACAGAGAAAACAAAACCTGACAACAAAGCTAAAAGTAAAACTTTAGTCTTCATATTCATCAACATTTTAATTAAACAATCAATAACCTAATAATCTTGCTCAAATTTATTGCAAAATTAACTCTTTTTCCAATTATAACAAACAAAAGCGGCAAAAGTTCGTTCTATTCGAAATAATTCAATATTTCATATCCACCTTTTCTAAGATACGATTCTTTCTTCATCAATTTTATATCATTCAACATCATATCCTCGATCAAAGCATTCAAATCGTACTTCGGTTCCCATCCTAAACGGGTACGCGCTTTTGTTGCATCGCCGATCAGCAAATCTACTTCAGTCGGGCGGAAATACTGGGGATCGACACCTACGACCTCCTCTCCGATCCGTTTTCTGAAAGCATCGAGATAAGCTTCACCGACTCTTTTTATAAACACATTTTCGTCAATATAGTTTAATATAGCGACTTCTTTAACACTTTCTCCTTTAAAAACAATCTCCACCCCGATCTCGGCAAATGCCATTTTCAGAAAATCGCGGATCGTAGTCGTAATTCCCGTCGCAATGACATAGTCGGACGGTTCGTCTTGCTGGAGAATGGCGTACATCGCACGCACATAATCTTTTGCATGCCCCCAATCGCGTTTGGAAGAGAGGTTTCCCATGTAAACCTTTTCCTGCATTCCCAAGGCAATACGGGAAACAGCACGGGTCACTTTGCGGGTCACGAAGGTTTCTCCTCTCAGGGGTGATTCATGATTGAATAAAATGCCATTCGAAGCATGCATTTTATAAGCCTCCCGATAGTTCACCGTTATCCAATAGCCATACAGTTTAGCCACGGCATACGGACTTCTCGGATAAAAAGGAGTCGTCTCTTTTTGCGGGACTTCCTGCACCAGACCGTACAACTCGGATGTGGAAGCCTGGTAAATGCGTGTCTTGGGGATCAGATTCAGCAGGCGGACCGCTTCCAGAATACGCAAAACTCCCAGTCCATCGGCATTAGCCGTATATTCAGGGGTATCAAAACTCACTTTCACATGGCTCATCGCTGCCAGATTATAGATTTCGTCCGGCTGCGTCTCACCAATGATACGGGTCAGGTTCAGACTGTCGGTCAGGTCACCATAATGCAGAATCAGATTACGGTTTTCCACATGCGGATCCTGATAAAGATGATCGATACGATCCGTGTTGAACATGGACGACCGGCGCTTGATACCGTGAACGATATATCCTTTCTTAATCAGATATTCGGCCAGGTACGCTCCGTCCTGCCCTGTTATTCCTGTTATTAAAGCTACTTTACTCATTCTCTTGATTACGTTTTAGATTTATGATTTTGGATTTATGATTTATGCGTAGATGATAAATCATAAATCCAAAATCATAAATCACAAATTATCCAAATACCAACCATACAGGCGTTCAACGCCCTCATCTATTTCAATCGTATGATGCCAGCCTAAAGCATGCAACTTCGTGACATCCGTCAGTTTCCGCATCGTCCCGTCCGGCTTGGACGAATCAAACACAATATCGCCCGTAAAACCGACCTTTTCACGGATCAGGAAAGCCACCTCACGGATTGAAAGTTCTTTTCCCGTACCTATATTAATATGCGTATTCCGGATATCAGCGGAAACAGGACAGAGATCGGTAAAATCGACCTTCTCCATCACATAGACAGAAGCATCGGCCATTTCTTCACTCCAAAGGAACTCACGGAGCGGCTTGCCGGTCCCCCACAACTCCACTTTACCAGGATAGATACCATATTTGGCAAGCCTATCCAATATCTCGGATTCGGTAGCCTCGCCGGACACTTTTTCGACCGGGCGTGCATTCAGATCTTTCCGAACGGCCTCCCAATCTCCTTCGGTAAGACATTTGCCCAAATGTATTTTACGAATCATGGCCGGCAACACATGCGAAGTCTCCAGATTGAAATTATCATTCGGGCCATAAAGGTTGGTCGGCATCACCGCGATGTAGTTCGTCCCGTATTGCAGGTTATAGCTTTCGCACATCTTGATTCCGGCGATCTTGGCAATCGCGTAGGGTTCGTTCGTGTATTCGAGAGGTGAAGTGAGCAGACAATCCTCCGGCATCGGTTGTGGAGCATTTCCCGGATAAATACAGGTACTGCCCAAAAACAACAGCTTCTTTACCTGATTCAGATAAGCGGCATGAATCACATTATTCTGAATCATCAGATTCCGGTAAATGAAGTCGGCACGGTAACAGCTGTTTGCCAGAATGCCTCCGACATGAGCGGCTGCCAGAAACACATATTCCGGCTTCTCGGCCGCAAAGAAATCATGAACCGCCTGCTGGTCGGTCAGATCCAGTTCCGTATGCGTGCGCAGGACAAAGTTTGTGTAACCTTTCTCCTTCAGGTTCTTCAAGATAGCGGAACCGACCAGTCCTCGATGGCCTGCCACGAATATTTTACTATCCTTTTTCATTCTTTCCTTTTATCAAATTGAGCAAATATTGTCCATATTGGTTCTTCGACATAGGAGCGGCCACCTGCCTCAACCGTTCAGAATCGATCCAGCCGTTCCGGTAAGCGATTTCCTCCAGACAGGCGATTTTAAGCCCTTGCCGTTTCTCGATCACCTCGACGAAAGTGGATGCTTCGGATAGAGAATCGTGCGTACCGGTGTCGAGCCATGCAAAACCGCGTCCCAAGAGCTGGACTTGTAATTCCTCGTCTTTCAGGAACTCCTGGTTGACGGTCGTGATCTCCAGTTCCCCCCGATCGGAAGGTTTGATCCGTTTGGCAACATCCACCACCTTGTTCGGGTAGAAATAGAGGCCGACCACCGCATAGTTCGATTTCGGACATGCCGGTTTCTCTTCAATGCTCAACACTTTTCCCGACTCATCGAACTCAGCTACACCGTAGCGTTCCGGGTCATTGACGTAATACCCGAAGACAGTGGCTTTCTGTCCCTCCTCTGCATTGGAAACGGCCGCTTTCAACATGGCCGTAAAGCTTTGCCCGTAAAAGATATTGTCGCCCAAGACCAGGCAAACGGAATCGTCCCCAATAAACTCCTCCCCGATCAGAAACGCTTGTGCCAATCCGTCGGGCGAAGGCTGCTCGGCATATTCGAAACGGACCCCATAATCGGAACCGTCTCCCAACAGACGGCGGAAACCGGGCAGATCCTGCGGAGTGGAAATCACCAGGATCTCACGTATGCCTGCCAGCATCAGCACGGACACAGGATAGTAGACCATCGGCTTATCATAAATAGGCAACAATTGTTTCGAAACTCCTTTAGTTATCGGATACAAGCGCGTACCAGACCCTCCCGCTAAAACTATACCTTTCATAATCTTCTATAATTAATGATTTACAATAAGGGTACATCTAAATTCAGCGGTGTCCACCGGATTGGATCCGGCATGACACGCCAAACACGTAACGGAGGGCAAATGTATTAAAAATAATTCACTTCGCCGGTCCGGTGAAACTTTTCTTTCTGACAGGCTGTTATAAAATAGAATTAAAAAATAAATGTATTATGAAGACTTTTATTGAAACAATCCATTTCGGAGTAAAAAACTGGTGGGTTTCCCTATTGTTAGGCCTGCTTTATATCCTGATCGCCATCGGTCTGATGTTCACACCGTTGGCAAGTTATGTCGCACTGAGTGTCCTGTTCAGCGTTTCCATGTTTGTGAGCGGCACGCTGGAAACCATCTTTGCCATCACCAACAAAAAGAACATTTCCAGTTGGGGCTGGTATCTGGCAAGCGGTATCATCGACTTGATTTTAGGTGTCTACCTGATGACCAATGTCGGCCTAAGTATGGCGGTACTGCCTTTCATTGTCGCTTTCTGGCTGATGTTCAGAGGATTCACTGCAACCGGTTACGCGATGGACCTGAAACATTATGGGACACGCAATTGGGGCTGGTACATGGCTTTCGGCATATTGGCCATTCTTTGCAGCATCGGTATTATCTGGCAACCGGGAATCGGAGCATTATCCCTTGTCTATATGACCGCATACACCTTGCTGCTCATCGGAATCTTCCGGGTTATGCTTTCTTTCGAACTAAAGAGCCTGCGCAAAAAGGACAAAGAGCATTACGAATAAAGCCGTTTGCTTTTTCCACTATTTTCATGCCCATGAAAATCCATTTCCATGCCTATGGAAATCTATTTCCATGCCGAAGAAAATTTGTTTCCATGGGCATGAAAATAGTCATTTCGAATACCCGGATGGCGGCTGGTCGATCATCCGCAAGGTAACCCGTTGTTCGGAAGAGGCTCCGACAAAGCCCAAGCCGCCCGATACGTTTTGAGGGACGATGACCGGCTCCATAAAGGTTTCGTTGTAACCATCCGAATTCAGGCAGTTCATCGCACGCAAATAACGGTAATAGGACTGCGGCAGACTCAATATGCGGACCGTAACATCCAGATATAAATGGTCTTTCCTATTCCATTCGCTGATATAGGGAATAGAGGTGTAGACTTTCAGCGTGTACGAACCATTTTCAAAACGGCCGTCCGTGAAGACATTGTTGAGGTTACGAACCGTCCAGTCCAGTATGCCGAACTCATCATCGTCGGCAGTCGTGAGATGCCCGTCGGTCAACACGATGTCCTCTTGGTTGATGATTTCAGGATAGTTAAGAAAAGGGCCATACACAATGCCGTCTTCCGATGAAACCCGATAGGTATTTTCTTCGATGATAAGACGGTAATAGTTTTTCTCGCCCGGACGGTCGTGGATCGTGATTTTATATTGCATACAATCCCTCATGCCGGAACTGCCCCTCAATTGCGTACGGAGCGTATCCACCTGAATAGTTTCCTCAATCGGCAACGGGACCTCCACTTCGCAGCCGGCCTGGTATTGCCCGTTTTCGGCTGTCGCCTCAAAACGGATGTGATCACCGGGACGAAAAAGGGTTTTCAACGTGCAGTTGGGAGCACCGAAAGTATAGTTGAGCTTCTCCGCCTGTGCTGTTTCAGTCTTTTCCCCGTTGACATAGACCGTGATAGAGCCATTGGAAACGTAATTCGCCCGTTGCTCATCCATATCGATCACGTGCAGGGAGACACTGTTTTCTTCCTTTCCAGCCTCAAGAAAAGCATTCATCAGGAGTTGCGGCGCTTGCGGCTTGTCCCTGTATGGAAGTTCGTTTTCGCAAGCCGGGAACAACAGGGATGCCAGTATGAATAATCGAGACAAATTCTTCTTCATATTCCATTTCTTTATTAAAAGCGGTATGTATAGGTAATCGAAGGGACACAGGGTAGAAGCGTTTGCTTCATCAGCCTCGTTTTCCGTTTCCAGGAGGTTTCAATGCTGCCATCCGGCTGGGTATGTTGTATCCCGATATATTCTTCCTCTTTGTAGATCAGATTCGGCGTCATGGCATTGTAGGCATTATAGAGCGAAATGTTCCAGGTCTGCATACCCCGACGCAATTTCTTGTGGAAATTGAGGCTCAGGTTCAACCGGTGGCTGGCAGGAAGACGGTAGTTGTTGCGATGAGAAACATAGTCGATCAAATTGCCGGACATCGTCCCGGTAAGCTGTTCGGCAACCGTTGCCGTCCCGCCCGTATTGAAAATCCAGGTGACTCCTATGTCCGTTTTCTTACTGAAAGCATGGTTCACACAAAAGTTGATACTATGCCGGCGGTCATATTTATAAGGGAAACGCTCGCCGTTATTGACCGTCCCGTCTTTGAACAGGCGGTCGCTCTTGGCAATCGTGTACCCCAACCAGCCGGTTGTCTTCCCGAACGTCTTCTGGGCCAAAAATTCCACACCAAACGAACGTCCCCGCCCCATCTCCACCTTTTCCTGCCATCCGCCGGACGAACCGAAAAAGGTTGCGCCATCCTGGTATTCCAAGACATTATGCATATCTTTATAATAACTTTCCAACGAAAACTCCCACCCTTTCACGCCGGTATAATAACCACCGACGGCATACTGGTAAGAACGCATCGGCCGGATATTCCGAGTGACCGGAACCCACAAATCGGTCGGCAACGAGATGGGCGAGGATGACAACAGGTGCACATACTGCTCCATCTGTGTGAAAGAAGCTTTTACGGCAAAATCGTCCAGAAAGCGATAGCGGGCGGAAAGGCGAGGTTGTGCCGACAAATAGCCTTTCCCTTGTGTGGAAAACAAAGAGAGGTGAATGCCGGCATTCAAACTCAGACGGTCACCGATATCGGCATTATCCTCGGCATAAAGCGAAAACTCATGGCCGTGCAGGTAGCTGTTCGAGGAATCGTTGTAGACCGTATCCTGCGCCATCTGCCCGTTAGCGGATTCCTTCACGCGCGAAGTCGTCACCTCCGGCCGAAAGGTGTGGAACAGATAGGAAACTCCGAACTTGGCATGATGGTTCGGGGCAGGCATATAATCGAAATCCGTTTGAAAGCTCCAGTCGTGTATTCCGGAACGGTAATCGGAATGATAGACATACGATTCATTTCCTGCGGTTACCGGCTTGCCGTCCGGGCCTGTCACGACGACCTCTTTCCGGTAAGCGTCTGCCATGTTCATTCGGTACCGATTATAGGCAAGCGTCGTATTGCAGAACAGTTGGCTGTTGAAGACATAATTCCACCGTCCGGCAGCAATCGTGTTTCCCCAGTTGAAATCAATTTGGCTGTTGTAGAAATACATACTTGCCCCGTGGCTATTCGAATGGCCGCCATATTGCTTGTCCTGTTTATAATCGTAATGGTCTTTCCCATTGTAAAGACTGAAGAAGAGACGGCTACGATCGGAGAACTTATGGTTCACCTTGGCATTGATATCATAGAAATAGTAGTTGTACTTTTTGTCATCCGGCAAAAACGGCCTGGCCACTAAGTCGAGATAAGTACGACGGCCGGTCAAGCAAAAGGAAGTCTTATCTTTCAGGATCGGGCCTTCCAAGTGCAGTTTGCTGGTCAACAAGCCGATGCTGACTGTTCCGTGGTAGTTCTGCATATCGCCATCGTTTGTCCGGATATCCACAATCGAAGACAGACGGCCGCCATAACGGGCCGGAAACGAGCCTTTGAAAAGCGTGACCTTTTTCATGGCTTCCGGTGTAAAAATAGAAAACACGCCTAACAGATGGTCGGCGTTATAAATAGGAATGCCATCCAGCAAAATCAGGTTCTGGTCCGGTCCGCCACCTCGTACATATAATCCGCTGAAACCCTCCATTCCGGCCTGTACGCCTGGTAACAATTGGATTGTTTTAAGGACATCGGCTTCTCCCAGGATGGCAGGCGTGTTTTTGATCTGCGTCATCGGGATCTCCAATGTGCCCATGCCCGTTGCCCGGATACCGGTTTCCCTTTTCTCGGAGAGGACGACGACTTCCGCCAACTGGTTGTGGGTCCGGAGTCGGACGTTCAGTACGGTGTCGCGGTTTAACCGGAACCGACAATGCTTGGTTTCATAACCCAAATAAGAAAAGAAAAGCTCGGTTTCCCCAGCCGGCAAGGTAAGGCTGTAGAACCCGAATGGGTTGGTCGAAGTTCCGGCATGAAGGCAGGACTCCAGAATATGGGCCCCGATCAGCGTTTCCGATGATATGGAATCGGTCATATATCCGCTGACCGTATATTTAGCACGGGAAACAGGCCGTTCGCCCAACAAAACATAGGAGCCGGAGATCTCAAACGCTACTGCTTCCTGCCTGAACGCCTGTTGCAAGATTTCCTCAAGGGTCTTCTGACGGACATCCAGCGTAACAGGTTGCCGGAGCCGCACCTGTTCACCATAAATGAAAGAGAAGCCGGTAGCTTTCTCCAACTGGCGGACAAAAGTCTCCAATGGGACCTGCCGGACCCGGAAGTCCAGACGCGCCGCCCGGTCCTGTGCGGCGAGCGGCGCAAATCTGATCACTATCCAGCATAAAAAAATAAACCGGGCGAACCGGCGGAGACAATATAGGTAATAATTCATAACTTAATTTCGTTTAGAGCTTATCCAAATCGTATCGT
Source organism: Parabacteroides sp. (assembly GCA_017937385.1). Taxonomy (GTDB): domain Bacteria; phylum Bacteroidota; class Bacteroidia; order Bacteroidales; family Tannerellaceae; genus Parabacteroides. The sequence goes on from JAGBDR010000015.1 coordinate 16,026, forward strand.
TTGCTTTCACATAGCTGAAATTGCCGGCCGGTTGTAGCAAGTCGAGTATCTCGTCCAAATTCTCGCCTTTTGTAAAATGCGCCCTGATACGGAAATTCCGGAGCGTCTCATCCGTAATCCGGATTTTCACCTGAAAAGCATTCGACAATACCCGTACAATCTCCTGCAACGGCAGATAATCAAAATGGAAATGGCCGTCACGCCAATCGGTAGCCGCCTTGTTTTCCTCAGCCTTTTCTTCCTGCAAGGTCTTATCGGTCCGATTATAAACCGCGCTTTCTCCGGGAGAAAGCATAATCCGGCTGTTTCCAGCCGGCGCACTGACGGCAACGGAACCTTCCAACAGCGTGGTCCGGACTTCAGCATCGCCGGGATAGGCTTCGACATTAAAGTGGGTTCCGAGCACTTCGACTTCAACCGGATCCGCTTTCACAATAAAAGGATGACGAGCATCCTTCTCGACTTCGAAATAGGCCTCTCCTTGCAACAGAACCTCCCGTCTGTCCGTTTTGAAACGATCCGGATAAGTCAGGGAGGAATAACGGTTCAACGTCACTTTCGTCCGGTCCGGCAAAGTGATTACCGAGATGGCAGCACCGGCTGAAACAGTCTGCACCGCCACCGGCCTCCGGTAATCATAGACAAACCAGCTCGCAAGGCAGAGCAGAATGGATGCAGCGACCCCTCCCGCCAACCGAAACAGCCTCAACCGCTTGGCCTGAGGAGAAACAATCCGCTTCTCCAGCAACTTCCAACTTTCCGAAGCTGAGTAACGTCCCCGTGGAGAACGTGTGGAAGCGATGAGCCTGTCCAATATCTTATCTATAGAATCGTGTGATGGTTCCATGCTTTTCTTTTATTCAAAATTCATTGATAAAGACAAAGCCCAAAGTCAAACTCACTATCCGACTTATCTTAAACAATGTTAATATTTCTCTTATTGTCTATTTTTCTCGATATACCATTCGTCCAAAACGAAACTACCATCCCACAAAATTCAATTTTATACCCCATTTAATCCAAATTACATGCTATAGTAATATTTTTTAAGAAACATAATTTTTGATAATATACTAAAGTTCAGGTATATACAAAACACATCGATTTTAGTGGGGGATATTGTACGTTTTAACATTTGGAATAACCGTTTTCGCCCTCTCTTTACAGAATCATCCGGCAAAAACCATTCCATTACTTCAACAAAGACCTAATGGAAAAAATTTTTCAAAAAAGCCGTCCAAATATTTGCAGTTTGTCAGAGAATGCATACATTTGCTGCCGAAATAACAACAAAAGTCATGAGAACAAGTATAGTAAATACATATTGGTGGTGGCGCTCTTTACAACTCATCAGGTCGTAAGGAACCAGTCCTCATGTATATACTATCGTAATATAAAAAAAGGTCTGCCGTACTTACGGCGGGCCTTTTTTCATTTAAGGCAATTACAAAAAGACAAAAGAATAAATCATAACAGATAAAACGATGAAAACGTATCAAGTTGATGAAAATGGGTATTATGGTGAGTTTGGAGGGGCATACGTGCCCGAAATTCTTCACCAATGTGTGGAAAACTTACAAAAGAAGTATTTGGAAGTATTGGAAAGCGACAGTTTCAAGCAAGAATTCAACCAATTGCTTCGGGATTATGTCGGACGCCCTTCTCCGCTTTACTTAGCGAAACGGTTGAGTGAGAAATATGGTTGCAAGATCTATCTGAAACGGGAAGACTTGAACCATACCGGCGCCCATAAAATCAACAACACGATCGGGCAGATCCTGCTGGCACGCCGGATGGGAAAAACCCGTATCATAGCCGAGACAGGAGCCGGTCAGCACGGCGTGGCAACCGCCACCGTCTGCGCATTGATGAATATGGAATGTATCGTCTACATGGGCAAGACAGATGTGGAACGGCAATACATCAATGTACAAAAGATGAAGATGCTGGGCGCAACAGTCGTTCCCGTCACTTCCGGCAATATGACCCTGAAAGATGCGACCAATGAAGCGATCCGCGACTGGTGTTGCCATCCTTCCAACACCTACTACATCATCGGATCGACCGTCGGCCCTCATCCTTACCCGGATATGGTGGCACGCCTGCAATCGGTCATCAGCGAAGAGATCAAAAAACAACTATTGGAACAAGAGGGGCGCGACTATCCGGATTATCTGATCGCCTGTGTGGGAGGCGGAAGCAACGCTGCCGGAACAATCTACCATTTTATAGATGACGAACGGGTGAAAATCGTCCTCGCCGAAGCCGGCGGTTTGGGTATCACGACCGGCAAAAGCGCGGCAACCATCCAGTTAGGCAAGAAAGGGATCATACACGGGGCCCGGACATTGGTGATGCAAAACGAGGACGGACAGATCGAAGAGCCTTATTCCATCTCTGCCGGACTGGACTATCCGGGTATCGGACCGATCCACGCCAACCTGTCGGAAACCCACCGGGCCACGATTCTTGCCGTCAATGACGAAGAAGCATTAGAGGCCGCTTTTTGCCTGACACGCATCGAAGGGATTATTCCCGCATTGGAAAGCGCACATGCCTTGGGTGCATTGCCCAAACTGAAATTCAAACCGGAAGATGTCGTTGTCCTGACGGTATCGGGCCGGGGAGATAAGGATATGGAAACCTATATTAATTATAAATTGACAATGGACAATTGACAATGGACAATTATTTGTCGTTGTCTATTTCCAATTGTCAATTATCAATTGTCAATTCAAATTATGGACTATACATTTAAAACTATCAGCAAGAAGGTGCTCGGTGACCTTCATACTCCCGTCAGTATTTATTTGAAGGTACGGGATATTTATCCGGAATCGGCTTTATTGGAAAGCTCCGATTTTCATGGAAACGAAAACAGTCTTTCCTATATAGCGCTTTGTCCGCTGGCCAGTATCGGCATCAACAATGGAGCATGTACCGCTACTTTTCCGGATGGGAAAAGCGAGGTCACGGCATTGACGGAAACTTGTAATGTGGCAGATGCCATGCATGCGTTTCTGAAACGTTTCTCAATTGAAGGCTCCGACAAGAAAGTCTGCGGACTATTCGGATATACGGCTTTCGACGCCGTGCGTTACTTCGAGAACATCCCGGTGATGGAAGCTCACCATGAAGAAAACGACGCTCCTGATATGCTTTACATCTTATATAAGTATATACTTGTGTTCAACCACTTCAAAAACGAACTGACACTGGTCGAATTGTTGCAACCCGGCGAAGATTCCCATTTACAGGAGATCGAGACACTGATCGAAAACCGGAACTACGCTTCTTATAATTTCCAGCCTATCGGTCCGGAAACCTCCCCGATCAGCGGAGAAGAGTATAAAGCGATGGTACGGGAAGGCATCCGCCACTGCCTCCGTGGAGACGTATTCCAGATCGTATTGAGCCGCCGGTTCGAACAAGCGTTCAAGGGAGATGATTTCAAGGTTTACCGGGCACTCCGGAGCATAAACCCCTCTCCCTATCTGTTTTACTTCGATTTCGGCGGATTCCGAATCTTCGGTTCCTCGCCTGAAACCCATTGCAAGGTCGCCAACGGACATGCCAGTATCGATCCGATTGCAGGCACGGCTTTCCGTACAGGAAACGTTGCATTGGACAAACAACGCACCGAAGCCTTGCTTGCCGATCCGAAAGAGAATGCCGAACACGTCATGCTGGTCGACCTGGCCCGCAACGACCTTTCGCGTAATGCACATAACGTACAGGTCGATTTCTACAAAGAAGTGCAATACTACAGCCACGTCATTCATCTGGTATCGCGTGTCAGCGGTGAGATCGATGCAAAAAGCAACCCCGTCAAAACCTATATCGACACATTCCCGGCTGGCACCTTGAGCGGAGCACCGAAAGTACGTGCCATGCAGTTGATTACGGACATCGAAAAACATAATCGAGGCGCATACGGCGGTTGCATCGGATTTATCGGATTCGACGGCGACTTGAACCAGGCTATCACGATCCGTACATTCGTCAGCCGTGGGAACGTCCTGTACTACCAGGCAGGTGCCGGCATCGTCGCCAAAAGCAATGATGAACGGGAATTGCAGGAAGTCAATAATAAATTAGGCGCTTTGAAGAAGGCGATCGATTTGGCAAAAACACTTATCAATTGACAATGGACAATTGACAATTAAAAAAAATGAAGTTTTATGAAGGTATTATTATTCGATAATTATGATTCCTTTACTTACAACCTGTTGCATATATTAAAGGAATTGGGAGCAGATGTAGAAGTTCATCGCAATGACAAGATTTCATTAGACGAAGTGGAACGTTTTGACAAGATCCTTTTGTCACCCGGACCGGGTATTCCGGAAGAGGCAGGCATCCTGCTGCCGTTAATCCGCCGCTATGCCCCGACCAAAAGCATCTTAGGCGTCTGCCTTGGAGAGCAAGCCATCGGGGAAGCGTTCGGCGCAACACTTATCAACTTGACCGACGTGCATCACGGAGTCTGTTCGGACATACGGGTAACGGCAAACGACCCGCTGTTTACGGGCTTGGGACCTGTTTTCCGTGCCGGCCGCTACCATTCGTGGGTTGTCTCCAAAGAACAGTTCCCCGACTGCCTGGAAATCACGGCGGAAGATGCAGAGGAAGGACAGATCATGGCACTCCGCCACCGCGAATATGATGTCCGCGGCATCCAGTTCCACCCGGAATCCGTACTGACACCGAAAGGAAAGGAGATTATACGGAATTGGATGTTGAAAGCTACTAATTAAAGAGTTAAAGAATTAAAGAGTTAAAGAGTTCATAATTCATAAATCATAAATCATGAAATCTCTACTATACCGACTATTTGAACATCAGTATTTGGGACGTGACGAGGCACGGACGATTCTTCAGAACATAGCGGAAGGCAAATATAATGATCCACAAATTGCCAGCCTGATAACGGTGTACCTGATGCGTGATATTTCCGTTGAGGAGTTGGCGGGTTTCCGGGAGGCATTGCTCGAAATGCGCGTTCCGGTAGATTTGTCAGAGTTTAAACCGATCGACATCGTGGGGACGGGAGGCGATGGAAAGAACACATTCAATATCAGCACGACCTCTTGCTTTGTCGTAGCCGGTGCCGGATATAACGTAGTGAAACACGGGAATTACGGGGCGACCTCGGTCAGTGGTGCCAGCAACGTAATGGAACAACATGGCGTGAAGTTCACAACCGACATCGACCGGTTACGCCGTTCGATGGAAACCTGCCATATCGCCTACCTGCATGCACCTCTGTTCAATCCGGCACTGAAAGCCGTCGCTCCGGTACGGAAGAGTTTGGGAGTGCGCAGTTTCTTCAATATGCTCGGTCCGCTGGTCAATCCGGCAATGCCCACCTACCAGTTGTTAGGCGTGTACAACCTGCCTTTGCTCAGGCTTTACAGCTATACCTATCAGGAAAGCGGAACCCGTTTTGCCGTCGTACACAGCCTCGACGGATACGATGAAATCTCGCTGACCGGCGAATTTAAAGTAGCCATGCCGGAAAAAGAGAAGCTCTACACGCCGGAAATGTTAGGTTTTGCCCGGGCGACGGAAGCGGAACTGGACGGCGGTGAGACCATCGCCGATGCCGCCCGTATCTTTGACGATGTCCTGAACAACCGGGCGACTCCGGCACAAAAGAATTGCGTAATCGCCAACTCCGCTTTCGCCATCCAAGTCATCTGTCCGGAAAAGAAAATCACGGAATGCTTGGACGAAGCACGCGAAGCACTGGAAAGCGGTAAAGCCCTGCAAACGTTCAATCGATTTATAGAACTGAATAGCAAATGAAAGATATACTACAAGACATCATTGCCAACAAACGCATCGAAGTCGAACGGCAGAAACAGGCCGTCCGGTTACAGACTCTGTTAGGACTGGGCGGCGAGCGACTCGAACGCCCGACCAGTTCCATGCGAGCCGCTCTTGCCACATCATCATCGGGCATTATCGCCGAGTTCAAACGGAAAAGTCCTTCGAAAGGTTGGTTACATCCCGATGCTGATGTCGCCGATGTGTTGCCGGCCTATGAAAAGGGAGGAGCCTCCGCCTGCTCCGTCCTGACCGATTCGAGTTTTTTCGGTGGTTCTTTAGGCGACCTCTACAAAGCACGCAACTTAGTAGACCTGCCCCTGTTGAGGAAAGACTTCATCATCGACGAATATCAACTCTATCAAGCACGTGTGATGGGAGCCGATGCCGTCCTGCTGATCGCCGCTTGCCTGACTCCGGAACAATCTCTTACGCTTGCAGAGCTGGCCCATCACCTCAACATGGAAGTGTTGTTGGAAATCCATTGTGAAGCGGAACTCGGCCACCTCAACGCTTTTGTCGATATGTTAGGCGTAAACAACCGTAACCTCGGCACGTTCCATACAGACGTAGAGAACTCTTTCCGCCTGGCCAAAGCACTGCAAACGGTCACACGCGAAAAAGGCATTTCTCCCCTGTTAGTATCGGAAAGTGGCATTTCGGCACCCACTACCGTATCGAATCTCAGGGAAGCCGGTTTTCGCGGGTTCCTGATTGGCGAAACATTCATGAAAACCGACGTACCGGGTGACATGCTCACACAATTCATAGGAGGATTATCATGATTGTCAAAGTATGCGGAATGCGCGACCCTGAAAATATACGGGAGGTTGCAGCCTTAGGAGTAGACTGGATCGGACTGATCTTTTTCGCCGGAAGCCCACGGAGCATCATAAACAACGAACCATTGCCCACCGTCAACAGCAACCGGCAGCATCCCAATTATCAATTGTCAATTAAAAAAGTAGGCGTCTTCGTCGACGCCACCTTCGAAGAATTGACAAGAACAGCAACACTCTTCCGGCTTGATTACCTGCAATTGCACGGAAACGAGACACCGGAAGATTGCCATGCCTTGCAGAAACGCGGATATTCGCTGATCAAGGCATTCCGGATCGCAACAGCCGAAGACTTCAAACAGACAGCCGGTTACGAAGGGCGTGTCGATTACTTCCTCTTCGATACCAAAAGCGACCGATATGGAGGTTCCGGCAAGCCATTCGATTGGTCCGTACTCGAAGCCTATCAGGGAAAGACACCGTTTTTGTTAAGTGGCGGCATCCGACCGGAAAGCGCCGAAGCCATCCGGTCTTTCCAACATCCCCGTTTCGCCGGAATCGACCTGAACAGCGGTTTCGAAATCGAACCAGGGCTGAAAGACGTAGGGAAGCTGAAAGAGTTTTTATCGGGTTTATGATTTTTGATAAAGATGTATCAAAAGGCACTGTAGGTGCCTTGTATAATAGCCCCAGGTTTCAACCTGGGGGCGGTGTATCTCTCCCGCCAAGTTTGTACCCTGTAAGGGTACTGCTATACGTAAATGACTTATATTCATAGCAGCACCCTTACAGGGTGCTAACGGGGTGAGGGGACATAAGTCCCGGGGTTGAAACCCCGGGCTATTATGCACGGCGCCTACAGCGCCATTCGACACATCCTCTTCATAAATCATAATTCATAAATCATAATTCATAAATCATAAATC
>JAGBDR010000016.1 GCA_017937385.1 Parabacteroides sp.
GGCGCCGATGCCTTCCACGCTCTCCATTCCATTGCCGACACTGCCTGGAAAAACGGGCAATCCCCTCTTGATGCCATCCTTGCTCTCGTCTGATAAAGGCGAGCCATTCCGGCATACCGGTTCTTTGGCTGAATAGTTACCGAATTCCAGGCTTAACAACCCGTTCCACAATCCCAAATCGAAACCGACATCAGCCGTAGTGGTTGTTTCCCAAGTGATGCCTCTACTGGGGTAAACTCCCGGAAGGATACCGGTTGCCCCGCTTCCGAATACGACGTTTGTTCCTGTGTTGAATTTGCTCAAATACTGGTAATAAGCAACATCATCGCCCCCATCGTTACCTAATGTACCGTATGAGGCACGAAGTTTCAAATTGTTGATGAAGTTTAGTTTTTCATTTGATTTGAAGAAGTTTTCTTCTGTTACACGCCATCCGGCAGATACGGAAGGGAAGAATCCCCAACGTTTGCCAGGAATCCATTTTACGGAAGAGTCATACCGGAAGTTGGCCTCCAGTAAATAGCGGTTGTCAAATCCGTAATTGATACGTCCTACATAACCGATCCGTCCGATTTCGGATTCGCTACCGCTGGCATCTTTCCATTGGCTGTCGGCACTACCGGCAAACAATTGTTCCAATGAGGAGGAAAGCAATTCTTTGCGTTGTGCCCAGAAATTATCGCCATTTTGTTCGAACTGTTCATACAAGAACATGGCACCGACATCATGCTTGCCGAATGTATGGTTATAGTTCAATTGCAAGTTCAGTGTATACGAGCTGACTTCATTGAAATCTTTCCGGACGAAGTTTCCGTTCTCTGTTCTTATACGGGTTCCGGTAACGGGGGCATCATCGCGGATGATGTGATTGTGCTCTCCGGATGTTTCGTGCATATATAATGTATAGGCTTTGCCGACGGTCTTGTAGTTTTCATAATACCGGCGGTAGTTGAACATCGCATTGGCGGTCAATCCTTCAACCCAAGGAATCTCCCATTTAGCACTTAATTTGGTATTCAGGGTGTTCTTTTTCTTGGACCGGTGTCCGTTCTTTATCGCTTCCAATACGTTCCAGTTATAAATGGTCGCATTCGGCTGTCCGTTTACGTATGCCGGTTCGGTAGAGGGAAAGTTCAACAAGGCGCGGTACATATCGTTCATCAATTCCTGGTCGGAGTCGTATGGCCAATAGGGAGTCCGCTGATCGCCCATGTTTCCGTCAACATCCAAACCGATTGTAAAATTGTCGGCCACTTTGGCATCCACATTGGAGCGGAAACTGTAGCGTTGGAAATCCAAGTTGTCGAATGTTCCGGTTTGGTCGAAATAACCGATTGACATATAATAATTGATACGCTCGCTACCGCCATTGACACTCAGGTTATGCTGCATCGTGAATGGGTTTCTCCAAGCTAAATCTACCCAGTCCGTACTATGTGTCTTGAAATATTCTTGTTCGTCGGCGGTATAGTAACGGCTATCGGTTTCAGGAATACCGTTGTACATGAATTTGTTATTCAGATATACGGTCCTGTCGTATGCACTCAATACTTCCGGTTTGCGTGTTGAACGTTCGGTACCGAACAATCCGGAATAACTGAATTGCGGTTTTTGGTTCTTACCGCGTTTGGTTGAAACAACAATCACACCGTTTGCCGCACGTGCACCATAAACGGCCGCAGAGGCTGCATCTTTCAGTACGGAGATATTCTCGATTGTATTCGGATCCAACGCATCGAAATCGGATTTTTCACGGACAACTCCATCGATTACGTAAGTCGGGTTCGTATTGTTGGGCGTATTAGTACCACGGATGGTGATTGGAGAGGATACACCTGGCATACCGGATTTGTTGTAAGAGAAGATACCCGGCATACGTCCGGCCATCGCGTTGGATATGTTGGATACAGGAATGGTAGCAATGTTCTCGGCTGAGATTGTGGCAACCGATCCAGTCAAGTTCATTTTCTTCTGCGTACCATAACCGACCACCACCACTTCATCCAATGCCTGCGAATCTTCCACCAAATTGATCGTGAACTCGCTTTTTCCGTCGACTTTTATGTTTTGGGTCAGATAGCCGATAAAGGAGATCTGCAAGGTGGCGTTTTCGGGGACTTCCAAGGTGAAACGGCCGTCCATGTCGGTGATGGTGCCGATGGTGGTTCCGGCGACGGAGACATTGGCACCTGCGACGGGACCCATCGGGTCGTTTACCGTACCTTTGATGGTTTTTGCCTTTTGCTGGGGGGCTTCTGCCAACATCCCTTTCGGACGAAGGATGATTTGTTTGTCGTTGACACTATATTCGATGTTGGCTGTTTTGCAGATTTCATCCAATATGGTCTCAATCGATTTGTCTTTTGCTTTAATGTTCACTCTGTGGTCAACATTAATCAGTTTACTGTTGTACATGAAGTAGAACTCCGAGTTCTCTTCGATTTCTTGCAAGACTTGTTCGACGGATGCGTTCTTCATGTTTAAAGAGATCCGTGCGGATTGCGAATACAAAGTGTTTGCGCTTGCAGTACTCAAGAAGCAAGTCAAACATAAGGTAGCGAGCTTCATACGCATGGGAATTTTGGGTAATAAACCATAATTCGGCTTAAAACCTTCCGGATTTGATAATTTCTTCATAAATTCACGTTGTCAAATTTTAATTGAGTTTGAAATATAACTTGGTTCATAAATTACCCTTCGTCAGGTGAGATTTTCGGATGGGTAATCGGGTTTGACGGAGCAGGAAGATGTGACCAGCATTTTTCTGCTCTTTTTTTGACTAAGTAACTGTTTTCATGATACATAATTTTTAAGTAAACGTTTATAATTTTCGCTTTTTGGATATTAGACGTAATAGAAAGCGTTCCCCCTATGAAAAAAGTGAACTTTTTTTAAGATGGGGTATTTTTTGTTATGGAATGGACCGTATGATGACCGTGCGCCGTGAATAGGCAAAATCGTCTTTCTGTTCCGGTTCGATCACCGTGCATCTGATCGGGGCGGTCTTTTCCAGCAAATAGAGGATGTCGCGGAGGGTCTCCGTAGTAAAGGTGGCGGAGTAGGTATAATCGTACAACTCTTTTCCTTCCAAACGGATATCTACGTTGAAATGCCGTGAGAGGCGTTTGGCTACTTCATCCATATCGGCATGGCGAAAAATCATTTTCCCCTCTTTCCAAGCGGTTTCTACATGCAGGTTTGCTTTATTGATTTCCATCCGGCCACTGTTTTTGTGGTAGACCACCTGTTCTCCGGCTCGTAGGATCCGGGAATAGGAACGGCCGGTTTCCGATACCTCCACATGGCCTTTTGCCAACGTGGTCTCTATCCGGTCGTCCTCTTCGTAGGCCTGCACATTGAATTCCGTGCCGTAGGCACTGATCTGCAAGCCTTCGGGAGTCGAGACGTTGAAACGGTTCGACGGGTTGGATTTGACTTTGAAGTAGGCTTCGCCCACTAATTGCACTTCTCTTTTGTTTTTGACAAAACGTTTGGGATAGGAGATGGAGGAACCGGAGTTTAGCCATACTTCCGAACTGTCGGGCAACACAATCTTGGAGATCAGGCCGCAGGCTGTTTTCATCTCCACCTGTTCGATGGGCAGATTGTTCCATTCCCTTAATGTATGAAGCAAAGAAAAGGTACCCACTAAGACAGGCAGGAGCAGTACGGCGGCTGAAGTACGGATGAAATGGAAGATTTTCTTTTGGTATCGTTCGACGGCTATCCGTCTGGACAGTTTTTTCCAATTCCGTTGTTTGTCCACTTGCTTGTGTAATTTGAGTGTGGCGGTCGTTTCCCAAATGAAGCGGATGTCGTCTACCTCTTTCTTGAAATCGGGAGAACTATGCATCTGCCGCTCGAAAGCTATGCTTTCTTCAGCGGAAAGTTGTCCTTCTAAATAGTCGATGATATGTTTTGTCTGAAAATCCACTTTTGTTCCTTTATTAGTTAGACGTATCATATAGGGTATACCCTATGTTAAAATATATATGTATTTGTTACCCAAGCAGCAGGAGCAGCAAGGGCAAATAGTCTTTCAGTTCCACGCGAAGGTGCTTGAGTGCTTTTGTCATGTAGGCCTCCACTGTCTTTACCGAGATATTGTGTTCTGTCGCGATTTCCATATAGGTCATATCCTTGAACCGGCTTTCCTCAAAGACGGTCCTGATTTTGTCCGGGAGTTTGGCCAGCGCGTCGGTAAGCAACCGTTCCAGTTCGAGGGTCGAATAAAGCTCTTCGGTAGTGCAGTGCGAAGGCGTGTTTTGGCTTTCTTTTTGTTGCCAATTTAGCTCCGTCTCCTGTTTGCGAAGGTAATCGACACAGGAATTGCGGACACTCGTGATCAGGAAGTTCCGGCTTGAAGTACTGATTTCGATTTCTTTCCTGTTTTTCCATATATTAAAGAAGACCTCCTGGACAATGTCTTCGCATGTTTCCTAACACTCCACATACCGGTGGGCAAACACACACAAAGGAGAGAAAAACTGGTCAAAGAGAGAACGGAATGCTATCTCGTCGTCCTTAACTGCAATTCTCCAGAATAAGCTATCTATGATTCCCCCCCCATAATCGTCTATATGTCTCATAATTAGTTAGTTATAGATTTGAAGATATTCTGATTCCTTTTATTGTCTTCACCCCTTTATCCGTATGAAGACGGAAGATGTAAACGCCGGCAGGGAGTGAACCGGTGTAAATGGTGGCTTCCGGATTCTTTTGCTGGAGCCTGGTTTTGCCGTCGGAAGAGATGATTTCCAACAGATGTACCTGTCCGTTCCCGACCAATTGGATATGGTTGGTGAATGAAGTCGGCATAATGGTTGCTTCCGAAAGGTGTATAGCTTCATTTGCCACGTTTATCTCTGCGCTTGCTTCGCTCTTCGGGCTTTCGTTTTCTCCGTACAGGGCCGATACCTGGTAGGTCCAGCTGGCTTTGGGCACTTGCTTGTCCGTATATGCGGTGGTGGAGTTGCCGGAAACATGGCCTACCTGGCTTTCGTTCCGGTAGATGTTGTACCCTGTTATTTCCGGGAAAGCCATGGCCTGTGTGCTTCGGAGTGAAGAACGGGTTTCCATGTTTTGAGTGACTGACGGCCGGGCCGATGATTTGCATAAGAGAGTCCGGCTCCCGGCCACCGCTTTGGTCGTTGGGATATCGCCTGTTTCCGAGTTGACAACGGCTGCCAACAGGAAGTTGTTGTCGATGTTCTCTTCTTCGATTTCCGATGGTTCATAGGCATATTCCCAGTTTTCCCCGTCGGAAGAGACCAGGTTGCCTTTCCCGTTGACGGCAGGGCCTTCATCCATGACGGCGGGGTAAACATCTTGCCTGCTCGATGAAGCATGGATCGCAATGATCAGTTCTTGGGAAGCGTCGATGACGAAAGGTTTCCTCAAGGTCGCGGTATGGATTTTTTCGGGAGTCAGGATCCGTAAAGGTTGTGTATATCTCCGCTCTCCTTGTATAATCAATATGGAATAGGTCGCTCCGGTGACAGGGAGGAAAAGGACCGATTCGATCAGATGCTTGTGCAGGGGAGCCAGATCGCTCGGATCCCATTTTTGGCCGAAATAGAAAGATTCCCCGCCGAATCCTAATCCGATGTAGGCGGAACCGGTTCCCCAATAGATCATCTGTTGGTACAAAGGCGCTTTCCAGCTGAGGGTGACCTCCTGGTCGTGGGCGGTCGCCTTGACATCAGTCGGCGCTTTCAGTTCATAGACATAGATGGACCCGGATACGATTTGTGATTCTTGGTCATCCGCATAGAGGGCCGAGACGCTGTATAGCTGCGTTCCAACCTCCGGATCGTCGTCGGTGTAGGAGGTTTCGGTCACATATTCCAATAGCGTGTTGTTGCGGTAGATGGCATATTGCAAAGGCTGTTCCTCGGCCGGCGCTTTCCAGCTTAGGGACACTTTTCCATGCTTGTAGGAAAGGACTAAGTCGGTCGGTGCCGCTTTGCGGGCTGTCGCATACCGGCCGTTCAGTTGGGTGAGTCCGGTTTGTTGCGGATCGAGGTAAAGGTCCATGCGGGTGGAGTCGGCTTTGCCGTATTGATCCCAGTGGTAGAACAGTTTGCCGTATAGGTTGGCGTAGTCGGGTTCTTCACAGGAAGAAGCACCTCCGCTCAGTGTCCCGACGATCAGTTTATTCTGATTGAACAGCGGAGAGCCGGAAGAGCCGCCTTCCGTCACGCCGTGGCCGTTGAGTGTCTGGTTGAAAATCACGTTCCAGTGTGCTTTTACCGCTCCCGCCACGCTATCGACACCATACCAGGTGACGGTAGTTGCCGGTTGGTTGAAAGTCGATATTTTCATGTAATCGCCTGCCGGATGGTGAATGCCTACCCCCGATTGGGCAGCTGTGTTGCTTCTGTCCCAGCCGTTGTAGTAAACGTCGTAGTCTTCCGGAATCTGTTGGTTCAGGAGCAGCAATAGCCCGTCCGAACCACCGTCCAACGGATTTCCGGCTACTTTCTTGCAACCAGTGATTGTTTTGTAGGAAGCGGGCGCGGATGTGTTTTCACACCCTGTGTGTTCGAGATGGAAATAGAAGACATATTTGTTCAGCTCCTGTTGCGTGACAGGGGTATCCTCTATGTCGAGACAATGGTAAGCCGAAAGGATATAGGGCTTCAAATCTTCTGCCGTATTGTTGACCAATGTGCCTGAGCAGAGGTAAACAGACTCTCCGATAGGCAAGGTCATCTGGCATACTCCCTTCTTTTCCGTTTGCCAGGCGTCTCCCTCCTCACAGTTGATATTGACCATGCACGCTCCTGAACCGTTCACGGCTTTCGTGCGCGAAACGTGCAGGTGGTTGTAGCCATATCCGATTGCGTCGATAGAAAGGCGGGGCTGTCCGTCCGTCCCGTCGCCGGCTTCATATTCGAGGATGATTTCATCTCCGGCAAGAAATTCCGTCGCATATTCCCGGGTCGGCGGATTGGTCCGATGGGTAAAGGCCCCTATGACCTGGGTCCGGTCGGCGTTGTAGATAAACAGTCTGCCCTTTTCAGGGATATAGAAATCGTTGAAACTCAGCATCAGGGCGATGGCACCTTGGGCCTGTATCCGCAGTTGCCATATTGGATGGCCGTCCGGCAAGGTGGTCCAGTTGCCGGAATGGTCGATAGAGAGGTCTGTCTTGATAAGTTTTCCTACTTTCAGCGGTGCTCCCTGGCTGACTTGCCATCTGTCAACGGCCTTCAAATCTTCCACACAGAAGTCGATGGGGATCTGGACGGCAGGCCGATCGCTTTTCAGGATATGGGGATATTGGAAGGAAGCGGGGGTTCCGCCTTCGCTGATTTGTGCATAGGCCGATTCAGGGAGGCTGATTCCTGCCACTGACAGGAACAGGCTGATTAGCTGGAGTAAGACCTTCTTGTTCATATATAAGGATAAACCGATTTGAATAGATCGGTTGACAAATGTACTATTTATTTTTGATTCAGGATAGGGGAATTTTCAGATTCTGTGTCTTATGGAAAAAGTCAAATAAATAGATACAACAATGGAGTTATCGAATTGCAAAAAGAATGTACCGCAACTCTGGTATTGGAGCCAGCCGGAAAACGGATTTAGTTTTGAGGACATAGAAGCGATCGCAAAGGAATTTGTGTTTGAGGCCAAGAAAGATCGAAATAAGGCGGGAGACCGTTTTCTTTATGTAGCGTTTGTCTGAGACGGACAGTGTGTCGAAAGGCGCTGTAGGCGCCTTTCGACATATCGTCTGTCATGTTTTCTCATACCATGGGTACCCTGCACCTATTCTTTTATCGCCTCATGTGCTTTAGCCACCGCTTCGTTGATATTGCTGCAAATATTTTCCGTGCCGATCTTTTTGTCGAAACCGGCTTTGACAAGTACGCGGCGCACATGCTCGTTCACCCCTGAAAGGATCATCTGTATATGTTCGGCTTTCGACAGGCGGAACAGGTTTTCCAGGTTATGCAATCCGGTCGAATCCATGAAAGGGACCTTGCGCATCCGGATGATACGGATCTTCGGCTTGTCGCCCATATTGTGCATGATGTCGTCGAACTTGCTCGCCACCCCGAAGAAGAACGGGCCGTCGATTTCATAGACCTCCACCCCTTTGGGCAAAGAGAGGACCTCTTCGTCGTGGTGGATTTCCCCTTCGTCCGAAAGGTCGATCTCGTCTTTTACAACCGATACATGAGTCGTTTCAGCCACACGTTTCATAAAGAGGAACATGGCGATCAGCAAGCCGACTTCGATCGCGATCGTCAGGTCGAAGATAACCGTCAGGAAGAAAGTCACCAACAACACCGACACGTCGCTTTTCGGATTCTTCATCAGCGAGCGGAATGTGCGCCATTCGCTCATGTTATAGGAAACGATAATCAGCACACCCGCCAGGCAAGCCATCGGGATATGTTTGGTCAGCGGTCCTAAGAAGAGCAGGATCAGCAACAATACGATAGCATGGATGATACCGGCAACCGGCGTGCGTCCACCGTTGTTGATGTTCGTCATCGTGCGGGCAATCGCGCCGGTCACGGGAATACCGCCGAAGATCGGTACGATGATATTGGCAGCCCCTTGCGCGATCAGTTCGGTATTGGAGTTGTGCTTGTCGCCCGTCACACCATCGGCCACCGTAGCGGACAGCAACGATTCGATCGCTCCCAACATCGCGATGGTGAATGCGGAGGGAAGCAAGAGGTTGATTGTTTCCATATTGAAGCTGATCGCTTCCGGTCCGGGCAGGGAGGCGTTGATCGTAAAACGGTCTCCGATCGTTTCAATCCCCGTGATCCCCAAATGATAGCGCATGACATAGACGACAACCGTCATCAGGATAATGGCAATCAGCGAACCCGGTATTTTTTTCGAAAACTTCGGGGTGACGGCGATAATCACGATACTGGCAAGTCCGATCAGCAACGACCAGCCGTTCATCGTGTCGAAATGTTCGAAATAAGCGATCCATTTGGAAATGAAGTCCGCAGGAACCTTGTCCATCGTCAGTCCGAAAAGGTCTTTCATCTGCGTGGTGAAGATCGTCAAGGCGATACCGCTGGTAAAGCCGACGACAATCGGATAGGGGATGAACTTGATGACCGTCCCTAATTTCAAAGCCCCCATGATCACCAATATGATACCGGCGACAACCGTGGCAAGAGCCAGTCCCTCGATACCGAAATTCTGGATAATACCATACACGATTACGATAAATGCGCCGGTCGGTCCGCCGATCTGTACATTGTTACCGCCTAACAGCGATACGATAAACCCACCGATAATGGCTGTAATCAACCCTTTTTCCGGGCTTACTCCCGAGGCGATACCGAAAGCGATCGCCAGTGGCAATGCCACGATCCCGACAATAATACCGGCCATCAGGTCGGTCATAAATTTCTCTTTAGAGTAGTTTTTCAGCGCCGATACCAACTTGGGCTGAAAATCAAACCTGTTTTTCATCTTTCTGCCTAATTGATTAAAAGTGCTGCAAAGTTACAAAAAAAGTGAATGTGTTTTTAATATTCACCACATGCTCTTTCTCTTTCGTTATAAAAATATTACAATATCCCCCTATCGGGGTATTTTTCTATTTGGAGTGAAATTCCGGACGGTTTTGGTCTGACGTTTTTCTCTTTCCGAACGGGATTTATAAACAAGTGGTAAAACATGCACGGCAGCAGATTGGAAAGCCGTATTCTTTTGTTATCGAAAAATGAAAAATCCTGACAATATGGAAAAGCCAAACTCCCGGAGAATCGCTTGTAGCCAACAAAAGTTTCCACCGCTCCGAATATTTCAAAGGGAAATTGCCTCCTTTCCGCCATGAGGAGGGACTTCATCACCGCGACGACCGTCTTCGTCGCCCTGAAGTCGGACTTCATCGTTCCCGTTCCCGATACTCCCCAGCGATGAAGTCGGACTTCGCGGTAAAAAACTGCGCACTTCACGGCAGAATCCCCATTTGGGCCCATGCAAAACCGGCATTTAGGGTCTTCTTAAAAGGATGTATTTTGTTGTTAACAAAACAATATTATACAATAACCTTGCCGATTTACTGATTTTTGAGCGATGGCACTGTTTCGAAAAGGCACTGTAGGTGCCTCGCATAATAGGGGGTGTGTCGAAAAAGCGCTGTAGGCGCTTCGCATAATAGCCCGGGGTTTCAACCCCGGGAGTTATGTTCCCGTACCCCGTTGGCACCCTGTAAGGGTGCTGCTATGCGTAGGTTATATTCATTGCAGTACCCTTACAGGGTACAAACACAACGAGGGATACACCTTCCCCCAGGTTGAAACCTGGGGCTACTTTGCGAGGCGTCTACAGCGCCTTTCGATACAGTCTCTTACTTTGGAGGTGCTTACAGTGTCTTTTGACAACCCCGCCTCTTTTTCTTATATTCCAAGCAAGAAAGCCTACATCGCGAAAGGAGTTGCTTTCACATACGCCTTATAGCCTTTGATCATGCCGGGGAATCCCTCTTCTGCGCGGGGCAGGTAGCGGAAACCGGAGATCGTCTGTTCTTCCTGCAAATCGATTACGATCTGGTGCGGGTATTTGTCGCCGCGCTTCGTGCTCCAATAGGTCGATTCCTGCAGGTCATAGATCTTGTCGGCGGTGAAGTTGCCCCATTCCGTGCTTTCGCTGTCCGCGTATGAGATATTCCAGTGCTGGCGGGGAAGCGGCTTGCCGGCTTCGTCCAGGAGGTAGAATTCGGCTATGGCGGCATTGTCCTTGCCATCCTGTGCGTCCAACGCTTCGAGGCAGAAGTAGCGGCCTTTGACGGCCTGGCCGAACTTCACTTCCTGCCAGCCGTTTCCGGGTTTCAGCGCACCGCCGGCGACCGGCTTCTCCCCTTTCAGGTTCAGCGTCTGGCCCTCTTCCCGGTGGGTGGCCGGAGCTTCGGCCCGCAACATATCTAAGATCGGTTCTTTCCGACCTTCTACCACCGCCTTTTCCGGTCCCAACAGGTCGAGGACGATGATTTCGTTCTTACCCTTCTTCAACCAGCATCCGGGCATGAACAATGTTTGCTGGGGTCCGATCTCCCAGAAACGGCCCATCGCCTTGCCATTGACCCAGACCATGCCTTTTCCCCAGGTCTGCATGTCGAGGAAGACGTCGCCGACCTCTTTCAGTTCGAAAGTAGTCCGGTAGTAGGCCGGCCCGTCGAGTTTGTCTCCCGCTGCGTATTTCTTGTCCTGCACGAACGCATAATCGACCGGGAAGCTGTAGACTTGCCAGTTTTCCAGAAGCTGCCTGCCGGTATCGCCGATCAGTTCCACTTTGTCTGTAATCCCCTTCCGGTCGTGGATGGCGACGTCGAAGTTGACGCGGCCCATCGCTTCTACCAAGATGTCCAGTTGCGTCCCCTCGGCCAGAGCGGGCAGGACGAGCGTGTTTTCCCCTCTGCGGCGGTCCAGGCGGCCCAAAAGACGGCCGTCGGCAAAGACCTGTGCCCAGTCGTGCACCTCGTCGATCAGGAGGGTCGTCCCTTCCTTGACGGCGGGCAGGGTGGTCCGGTAGAGGATCGTCCCCCACCCTTGGTCAAACTGTTCCATCGGCTTGATCTCTTTTGAAATCCGGGGAGCCGGCAGGTTGTCGAACAGCGGGGCTACTTCGCCGACGGTGAATGCCGGGATCTCGATCAGCGGATAGGCGGCCGGGACCTCCGGTATGACCTGGCCGGAGTCGGCATATTGTGTCAGTAGCTCACGCAGCTTGTAGTATTTGGGAGTCGCCCACCCCGCTTCGCTGATCGGGGCGTCATAGTCGTAGGAACTGCACATGGCGGAATAGGCCGGACAGTTCGCGCCGCCCCAGTGCCCGAAGGTCGTTCCTCCGTGCGCCATGTAGAGCGAGAAAGAGATGTGGCGGTCCAGCATGTCCTTGATGCCGGAGACCATCACCCCGGCATCGCGCGTCTCGTGCTTGCGCCCCCAGTGGTCGAACCATCCGCTCCAGAACTCGCTACACATCAGCGGAGCATCGGGGCGTGCCTCTTTCAGCTTCTTGAACTGGGCATCGATATTGGCGCCTGTCCCGAAATTGATCGTCCAGACCAGGTCGTCCAAGCCGTTCAACTGGAACGTGGAGCTCCAGTCGCACTGGAACAACGGGACATCGGTAAAGCCTGCCGCCTTCACCGCGTCGCGGATGTTGGCGATATACGCCTTGTCGGTTGCATAGGCGCCATATTCGTTTTCGACCTGCACCATGATGATATTCCCGCCCCGGGTCACCTGCAGATCCGCCAGTTGCTTGCCGATCTCGTTCATGAATAGTTTCGTCCGTTCGAGGAAATAGGGATCGTTGGTACGGAGCTGGATATCCTCCTTCTTCAACAGCCACCAGGGTAGTCCGCCCATCTCCCACTCGGAACAGACATACGGGCCGGGCCGCAGCATGATATACATGCCCTCTTGCTGCGCCAACCGGCAGAAGGCGGCGATGTCGTTCTGTCCCTTGAAGTCGAACTCACCCGGTTTCTGTTCGTGGATATTCCAGAAGGCATAGATGCAGATCGTATTCATGCCGAGCGCCTTGCACATCTGGATCCGGTGCCGCCAGTATTCGGCCGGGATGCGGGCGTAGTGGATCTCGGCCGCCTTGATCACGAATGGTTTGCCATCCAACAGGAAGGTGTTCTTCCCGATGGAAAACTCATGCTTGTCCGCCTGCTTAGGCGAACAGCCGGCAAGGAGGATAGCGCAACAGGCTATCAATCCCGCCAAAATCTTGTTTGCGTGTTTCATATCGATTGTTTGGAAAAAATAAATAGGATTACGTCGCCTTTCTTCATATCGAGTGTAACAATTCCCTCTTTCTCTTCGGGTTTCTCATTGAGTCCATTTATGGTCTTGATCGTATGTCCTTCGGGAAGCGCCAGGCGTGCCGTACCTCCTTGTTCCGACTTGATCGCGATCCGGAAGACCTCCCCTTTCGTCTTCATGGCCGATACCAAAAATCCGCCTCTTGCCCGCAGGCCATGGAAAGAGACATCCTGCCAATCTGCCGGGATCGCCGGGAACACCCGGATAATGCCCGTATGGCTCTGGAGCAACATCTCCTGGATACCGGCGGCAAAGGCGAAGTTCCCCTCCAAGGTAAACGGACGGTAGGTAAATTTGGACTTTCCGCTCTTCGTCTGGTCGCCGTTGGCATGGAACGTATTCGGGAGACAGAAACATTGGGCAAAGGTGCGCAACGCTTCGGCCGCCCCTTCCCCGTCGAAGGCACGGGCTTTCATGTTCCCGAACCAGCTATACGAGTAGCCGCACCAGTAATCGGGCCCGAAGTCCTCCAGCTTCTTCAAGGTCGCCCGGATGATCTTCCGGGATTTTTCGCCCTGGCTCCAGTCGATGAGGCCGAGCGGATGGATTGCCATGGCATGAGAGAAATGGCGGTGCGACTGGTTGTATGGGAAGCCTTTGGCAAAGGTCAAGGCCCCATCTTTATCCAGGTCCAGGTCGGGTAACTGCGCCCCGACTGTTTTCCAGTGGGCGGCCTCGTCTGCCAATCCCAAATCGCCTGCCAATTCGGAAGCGGCGTTGAAAGCGAAGTGCATCAGGGCGAGGTCGTAGTTTGTCATATCCTTGAACCAAGCGTCGATCGAGTTGTCGAAGATCTCCGGGCTGGAACTCAGCGGTAGCCGGCGCACGCCGTCGGCATGGACCTTGGATAGCTGTTCGAGGTAGGTCGCCACCTCCTTCAGGAACGGATAGGCCCGCTCTTTCAGGAACACGGAGTCGGCCGAATACTGATAATGCAGGTAGAAATGCTGTGCCAGCCAGGCCCCGACCGTCGGCGACATGGAGTACTGGATCCATCCGCCCATCGGCTCGCCTGTCAGGGTACAGACGCCGGGGACGTTCATCCCCTCGGTCCCGAAATATTGGCGGGTATATTTCTTATAGACATCCCGCTGGTTCCACAAGGTATTCAGGTAGCCCATGCCTTCCTGCAGGTGGTTGCCGGTATAGGCGGGCCAGTAGCTCAACTGCGTGTTCAGGTCGTGGTGGTAGTCGCCTTTCCAGGGGGGCAACATCCCGTTGTCGGCCGTCCAGACCGCCTGCAGGGAGATCGGATAGGAGTTCTCGCGGGCAGCCGCCCCGAACTTGTACATCTCGTTGTCGTACTGCCTCTGCAAGACCGAATCCGGCAATGAGATAAACGACTTCCACCAATAACCTTCCCAGAAAGCCGTATGCGACTGGTAGTCTGTCTCCACGCCGCGTTGCAATGCTTCTGCCGTCTTCTGGTCCGCACGGTCAGTGGTCAAAGAAGAGGTCAGGCTCCATACGCCCGTGAGCGTGCTGCCCGTCTGCTGCCAACGGACCACCACATCATACGAAAAGCCGCCCCACCCTTCCTGGTGGAAAGTAGTCGCGCCGGCCTTCTTTTGCAGCGTCCCCTGTTTATATCCGAGGCGTCCTAAGGCAGGACCGGCATGCGAGTTGTCGTCAGCGGCCTCCCCCGGATTGGCATAACGAGGAGCGATGATTTCCGGCGAGATCGTATCCGGCAGGTTTTCGAAGACAAACCATCCGACCGGTTCGTTGGCATGTACGAACGTCCGCAACTTCGTCCCGTTTTCCCAGACGACTTCGCAGAGGGCATTCTGGAGGAAAAGACGGACGGAAGAGACCGGTCCGATCTTTAACGGAAATTCCAATGCCGCTCCCGGTATCTTGGATGGGGCTGGCAACGCATCGTATGGATGGTCATATTTTTTCTGTACCGGCAGATAATCCCCTTTTTTCACCTGATCGTATACCCAGGCAAAGCGGTTGTTCGGTCCCGAGATACTGTCCATCGGCCGTAAATCCCAGAGATCCGTCCGGTCCAGCGACAGGCGCAAGGCCGAATCGCACTGCCAGACCAATGTGCCGACTGTGGCATTGCCCAACGGGATTCCTTCATCCCAAGTGCTTGCCAAGTGATTAAACTGCAAGTCACTGCGTGTCGGCGTGACAGGCAGTGACAACGGTTTCTTCTCGCTACAAGCTGCCAATAGGCATAAGCTTATACCGACTATCCAAAATTCTTTTTTCATCCGTATCAAACTTTTCTTCTGCAAAGGTACGGTTTATTGATTGAATAATTGTTTAATGGCTTCGCCCGACTGCGTTTCCGTGCGGTGCATTTTGCCGTAGTCGAACAAAGCGTCCAGTTCGTAAGGCTGCAAGGTCACAGCCGGAGCGAAGCGGTCGGAAGCGACATAGTTGCGGACGGAGGTCAATAATTGCTGCATAGCGGGCCGTTTCTCTATATCCTTTGCCGGATCGACACAGAGGACGAACAGCCGTCCGTTGCCGACACGGGCTTCGAATGAAATACCCAACTTCCGGTTCACTTCGTAGGTATCGACACTCTGGATAACGGGCGTCAGGGCCGGCATGTCGGTCAGGTCGACAGCCGTCGCGTAGTTCAGGATGTCCCACCACTGCCAGTCGGCGTAATAGGAGGTCGGGAAGTCACGGAAGACCGGGTGCCGGTGTTCGATACACGTTCCGACGATCATAGGTTTCCAGTTGAACATGATCGGATTCCAGAAGTGGCTGGCAAAATGCGTCTTCCGTCCGGCACAACTGTCCGGGACCAGCAAGACATGCTCGCCTTTTTGGAGGAGCTCTTTCGCTTCGGTCCACCGGCGGACGTATTTGTATCCCTCGGATGCGGGTTGCCGGTCGGCAGGATAGACCCAGATGTTCCATTCGTTATGCACATTTCCGGCGATCTGCGCTTTCAAGATGTAGCGTCCGGCAGTCGTGATCTTGTCCAACGGGACATGAAGAACTCCTAAGGAGTCGACTGTGCTGAACGGGATTTCCTTATGATTCAACTTACCGTTTGCTACCACTTCACCATTTTCGCTTTCGAGTTGCCAGGCCAGTTGGCCTTTACGAATCACTTCGGGGCCGAAATGATAGATCCCCATCTTCGCGGTAAAGGTTTCCGCAGAGGTATACGTGCGCTTCGGAAGACGTGCCAACAACACGATCGGAGCACACGACTCGCGGTATTTCTCCGGCGTTACCAGCCCCTTGCTTTCCCAAAAGGCATCCAGGATCCCGACGAAGGCACTCCCCTGTCCGGGGAAGTCGGAAAGGCCAAGTAGCTGGAAACCACCTGAAGTGGCGGTACGCAACAAGGCTTCATTCACTTCTTTATATTGAAGGACCGTATGGGCACCGGTAGCCCGGAAAAACGCATCTGCCTGGTGAAGCATACCGTTGCGGGCGAGCCGGTCTTGGTAGACCTTGAAATTGCGCGGTTCCAGCACGCCCGTGTATTTCTTCATCTCTTCGAAGTTGGGATACATACAGCGCTGGCCCGTTTCATGGGCAATGACCGGGACATCGATGGCCGACTCTTCGCTACGGTCCCAGTCGGTAGAGGGTTTACCTTCGTAGACCGTGATCCAACGCCGGTTCTTGTCGCCGACATTAGCGGCCACGTGCGACGCATAAAACTGGTCGGCCTGTACATGTGTGCGGGCTGTGGAAGCGGAATAGAGATGGCGGTTGTCGTAGGCCTGCCCTTTCTTCACCAAGTCTTCGAGAACGGTGAAATCGCCTTCATTCTCATTGCCGTTACAGTAAAGGAGGAAAGAGGGATGATTGCCGTATTCATCCAAGATGGCATACATCTCTTTCTCAAAGAAATCGCGGCGGGCAGGAAATTGTCCGACATCTTTGATCCACATCGGAAGTTCGACTTGCAGATACAATCCCAACGCGTCTGCCGCATCGAAAGCGGCTTCCGGTGGGCACCAGGAATGGAAGCGGACGTGGTTCATCCCGTAGTCTTTCACCGTGTTGAAAATGCGTGTCCACTCTTTCACATCCGTAGACGGATAGCCGGTGAGCGGAAAGACACAGCAATCCAGGACACCGCGCAGGTGGATGTCACGGCCGTTCAGACGGACATGATGCTTGCCCTGTTCCACGTGGCGCATTCCAAAGACGGACGAGCGTACGTCCTCGCCGTTCTCCGTCGCCAGGGTGGCAGTCAGGTCATAGAGGGCCGGTGAAAATTCGTCCCACAGTTTCATGTTCTTCATCAAGGCAAGTTCCTGTTCGATCTTGTCTGCATGGCCGGAAAGCGAAACGGAGACGCTTGTCCGGCAGACCTCTTTGCCGTCTTTCTCCCGGATGCAAAGAGCGAGTTCTCCCTTTGCCGGGCTGCCGGAGGCGTGGAGAGCCAGACGTACCTTTACTTTCTTCGCTTCAACATCGGGATAGATGTCCATCTTTTCGATATAACAGGAGGGTTTGGCGATGAGTTCCATCCGGCCGACGACACCGTTCCAGTTTGTCTGGGTGTATTCGGTCGTTCCATGCGTCCACTGGTCCATCGGGTATTTCAGGCGGTTGTCGACACAGAGGGTCAAGGTATGCAAACCCGGTGTCATCTGTTGGGTCAGGACAAAACGGTTCGGAGTGGAAAGGCGTTCGTCGACAGCAACCGGTTCGCCATCCACGAAAATGGCTGTTTCCCAATGGCAACGTTCCAACGAAAGGATCACCTCCTTCCCTTTCCAGTCTTCCGGTATCACGACTTCGCGCTGGTACCAGGCTTGTCCGCAATATTCAAACTTGCGGCTCAGGCGGTCTACATGAGCCACGATGTTCCGGACTCCCTTGCCCCCCTCGTCCATGGAACCGGGCAGTTTGATCGTTTCCGTCAGTTTGCTCAGATACAATTCCGAACCGGGTGTCTTGCCGAACCCCATCGGGTCCAGTTGGAAACGCCACAGTCCGGAGAGGTCCATCCGGTCACCCGGATCAGCCTGCGCCACTAAGCTGGCAAACAGGCTGATCAATATGATTGAAATCTTCTTCATTCTCGTACGCTCATTTATCTATTTTATAATCTTCAATTCTTGCGTGGGATTAAACTGTTCGGAGGCCATGTATTCAAGCAGGCTCTGCCGGAACTGGGCCGCTGCCGGACGTGTAGCCAGGTCGTTCTGCAGATCTGCCCCGCAAACAAGCAATTTACCTTTCCCGACACGGGCTTCGTAGAGCAGGCCGAGCTTACGATTCGTAAACCAATCATCGATAATATGGACGATCGGACGGAAATCTTTCGGATATTCGTCCAAATCCATCGCATCGCAACGGCTCATCAGGTCCCACCATTGATAGTCGCTCACCCCTTCGTTCGGGAAAGCCGCCAAAGCGGGATGTTTCGCGTCGCAACAGATCCCTAACGTATGCGGTGCCTGTCCGCGCGTCCAGGCCGTATTCCAGAAGATGCTGGAGAAACCGACGGCAATGTTGCCTCCATTTTCGGGCGGGACGGTCCCGTAGGTCAACAACAGGACGGATTCGCCGTTGTCGAGCTTTTCTTGTGCCGTCTTGTCCAGACGGGTGGTGATGTAGGGCTGTTTTTCCACCGGCTTTTTCACGGCAGGATAGACCCAAATATTCCACTGGTTCTGTTTGTCTGTACCCTCGATTCGGACAGAGACACGCAACTGGGTCGGTTCTTGAAACCCCGACAAGTCACAGTGGATCTGCCCGGCAGGCAAACAATTGCCGAAAGGCAGGTCGTAAGTCTGCAAACCCTCTTGCAAAAATTGTCCGTCCGCAGTCGAAACCGTCCAGTGTACTCTCGCCCCGAAGATCGGTTTCTCGCCAAAATGGGCAACCTCGATGGGAGCTTCCAGGGTTTCATTGTTTAGCCAGACCATTTTCGGGAAACGGACCAGCGGGACGGTACTGTTACAGAACGTGCTATATTCTGCGCCCGTGACATACCCTTTCTCCTCCCAGAACGGGTCCAGGACACCGACCAAAGCTGTCCCCTGCCCAGGGAAATCGTGCAGGTCAAGCAACTGGAAGCCGGCAAAACCGGGTGTCCGGAGAGCAGCTTCGATATCGGCCTTGTAGCACAACGTCTGCAAACGACCGGAGGCATACAGGAACTTCTCTCCCATATCTGCCATCCCCTTTTCGGCAAGAGTCTCCCGGAAAATCTCCAGATTCTTGGCTTTCAAGACACCGGTATATTTCTCTATCTCTTTAAAATTGGGGTAAACGCACCACTGCCCGATTTCGTGGCTGACAGTCGGCATATCGGAACGGAGCTTGTCGGCAAAGTCATAGTCTGTAAGGGGCGCTTCCCGGTTGATGATGCTGCTCAATCCGGCTCCCCATCCTTGGATACGCGGATCAGGCGTATTCCAATAGTCGGCATTCTCTACATACGGCCATCCGGCGGCACTGGAATATACCCGGCGAGCGTCTTTGCTTTTCCAATACCCGACCAGATCGGAGAGATAACGTACCTGGTCGGCTCCGCCCGGCTCGTTGCCATACACCATCATGCAGAAAGAGGGATGGTTGCCATATTCCTGTAAAATGCGGTCGCTTTCATCCTTCAACCATTGGTCCTGCGGTTTGCCACTGCCGACTTCCGCCCAACCGCCACATTCGACTTGCAGGTAGACCCCCATGCTGTCTGCCACATGGAATGCGGCTTCCGGGGGACACCAGGAATGGAAGCGGACATGGTTCAGGCCGTACGCCTTGCAGGTGCGGTAGATCTTTGCCCAATACTCATTTTGCATCGCAGGGTATCCGGTCAACGGGAAGATGCAACATTCAAGCGTACCGCGCAGGAAGACCGGTTGCCCGTTGACTTCGAAGCGCGTACCGTTTGCCTTAAACTCGCGTAGGCCGAAATCGCGGCTTGCCACATCGGTGCCATCGGCGGATTTCAGTGAAACTTTCATCTTATAGACATTCGGGCTATGCTCCGACCACAACCGGGCCTCTTCTCCCAGATCGACGGTGGCTTCCGCATGGATCGGAGATTTCCCGGCGGCCTCTACCGGAAGACGGACCGGGTTGCCGACAGGCTTGCCGTCCCATGTTTCGGCTTGCATCGTGACCGTGGCGGGTCCGTTCCCGCGGCTTCCCTCCAGCTGTACCTTTACCAAAGCTTGTTTCTTCCGGATATCCGGATAGATTTGCACAGCCCCGATATACAAGGAGGGTTTGGCCGACAGTCTTATATCGCCGATGATACCGTTCCAGTTGCTTTGCGTATGATCGGAGACACTGTGCGCATTCATTCCGACATCGACATACAGGCGATTATCTACCCGCAACGTAAGCGTATGTTCGCCGGCCGTCAATCCCTCCATGACATAGCGGTGAGGCGTTTGCAGGGAGTTTTGTTCCCCGACCTTCCTGCCGTCCAGAAAGAGGGTGGTCGCCCAATGTGTCCGTTCGAGGCTGAGCACGACCGGACGGTTCTCCCAGCCGGCCGGCACATGTACTTTCTTCTGGTACCAGGCTACTCCGACATAGTGTTTGTCCGGATTCAGCCAGAAAGGGACCTTCATATTACCCGGTTGCCGATACCGGGCATATTCGGGAGCCTTGTACCAGGAACTGTCGACAATCTGTCCGGTCCACCGGGTATCCGGTCCGACCTCATCGCCTTTCCCTTGTTCCTGCAACGAACCGGGCAGGCAAACGACATCCTCCAACTCTTTCTTCTGCCACTCTTGCCCGGTTCCGGCATCTTCCGGGTCCAACGCAAATTGCCATTCTCCGGCCAAAGGCAGTTCGGAGGGTTCCTGCCGGCACGATGCCCCCAAGAGCATCCCCGCCGACATCAAACACAAGACAAAACCATTCCGTAGCTTCATATATCCTATCTGTTTAAGTGGTTCATTGGTTTATCCTTAAATTTATATACAACTATTCACCATCTGGCGATGTATCTGGACCCCCTGGTGGTTGTTATCCATTTCAGCGGCGATACGGAAATAACGTTCCGCCTTGTCGAGATTGCCGAGACCGAGATGGCCCAGCCCCATCAGGTAGTTGCAATGGATGCGGTTTTTCTTGTCCATATCATCCTCCCAAATCTGGAGATCGGGAAGCGAGACCGCGAAATAGTCCATCTTGAACACATCAAACAAATGCTTTTCGCCAAAGTCGATCAGCCGGTTAAAGCGTCCGCGGGCCTCTTCTTCACGCCCTAACTTGCGAAGCGCCAATCCCTGATAAAAAATCTTGTCCGGCTTCTGGTCGTTATAGTACATGGCGGCTGTCGGCTGGCTATTCCCGACGCTGGCGGCCCGGAACAGGGCTTCCGCTTCGGTTTCGCGGCCCAATGCCTGCAAAGCACACGCCTTATAGTAGTTGAAGTCGTTTTCCTGGGCGCCATAGAGTTTGCCTTCACCCAAATTGTGGGGATAGACGAAACAGTCTTCGATCAAGCCCAATGCCTTTTCATTTTCACCGGCTTTCAAGTAGGCTTTCACCAACTCGACGCGAGCCAACTGATACTGGGCGGGCACTTTCCCCTCTCCCCCTTCCCAAGGATGGAAACGGCGGGCGTCGATCAGGCGGATCGCCTCTTCATAACGTCCCAACTGGTTCAGCAAGGTGACATATTCCAAATAGAGGTCATCGCGCAAGAATGCGGTTTCCTTGTATGTATCGAGGAACGCCAAGCGGTCGGCATGCGGACGGTTCAGACGTTTATACAGCTGGTCCAGCTCCATTAAGATACGGGCATCGTGTACATCCAACGCAAACGCCTTTTCCAGTAGCGCCACCGCCTCTTCCTGGCGGTCCAGTTTGTTGAAATAGGCCAATGACAAGTTGCGGAGAACGGTCGGGAACGTATCGTCCTGTTCGGCCGATTTCTCCCATTCGGCTATCGCTTCGGCATACTGGCGTTTGTCGTACCACAGGTTACCCAAATAGTAATGGGCTTTCGGTGCCCTGCCCGCAAACCGGATCACCGCCTGTAAAGCCGTAATCGCTTCGAGGGCATTCGGGAAACAACAGTCCGCCGGTTGTTGCTCGGCCACGCGGATCGCCGCTTCCGCCTCTTCCCAGCGTCCTAAGGACAACAGGAACCAGCTCTTGTAATAATGTAGCAATGTCCGTTCCGAAACCACGACTCCATAAGCGGCCTCGGCAACAGCCAACGCTTCTTCCCAGCAGCCGGCAGAGGCATAGTCGAGCGACAGCTCCTCGTAGTTATGCCCTTCCGAACGCATCCGGACAAACAGTTCGTCCAAGACCGCCTTTTCGCCTGTCAACAGATACTCTTCGAAGCTACAGCCGAAATTGAAACGGTCGATACGCAAGGATTCCCGGATCAGCGCCAGCGCCTCGTCCGCCCGTTCGAGATGGCGGAGAATGACGGCCTTCAGGTGGCGGCCACGCAGGTTGTGCCAGTTACGGAGCAGGGATTTGTCGATCTCATACAAAGCATCCTCCCAATTACCTTTCGAAGCGGACAACTGGGCCAACGAATAATATCCGGCATCCTGCCAGGCCGCATTCCAACAGGCTTTATAGAAATAATCGTATGCCTCATCCGTCTTGCCTTGATATTTCAGTGACAATCCGAGGTTATACAACGGTTCGCCATCATACGGGTTCGGGTTCTTTTCCGTCAGGGTCTTGACGGCACAGCGTAAATAGGGTTCCGCCTGGGCAAACTGCCCCTTGCGGATCAGCCACAATCCCATTGCGTTGTTGTTGCGGACATCCTCCGGGTCACGGCTGAGCGCCTCTTTGTAATAGTCGGTGGCGGAATAGGTGGCATGACGGTATTGCTCCAGATGCAAGCCGGTCAGGTAGAGCTGTTCCGTCGTCCGGATCTCTTTCGGGGCGAGAGCGGCTTTTGCCGGTTCGGGCACCTCTTTGATCTCATTGGGTTCAGGTTCCCAGGACAACAGGAGTTTTCCTTTTGCGTTGCGGATGGAAACACAAATTCCCGCCAGGTTATCGACCGGGACCCACTCTTCAAGCAACGTCTCAGGTGTGATTTCACGGGTCACATCCAAGACCGGTTTCCCCTCTTTCGTGACCACGATCCGCAGGTCTTTCTGCGCTGAAGTGGCGAAAATCCTCAACCGAGAAGCGTTGCCCTCCGGCTCGATGTTCATCAACAGGTCGGAAGAGGCGTTCTTGACGACTCCCAATTCCCGGTAAGGCATGAAATACTGGGTGAATGTCTTTTCCTCATACGGCTGCAACCACGTGAAATCCGGTTGGTTGTCGGTGTAGACTCCGGTCATCAGCTCGATATAAGGACCGTCCTCATTCGTCAGGTTGCGGTCCCAGGCCTGCCCGAAATCACCATTTCCCCAAGTCCATTGTTTTTTGCCCGGCGAGATATGATGGTTGGCAACGTGCAGGACACCGGCGCGGGTATCATTCTCATAGCCGCCGACGAAGTTGTATTTGGAACGGATCGCCATGTAAGAGGTGGGAACCGGGATATTCTTATAGCGGGAGATATCGACACCTGCCGAATAGTCCATCTTGTAATAGGTTCCGGTCGCAATCGGATAGCGCGAGACATCCCGTTTGCCATGGTCGAACACGGCGTTCACATCGCCGGGGAAGACCGACTGGTATTGTTCGTTCACGGCGACCGCCGGATTCGCCCACCAAAGGAACGTCTGCGGGACCGGAGTCGGATTATACACCTTGCCCTGTATTTCCAGTACGGCCCGGCCCGGGCGCAATGTGAACCCTGCCATCCCTTTCTGATGGAACATCCGCTCCCTTTCGCTCACCCACACGACCGCACTGCCGTCCGGCTTTTTCTCGATCGAGTAGTCTACCGGAAGGAACGTGCTCGGACGATGGTGCTGCGGCCAGTTGAACTCGATACCACCGGAGATCCAGGGACCGGTCAAGCCGACCAGTGCCGGTTTGATCACATGATTGTAATAGATGAAATGGCGCTGCTTGATCTTGTCGTAGGCCATCTGCACCCGTCCGCCGAGTTCCGGCAGGATCATCACCTTTATATATTCGTTTTCCAAATAAACGGCATGATAAGGTTTGTCTTCACAGGTATCCTCGATCTTCTCGATTACAGGATAAGGATACACGACTCCGCTGCTTCCCTGATACACCCGTTTTTCCAGGAACATCGGATTTTTTTCCGGTTTACCGATACTATAGGTCGGAAGAAGGATGTCTTCTTCCCAAACTTTTACATTCTCTGCCATATTCTCAAATTATTTCGTTAATTCTTTTTCCAGCTCTTCCAAGGTCTTTCCTTTCGTCTCCGGCAGCTTCGCCCGTATGAAGAGGAAACCGGCCAAGCAAATTCCGCCATACAGCCAGAACGTGCCCGATGTACCGACCGCCTCGTTCAGGATGGGGAAAGTATACGTGAGTACGAAGCAAGCCACCCAAAGGAAAAAGGTGGAGAGCGCCATCGCCATTCCACGTATGCGGACGGGGAAGATTTCGGAAAGCACCACCCAGACCACCGGTGCCAACGACATCGCATAGCAGGCGATCGCCGCGACCACCAAGAGCAACATCGGCCACCCGCTTACCCCTAAGAAATAGCAGGTTCCCAATATAACGTAGATCACCGCCAAGCCTGCCGAGCCGACAAACATCAGTGTGCGTCGCCCCCACTTGTCGACCGTATAGATCGCGACAAACGTAAAGATCACGTTCGTCACACCCGTCACCACGATATTCATCAGGACATCAGACACGGCATAGCCGGCCGCCGAAAAGATTTCTTGCGCATAATTGAAGATCACATTGATCCCGCACCATTGTTGGAAAACCGCCAGTACGGTCCCGATCACCAACACACGGCGCACACCGGGTTGCAGCAACGCACTCCAATCCGCCTTTTCTTTCTTGTCTTCGTTCAACTGTCCCAGTTCGGCAAGCGTCTGCCGGGCATATTCATCCCCACCGACACGCGCGAGTATCCTGCCTGCCTCGTCTGGCCGTCCTGCCATAGCCAACCAGCGGGGGCTTTCGGGAATCACAAAGGAGAGGATAAAGAACAGTCCGGCCGGAACCAGTTCGCCCCAAAACATCCAACGCCAGGCCCACTTGATGCTTTCCGCCCCCAGCGTTTCACTACCGGCCGTAAAATATTCGCCGATCCGCCAGTTCGCCAACTGGGCCATCAAAATCCCCAACACGATGGTCAACTGATTGAGCGAAACGAATTTGCCACGGACGGAGGCCGGGGAAACTTCCGCGATATAAACCGGGGAGACATTCGAAGCGATACCGATGCCGAATCCCCCGATAATACGATAGACGACAAACCAGAAGAAACGGTCCACCGCTCCGGTTCCGACCGCTGAAGCGACAAAAAGGAAAGAGGCGGCAACCAACATTTTCTTCCGCCCGTAGCGGTCGCTCCAGGCTCCCGAAAGCAAAGCGCCTACCAAACAGCCGATCAACGCGCTGCTCATCGCCCAGCCGCGGAGGGCCGCCGAACCTTCCAAATTGAAAAAGGGCTCATAAAAGATTTTCGCTCCTCCGATTACGACCCAGTCATATCCGAAGAGTAATCCGCCCATCGCCGAAACGAGGCAGATCAACCATAAATAACCTGTTGTTTGTTTCATGATACTGAATGATTAAGATACAGATGCAAAGTAAATATCTTTTCAAAGAAGAATAAATAGATAAAAAGTCGATAAAGATGGACGATCTTCCGATTTTAATCGTAAGTTTGCAAAAGACTTGAATTTATTTGCCATGATCAGAAGAAAAGACGGTTTCAACGGCGAACGGGCATTGGTCCTTCCACAGTCCATCATCCGTGAAATGGAAGAAGATCCGATTTCCTCCATTTTACACATTACCGACATCGGCTATTACCCGAAAGCCCGGCATCATTTCCGGGAACGGCTGGAGCTGATCCCTCAGTTTGTCTTTATTTATTGTACGGAAGGTTCGGGTTGGTACCGGACGGAAGAACAGGATTTCCAGGTGACCGCCAACCAATATTTCATCCTGCCGGCCGGGAAACCGCACGCTTACGGAGCCAACGAGGAAGATCCGTGGACCATCTACTGGATCCATTTCAAAGGAAAGTTGGCTCCTCATTTCGCCCGGCAATGCACACGCCCGATCGAGATCAAACCGGGGATGTACTCGCGCATCAGCAACCGGATCGATCTGTTCGAAGAGATACTGCGGACACTCGAAATGGGGTACAGCCATGAAAACCTGCTCTACGCCTGCTCCATCTTTTATCACTATCTCGGTACCTTGCGTTACCTCCAGCAATACCGGGACGCCGCCCGCCACGAGTCGAAAAAACACGATATCGTGACGGCAGCCATCCACTTTATGAAAGAAAACATCGAGAAAAAACTGACGTTGCAGGAGATCGCTGTGCACACGGGCTATTCTCCGTCCCATTTCTCCGTCCTGTTCAGCCAGCGGACCGGTTATGCGCCACTGACCTACTTCAACCAGTTGAAAATACAGCAGGCCTGCCAGCTTCTTGACTTTACGGACATGAAGGTGAATCAGGTCTGCTATAAGATCGGTATCGAAGATACCTATTACTTCTCCCGCCTTTTCAGCAAAATCATGGGGATGCCGCCACGGGAGTATAAGAAAATGAAGAAAGGATAACTATTCCGTCATATAGCGGAACGTATATTCCCCGTTATACGACCAGACTTGACGGCCTTCGGGAACAGAGACTTTTCCCTGCTTGCTACCGTCCGGAGCGACATCGACCGTGAGGGTCAGATACGTATATTCGCCTTTCTCGTAATTATAGGTTTCTCCGTCGTCGTCATACAAACGGAACGTACCGGGCTTGGAACCGTATTGGCGGATTTCAAGCGGCAGTTTCGTGCCGTCCAGTTCCGTGACAGGCGGACAGAGCGGAACGATCCCGCCATCTTTGACAAAGACTGGGATGCGGTCGAGGCCGGGTGAAACGGTAATGACTTCGCCTTCGCCTGCCAGTTTTCCGGTATAGAAATCATACCATTTGCCTTGCGGAAGCACTACTTTCCGTTCAGTTTCGCCGGTAAAGAGAGGAGCGACCAACAGGTTTTCGCCAACCATGAACTGGTCCTTGACCTCCCGTTTGACAGCCATCGCATAGGGGTTTTCTGTCCCGTCCAACTTACCCTTCTCGATTTGTTCGCCGGCAGTATAGCCCGGTTCGAGGTTCATGGCACGCATGGGAGGCGTCCCCTCGAAAGCATAATTGGCAAAGGCGGTATACAGATACGGGATCAGGCGCATACGGAGCAGGGAGATTTCGTTCACCTGTTTCTCCACATCGGGGAAAGACCACGGCTTTGTTCCGTCTGCCCACGCGTCCAGCATGGCGATCGGAGAGAAACAAACGGTCTGCATACGGCGCAACCATTCCTCGGAAGTCTTGGAAGCCCGGACCTCAGGTGTCCACAGCACACCGATGAACGAGCTGTTGATCAGTGCCGTAATAAAGTCGCGGTGGTTATAGTAATCGTTATAGATCACATACGGGAAAGAGGAGGTTCCGGCATTTCCGGCACGCACAAGCCCGTAGGTGCGTTGGTTCTTCTCGTGATAGAGGTCTGTCGTCATGCGCTGCATGAGGGAACCGTAGATCTGCCGCATCTGTTCCGCCGGCGTACCGGAAGGGAAAGTGGCGACATCGGGCCACAGCCAGTTGTCGTAGCCGTCGTTCTCGTCCATCTTATACCCGCTGACACCCAAGTCCAACTGGTGTTTCTTGAAATGGTCCAGCATGATCCGGCGTGCTTCAGGCATCCGGTAATCCGGAACCAGGCCGTTCCATTCCGTATGGGAGGCCGTGTAAGGCTCGACGGCATCCCGCACTTCACATTCCGGAGAGACACCGGGATTGAACCAGAGGTTCGTGCGGATATGTTGCTGCAAAAGGTTGTCCACGAATTTTCCGGGTTCCGGGAAACGGGTCGCGTCCCATTCATACGTACAAGGATAAGCCCGGCTCATCCATCCCGGCTCCAAACCGATCACGGTCAACGGGAATCCCCGTTTCCGGAACTCGGCGATTTCGTCCTGTACCTGCCGGTCGGTGAAAAGGGTTGGGACACGATGCCAGAAACCTAACCCCCATTTCGGTGGCAACACGCCCCCTCCGTTGAAGAGGTTGAAACGGCGCACGACATCCTGCATGTCCTGTCCGGCGAAGAGCACGACCTCCACCCCTTCGGCAGGCACCAGAAACTCCAGGTTATCGGAATAGGGCTGTGCGCTCCAGCCGGGATTGGTATTACGGTCCTGCACCTCCGGCGGGTTCTTCGTATCCTTGCGGACTCCTGTCCCGACATAGGCTTTCAGATAGCGGGCGGAATTGATAAAGGCCCCGTAGCCTTTGCTGGAGACGAAGAAAGGAACCGGCGCATGTGTCCGTCCGTTGTCGCGGCCTCCATAATGGTCGACATGCAGTTCGAGGATGCGCCCGCGCTGTTCGACCGTCTTGAAGTTCAACCCTAACCCGAAGATCTTCTCTCCCTTGTCGAGCGGGAAACGGATATAGGTCTTGCCGTCCACCTCCTCGAAGCGGATCTCGTCGCGATCGACAGGCAGATCGGCCTTCGGCATCGCATTGATGGCATCCCATTTCGGATGCAAGCCAAGTTCACTCAGCAAATTCAACTTTTCGGGTTTACCGACCGAAATCTGCCATACCCCGGAAGCCTGTTCTTTCCATTCGGGTTCGGCCTTTTCGCCGGGAGCTTCCGTACAGGCGGTCCATGACAGTAGCGCGACAGTGGCGCAATAGCAAAGATGTTTCATCATGATCATTACAAATTAAGATAGGGAGGCAAAGGAAGCTCTTTTCCCTGAAAAAGGAAATGGACAAAAGACCGATAAGCATGGACAATCTTCCGGTCTCGCCCCCATTTTCGCCTCTTACCAGTAATAGTTGTCCAATATCTCCTGCATCCGTGGTGTCGCCGCGTCGGTATCGCCGACCTCACGCCGGAGCCTCAGCAGCTCGCGTTTCATCTTCTCGATTTCACCAGCATAGGCAGGAGAGCCGTAGGCGTTATGGTCTTCATGCGGATCGGCAAGCAAGTCGTAAAACTCCCACGACGGAGTGACAGGCGTCTGATCCGACCCCGTTGCATTCAGCGGGTCACCATAGAGAAACATCAGTTTATAGCGATGGTTGCGGATGCCGATATGGGCCGGACGTATCTTGTGGTGCGTCCAATAGCGGTAGTACATGGACTGCCGCCAGTCGCGTGGCGTCTCGCCTTTCAGGTTGTCACGGAAACTGCGTCCTTCGCTGCAAGACGGGGCATTTACACCGGCATAGTCGGCCAGCGTAGCGGCAAAGTCGGTATTGAGGATGATGTCGGAATTGCGTGTCCCGGCAGGGATCTCCTTCGGGTAGCGGATGACGAAAGGCATGTGCAAGGGTTCCTCGTACATCATGCGTTTGTCAAACATACCGTGTTCGCCAAGGAAATATCCCTGGTCGGAAACATACACCACGATCGTATTCTTCGACAACCCCTCCTCGTCGAGGAAACGCAGCAGACGGCCGATATTGTCGTCGATGGCCGCTCCGCAACGCAGGTAGTCGCGCACCAGCTTCTGGTAGATTTTCCGGCGTGCCTCTTCCTTGCCCATCCCTTCTATGGAGAAAGGCAGCTCAGGATATTTGCACCACCACGAGTCCGGGTCTTTCGAGGCGATCCCCCAACGGCGTGCCATGTCTTCCAGTGGCTGTCCGGGGAATGTGCGTCCGGACGCTTCCGGCCCGAACTCCATCATATTAGCCGGTTCGGGAAAGGTGACGCCGTCATAAAGATGCCGCAACCGTTCGGGAAAATCCCATGGTTCGTGCGTCGCTTTGAAGTGGCAGCACATCATAAAGGGCTTGTCTTTCTCGCGTGAGCGGATCCACCGGATCGTCTTGTCTGTCACCAAGTCGGTCGAGAAACCTTTTTCCACCTTGCCGCTCTTGCCCTGGTCATCGTCTACCCAGCCTTCGGCGGTCTTGAACAGCGGGTCCCAATATTCCCCTTGGTCGTGGAAAACACAGAAGTAATCGAAGCCGGAAGGTTGTTTCTTCAGGTGCCACTTGCCGATCAATGCGGTCTGGTAGCCGCCCTGTTGCATCTGTTTGGCAATGTTGTCCGTCATCGGGTCAAGCCCGTCTTCAAGCGTGTAGACCCCGTTATGATGGCTGTAAGCTCCCGTCAGGATCGTGGCACGGCTGGGCACGGAGATCGAGTTCGTGCAGAAACAGTTGTCGAGCACGCACCCTTCAGTTGCCAGACGACGGATATTTTTGTTTTTCACATACTCGCCCAAGATTCCGCCATAGATTCCCCACGCCTGCGACGTGTGGTCATCCGAAAGAATGAAGAGGATATTCGGACGTTCATCTGCCGCTTCCTCTTCGCCGGCAGCCGACACCGGAGAAACGGAAGCCCAAAGCCCGGCGCTAATAATCAACGAATGAAATGTTTTCATGATATGTCTTTTGTTTATCATATACAAAAATAATGAATTTGGAAAACGTTTTTGTTTTTCGGATAAAATATCCTGGGTAATCGCACAAAAAAAATGGTTCAGAGGCAATTCCCTTCCAAAAATTTCTTACCCTTATTGTCAAATTCTCAAAAAAGCCATTGGTCCAAATTGAAACTACTATCCCGTTTAATTCGATTTTCTACCCCATCTAATTCAAATCACACGGTAGGGTAATATTTTTTAACAAACATCATGTTCTTATATACGACTGCAAACCAGTTCTTTATTCCATATTAGGCTATAAAGAGGGGGATATTGTCAATTTTGTATCCCGTAAACAATCGGATGAAGTCTGGAAAAAGGCGATTTTGATATGATCGCCTTAAAATATCTTCTTAAAAGTTTCGTATTCCAATCTTATTTAGTTAGTTTTGTAAAATCGTATCACCCCTTAAAAGTAGGCCTAAAAAGAGAGGAGGAAAAAAACGGTCTGCCATTTCTTACTTTACTATTTTATAAATCACTTCAAAATCAAAAAGAGATGAAAACACGATTACCAATCAAATGGCTGTTACCTGCCCTGTTGCTAATGATCGTATGGATCGGCGTTGGAGGATGCAGTAACGATGAAACGTATGAATTTGAGGGGAAAGGGCTACTTCTTGAGGCCGGACCAAGTATTTGTATGGATTATACACATATTTTAGATATGGGAAAGACGCATCAAGTCGTTTCATTGGACAATGTCAACTATCGATCAGGTGAAATTGATATTTATGTCAATAAGTGTGTAGCCGTTTACGGTCATTATATAAATGCGGTGGATTTAGATTGCCCAAGAGTTGTATTAGTGGAAAAAATCAGAGAACTTAAATAATTAAAACAAATGAAAAATTCAATATTTATAATTACCCTATTACTGTTTTGTATTCCAATTTCTTCCCAAAATATGAATCACAGACGAATTGGAAATAAAAGTTATGTAAAGAAAAATTCCCATTGGTTTTATAAAGAGGGAAATGGAGAAGAAAAAGTAATGGATAAAGTTATTACTTTAAAAGTAACAAATCCTATAATTGACATACCGGGAAAAATTCTTCGCAAGAACAAATTAGGTTATGTTGATATAGAAGTCCCTGATGGTATTGATATTATGGATTATTACAATGAATTACATTTAAAGTATCCACAGATTGAAAACATAGAGTTAAATAGTAAGATGGAATTATATATTACTCCTAATGATGCTTATTTATCTTCACAATGGTATTTAAATACAATTCATGCTTACGATGCTTGGAATGTAACGTTAGGAAGTCCTAATATTACTGTTGCTGTGATTGACTATGGAATTTGGTGGAGTCATGAAGACTTAGGATTAGGAAATAATCTTTACCAAAATGTCTGGCTAAATCCAAATGAAGATACATGGAGTAATGTAAATAGCCCAACTACAGGTAATCACATTGATGATGATAGTAACGGATATACTGATGATTGGAAAGGATGGAATTTTGTGTCTTCTAGTAATGATACAAGGGCAAATCATTATCATGGAACAATGGTTAGTGGTATTATTGCTGCTAAGACAAACAATGGAATGGGAATAGCAGGTATTGCAGGTGGTAATTCTACAGGAGGAGTAAAAATAATGGGAATAAATATAGGATATACGGATGAATATGGTAATGAATGTGTTGATGGATCACTTATTGATGATGCCATTATTTATGCTGTAGATAATGGAGCTAAAGTTATCAATATGAGTTTTGGCTCTATAAATTCGCAAACCGCAATCCAAGAAGCTGTTAATTATGCTGTAGATAAGGGTGTTATCTTAGTTGCTGCATCTGGAAATGAGGATTATAGTGGAAATACAAATATACGTTATCCGGCCAAATATGCTAATGTTATAGCAGTAGGAGCAACTGATATGAGTAATGCTCGAGCTTCTTTTTCATTTTATGGGACAGAATTAGATTGTGTAGCTCCTGGTGTACAAATATATTCAACATCAACAAATTCTTATATAAGTAAAGATGGGACCTCTTTTTCTGCACCTCAAGTTGCTGGTGTCGCCGCTCTCGTCCTTTCCGTGAATCCGGATCTTTCTGCTCAAGAAGTACGTAGAATAATAGAGAGTACGGCACAAAAAGTCGGAAATTATAACTATTCTTATAATTCCAACCGTCCGAACGGAACTTGGAATAATGAAATGGGGTATGGACTGGTTGACGCAAAAGCTGCTGTTTTAAAAGCATTAAACATGAGTCTTTCCGGTCCAGACATGTTATGTCCGGGCGATGGTCCGTTCACTTATTCTGTTTCCAATGTTCCAGCTAATGCGACAGTGACATGGACTTGTTCCGGTGGAGTCAGTTTGACCGGTGGTAATACTGGAACAAGTTGTTATGCGAAAGGAACCACTCCCGGATATGCACATATAAAGGCTGTCGTGAATATAAATGGAACAACTGTTGAATTTGGTAAAAATCTTGAAATTGCATCCAAATCTGGCAATCCGTATCTTTCCTATACATCGGACGACCGTTATATTTATCTGACTATCCATACACCCAATATTTATGGTATCCGTCAGTTTATTTGGAATGCGACTCCTATAGGAAGTGGCGGTTCCTCTCAAAGTTCTACGACAGGTCCTGCCGGTGATTATTGGTCGATACCGAAAGGAAGCTACAACGTGGAATGCCGTATCGTTACCCAATGTGCTCATTTGATTGCGACAACAACCATTGGCGGTTATCGATCTGCCGTATATCCAAATCCTGTTGATAACACGCTACATATTGATATCGCGGAACCACAGGAAACAGAAAACGCAGCAACAATTTCTTCCCAACAAAAAGTGTTGTCAAGTTCATACGAATTACGTTTGTTCAACTTCCAAGGGAATCTTGTTCGTAACTTGCGTGTTACAGAGCGTCAAGTATCTATTGATGTTTCCGGATTACCGGAGGGTAACTATTTCTTGCATATCATTCGCGCAGGTTCCACCGAACCGGAAGTCCATAAAGTCATTATTTCCCATTAACTGATAAAATAATAGGAAGCGGAAAGGCTTTCCAAACTTTCCGCTTCCAGCTAAAAAACAAAAAGAGAGATGAAAACACAGTTACAAATCAAATGGCTGTTGCCTGTTCTGATGATTGTATTGTTCGGCAATGGTGCTTGCAATGATGATGAAAGTCCTATGGAAGAACAGCCTTTATATAATGTGATAAAATTGAATATGAATGACCATCAGTTTGATGATTTACGAACCGTAAGTGTATTGACAGATATTGAATGTCAGTCGAATTCGGGCAATATATTTAAATTATTTAATCGGAATGATTCTTTGTTTATTACATATTTTGGATCTTTGCTGTATCCGACAAGATTACCGGATGATTTTCCTATTTATGGAAATCCGTTCGTTTTTTCCGGGACAGTAAAGCAAATGCCGAAAGGGGCAGATTATTATCCACTGATATTAGACGAGTTTAAATATGAATTGTTAATGGAAATGGAATTACATTTCATGAAATAAAAGAGAGATGAAAACCTGGTTACAAATCAAATGGCTGTTACCTGCCCTGTTGCTAATGATCGTATGGGTCGGCGTTGGAGGATGCAGTAACGATGAGGTTGACTGGAGAGATGGTATCGAAGATTCCGTTTTCAAAGAATTTAAGACAATCCTGTATGTCGGAACCATACCGGAGACGGTAGATAAAAATAATCCGGTATACCTGTATTATCCAGATAAAACAAACCCAATAATAGATGAATTCGGAAATAAAGAATTCGGGTATTTCCGATATTCCATACCTTTTGTCACACTCTATACGGATGGGCATAAATACAAACTCATTGATGAAGATGGGATTATGGACCATTTCCTAAATGAGAAACAGATATCGGAAAACGGACTTCAAATCAAATTATCTGGTAATATCATAAAAGACGAGGGTCTAACATTTGACACTCAATACTATTCTTTTAGAATAACGAATATAAAATAACACATAAGAAAGTAACAAAACAAAAAGAGACATGAAAATAAAATTACCAATCAAAGGGCTGTTACTATTTTTTCTATTGGTCGGTAACATGGCTTGCAATGACGATCCTATTGACTGGAATGAAAATATCATTGGAAGTACATTCAATAATTTTGAAACCGTTTTGTATGTAGGGGATATTCCGGAAACTGTAGACAAGAGCAATTCTGTCTATTTATATCATTCCGGTGAAACCGGTTCCTCCTATGCCGGATATTTTCAATATCAGAAATCACCTTCGGATAAGGAACCGGTTGCTTATCTACTGAATAAGAGCCCGATCATGGATGCCTTTTTAGAAGATCTTGCAGCTGATACGTCAAAAGGGATTCCCGTCCTTTTCTCCGGTACGGTATATGGTGCCAATCAACTGACAACGGGTGCTTCTGTTTATTCTGTATCGATTACTTCCATCAGAAAGAAATAATTGTGAAACGATTTATATTATAACTTAAAAAATGAAAATGGAGATGAAAATAAAATTGCGAACCCAATGGTTGTTACCGCTTTTCCTGTTGGTTGTTTGGATCGGCACAAACTCTTGTAAAGAGGCAGAAAGCGGAAAGATGAGCGTTTCTAAATTACAAGTCGGCAGTTGTTCCCACACATTGAAATCGGACAGCTCGTATCCGGAAGAAGAATTCAGATTTGAAAAGATCAATGACTATTCCTATCGATTCGTGCATAAGAACTTATTGCTGGCTTGTGATGTGGATGCCTGCAAGATTGAAATCGCAGAAGACAAGGACGGTTTTATCATATACGAATCTTCAGAGCCAGGAATGGCGGATTGCCTTTGTCCCAAAGACATATCCTACGTCATCAACAGTACGGAAAAAATTTCCGGTTGTACCATTACGGTTTATCATAACAAGTTTTTCTGTTACACTGGAATCATTACTAAAGGAGAATGTGTATTATGTTGCGGAACCATTATGTTTGCATTGCATAATATATAAAAGGGAAAAAGCGAGGCTGTATCGTAAAAAAACATACGATTCTTTTAAAACGTTGTTATTCTCTCAAAGATTATAGCATAATTGCACGGTTTATCATGCAATTTTTAGTGAAAACTGCACGGTCTGCCATGCAATTTCGCTATATTTGTCGTTATAATAGCCTAAATGATCACTAAATGCAAAACTTATACAGAAATTTCCGTCTTCAACTGGAACTGACATCTACCGATTTCATCCGTTTCCTGCATGACCAAATTGTTGGGGAAAGCAGATTGATAGCTATTGTTGGTTCAAGAGGGGTCGGCAAAACAACGTTATTACTCCAACACATCAAAAAGTACGAAAATCCGGAAGAGGTGCTTTATGTAACTGCTGATGACTTCTATTTCACCCGTCATCGGCTTTTCGATTTTAGCCTATCAGTTCTATACACAAGGAGGGAAGAAACTTTTCATAGATGAAATACACAAATACAAAGGATGGTCTACCGAAATCAAAAACATCTATGACCAAATACCCGGGCTTCGTATCGTTTACACAGGCTCGTCTATCCTGGATTTAGAAAAAGGCGGTGCTGATTTGAGCCGAAGAAAAGTCGAATACAACCTACCCGGCCTCTCTTTCCGAGAATACATCAATCTCACCCAAGGATGGCAGTTGTCGGCCTATTCGTTATCCGACATAATTGCCGGGAAAGTGCAGTTCCCATACGAAAAAGAACGTCCGCTTAAACTGTTCAAAAACTATCTGCAAGCGGGTTATTACCCTTTTTCCCAAGAGACAGAATACCGCATGCGATTAAGCAGTGTCGTGAAACTGATGGTAGAAACAGATATTCCCCAATTTGCCGAAATGAATGTAGCATCGGCTTTCAAGTTGAAAAAGTTACTGTATGCACTGGCCCAAAGCGTTCCATTTAAACCCAATTACACCCGATTGGAACGCGACCTGGAAATCAGCCGGAACGCACTACCCGACTATCTGCTCTACTTGGAAAAAGCTGGACTTATCAACCTGCTTCGAGAAAAAGCAAGCGGCATGAAAGTATTGGAAAAGATCGACAAAATCTATCTTAACAATACCGATATCGCTTATTTGCTATCCGACACAAC
This sequence comes from Parabacteroides sp., assembly GCA_017937385.1. Lineage (GTDB taxonomy): Bacteria > Bacteroidota > Bacteroidia > Bacteroidales > Tannerellaceae > Parabacteroides. The sequence continues at coordinate 36,390 of JAGBDR010000016.1, forward strand.
TCCGGACATTGGTAATGTCCGGGAAACCGTTTTCTTTGCCTGGATGCGTGTAGGACATTTCATCACCGCATCGCCGGTCAGCGATTTTGAAATTGACGGGTGCACGTTCGAAGTCGGCGGACGAAACAAAAAGCAGGCGCAAATAAAAAAGGCAGCCGAAGGATATATCGTAAAGGATGACATCGAATATGCCTATCGGAACGAAATCCCGTTATGGATGTTTGGTTTCGTTTATTAATGAAACAGGGGAATTCAGGGTTGATTTTTCACTCAACCATGTTTACGCATCATTATCGAAGTTCATGCCGATTTTAAATAAGGTCCGTGTATCTGGACAAACGGGAAAGCGGTCTTGCATGTACCGGTCGAGAAGTGACGGATGTTTACATTCGACGGCAAGACTCACTTTCGGATGTCATAACGGGTCAGTTCCGCGCAGCCGGAACAGACCTCTTCGATAATCTCATTGCATCTGTTTTCAGATAATTTGATTTTGGTGCCGACAGCGATAAAGTCTGTCAGGCACGGATGCCCCGTACCGTTGACGGAAGTTGCGTGTTCGCCGTTATATCCCTCCGTGCAAAGGGTGAGGTCATAAGCCGGGGCAAGCCTCCATCGCCACACGCCGGCATCGCTATCTTTGACGACGTAAAAGCTGAAGTTCTTACAATGGTCATCCTTGTTGTCGGTAAGATAATTGAATAGCATCCGGCGATACATTTGCTCCACATCATGGCGGCTCTGAGTTATGTATCCGGTCAGCGCAAGTAGATTGGAATAATCCAGGAATGGTTCGTGAAGCGATAAGCATAACAATCCACCGGCCGTTGCAGTATGGAGGCGATTGCCGTCACTGTCGATGTCGAACCTTCTTGATGCGAAATATCGCCCCTTGACGAGCCGAAAGTCAGGCACGGCAATCCCGCACTTTCGGGCTGTTTCATTATAATAGTATTCCTGTACACCTATATCAGCCGGATCGTAGATGTGGCGAAACTTGATCATCCAATGTCCTTCGGTATCTGAATACACGGCTTTGGGCCTTGCTCCTCCACTGTTTCCGCTATTATACAGCAAAAAGCCGGCATCGGTGTCTTGTTGTTCTTTCAAAACTTCAAGCGCAATTTCCTGGAGTCTGTCAAAATCGGTTATAGGTTCTTCTTGGTCAAGATGGATGGATGGAGAGTAAGTGAGTGCTCCCATACCGTTGCCGCCTACTATGGCGAGACGGTCCAGGGACGACAAGTCTGAATCGTTTATACCTTTACGCAACAAGGTTTTGTGAAGAAGGTAACGCCCGTACCCGTCCGGAAGGCTGTCTTCAAAAACACCGAAATTGCCATAAAACGGTTGTGGTTTGGCAACAAAAATACCTGGCTTTAACGGTAGTTCAAGCGGTGAGATACTGAACCCGTCAGCAATCCACGACTTGTCATATTCAAAGACATTCAAGCGATTGTCGAGCGTAAGTGACAAAAAGCCGACTGTACGTCCACGAAACATAACTTTCAATTTGCCGGTCTTTTTCATTTGTTCTTATTTTTAACGTATGCTCTTTTGTCGCCGCTTTTTTGTCGAATCAGATCGAGTTCTTCCATCGTGTCGAACTTGGATGCTGCGAACAGATGCTTTATTTCGGAGGTATATCCCAAAGCCATTGCCAACTTGACTAGCGATTCGAACGCAATCAGCCCTTTTTGCTCAAAGCGGGCGACGGTAGACAAAGGCACGCCTGATAGCTCGGATATACGCTTCCGGGTGATATTCTTCTCCACACGACGCTTCCGGAATTCCTCCGCTACCAGTCGTGTTATGTCATCAGAATTATCAAGCGTATAACCATCCAATACAGATAACAGATTGTTATTATTTGCATCTATACTCATAATACTACCCATATTGTGATACAAAGATAACCTTTTATCCCAAGAGAAACAAATCTGCGAAAACGCTATATACAAAATAGTGTGTCAGAAGACACCTGCGGTACCTTCTGACACACTGCTCTGCTTGATGATCCGAATCCGTTCGTCCCGAATTATTTCACCAATTTCAATTCATTAATCAAACGCGGGCATTTTCCCCACTTGTCGATCATAAACAGCACGTAGCGGATATCGACGCTGATTGTGCGCTGCAATTCCGGTTCGAAGGCGATGTCGCCGCTCATGGCTTCCCAGTTGCCGTCGAAAGCGAGGCCGATCAGACGGGCGTTCTTGTCGAACACAGGGCTGCCGGAATTTCCGCCGGTGATGTCGTTGTTGGAAAGGAAGCAAAGCTGCAACTGTCCGTCCGGGTTGGCATACGGTCCGAAGTCTTTGCTGCGGATCAGGTCGAGGATCTCCGGTTGAACCCAGAACTCGTCGCTTTCGGGGTTTTCCTTTTCGAAGATGCCTTTCTCGGTCGTATAGTAGTTGTACCACGCCGCATCGTACGGACGGTAACCGCCGATGGAGCCGTAGCTCACACGCATCGTGAAGTTGGCATCCGAAGCGAGCGCCTTGTCCGGATACATCTCTTTCAAGCCGGCGAAATAGAGGCGTTCGCCTTTGGCGATATCGTAATAGGAATCACCTGTGAGCTGCTGCAGTTCGAAGAGGGAGATCAGGACGGAGAGGCTCAATTCGGCAGCCGGGTCTTTCTTCAGTTTCGCATATTTCTTCGGGTCTTTCAGCATGGCGGCAACCTGGTCGTAAGACAGGATAGAGGTCTTCTTGAAGACATCGGCGGCATATTTCTCATAGTCGCCTTTGTATTTCTTGTCCACCTTCTTGTAGATATCCGGAAGATTCCCGGCCGGAACCCGTTCCTTCACGATCTTCATCATGGCAGCCAGCACCTTCTGGTCGAGGCTTGCGTCGTAGTCTTTGAAGAAGCCTTTGATACCGCCTTCGAGGATCAGGTCGATCTCTTCCGGAGTCGCACCTTTCACATCCACGCTTTGGATCATGCGGGCCAGTTTCACGATTTCGGCACCGCCTAAGAAAGCTTCGCCCAGGTAGGTGGAGATTTTCTTGTATTCACCGGAAGTCGTATATCCTTTTTCCAGCAGGTTCAGCACATCGCCATACACCTCTTTACGCTTTGCATCCTGTGCTACCCAGGCGGCAAAAGCGGCTTCCTCTTCCCGCTTGCGGTCGATCACTTTCAGGTTGGCAAGCCCTTTGTTCATACCGATCGAGTTTTTCCAGTAGTTGGAGCTGCCGGCATACTTGGATGCGTATTTGATACGTACTTCGTCGCTCTTCAGCATCGCTTCTTTCCAGATTTCCTGTTTGATGCCGCGCACTTCGATACGCGGTTTGTTGCTATCCTCGATACGTTGCTGTACGCCCCATGAGCAAAGATAGCGGTCCGTGCTGCCGGGGAAACCGATCGTCATCGCGTAGTCCTTGTCCTGATAACCCTGCAAAGAAACTTCGGCTACGTATTTCGGCTGATACGGTTTGTTGTCCTTGCTGTAGGCTGCCGGCTTGTTGTCGGCTCCGGCATATACGCGGAACACGGAGAAGTCTCCCGTATGGCGCGGCCACATCCAGTTGTCCGTATCGCCTCCGAACTTGCCGATCGAGCTGGGCGGAGCGAACACCATGCGGACGTCGTTGAAGACATCATAGACGATCAGGAAATATTTGTTGTTATTATAGAAAGGTACAACATCGGCCGACTGGAACTCCGTGTTTCCCACAGAATCGGCCAGCGCCTGCCCGATTGAATCGGCTGCCGCCAAGCGCAGATGCTCTTCCTGGATCGAGGCGATCTGTGAGTTGATACGGTCGCTCACATCCACCGTTTCGCGCAGGTAACGGACTGTCAGGCCCGGAACCGGCAACTCTTCTTCCTTACTCTGGGAAACGAAACCGTCTTTCAGGTAATCGTGTTCCACACTGCTCAGCTGCTGGATCGAACCGAAACCGCAATGGTGGTTGGTGAAGATCAACCCTTCGTTTGAAACGGTAATACCGGTACAACCTCCTCCGAAGATCACAACGGCATTGGCCACACAAGGGTCGGTCTCATTATACAACTGTTCGTAAGACGGAGTAAATCCCAACTCCTTCATCCTCGCCAGGTTTTGTTTGTTCAACTCTTTCAGCACCCACATGCCCTCATCGGCAAACACTTGGCCTGAAGCAACGAGAAGCAGCAACACTGCCCACAACTTCTTCATACAATTCATTCTTAGTTTGTTATTCAATAATTAGTTTTATTTTCTTTTGCTCTACGCGCGCGGCAAGCCATTTCCGGATCTTTTCCCGTTCCGCCTCCTGTATTTTTCCCCGGCTCTTCAGGTAAACCAACAAAACGGAATCAGGACGTGCGCTATCCATATCCATTAGGCAAGTATGTGCACAGGAGACTTCTTGGATCTGAGGGAAAAGGACTTTCATCTCCGGCATCAGTTCGGAGGAAAGATGATAATGGCTTTGATATCGGTTCAGGTCGCGCTTCAGCGAGTCGATCTGCAGGGCTTGCGCCCGGAGGACCTCTTCGTTGTTCTTATACAGGTCTTGCATCAACAGGCTTTTCAGCTCGTTGATATCGGTAGCTTCCTGTCCGAACCCCTGTTGTACGACTAAGTCGACATGCTTCAGTCCGTATTTCGACATCTTGGCACGGGCATTCGCGATCACCGTTTCCGGAACGGTCTCGCCGATCAGGACGACTTTCACCTCTTTCTTGTCATGGGTGTCTGTCACCGTCTTGCTCAATATCTGCGTGTTCGGGAAACTCAATTCATCCGCCACGAACGTCCGCACGCGGTCGTTGAAATAGCTGGCCCGGATCAGGTTGTAACTCAGGAAAAGGCTCGGTACGATCGTGAAGAAGACGATCACCCCGACATACCGCGTCACGATCTTCTCACGCTGTTTGTCGAGAAAAACTTTCTTCGGATATTTCAACAAGCGGACTACCAGATAGGTCGCCAAGCTGATGAACACCGTATTGATGAAATAGAGATAGAACGCGCCGAAGAAATAGTACAGGTTTCCGCTTGCCAGCCCGAATCCGGCCGTACAAAGCGGCGGCATCAAAGCCGTGGCGATCGCCACGCCGGGAATGACATTCCCTTTGCTCTTGGTCGAACTGGCCACGATCCCGGCCAGACCGCCGAAGAAAGCGATCAGCACGTCATAGACGGTCGGTTGCGTGCGGGCCAGCAACTCGCTCTGCGCCTCGCTGATCGGCGAGATTAGGAAAAAGAGCGTCGAAGTGATGACACTGAACACCGTCGCCGTGGCGAAATTGCGGAAAGAACGTTTGATCAGCTCGAAGTCGGAGATACCCAACCCCAAGCCGAACCCCATGATAGGACCCATCAGCGGCGAGATCAACATCGCACCGATAATCACAGCCGTCGAATTGGTATTTAGCCCCAACGACGCGACAAAAGTCGCAAAAATCAGAACCCAAAGGTTCGTCCCCTTAAACTCAACCCCTTTCTTGACCGATTCGATCGTTTCGAGTTCGTCCTCTTTTTCCTGGCGGACATCGAAATTGCGAACAAAGAAGTCCCTAACCTGCTTATGCAACAATCCTTTTTCCATTCTCTTTTCTTCTAAACTGCAAAGGTAAAAATACTATCTCGTAATTAAAAATGTCTATTCGGTATCCGGTTTCTCAATTCTTCGGCTTGGCAAACCGCTTCCCGACATAGGGCAACTCGCTAAGCGGCAAGTCGCGCTTGACGACAATCGCCAGGAAGAGCAGCAGCAAGGCGGTGCGGTAGCCCAAACGGAGGATTTCCGAGTCGATCGTGGGCAACATCCCTGCCCCGTAGAAAACAGCCGTCAGGAGGCCATAGAAGAACGCGGACTTCATGTCATACTGAATCGGGAACTTTTTCTGCCCGATCCGATAGGAAAGGACCATCATCAACAAATTGCTGGCAAAAGAGGCCCAGGCACATGCCATATACCCGTAGACCGGCGCCAACAGCACAATCGTCAAGATGGTCACCCCGCAGCCGACCGTAGAGAAGTAGGCGCCCCACTGCGTCTGGTCGATCAGCTTATACCAGAACGACAGGTTGAAATAGATGCCGAAAAACAGTTCGCCCAGCATCACGACCGGCACGACACGCAATCCGGGATAATACTTGGCATCGACAAAATATTTCAAAATATCCAAGTAATACATCACGCCTAAGAAGATAACCAGCGAAAAGATAATGAAATACTTCATCGCTTCCGAATAGGCTTTCGTATTGTCGTCACTCCTATTCTTGGCAAAGATAAAAGGCTCGTAGGCATACCGGAATGCCTGAATAAACATCACCATCACCACCGCGACCTTGAAACAAGCGCCATAAATGCCTAACTGGGTCGCCGCATAGCCTTTGTCGTCAAACAGGAAAGGGAACAGGATCTTATCGGCTGTCTGGTTGAAAATCCCGGCAATCCCTAAGATCAGGATCGGAAACGAGTATCTCAACATCTGTTTCAGCAGGACAAAACTGGCTTTCTCGCGCAATCCGGGTATCATGTCGGGCACCAACAGCAAGAACGTCACCGCCGAAGTCGCCACATTGGCCACAAAGATATACGTCACCTGGTTGCCGGGCATATAAAACCAACCGATCCATCCCGGCGCATGCGCATACAGCCACGGGCAAACGACCAGAAAGAAGATCACTAATACGATATTCAGGAATATATTCAGCAACTTGATCGCCGCAAAACGGACCGCCTTTCCCTGATACCGGAGGAAAGCGAACGGGATGCAACAGAAAGCATCCACCGCCACGATCCCGGCCATCATCCCGACATATTCAGGATGTGCCCCGTAGCCCAAGAAGCGGCTGACCGGCTCCAGCGCACCGAACACCAGCACCACAAACAGGACAGAGGTGAACGCCAAGCTGAACAGCGTCGTCGCATATACCCGCATCGGGAGCCGGATCTCTTTCTTGTTCATAAACCGGAAAAAGCCGGTTTCCATCCCATAGGTCAAGATCACCATCAGCAAGGCGGTCCAGGCATACAGGTTCGTCACGATCCCAAAATCACTCTCAGTCGCCAGCACACGTGTATACATCGGTACCAGCATCCAGTTCAGGAACTTCCCGACAATGCTGCTGACGCCATAAATCGCGGTCTCTCCAGCGAGCCGCTTCATTCCTCCAGACATAAGTTACAATTAACAATTGACAATTGACAATTCATACACATAATATACAATTAACAATTAAAACAGGGAGCTTTGTATTCCGTCGGGACGAAGCCGTTTCAGATGGGTATAAGCCAGCTCCGTCACCTCGCGGCCACGGGGCGTACGTTTGATAAAACCCTCTTTGATCAGGAAAGGTTCGTAGACCTCTTCCAGCGTTCCGGGGTCTTCTCCCAAGGCGGTCGCGATCGTGGTCAACCCGACCGGCCCGCCGTTGAACTTGTCGATGATGGTGGTCAGCAACTTGTTGTCGATCTGATCCAGTCCGTACCGGTCGATGTTCAAGGCCTCCAATGCATAACAGGCGATCGCCTTGTCGATCTCGCCCGAACCTTTTACCTGGGCGAAGTCGCGCACCCGTCGCAGCAATGCGTTCGCGATACGGGGCGTTCCGCGGCTACGGGAAGCGATCTCGCGTGCGGCATCCCGTTCGCATTTCACGTTCAGGATCTCGGCACTGCGCGACACGATCTTCATCAGGGTCTCTATCTCGTAATATTCGAGGTGCATATTGATCCCGAAACGCGCCCTGAGCGGGCTCGTCAGCAACCCGCTGCGAGTCGTCGCCCCTACCAGCGTGAACGGCGCCAAGTCGATTTGGATGGAACGGGCGCTCGGCCCTTTGTCGATCATGATGTCGATCCGGTAATCCTCCATCGCCGAATACAGGTACTCTTCCACCACCGGGCTCAACCGATGGATCTCGTCAATAAAAAGGACATCATTCTTTTCCAACGAAGTCAGCACCCCTGCCAGATCGCCCGGCTTATCCAGCACCGGCCCGGAAGTCACCTTGAAACCGACTCCCAATTCATTCGCGATGATATTGGACAATGTCGTCTTTCCCAATCCGGGAGGTCCGTGCAACAACACGTGGTCGAGCGCCTCCTTGCGCATCCGGGCCGCCATCACGAAAATCTTCAGGTTCTCGACCACTTTGGCCTGCCCGCTGAAATCGTGGAACGAGAGCGGACGGAGCGCATTCTCATACTCCCGCTCGCTCTCCGGAACCCGTGCATCCCTTATATCAAATTCGTCTTCCATACTCTTTTTGCTTTCATCTGCAAATGTACACAAAAACCTCGATATCTATACGGAGCATCTAAAAATACAGGAGCACGGAAAACAAATTGCATATACGGAATATTTTCCTTAGGTTTGTAATCGAATAGTCACGCAAATACCAAGATAACAAACTACTTACATGGAAACACTGAACGCCTGGATCAGCGGGATCAACGACCTGTTGTGGTCGTATGTCTTAATTATCATGCTGTTAGGATGCGCCTGCTGGTTCACCCTCAAAACCCGTTTCGTCCAGTTCCGTATGTTTGGGGAGATGCTCCGTGTGTTGGGCGACTCCACAGGCAAAGTCCATGAGGGCGAAAAGCACATCTCCTCGTTCCAGGCATTCGCCGTGTCGCTTGCCAGCCGCGTCGGGACAGGCAACCTGGCCGGAGTCGCCACCGCCATCGCCGTAGGAGGGCCGGGAGCCGTGTTTTGGATGTGGATCATCGCCCTTTTGGGATCGGCCAGCGCCTTTGTCGAATCCACACTCGCACAGCTTTACAAGCGGAAAGCGAAAGACTCCTTCATCGGAGGGCCGGCCTACTATATGCGGTACGGGTTAGGGCTGAACTGGATGGGCGTGTTGTTTGCCGTGCTGATCTCCGTCACTTTCGGTTTCGCGTTCAACTCGGTGCAGAGCAACACGATCTGCGCCGCCCTGCAAGGCTCGTTCGGTGCTGACCCGAACGTCATCGGCACGCTCCTGACGGTGCTGACGCTTGCCATCATCTTCGGTGGAATCCAGCGCATCGCTCAAGTCAGCAGCCTGATCGTACCCATCATGGCATTGGGCTATGTGGCGCTCGCCTTGGGGATCGTCTTGTTCAATATCACAGAACTACCGGCCGTCCTCCGGCAGATCGTCGGCAGCGCGTTCGGATGGGAACAGGCGGCAGGCGGTACAGCCGGCGCCGCCCTGATGCAAGGGATCAAGCGCGGCCTGTTCAGCAACGAAGCGGGTATGGGGTCGGCTCCCAACGTAGCGGCGACAGCCTCCGTCACCCATCCGGTCAAACAGGGGCTGATCCAGACCTTGGGCGTTTTTACCGATACCTTGCTGATCTGCACCTGCACGGCTTTCATCATCCTCTTCAGCGGAGCGCCGTTGGACGGCTCGGTAAACGGCGTACAACTGACGCAGCACGCCTTGACGCTCGAAGTGGGCAGGGCCGGCGGGACGTTCGTCGCCATCGCGATTTTCCTGTTCGCTTTCAGCAGCATTATCGGGAACTACTACTACGGAGAGGCGAACATCCGCTTTATCACACCGAAGAAAAGCGTGCTCTACCTCTATCGCCTGGCCGTCGGCGGCATGGTGATGTTCGGAGCGGTGGCAAGCTTGGAGCTGGCCTGGAGTTTGGCGGATATCACGATGGCTTTCATGACGATCTGTAACTTGGTCGCCATCTCGTTGCTGGGCAAACAGGCTTTCCGCCTGCTCCGCGATTACACCGCGCAGAAACGGGGCGGGACCAAGAGCCCCGTGTTCGACAAAAACAGGCTGCCGGAGCTAAAAGACAAGGCGGAATGCTGGTAAACACCTCCTACTGGTAGATCAGACTGAACAACCGCTCAGGCGCAAAGACCTCGTTGGCGACCTCCCGTATCTCTTCGGCAGTCAACTTTTCCACCTTGGCAAAGACTTCCGGCAAAGTGTCGTAGCGGTCATAATGGAGGAAACTCTTCCCCAACCCCAAGAACAGCCCTTCCCGGTTGTCGCTGGAGACACCTAACTGCCCGATCACCTGTTTCTTCGCCGCCGCCAACTGGGTCGCGGTCAGTTTCACGTCGCGCAGCTTCGCCAGCTCCTTGTGGACGAGCCGGATTGCTTTCTCCTTGTTTTTGGGGTCAGTCCCGAAATAGATGCTTGCCAATCCCGTGTCGGTATAGGAGGTCACGTTCGACTCGACGTTATAGACCAACCCGTTCTTCTCCCGGAGCGAGACATTCAGCCGGTTGTTCATCCCCGGACCGCCCAACAGGTTGTTCAGTAGGAACAGTGGCAGGCGTTTCTCGTCATGCATGCTGTAGGCCCGTCCTCCGATCAGCACATGCGCCTGATGGGTTTCCTTGTGTATTTGGCGGCTGGCGGGAAAGAGTTCGCCCGGTGCCGTCCGGTTGCGTGCCGCCATGGGAAAAGCGATATCCGACAGGGCGCTTTCCGCCATCTGCACGATCTTCCTGAACGGGGTCCGGCCCATCGAGAAAAACACCATGTTTTCGGGCGCATAGAACCGCCTCATGAACGACTTGCCGGACTCGCTGTCGAAACGGAGCAACGACTGTTCGTCGCCCAAGATGTTATGTCCCAACGCATGACCGTCGAACAACAGGTTCTCAAACTCGTCGAAGATCAGCTCCGAGGGGCTGTCTTCGTATGAATTGATCTCGTCTAAAATCACATCCACCTCCTTTTCGATCTCCTGTTCGGGGAATTGCGAGTGGAACACCAAGTCGGCCAGCAACTCGAAAGCCCGCCGGAAATGTTCCTCCATAAAGATGGAATAGACGAAAGTCTCCTCTTTCGTGGTATAGGCGTTCAGCTCTCCGCCGACATTCTCCATCCGGTTCAGGATATGCCAGGACTTGCGCTTTTCCGTCCCTTTGAATATCATGTGTTCGACAAAATGTGCCAAACCGAATTCACCGGCCTCTTCATCCCGTGTCCCGGCATTCACAGCAAACCCGCAATAAGAAACCGGAGAAGCAACAGGAAGATGTACGATTCGCAAGCCGTTCGGCAAGATATGTGAGAAGTAGTCTTTTTCCATGATTTATTCGTTAGAATGGCACAAAAGTACAAAATATCAACCTCTCGTTGTGCCAATATCATTAAAATAGATACTTTTGTGCATTGTTAAATTCATAAACGATAATGAGAAAAGTAATCGGCATCGGGGAGACCATTCTCGACATCATTTTCAAGAACACCCGGCCCCATACGGCGCTGCCGGGTGGGTCGACTTTCAACGGCCTTGTCTCTTTAGGGCGGTTAGGCATTTCAGACTCGACCGCTTTTCGAGCTTTTTCAAGCTGTTCCGGGATTTGATACTGATACAAGTATTCCTCATTTAGTTCAAATGCCGCAAATTTTTCTTGCCAAGTTTGGGCTAAATTGTCTCTTTTCATACATGATTTATTATTCGTTACTACTATTAGATTTCAGGTCACATATACGTTTCCGTCTTATCCGAGAGCAAACATACAGGAAGTGCTTTTAACAGACAAGAAAGTTCTATTATGTTAAAATTATTTACAAAACCTTTGTGTTAAAATCGGAAAAAGAAAAGTTAAAATCGAGTAGCTGATTATTGAATGACAAATGTTTATATGGAAACAAGAAAAAAAGGCATAAAAAAATTCCATGCCCATGCGTTTTTGATTGCATGGGCATGGAATGGGAAAGGGATGGGCATGGAATGAAAAACCGTATTTCGAATACCTAAAACCGTATGGAAAAGTTTACGGCAGGTGTATAAACGGTATTTCCCGTATAAGAGGGTGTATAAATAGGCGTCAATCCTATATCGACCTTATTCATTGCTTTCTTTTTATAGCGATGCGATACGATGAAAAGAGGTATACTCGATAGTGTCAAGGTTCCTCCTGCTATTAATACTGCAACAAATGGATTTCCTTTTCCAATGCCGCCTGATTGATTATCTATTGCTAATCCAATCATACCATAAAACGTCGTTGGCAAGCCAACTCCTAAAGCACTCCAACCGGCAATACGGAGGATTTTAGACGTTTTCCATTCCTTTGTTTGTTTATACAAATCTTGCGTTACTAAAGACGATGATCCATCATTTACAACAACCCATGATTCATGAACGGCCTCATCCCGCGCATAAAGCGGATGTGACAGGAACAGGAAAATTAGAAGAAATGTTATGTAACGCATACGATTTATAATTAGATATTTGCATTCACCCTTAAAGATGAATGCAAATATAATGAATATCTCAAAATCAAGCAATTATTTAGAACATTTTACAATAGCTTGATAATTGTGTGTCAATGCATTTCATAACGAAAAATTTTTATGATTAATGACTAAAAGTTTTTATTTGATATTATAACATGGCTTCATTACAGCTTGTTGGTTAATATAATGCAAAATAATCCATTTTTTCTTGATACTTTTTCATGGAATTATTTTAACTATTAAATGAATTGATAGAAGGAAAATTTAACTGATATTCCAGAACAAAATATCAAATTGGAAATAGGGTACGAAAAAATATTACCTCCCTCGTTGTGTCAATATCATTAAAATAGATACTTTTGTGCTTTGTTAAATTCATAAACGATAATGAGAAAAGTAATCGGCATCGGGGAGACCATTCTCGACATCATTTTCAAGAACAACCAGCCCCATACGGCGCTGCCGGGCGGGTCGACTTTCAACGGCCTTGTCTCTTTAGGGCGGTTAGGCATTCCTGTTTCGTTTATCAGTGAAACAGGTAATGATCATGTCGGAGACATCATCTGCGACTTCATGACCGAGAACCAGCTTTCCACCCGCTATGTGGACCGTTTCCCGAACGGGAAAAGCCCGGTTTCGCTCGCTTTCTTAGACGCAGACAACAATGCCCATTACACGTTCTACAAGGATTATCCGAAGCAACGCCTCGACGTGCCCCTGCCGGAAATCGACGAAGACGATATCTTCATCTATGGTTCCTACTACTCGTTGGCTCCAGAGCTGAGGGAACGGGTGGTGGAGTTTCTCGATTATGCACGCCAGCGCAAGGCGATCCTCTATTACGACCCGAATTTCCGCAAGGCGCATGCCCACGAGGCGATCTATCTCACCCCGACACTGCTCGAGAACTTCGAATATGCCGATATCATACGCGGTTCGGACGAAGACTTCCTCAATATTTTCGGGAAATCCGACAGCGGAAAGGTCTATTCGGACCATATCCGTTTCTACTGCGACCGCTTCATCACCACCCACGGGGCCGGCGGCGTAGACCTCTACCACGGCAACCAACGCTGTCATTTCGACGTGCCCGCCATTCGCGCGGCCAGCACGATCGGGGCGGGCGACAACTTCAATGCCGGCATCGTCTACGGCCTGTTGAAATATGACATCCGCCACCGCGACCTCGCCACCCTCCCGCAGGAAACATGGGCGAAGATCATCGGCTGCGGGATCGACCTGGCTACCGAGGTTTGCCGCAGCTACGACAATTATATTTCAAAAGAATTTGCAACGGACTATCGGGCCCGGTTTTAAATATCGCTTTTTTTATGTATCTTTGCTTGGCAAGAGTAATAGAAATATGATTTTGAAACGGATTCTTTTCTTATTCGCCAGTATAGCCCTATTGACGAGGTGCCATTCCGGGAAAGTGCCGGAAGTCCGCACGGTCTGCTTGCGTGACGACATCGGCAACTATATCATCAAATGGGAAACGGACCCTCGCACGGACGGGACGATGAAGTTGTATGTCTCCGACACCCCGGACGCTTTCGACATGTCGTATCCTTGCAGTTATGCCGACATCGACGACGGACGGGTGACCTACATCACGAACGACAACATCACCCGCAAATACTTCCTCCTGTCGTTCAACGACAAATATTACCGTACCGTCGGCGCCCGCTTGGTACAGATGGACAGCGTGCAGAACCTGCGCGACATAGGCGGCTATTCCTGTGAACATGGGAACCGCATGACCGGCTGGGGAAAGGTCTTCCGCTCAGGCGAATTCAAGTCGCTCAGCCGCAACGACACGATCCGGCTGGACAACCTGAAGCTCAAGACAATCATTGACCTCCGGGGAGAAGACGAAACGGTTTCCGCCCCGGTGAAATATGCAGGAGCAAACATCCTCTCCATCCCGATCCCGATAAAGGGCAAAGAGCAGATCACCCAACGCTTGAAGAAAGGGCGCATACGCAAAGGCGACGGGTTCCTGTATATGCAGGACACCTATATCAGCTATGTGACGGAAAACAGCGAACAGTTCGGCAAAGCCCTGCGGGTTTTCCTCGACAAAGACAACTATCCGATCCTCGTGAACTGTTCGATAGGGAAAGACCGTGCCGGCTTCCTGACGGCTCTCCTGTTAGCCGCCCTCGACGTGCCGGAAGAAACGATCATGAAGGACTATATGGCTTCCAACAACCACATAGACCTGCGGCACTTGGCCCACATGGCACGCGGCCTCAATACGGATGCCCAGGAAACCATCACCGTGCTGCTCAGCGCAAACGAGACTTGGCTCGATCTGGCTTTCCACAAAATAAAGAAAGAATATGGCTCGATCGACAAATATTTGTCTAAGGGGTTGCATCTCACGGAGAAAGAGCGCGATACATTAAAAGATATCATATTAAACTGACCGGTATCCGAATTATTTGCGTACCTTTGTCCCCACGCTGAATATTATCATATATACATACATCGCATTTTGAAAACATTTGAAGAATTAGGAGTTGCCGCACCGATATTGAAGGCAATCCAAGAAATGGGCTACGAATCGCCCATGCCGGTACAGGAGGAAGTGATTCCTTTCTTACTGGGAGAAGACAACGACGTAATTGCATTAGCACAGACAGGGACAGGAAAAACAGCCGCTTTCGGCCTTCCGGTCTTGCAAAAAATCAATGTAACTACATATCAGCCCCAAGCACTCGTGCTTTGTCCCACCCGCGAGCTCTGCCTGCAGATCGCCGACGACCTGAACGACTACTCCAAGTATATCGATAGCCTGAAGGTCCTTCCGGTATACGGAGGTTCCAGCATCGAGAGCCAGATCAAGACGTTGAAACGCGGCGTACACGTGGTCGTAGCCACTCCGGGACGTCTTCTGGACCTGATGAACCGCAAGACGGTAGACCTCAGCTTGGTGAAGAACGTCATCATGGACGAAGCGGACGAGATGCTCAACATGGGCTTCACCGACAGTATCAACGCGATCCTCGCCGAGGTGCCGGAAAACCGCAACATGCTGCTCTTCTCGGCCACCATGCCGAAGGAAATCGCCGCCATCACGAAGAAATACATGCGGAATCCGAAAGAGATCGTGATCGGCAACAAGAACGAAGGCAACAAGAACATCCGTGACATCTACTATATGGTCCGTGCGCAGGACAAATATCTGGCACTGAAACGCATCGCCGACTTCTATCCGAACATCTACGGTATCATTTTCTGCCGTACCCGCAAGGAGACGCAGGAGATCGCCGACAAGCTGATACAGGACGGCTACAACGCCGACTCGCTGCATGGCGAATTGAGCCAGGCGCAGCGCGATTACGTGATGCAGAAGTTCCGCATCAAGAACCTCCAGCTGCTCGTCGCCACCGACGTGGCTGCCCGCGGTTTGGACGTGGACGACCTGACACACGTGGTCAACTACGGTCTGCCCGATGAAGTGGAATCCTACACGCACCGCCGCGGCCGTACGGGACGTGCCGGAAAGACCGGGATCTCCATCTCGATCTGCCACGTGAAGGAAAAAGGCAAAATCCGCGAGATCGAACGGATCATCAACAAGAAATTCGAGAAAGGCGAGATGCCGACCGGGCATGCGATCTGTGAAAAACAGCTTTTCAACTTAGTAGACCAGATCGAGAAGGTGAAGGTCAACGAGGAGGAGATTGCGTCCCTGATGCCTCAAATTTACCGCAAGCTGGAATGGTTGGACAAAGAGGATATCATCAAGCGGGTCGTTTCACTTGAGTTCAACCGCATGATCGACTATTACAAGGATGCCGATGAGATCCAGCAGGTAGACGAGCGTGCCGCCCGTGGCGAACGGAAAGAACGCCGGATGCATACTGCCGAGGAGGGCTATTCGCGCTTCTTCCTCAACTTCGGCAAGGCCGACGGACTCTACCCGAACCAGCTGATCGAACTGGTCAACAAATGTGTGCCGGGCAAGGTGCGCATCGGCAAGATCGACCTGCGCGAGAATTTCTCATTCTTTGAAGTGGATGAAAACGAAGCCCGACGGGTGATGGATTGCATGAACGGGTTCGAGGTGGACGGACGGCGCATCTCCGTCGAGCCGGCGCAAGGCAAGAAGGGAGAAGGCGACGGTAAAGGGCGCAACGGCAAACGGAGTTACGGACGAAGCGAAAACGGCTACAAAGGCAAACGCCACAGCGACCGTTCGGACCGTACTTTCCGGAAAGAGGAACGCGAAAGCGACCGCCCTTGGAAACGGACGGCCGCCGCACGCGAAGCCCGTAAGAAAAAACGTTTCTGAATTATCCGTTCTTCAACACATCCTCTTTATCCGGAGCACCGGGTTCGGGTGTCGATTCCGGATGGAAGGGGTTGAAGTAGTAAATACCTTTTTCACCGAGGAATTGCAGGAAATAGGGCAGTTTCTGCATGAAGAGGCTGCATTCTTTCGACTTGGCAGGTGTCCAGGCGGATTCGGCCACAGCGACCAAGCGGGGGAATGTCTTGTAGTCCAGCCGTTTGGCATCGGCTACCCGTTCTGTCCAGAGGGAGAATTGGAGTCCCATCACCTGGTCTTCATAATCGCGCGTCAGATGAAGGATCGGTTCCGGAAAACGGTAGATGTCTTCAACCGGATTGAAGCCGCCCCACACGCGGCCCACCTTATGGCCGCCATATTGGATGAAGTCGGCATACAACGGACGGCGCGGGGTCATAATCACCCGGTAGCCGTTTTCGAGCGCTTTCACCAACTGGTGTTTCCGGTCGTGGCGCCACCACATGACGACCGCCTTGTCGGGAGAGACACCGGCGTCGATCATCTCGTCCCAGCCGATCATCGTCTTGCCTTTGGATGCGACGATATCGGCGGCGCGGCGAATGAAATAGTGTTCAAGCCCAGTCTCATTGCCCAATTTCTTATCTTTGATGAACTGTTGGATCTCAGGATCGGTAAACCAGCTTTGGTTGCCGTAGTGCACCTCGTCGCCACCGATGTGGATATAAGGAGACGGGAACAGGGCGACGATCTCGTCGAGCACGTTGCTGATAAACTCAAACGTCTCTTCCTTGCAAGGATGGAACGTGAAATGCTGCCATTTCCCCTCGCCTCCACCGGAGATTTCGGGATAGGAACGGCAGACGGCGGTAGCATGGCCCGGCATATCGAACTCAGGAACGACCAGGATGTGGCGGTCGGCGGCGTATGCCACGATCTCCTTGATCTCTTCCTGGGTGTAGAATGCGGCAGGTGCTTTCGGGTCGTGCCAGTTGCCGACAGCTCCTTCGACGGTCAGTTTCGGATAACGCTTGATCTCGATGCGCCAGCCCGGTTCGTCGGTCAAATGCCAATGGAACACGTTCAGGCGAAGAGAGGCCATGATATCTAAATATTGCTTCACCTTCTCTTTGCCGAAAAAGTGGCGGCTCTCGTCGAGCATGAAACCCCGCCAGCCGTAGCGGGGCTGGTCCTGGATCTTGCAGGCTCTCACGTTGCCTTTTCCGAAACGGGAGAGTTGCAAAAGAGCCTCTTTCGCATAAAACAGGCCGGCTTCGGAAGAGGCTTGCAGCAAGATGTGGTCCGGTTCGACAGCAAGCGTATAGGCTTCATCGGCCAGCTTGCCGCTGTCTGTCAGTTCCAGCCGGATGGTTCCGCTGGCAGGCGACGATTGCATACCGGCCTCTTTCAACTCGGCCGGCAACTGGGCGGCCAGCTTGTCGGCATACCCGCCGTTTCCCTGTACTTGGAGATTCTTCCCGATCACAAAAGAGCCTTTCCCGCTCTGAACTTTCGCAGGGGTCGGGAACAAAGGTTGTTGTGCCACGACCGGCAACATGCATAGAAGTAGTAATGTGCTTAAATAAATTAGTTTCCTCATGATTTATCTTATTATTGGGCAAATATATATATAAAATTCATATCTTTAACCGCTGAACAAAATAACAAAACTCATGAATAGATTTTTTATCCTAACAATCACGCTGATCGGTTACGGTTGTAACCTTGGGGCTCAGGAAATCGAATATTCCCGGCCGGTCAACACGCCCGAAAGCTGCACAAGCATCATGGTCGGCAAAAAAGCCTCGGCTGACGGCTCGGTGCTGACCAGTCATACTTGCGACGGAAACTACCGTACCTGGATGGATATTGTCCCGGCTGCCCATTACGAGCGCGACACGACGGTCGCTATCTATGACGGCCGTATGCACACTGAATATCCGGCCGACCGCACGAACATGGAACTGAAAGGGACGATACCGGAGGCCCGTTCGACTTACCAGTTCCTGAACACCGCCTATCCTTGTCTCAACGAGAAACAGTTGGGGATCGGCGAGACCACCATCTCCGGACGCAAGGAGTTGCAGAACACGAAAGGAATGTTCCGGATCGAGGAACTGGAAAAGATCGCTTTGCAACGTTGCACGACGGCACGCGAGGCGATCCAGTTGATCGGCCGGTTGGTCGCCGAATACGGATACGGGGATTCGGGCGAATGCCTGACGATCGCCGATCCGAACGAAGTCTGGCATTTCGAGGTGTTTGGGGAAGGGCCGGACAAGATCGGAGGCGTATGGGCGGCCGTTCGCATCCCGGATGACCATGTGGGCGTATCGGCCAACATCCCGCGTATCTCGACAATCGACCCGAAAGACAAGGAGCATTATATGGTTTCGGAAAACGTATTTTCGGTTGCCAAGAAGCTGGGTTTCTGGGACGGCAAAGAGCCGTTCAAGTTCTGGAAAGCCTATAGCGGAGGGAACTATTTCGGCGAACCGAAGGCGTTCAGCATCCGCGAATATTTTATCCTGAATGCATTGGCACCCTCGCTCAACCTGTCGTACGACGCGGAAGAACTGCCGATCAGCGTCAAACCCGACAAAGCGGTTTCCGTAACGGATGTGATGGCATTGCTTCGCCAGACGTATGAGGGAACGGAATGGGACGTAACGAAGAACCTGAAGATAGCGGTTAAGAACCGGGAAACCCAGGAAACAGATACGATCACGAGCCCGGCGGCTAATCCTTGGATGGGAACGGATATGGTGAATATGTTGAACGGTGTGAAGGAAGGGACGGTGACTCGCAACCGTTTGGTGGCGGTTCCGCAATGTTCTTATTCACACGTGATACAGCTTCGCAGCTGGCTGCCTGATGCCGTGGGTGGTGTCGCTTGGTTGTCGTTCGACAATCCGGGACAGAGCCCGCGTATCCCGATCTTTGCCGGTACGACCGACCTGCCGGCCGCTTTCGGTATTTGCGGACAGCACCGCCACCGGGAGGATGGAATCGTATGGAAATACCGGACGGCAAACAAGCTGGCGACGGTGCGCTGGGGAGTGACCCGAGACAAGGTCAACGGTGCAGTCGCCCATTTCGAGGAAAAAGGACTGTCGGAAATGCCTTTCGTAGAAAGCCGCTACAAAGAGTTGCAAAACAGCAAGGGAGAAGAGGCGGCACGTGCCTTCTTGACCGGTTACACGGCCGATTTCGCTGGCGCGACCATCCAGCGCTGGCAAGAGATGGCAGACGAGTTCTGGAAGATGTTCGCAAGAGGATTTTGAGCAATTGACAATTGACAATTGAGAATTGACAATTAATTCATAAATCAAAAATCAAAAATCATAAATCATAAATCATAATTCATGAAACCAATCGTTTTATCTTGTATGTTGGCTTGCGCGGTTTCGGCTGCGTTTGGCCAAGGGTACCAATTTACGGAGGTGGTAACGGTTCCCGCGACTCCGGTCAAAAACCAGGCGGCAACAGGCACTTGCTGGTGCTTTGCCACGACTTCGTTTATGGAATCCGAACTGCTTCGCATGGGCAAAGGCACGTATGACCTGTCGGAGATGTTCATCGTCCGCCAAAAGTATATGAACCAGTTACAGGACAACTACCTGCGCCGGGGCAACGGCAACATCGGGCAAGGGAGCCTTTCGCATACCTTTATGAATGCATACCGACAAGTGGGGATTGTCCCGGAAGAGGTGTATTCAGGAATCAACTACGGTTCCGAACGGCATAATCATAGCGAGATGGTCCGTTATATGCACGCCCTTGCGGATGTGGCGGTGAAATCAAAAAACCGTAGCCCGGAATATGACAAACTGATCGACAACCTGT
Organism: Parabacteroides sp.; assembly: GCA_017937385.1. Classification (GTDB taxonomy): domain Bacteria; phylum Bacteroidota; class Bacteroidia; order Bacteroidales; family Tannerellaceae; genus Parabacteroides. The sequence goes on from JAGBDR010000016.1 coordinate 56,678, forward strand.
TCGACACCTATTTGGGGAAATTGCCGGAAAAATTCACCTACAAAGGAAAAGAGTATACACCGAAGTCATTCGCCGAATCATTGGGGTTGGATATGGATGACTATATCGAACTGACCAGTTTCACGCATCATCCGTATTATGTGAAGTTCGATGTGGAAGTACCCGACAACTGGGAGCATTCCCTCATGTACAACCTGCCGCTTGATGAAATGATGGAGACGGTAGATTATGCTTTGAATAACGGCTATACGGTATGCTGGGACGGTGACGTGAGCGAAAAGGGATTCTCTTTTACCAACGGTGTCGCCATCAATCCGGAAGTGAAGAAGGTGGAAGACTTGTCAGACACGGACCGTGCCCGTTTCGAGAAATTAGGTGAAAAGGAACGTTTGGAAGAGGTGTTCAAGTTCGAACGTCCTTACCCGGAAATCAACGTGACTCCGGAAGTGCGTCAGGCAGGTTTCGAATCGTTCGTGACGACCGATGACCATCTGATGCACGTGACCGGCATCACGAAAGACCAGAACGGCACGAAATATTACATCACCAAGAACTCATGGGGCACCGACCGCAACAAATTCGGCGGTTACCTGAACATGTCGGAGAGCTTCGTCCGCGCCAAAACCATCTATGTGATGGTTCATAAGAATGCGATCCCGAAAGCGATCAAGACAAAGTTAGGAATCAAATAATATATAATATACAAAAACACATTGTGTCAAAAAGCGCTGTAGGCGCTTCGCATAATAGCCCCAGGTTTCAACCTGGGGAAAGGTGTATCCCTCGTTGTGTTTGTACCCTGTAAGGGTACTGCAATGAATATAAACTATATAGCAGCACCCTTACAGGGTGCCAACGGGGTACGGGAACATAACTCCCGGGGTTGAAACCCCGGGCTATTAAGCGAAGCGCCTACAGCGCTTTTCGACACACCCTCCTACTTTGCGAGGCGCTTACAGCGCCTTTTGACACACTGCCTTGGTTATTTCGTCCGGAACGTATCAGAACCGAATCTTCATCTCGCCATAGCAAGGCACTGCTTCCAGCGTCTTGCAATAGTTGCCCCACGCAATTTCTGGGTAATCCCACTGGTTATTAATGTAAAGGATCAACTGTCCGTCTCCTCTTTTGGAAGTACGGCAAGCCAGAGAGGCATCTGGTGAACAAACCGTAAGCCCGGCTTTTCCGCCTGTTGCGGAAAGAGTATAACGATAGATATGCTCTTTCATGCCCTTTGCCATTTGCGTCAACGGGCGTTCGCAGTTGGCACCGGCATCCGCCCAGTAATAATAATTGTGCGTATCGGCTACCCAAGGTTGGGCTGGATTCTCGCCATATCCTACTTGTTTCGGGTTGTAAAGGGACGTTTCGCCTGTGTTTCCGGCAAAAGCACCTTCGGGATAACAACTCCATATGCCTTTACGCTCCCATTGCAGATTGTCTAATTGTCCGGAAAGATAGAAAGACAAGCCCGTCTCACGCAGGTAGCCGTTCGGCTGGCCGGCAGCGATATAGCTGACATTCATTTCCCCGTCGGCGGAGATCCGGATCGACAGATCCGTTTGCACATCCTTATAAGTACCGGAAAGGGCGACTTCGATCGCATTCTCTTTGCGGGTATACGTCAGGCTCTGTTTCTTCCAGTCGCTATCAGCGGTCAGGAATTTTTGCGCGCTCTTGCGTACTTCCGCTCCCGTCAGATGGTTCAGGTTGATATCGAGATGAAGGAACGGACCTTTCTCGATGACGACTTGTCCGTGGGAAGTCGCATTACAAATCAGACCGGTTTCTTTGGAGAACGGTATCTCGAAATGGCTGCCTTTGACCGTCAGCATACCGGCCGTCTCTTCCACCTGCAACGTCCCGTTTACGGGAGTCGCATTCAGACCAGCGGAGCAGCGGTGGCAATCGTTGCCCAACGAAACCTGTTCGGCATCCAACAGTTCGCCCGTAGCCGTATAGAACCGGATCGACAGCGGTTCGCCTTTCTCCCACGCCTCGGCAGGGATCACCAGCAACCCTTTCTGATGAGGTGCAATGGAAGGGGCGGTAAGTTCTTTTTCTGTTCCTTTGTACGTATACCGGATCTTGATCTCATTCAGGTCGGTATGATCGAACCGGTTGTACACCGGAAGCAGCAGCCGTTGTCCGGACTGGAAAGAAGCCACCTCGGTCGTCAACAAACGAACCGGCGAATAGGCTTTCTTGGTTGCCCAGAATTCCGGTTTTTCCCGGCGCCAGACATCCACGATCCCCCACTCTCCGTAGCCGACACATTTCCCCTGATAGTCTTCCGGCTTGGCAGTACGGGCAAACTCTTTCCAAAAGGCCGTTCCCATTTTCGGTTCGGGCAACATGAACGTTTCATCCACATATCCCCAGATCGCGCCGCCTAGACCGCCGGGAGCCTCGAAAAGGCCACTCCACATCTTTTCGATCGAATAGCCCCAGAATTCACGGATATTCGGATCTTCTTGCAAGGTAGCATAGGTGTAACAGGCCGGATGCGCCCATTCGTCGAACAGGGCCGGTATTCCCTCACCCTGGAATCCTCGGGTAGAACGGTTCCACTGGTTCAGGTTTCCGTTTACATCCTGGTAGTGCATGCTTAAAATGTCATAAATCGGCTTCTTCTCGCCGACCGATCCGGGATAGCTGAATATAACCGGCCGTGTCTTGTCGGTTGCTTTCACCCAATCCCAGCTTTGTTGGAAGTTCGTGCCATAGACGCTTTCATTCCCGATGGACCAGAACAAGATGGACGGATGGGAACGGAACGACTTCACCATCTCGCGGCATTGCGAGAGATAGCGGGGGGTAAACTCGGCACTGTCCTGCGTTTTGCCCGGAGCATAATTCTTCTGGCGGTAGGTATCGACAAAGCAGACGGCCGTCTCACTCTCCACATAAACTCCGTAGCGGTCGCAATACTCCAGGAAACGTTCCGTAGGAGGATAATGCGAGGTGCGGACAAAGTTCATATTGGAACGTTTAAACAGGATCACATCGAGGCTGTCCAGTTCGGCAGTCGTCGTACGTCCCAAGGTCGGATGGATGTCGTGACGGCAAGCTCCCCGCAATTTCACGGGGGTGCCATTCACGAACATACGGTCTTTCTCGATCTTCACTTCTCGGAAACCGATACGGCGGTCGAAATGGCCGATCTCCTTTCCGTCCTTGCTGAGCGTGACGGTCAGCGTATACAGATTCGGATGTTCGGCATCCCATTTCAAGGGGTTCTTCACCGGCAGCTCATTCGTGTTCATCCCTGTTTGCAAGGAGAATCGGGACTGGGACAACGGATAGCGTTTGCCAGCAGGATCGGTCAGTGTATAGGTAACTTCAGCACCTCCGGCAACCGGGCTGTTATAACCGATCTTCAGGACGGCATCCCGATAGGTGCTATCCAAAAGTGTCTCGGCATAGAAATCATACAAGCAGGTTTCGGGTAATGCGAACAAGGTCACGTCGCGCAGGATCCCGCCGATCGGATGATGGGCATAGCCGGAAGCATACGAGATGTCGTCCAGGCGATCCGTCACTTCGAGGCGTATCTCGTTTTTCTTACTGGGACGGACAAAAGAGGTGACATCCGTCTCCCAACGGGTAAAGCCGCCATGATGCTCGCGGACAAATGTGCCGTTCACAAACAGGCGGGCATGGCTGTATACGCCATCAAAACGCAAGATTGTATGTTTGCCGGCATAATCGGCCGGAACGGTAAACGACTTCCGGTAGGTGAACGGTTTGTCGTGTTCAATGGCATAGCCTTGCATGGCAGGCTCGCCGGGAACCTCGATCCGGGTCCATTTGCTATCCGGGGAATACCGGAACTGCCACGTTCCACTCAGCAGAACGGCAGGCGATTCAACTCCCGCCAATTTCTGCAAGACAGGATAGGAGGCCTCATCAGGAAGCCTCTCCATCTGTACAAATGCTTTCGTTTCTGACAACAGGAAGCTGCAACCGAAAGCGAACAGTATTGTCTTTATCTGTTTCATGTTATCTGTATTTAAATTTACCACCAAAAATAATAAAAGCCTATTAATATCGCCAATATGGCTATCGATATCACATTGAATATCCGGCCGGTATGGAACAACGCCGGGTCATGCCGCGTATAAGCATTCATCGGTTGGTCTTTTTTCCCAAACACGACAATGAGCGCACAACACATCAGGAATACAATCCCCATCCGGTCCATCCAAGGCAATTCGGGGCAAAGGAATTTCAAGCCGAAAGAGAAAACGAACGAACCCAATGCCGCTGCCAACGCCCCGTTTGCTGTCGCCCGTTTATAGAAAAAGCCGGCTAAGAAGATCGACAAGGCACCCGGACTGACAAAGCCGGTAAACTCCTGGATATACTGGAAAGCCTGGTCCAGCCCCGACAACATCGGAGCGATCAGCACGGCTATCAGCAACGAACCGAAACTGGTCCACCGCCCGGTGCGGACCAGTTCTTTCTGTCCTGCCTCTTTTTGAAAATAAGAGCGGTAGATATCCATTGTAAAAATCGTAGAAATACTGTTCATCATCGAAGCGAGCGAACTGACGATTGCGGCGGTCAAGGCAGCAAACGCCACTCCCTTCACCCCCACCGGAAGCAGATTGCCGAGCAGCCATGGATAAGCCTCGTCCGATTTCTCCAACGGAGCCTCCAATGCAAAAGCGGCAATCCCCGGAATCACGACCAACAGCGGTATGAACAATTTGATGAAACCGGCGAAAAGCATCCCGTTCTGTGCCTCCCGGAGCGATTTGGCGGCCAAGGCCCGCTGGATGATATACTGGTTACATCCCCAGTAATACAGATTGGCCACCCATAGGCCACCGAGAATCACGGAGATACCCGGCAGGTCTTTATATCCGGGATGCGACTTGTCGAGGATCAGATGAAATTTATCGCTTGTTTGGCCATAGAGGTTGACCATTCCCTGGTACACCCCGCTACCTTCTCCCAAAAGATCCAGGGCGATATAGGCAGTGATCAGCCCGCCGCCAACCAAAAACACAACCTGGATCACATCCGTCAGCGCCACCGCTTTCAATCCTCCGTAGATCGAATAGATACCGGCAAAAGCGGCCAGTCCGATTATACCGTACAGTATCGGGATCCCCATCACCTTCTCGATCGTTAAGGCACCCAAATACAAGATGGAGGTCAGATTGATAAAAACAAACACGGCCAGCCAGAAAAGGGCCATCACCGTCTTGACACGCTTATCAAAACGCTCTTCAAGGAATTGGGGCATCGTGAAGATCTTCTTCTCCAAAAAGATCGGGATAAAGAACTTCGCCACGATAATCAGCCCGAGGGCTGCTATCCATTCATAAGTCGCCATTGCCAGCCCTATGGCATAGCCGGAACCGGACATGCCGACAAACTGCTCGGCCGAAATATTGGAGGCAATGATAGAAGCACCTATCGCCCACCAGGCAAGTCCGCGCCCTGCCAGGAAATAATCTCCGGCATCCCGCTCTTCGCCTTTCTTGCCACACGAAACAAAAAGGCCGACGCAAAGGATCAGGGAACAGTAAGCAATAAAAATTATAAGATCGATTGTGTTCATGATATCAGTTTTAATAAAAATTCAAGGACAGACGGTTATTCATCCTGCATCAACGCCGATCGCCCGCCGTCCATCAAGATTGTCGTTCCGCTGATAAACCGTGCATACGGAGAGGCGAGATACACACACAAGCCCCCAACCTCTTCGACCGTGCCGATCCGTTTGACCGGATGCAGGTTGATCGTCCGCTGGCGTTCCGCTTCAGGATCCGGGAACGAATTGAACCAAGTGTCGTTGCCTGCCGTATCGATAAACCCGGGAGCCACTCCTATCGTACGGACTGTCGGTCCCCACTCGATCGCCAAACTACGGACCAAACCGGTGATAGCCGTTTTCGTCACATTATAAGGAAAACAACCGGGAATGGAACTGAAAGCATGGTTGGAAGTCATCAGAAGCAGAACGCCTTCTCCGCTCTTCTCCAAATGAGGCCTGCAAAGCTTGGCCAGTCGCCAATGGGAAGTCAAGTTCAGATCGAGATTGTAATGCCAATGCGCTTCCGTACAACCGGCCGCTCCCTCGAAAACATTCATTCCGGCATTGGAGACCACCACATCCAGACGTCCGAAAGCACGGACGGTCTCTTCAACGAGCCTTTTCAAATCCTCCGCATCCGTCACATCCGCTTGCCAGTAAAATGCACGCACGCCTTCAGACTCTACCGCTTCACGGAAAATCTGTACGCTCGCATCGTCCGGAGACTTGCGCGAACAACCTGCCACACACGCGCCGGCCCGGGCAAATTCCCGGGCGACACCTAATCCGATCCCGGAGGAAACTCCGGTGATCAGGACTACTTTATCTGTATAATCGAGTACAAAGCTCATAAAAATCAGATATAAAAATTGTCTGGAGCATCCGTTACGATACCGGGGTGTTTCTCCATCTCTTCCTCAACAAGGTCCACTCCCAAACCGGGGCGGTCAGACAAATGCAGATGGCCGTCATAGACCATCTCGGCAATCGGATGGTCAATTACCGTATCGCGCCAAGGAACATCGTTGAACATGAATTCCTGACGGAAGAAGTTCGGAATAGCGGCACATACATGCGAAGAGGCAAGTGTCGAAAGAGGCCCGTTCGGATTATGCGGGGCAATCAGAACGTTGTAGGCTTCTGCCATCGTAGCCATCCGTTTCATTTCAGACGGTCCGCCACAACGGGTGATGTCGGGCATAATCACGTCGCATACATGTTTTTCCAATAGCGAACGGATACCGAAGCGGGTATAATGGCGCTCTCCGACACAGATAGCGACATCCGACGGGATGCGCTCGCGCATGGCACGGAGCGTCTGCGAACTTTCCGGACCGGCAGGCTCTTCATACCAGGTGATGTCAAGTTTTGCCAGGCGTTCCGCCATCTTGACGGCAATCCGGTAATTCAGCATGGCATGTGTCTCGATCATAATGTCGCACTCAGGACCGACTGCCTCGCGTACGGCTTTGGAGACGTTGAACGCCAGATCTTGCTGTTCCGCCGTAAGTGTCAGGTTAGAGGCGAGATCTTCACCATAAAAATAGTTCGTATGGGCGAATGGATCGAACTTCAGTCCCGTAAATCCGGCTTCCACGACACGGCGTGCCTGGGCGGCATAATCCGCCTCGTTATGTCCGCCACCGGTAAACCAATAGTTGGCATACAGTAGGATGTCTTTCCGATATGCTCCGCCTAACAGCTCATAGCAAGGAACCCCCAATACCTTCGCTTTCAGGTCAAGTAATGCCATGTCGATACCGCTGATCGCACACAGGCTGGCTCCGTACGGTCCAATCCAGTTCAGGTCGCGATAGAGTTTTGTCCAGATAAAATCAGTCTTCATCGGATCCAGTCCGATGATACGCTGCCCGACATGTTTGGCGGCTTCGAAAACGATCGGACTGCCGGGCCAGTTGGTAGCCTCACCTACGCCGGTATAACCTTCGTCAGTATAGATCTTCAATAATGTCCAATTGTATTTGATCCCCTGGACCAACCATACTTTTACGTCTGTAATCTTCATTGTTTTATCTTCTTTTTTGTATCACATTTACATAATTCCGTATTTATCAAAAGCGTCACGCGCCTTCATCCCTTCCTGAATCTTCTTTAAGACGATCCGCTCGCCTCTGGCTTTCTCCAAAGCACGAGTGAACACTTCTTCCTCGATCTCACAAGGTACGACACATACGCCATCGATGTCGCCGACCAGAATATCTCCGTCGTTAATCCGTACCCCCTCCATCTCAATAGGGACACGATAGTCGATCACCTTGCCTCTGGGAGCCTGGTCCTGAGCATAAGGACCATAAGAAAAGCACGGAAAATCCAGAGCCAAAATACCTTTCGTGTCGCGGGAATAGCCGTTGACAACGGATCCGGCAGCCTTACACTTAATCGCACGGGCGCTCATCAATTCCCCCCACAAGGCATAAGCCGGAGATGAACCGGAACAAACATATACTTCGTCTTCCTTCAAATCGTCCAACGCCTCCAACATCAGGCCGAAAGAACGTTTCAGCACAGGGTTTGCCCCTTTTTCCTTTCCAGCCTCCAACACATCGGCCTCCAACACTGTCATGGCACGTCCGACAACCAACATATCGTCACGAAGCGGACGGATACGAGGGGGCAAAAACTGGTGTGTATACCCCATCTTGTCCATGATATCACCGATTACAGCGGTGTAAAGTTCTTCTTTTATTAAAGCAAACAGAGCTTTGTCATCCTTCCATTCTTTCATTGTCGATTCCTTTTTATCATTGATTATTTCTATCGGCAAAGATAGAGTTTGAAAAAGAAAGGGACGGCCGGAATAAAAACGGTTACTTATGCTACAAGGAACCATTGAATGAAACAAGTATACAAAACGGAACACATTTTTATTTTCACAACTCTATTTTTGAAAAATATTTATATACTTTTGCGGAGTTATACTTCATTATAACCTTTTAATGACGATGAATACAACTTTTTTACTCTCTTCTGACAGCAACAACCGTAGTGAACTTCTGAAAAAGAAGATCATCCACTATTATATCGCCAATGGCGATGCAACCCTTGCCGATCTGGGCCGTGAAATGGACCTGAGTATTCCGACTGTTACCAAACTGGTTTCCGAACTTCAAGACGACGGGTATATCCTGGACTTCGGAAAACAGGAAACCAGCGGGGGGCGCAAGCCGAACATTTACGGTCTCAACCCCGCATCCGGTTACTTCGTAGGGGTTGATATGCTGAAAGACAAGCTGAATATCGCGGCGATCGATTTCAAGGGTGACAAGATACAACTTGAAGAGAACATCCCGTACCAATTGGAAAACACGCCGGCTTCGTTGGAACAACTCTGCAAGATTATCAACGATTTTATCGTTTCATTACCGGTCGAACGGAATAAGATATTGGCGATCGGAGTCAACATCACCGGCCGCGTGAATCCGGCATCGGGCTACAGCTACAGTATCTTCTATTTCGAAGAGAAACCCCTTGCGCAGATTCTTGAAGAACGGTTGCAAACAAAGGTCTTTATCGAAAACGATAGCCGTGCCATGACCTATGGCGAGTATATGAAAGGTATCGTACAGGGAGAAAAGAACATCCTGTTCGTTAATATGGCATGGGGATTAGGATTGGGCATCATTATCGACGGTAACTTGTATTACGGGAAATCAGGTTTTTCCGGAGAGTTCGGGCATTTCTGCATGTTCGAAAATGAAGTGTTGTGCCATTGCGGAAAGAAAGGTTGTCTCGAGACAGAGGCTTCCGGATCGGCATTCCACCGGATCTTGATGGAACGTTACCGGGAAGGCAGCAACACCATACTTGCCCAAAAGTTAGATAGCGGAGAGGAAATCTCGCTCAGCGATTTGCTTGAAGCGGTGCAAAAGGAAGACGTGCTTTGTATTGACATCCTCGAACAAATGGGCGTGAACTTGGGAAAGGGCATTGCCGGACTGATGAATATCTTCAACCCGGAGCTGGTCATATTAGGCGGAACGCTTTCGTTGGCAGGCGAATATATCAGTCTGCCCATCAAGAGTGCCATCCGCAAGTATTCCCTCAACTTGGTCAGTCAGGACACGGAAGTCAAAATCTCCAAGTTAGGAGAAAGAGCCGGCGCATTCGGAGCATGCCTCTTATCCAGAAGCAAGCTGCTTGGTATGATACATTATTAAGTATCTTCCATTCTTTAAACCATTATTTGCAATAATATTTTAATCATATCTATATTACTAAAATATTTTATTTATATTTGCCGAGTATTTAAAGGTATTAGATAGTAAAAACAGATTAAATCACTCAGATAATGGAAAAGATTAAAGGCTTAATCGATGCACCTTTCACCCCGTTTTACGAAAACGGGGAAGTAAACTATGAACCGATAGAAGCATACGCTCGGCTTCTGGTCAAAAACGGTTTAAAGGGAGTATTTATCAACGGCTCTTCAGGTGAAGGCTATATGCTGACCGACGAAGAGCGCATGAAGCTGGCCGAAAAATGGGTAGAAGTAGCCCCGGCCGGTTTTAAGGTCATCGTGCACGTTGGCAGCACATGCGTCAAATCGAGCCACAAGTTGGCCGCCCATGCCCAAAAGATCGGTGCCTGGGGGATCGGCGCCATGGCTTCTCCTTTTCCGAAAGTGAACCGGATAGAAGAGCTGGTGAAATATTGTGAGGAAATCGCTTCCGGTGCTCCCGAACTCCCGTTCTATTACTATCATATCCCGGCTTTCAACGGCGCTTTCCTGCCGATGGTCGAACTACTGAAAGCGGTAGACGGGCGCATCCCGAACTTCGCCGGTATCAAGTATACATACGAAAGCCTATACGAATACAACCAGTGCCGCCTGTATAAAGACGGCAAATTCGATATGCTTCACGGGCAGGACGAAACGATTCTCCCCTGCCTGGCTATGGGCGGCGCACAAGGCGGTATCGGCGGGACCACCAACTACAATGGCAAGGAGCTGACCGGGATACTTGAGGCTTGGGCTGCCGGAGACCTTGAAACGGCACGTGAGCGACAGAACTTCTCACAAGAAGTAATCAACGTGATCTGCCGGTATCGCGGAAATATCGTGGGCGGCAAGCGGATCATGAAGCTGATCGGGCTTGACTTGGGCAAAAACCGGACCCCGTTCCAGAACATGACGGACGCGGAAGAGGCCACCATGAAAGCGGAACTCGAAGCGATTCATTTTTTCGACAGATGTAACAAATTCTAAATACAGAAAAGCCATGAATGACCTGACAAAACCGTCCGAATATCTGGAATATTGGGGCGAAAAATATAAAAATGACCTACTGACCGACATTCTGCCTTTCTGGTTGAAATACGGTATCGACAAAGAGAATGGAGGGTATTTTACCTGCCTGGACCGGGACGGCTCGTTGCTGGACACAAACAAATCGATCTGGTTTCAGGGGCGGTTTGCCTTCATCCTCGCATACGCTTATAATCATCTCGAAAAACGCGCCGAATGGTTGGAGGCCTGCAAAAGCGGGATCGACTTTATCGAAAAACATGGTTTCGATACCGACGGACGTATGTTTTACGAGGTGACAAAGACAGGAACTCCCGTACGCAAACGCCGATATGTATTTTCCGAAACGTTTGCCGCCATCGCCATGGCTCAATATTCGATTGCGTCGGGCGACAAAAGTTATGCTGAAAAGGCGGTCGAACTGTTCAACCGGATTCTTTACTACAAAAACACACCGGGCGCATTAGAGCCCAAATTCAGAGAAGGATTCGTTGCCAAGGGGCATTCCTTCTGCATGATCCTGATCGATACCGCCGCCCGTATCCGGGAGGCGGTAGACGATCCCGTGCTGACACGCCAGATCGACGAGTCGATTGCCGAGCTGCGCCGTGATTTCATGAAGCCGGAGTTTAAAGCCATCCTGGAAACGGTCGGGCCGAACGGCGAATTCATCGATTCGATCCCGGGCCGGACCATCAATCCGGGACATTCCATCGAAACGGCATGGTTCATCCTCGAAGAGGCCAAGCACCGGAACTGGGACCCGCAGCTGAAGCAGATGGGACTCACGATCTTAGACTGGTCCTGGGAATGGGGCTGGGACAAGACATACGGCGGCATCACCTATTTCAAGGATTGCAAGAACCGTCCGCAACAGGAATACTGGCACGACATGAAGTTCTGGTGGCCGCAATGTGAAGCCATCATCGCCACGCTATATGCCTATGAAGCGACAGGCGATCCCAAATACCTGGAGATGCACAAGCAAATCAACGAATACACCTACGCCCGTTTCCCGGACAAGGAATATGGCGAATGGTTCGGTTATTTCCACTACGACGGAACATGCTCACAACCGGCAAAAGGGAATATGTACAAAGGTCCGTTCCACATTCCCCGCATGCTTTTGAAATGCCATCTTTTATGTAAGGATATACTTGCGGGATTATGATAAACAACAAGAAATACTATCCTTGGATAGTAGTCGCCCTGCTTTGGGGGGTCGCTTTGTTAAACTACATGGACAGGCAGATGCTTTCGACCATGAAGTCTGCCATGATGATCGACATTACCGAACTGGAATCGGCCACGAATTTCGGGCGTCTGATGGCGGTATTCTTGTGGATATACGGCCTGATGAGCCCGGTTGCCGGCATGATCGCCGACCGGATCAACCGGAAGTGGCTGATTGTAGGCAGCCTCTTCGTCTGGTCGTTCGTGACGCTGATGATGGGCTACTCGACCGATTTCAACCAGATCTATATCCTCCGGGCCATCATGGGAGTCAGCGAGGCGCTGTATATTCCCGCCGGACTCTCGCTGATCACGGACTACCACCAGGAAAAGACACGTTCGTTGGCCGTCGGGATCCACATGACCGGGCTTTACACCGGACAGGCATTGGGTGGCTTCGGCGCCACCATTGCGGGGGCATACAGTTGGGAAACGACTTTCCACTGGTTCGGAATTGTCGGGATTGCCTACAGCCTCGTCCTGATCCTCTTCCTGAAAGAGAAGAACGACCATACAGCTGTCAAAACGGTACTGGATTCCGAAACGGCAGAGAACCCCGTGAAAGCGGCGATAAAAGGAATGGGAATGTTGTTTGTCAACCTCTCTTTCTGGATCATCCTGCTCTACTTCGCCACTTCGAGTCTGCCGGGTTGGGCGACTAAAAACTGGTTGCCGACCTTGTTTGCGGAGAATCTCTCCATCGATATGTCGGAAGCCGGGCCGTTGTCAACCTTCACGATCGCTCTCTCTTCCTTCATCGGGGTGATTGCGGGTGGTATCTTATCCGACAAATGGATCCAGCGGAACGTGCGGGGGCGCATTTATACTGGTTCCATCGGGCTTGCCCTGACCATCCCGGCGCTCTTGCTGTTAGGGTTCGGTACGAGCTTCCCGATGATTATCGGCGGCGGGCTCTGTTTCGGTATCGGCTTCGGCATTTTCGATGCCAACAACATGCCGATCCTCTGCCAGTTCGTATCGCCGCGCTATCGGGCGACCGCCTACGGCATCATGAACATGACCGGGGTCTTTGCCGGAGCGATCATCACCCGTCTATTGGGCGAATCGACGGATGCCGGCAACTTAGGGCATGACTTTGCGATGATGGCCGGTCTGGTATTCGTCGCCTTAGTGGTGGAAATCATATTCTTACGTCCAAAGACGGTCAACAAGGCCGACAACTAATTTTAAATACAACATATCATGAAAAAAATCTTTGTCTATTTCAGCCTCCTTCTTTTCATGCAGGCAGCCTTTGCCGCCGACAGTTTGTTTGTCAAAAAGCCGCAGATCCCGATACTGATTGACCGGACCGACAACATCTTGATCGAGATGCGCGTACAAGCCCACAAAGGGGACGTGCTCAACACGCTCGCCCTGCAATTCGGTGAGGGAGACGAAGTGAACAACATAAAAGCCTTGCGCCTGTATTATAGCGGAACGGAAGCGACCTCCCGCCAGGGAAAACACTTCGCGCCGGTTTCCTACATCTCCAGCCATGCCATTGGCAAGACAAGGGCCGCCAACCCCTCCTATTCGGTCAAGCAAAGCGAAGTGACCGACATCACGCCGGCCGTGACCCTCACCAGCCACCAGCCGATGCTGGAAGGCATCAACTACTATTGGGTCAGCATTGAAATGAAACCGGGAACTTCCCTGTTGAGCACCCTCTCCGTACAGATGCCGAAGGCCGAGATCAACAACCGGGCCGCCCTCATCGTGGAAGAGGGCAAGACCGATGTTCGCCGCATGGGAATCGGTGTCCGCCAAGCCGGTGACGACGGGGTAGCCGCTTTCCGCATTCCGGGACTGGTGACAACCAACAACGGGACGCTGTTAGGCGTGTACGATATCCGTTATAACAGTAGTGTGGACCTGCAAGAGAAGGTCGATATCGGAGTCAGCCGCAGCACCGACAAAGGACAGACCTGGGAGCCGATGCGCGTAGCCATGACATTCGGCGAGACAGGCGGCCTGCCTCATTCGCAAAATGGTGTGGGCGACCCGTCTATCTTGGTGGATGAAAAGACAAATACGATCTGGGTGGTTGCCGCCTGGACACACGGCATGGGGAACGGACGTGCCTGGTGGAATTCCATGCCCGGCATGGAACCGGACAACACGGCACAGCTGATGCTGGTCAAGAGCGAAGACGACGGCAAGACCTGGAGCCAGCCGATCAATATCACCTCGCAGGTGAAAGATCCTTCGTGGTACTTCCTCCTCCAGGGACCGGGACGGGGGATCACGATGAAAGACGGGACGCTGGTTTTCCCGATCCAGTTCATCGACTCCACTCGCGTGCCGAACGCCGGCATCATGTACAGCAAGGACCGGGGCACTACGTGGCATCGGCATAACCTCGCACGCACGAACACGACTGAAGCACAGGTCGCCGAAGTCGAACCGGGCGTCCTGATGTTGAACATGCGCGACAACCGAGGAGGAAGCCGTGCCGTCGCCACTACCCGCGACTTAGGCAAGACCTGGCAGGAACATCCGTCCAGCCGCAGTGCTCTGCCGGAACCGATCTGCATGGCGAGCCTCATCCATGTGAATGCCCAGGACAATATCACGGGAAAAGACCTGTTGATCTTCTCCAACCCGAACTCGACGAAAGGGCGCAACCATATCACCATCAAGGTGAGCACGGACGGAGGCATGACTTGGCCGCTCTCCAACCAGCTCATGCTGGACGAAGATGAAGGTTGGGGCTATTCCTGTCTCTCCATGATCGACAAGGAGACGGTCGGTATCTTCTACGAGTCGAGCGTCGCCCACATGACTTTCCAGGCTGTCAAACTGACCGACTTGGTCCGATAGTTTCACAATGAAATTCCATGCCCATGGAATTTCCGTTTCATGCCCAGAGAATCTGAATTGCATGGGCATGGAAGGGTTGTCCGACTACGACCGGCCGGACGACCTCATCTATTCACCCGATAAAAAACGATAAGCAATATGAAGAAGATCCTGCTCTGCCTGTTCATCCTATGGAGCGCTATGCTCCAGGCGCAAAAAATCAAAGTGGCTTGTGTCGGCAACAGCGTCACTTTCGGCTACGGAATCGAGGAACGCGAAAAGTACAGTTATCCCGCCCAACTCCAACAGATGTTGGGCGATGGGTACGAAGTCGCTAACTTCGGGAAAAGCGGGGCGACGCTGTTGCGAAAAGGCCACCGCCCCTATAACGAGCAGGAAGAATGCCAAGCGGCCCTCGCCTTTGCCGCCGACCGGGTCGTTATCCATTTGGGGCTGAACGACACCGACCCGCGCGACTGGCCGAACTACCGGGATGATTTCACAAAGGATTACCTCGCCCTCATCGATGCGTTCCGCCAAGCCAATCCGAAATGTCAAATCTGGATCTGCTGTCTGACGCCGATTTCGCACCGCCACCCACGCTTCAAGTCGGGCACGCGCGACTGGTACTGGCAGATTCAACGAACTATCGAATCGATTGCCACCCTTGCCCGGACCGGGCTGATCGACCTGCAAGCGGGACTGTACGACCGTCCCGACCTCTTGCCCGACGCCTTGCATCCCACAGCCGAGGGGGCCGGAATCATTGCCCGGACGGTCTGCCAAGCGCTGACTGGAGATTATGGAGGTCTTCAACTGCCCATGACCTATTCGGACAACATGGTGCTCCAGCGGGAGAAACCGCTTCGCATAGCCGGAACCGCCAATGCTGGAGAGAAAGTGACGGTTGCCATTGCCGGACAACAGGGCGAAGCGATGACGGCACCCGACGGGAAATGGTCCGTCACCCTGCCGCCGATGCAGGCAGGAGGTCCTTATACGCTCCGTATCTCGGCGACATCCGGAAAACGGGAATACACGAATGTCCTGATCGGCGAAGTATGGCTCTGTTCCGGCCAGTCGAACATGGCGTTCCAAGTAAGCAGTGCTGTGGAGAGCCAGCGGAAGGCATTCTTGGAATATGCCGCCGGGAAACCGCACATCCGCCTGTTCGACATGAAACCGCGCTGGGCGACGAACGCGGTGGAATGGGCGGCTTCGACACTGGATTCGCTCAACCGGCTCCAGTATTACCACAAGACCGAATGGAAGGAATGCGACGCAGAGACGGCAAACCGTTTCTCCGCCATCGCCTTTGCGTTCGGGCAGATGTTGTCGGACAGCTTGCAGGTTCCGGTCGGGCTGATCCTGAACGCCATCGGCGGTTCGCCGGCGGAGGCCTGGATAGACCGCAAGACGCTGGAGTTTGAGTTTCCGGACATCCTTTACGACTGGAAACAGAACGACTTTATCCAGGACTGGGCGCGGGGACGCGCCGCCCTCAACATCCGCCAGTCGGCGAACAAGCAGCAACGCCATCCCTACGAACCGTGCTACCTATACGAATCCGGCATCCGGCCACTTGACAAGTTCCCGATACGGGGCGTCATCTGGTATCAGGGGGAATCGAACGCCCACAACATGGAGGCGCATGAAAAACTGTTCCACTTGTTGGTCAAGAACTGGCGGGAGAACTGGGCGGAAGAGTTGCCTTTCTATTACGTGCAACTCTCTAGCATCGACCGCCCCAGTTGGCCCTGGTTTCGGGACAGCCAGCGGCGGATGCTCTCCTCCATCTCCAACAGCGGTATGGCTGTCAGCAGCGACCACGGCGATTCCTTGGATGTCCACCCGCGCCACAAACGGGAAATCGGGGAACGACTGGCACGCTGGGCACTCAACCGGACATACGGGCATGACCTCCTTCCCTCCGGCCCGCTCTACCGTTCGGTGACTTTCAAGGATGGGGCCGCCTACGTCACCTTCGACTACGGGAACGGACTGCACAGTTCCGATGGCGGTCCGCTCCGCACTTTCGAGATCGCCGGGCACGACGGCCTGTTCGTCCCTGCCGAGGCGCAGGTCATCGAAGGGAAGACCGTACAAGTATGGAGCGACCGGATCCGGAACCCGAAATTCGTCCGCTATGGCTGGCAACCTTTCACTCAGGCCAACTTGGTGAACGAGGCCGAGCTTCCTGCCTCAACGTTCCGCACAGAAGCGACCCCGGTCAGCTGGTTCCGGTTGCCTGACCTGCCCGGGACGGAGAAAGGGACGGCATTGGGCGTGTCGGCTCCGTTCGCCGGCATCAGTGGCGGTGAACTGCTGGTTGCCGGCGGGTGTAACTTTCCCGGCAAGCCGGCGGCAGAAGGGGGAACCAAACGGTACTACCGGGAGATTTACGCATATAACATAGAACATCCGACAGACGCAGGATGGAGAATCGTCGGCAAACTGCCCCAACCGCTTGCCTACGGCGCGTCGGTCACCATACCCGACGGGCTTGTCTGGATCGGGGGAAACAACGACAAGGATGCCTCCAGGCAGGTATTCCGCATCCATTGGGATGCCGGCAGGCAACAGCTAAACATGACGGAACTGCCATCGCTTCCCCTGGCGATGGACAACCTTGCGGCGACATACGCGGACGGATATTTGTATGTTGCCGGGGGAACGGGGAGGCCTGGCAAGGGCGATTCGCGAACCGCCCCTACGAATCCCTTCTTTTGTTTGCAGCTCACGTCCTCGCCCCAAACGGAATGGACACGGCTTCCGGACTTTCCCGGACCTGCCCGCGTACAACCTGTTCTCGCGGCCCAACAATCCGAGGAGGGCATACGGCTCTACATAGCGGGCGGTTTTCAGCCCGTTTTCTCCCATCAGGAAGCCATTGTCTGCACAGATATGCTTTCTTATCACCCGGCAAGCGGACAGTGGAGAAGCGAAGGATTTCTGCCCCTTTTGGAAGAGGCTTCCCCGCGCACCGTCACGGGAGGTTGCGCCGTCGCGTCGGGCGACAGCACCATTCTGTTGATCGGAGGCGTAAACCACGACCGCTTCCGCGACGCCCTCAACCATCCGCAGCCCGACTACCTGTCGCATCCTGCTGGCTGGTATAAGTTCAACACCGCCCTGTTGCAATACAACACCTTCACCAAACACTGGACCAACTTAGGCGACTACCAAGAGACCGCCCGTGCCGGTGCCGGCATCGCAGCCACAGGTAACACCTTCTTCCTCATTGGCGGAGAACTAAAGCCGGGCATCCGTACGCCGGAGGTGAATGGGTTTGAAGTACCATAGGTTTGTTGTGAAAATAACGCCGTTATTCTTCCAGATCTATAATATTTCACTATATTTGTCCCATACAATATTATTAATAAAAGAATTAACTATGAAGTATCTAAACCCCCGTGCTGATTTGACGTTCAAACGTATTTTCGGCGAGCATCCCGATCTGGTCATCAGTTTGCTCAATGCGTTGTTGCCTCTGAAAGAGGAAGAAGAAATTAAAGAGATAGAATACTTGCCTTCGGAACTGGTTCCGGACAACCCGTTGCGCAAGTTCAGTATCGTCGATGTCCGTTGCCGGGACAAGCAAGGGCGGCAGTTCTTGGTCGAGATGCAGATGCTCTGGTCGCCGGAGTTCCATCAGCGCGTCCTGTTTAATGCATCCAAGGCCTATGTGCGCCAGTTGGATGCGGGGAAACGGTATGAACTGTTGCAGCCGGTCTATTCGTTGAACATCGTAAACGAAGTGTTCGAACCGGGACTGCCCGGCTATTACCATCACTACGCACTCGTCCATGTTGAGCATTCAGACCGCATTATTGAAGGCCTGCAATTGATCTTTGTGGAGCTACCCAAATTTACGCCCCATACCTTTACTGAGAAGCGTATGCAACTTCTCTGGCTCCGCTTCTTGACAGAGATTGGCGAAAAAACACGTGAAGTCCCGCCCGAACTCAACGCCGAACCGGCCATCCGCAAGGCCCTGCAAATCCTTGAAGAGTCTGCTTTCTCGGAAATCGAAATGTACCAATATGAAAAGTTCTGGGACTATGTCAGCGTCGAGAAAGCCCTTTTTTGCAGAGGAAAACGTGAAGGAAGAGCTGAAGGAAGAGCTGAGGGAAGAGCAGAAGGGAGGGCTGAAGGTAGAGCTGAAGGACATGCCGAAGGTCGTGCGGAAGGACGTGCTGAGGGGTTGGCTGAAGGAATGGAAAAAGGCAAAGCAGCAGGTAAAATAGAAGAACAGCGTCTCATTGCTTCCAATTTAAAAAAACAGGGGATTTGTGTCGAAACGATTGCTCAATGTACCGGTTTGTCGGTGGAAGAGATCAATAAGTTGTAACCTCTTCATCCATCAAAGCGGGAGCAATGTTGTATAAACAGTATTGTTTTGTTCTGTAACTCACATATTTTGTAAAATTAAGGTCGTTTTTTCTTGTTGATTCGGAAAACCTATTTACCTTTGCAACGATTCCGTAGTGGGCAGCGGTCCACAGAGCGCGGGATCGGTTACATATTGTAAGCATTTTACGAAGATTATTCCAGTTCTAAAATCTGGTAAATTTTAATCCAACGGAATAATGGACAGTAAATGCTTGCGCTGTTTACGTATAGTTTATCCTCTCTTTGTAAGAGTTGGTGTATATTATATCGTATAAAGCGCGGGCTGTTGTTCTATTATTGTTGGATGGGCTTACCAGAGCCTTAGGACTGATAATAGATAACAAGCCCGCGTTTTTTTATGCTCGTTCATAATCCTCATCTTCGCGGGGAGTTGTTCTTCCCTTCGTGAAATTAGTTGTTGGAGTTTTTAATACACTATTTTATTAACAATTAATTTAAATGATTATGAACAAGAAGTTTTCTACGCTTTTGGCAGCGGGCTTGTTAGCGACAAGTTCGTTGTGTGGTAGTGCTTGGGCGCAAGTCACTATCAATGGGATCGATTTGAAGAAGGCTACAATTCCCGACGGTACGACCGTCAAGACATGGGCAAAAGGCCCTTATTTTGTGGTGGTTGATGCTGACAATAGTGGTGATGCAAGTGAAAATGACATCTTACTGAAAGTCACGTACAATGAAACCTCAAAGCAATTGGAATACGCAGGTCAAACATTGACAGCCAATGACAATAAGTTAGACTTGAGTACAATCTCTTGGTATCTGCATGAAACCTCTAACACGGATCCGAACGATGGTAAAACTTATTACTACAAATTGCAGAATGTCGGCGAGGAAACATACCTGGCATTTGATGATGATGGGAATCCTATTACCGACCCGGCCAAGAGTTCGCACGATAAGGACAAAAAACAATTTGCTATCTTCGCTACAGCGGATGATAGCTATGCAAATCAGTTTAGTAGTACCAACAATACTTTGAATCTTTATCCCAAAGGATCTGCTGCTACTAACGCCGGTTTGACAATTGCCTCTACCGGTGTTACCCTTTCTGCTTCAGCCAGCGCACTCACCCTCTACACCCTCGATACTCAAGAACTGGCCGCTGATGAAGCTGCTGAAGCCATGAATGCCGAGATGGCTGGCGAAGGTTTCAGCTTCGATTTTGGAGTGGACAACAAGTATGCTTGGCAAAACGACAACCTGTCAGATGTAAAACTGAAAGCATTCTATGTTGATTCTAAAATCGATTTAGAGAATGGCATGGAAATTCCCGCTGGTGTTTATTTCGCTACCGACTATCCGGAAGAATTGGTCGGAACAAACGAGATTACCACTGGAGAGCTGTTCAAGCAGTGCACCTTCTTGGCTATCGACCCGATGGTCAACTACGACATCAACAAGGCTGACCGCGGAAATGGTGTAGGTTTCGAATTGGCAACCGTACAAGGTTCCGAAATGAACTTCTTTATGGGAAGCAACAAGAATGACAACTATTCTCATGCAGAAGAAATCTATGTAGGCAATGCTTGTTTCACAATTGAAGTGCCCGATGCCGTAACCGCACCGGATGAATACAACATCAAGGCGAAAGACATCCACGTGTTCGTTTCAGCTAAAGACAATGCAGCTCAAAAACATGTGGCAAAGTCTAATCTTTATATTGGTTGTGTGACAGACCAGCTTAAGAACTACTTGGTTACGACAGATCTTAGTGGCGCTTTAGCTTTCACTACTACCAACTCAACACTGTTAGATGGCGATGATCTGGTTGAATTCTTGCAGGAAGAAGACGCTCCTTCTGTCTATACGCTCCAGTTCGTAAGTGGACAGAAGAAGAAAGACGAAGCTTCTGAATACAAACAGTATCTGACTGTTTATAAGCCAAATACAAACTTTGCGTTAGCTTCCACTGTTGATTTCGACGAGGCAGACCCGATGTACCAGTTCGTGGTAACGGATATCAACAAGACCAATAAGACCATCACATTGACAAACCGTCAGACAAAACATTCATTCACGGTTTCTCTGTATGAAAACAAGGAAGATGTTTATACCGTATTGCCGGCAGCTTCTACGGATGTGTATGTAGAATATGTTAATAGTGATGAAGAAGATGAAAGCGTAGAGTTTGCTAAATGCGAATTGACAAATATGCAGATCGTCCTGACTCCATACACTGTTGAAGACAAGTTCGCTACATTCGTGAACAGGGCCGACAACATGGGCTTGGTTCAGTTTGAATTAGCTGTAAACAATGATGCTGCAACTGCATTCTATGTAGGTGGTACAAGAGATAACGATGGTAAACTTGATGCAGGTGAAGAACTTTTGGGATATGTTGATAGCGAAAACATGACACAGTTCGAATTGATCAAGAGCGAAAAACCGTCATTGGTATTGAACAAGTACATCTATCTGGACGGCAAACGCATCAAGACTTCTACTGAAAGAGATACGGTCGCTTATTATAAGTATGCAATCCAGGCATTTGATGAAGAAATTGATGATCTCTATCTGAATGTTGCTTCTTCTACGTATAAATTAGAAACAAAGACAGCTAATTCAGCTCAGAAATTTATCATCAAGCAGAATCTGGACGGTTCAGTCGCTTTGATCAATGCAAATAATGTAGACGATGCTATGGGTGCTTTCGCTATGGTTGATGAAAACCTGGTGAAAGATAAACAACCCGCATGGGTAGATGCCTACAACTACCAGCTTGAAAATAAGATCAACAAAGGCCTGAAGACCTTCATGGTTGATGAAACTCCGGCTGTCAGCTACGAAGCTGTTCCGCAGCACGTATCTTTCGGATTGGTTCGCGGTGGTTTCTTGACAAACAAGGACAACGATGCATTCCAGAGCATCGCCACGGAAGCAAGTGAAGATTTGACATTCTGGGTAGACACCGTTAAGTCTGATCAGAACATTCCTTCGTTCTACATCACGAAAGCCGGTCACTTCCTGTACAATGCTGAAGACTCTGTCACTTATTACGAGGCTCGTGGCAACTACCGCTTCAACTTGGAAAGCACGAAAGGTCAACCAGCTAAGCTGATCTTCAAGGCCGGTGAATTGGTTTCTTCCGATACATTGCGTACAGTTGTTGACGGCAAGTCTGTCTTGGTTGCTGAAAAGGACAATGCACCGAAGAAGATCAAAGGTGGTCTGAACAAGTTCCAGTTCCAGATCATCAAGGCTGAAGATGGTAGCGACGAATATGTAATCCGTCAAGGCCGTACCAATTACGTTCAAATGATCAACAGCTACTTCTATTTGAGTGCAAACAAGAACACGGCTGTTCGTTTCACTATCGAAAAACAGTCTGCTCCGACAGCCAATGAAGGGGTAGCAGTATCCGAAGTAACCGTTATCGCTGGTGAAGGCCAGTTGACAATTGCTAACGCTGCCGGCAAGAAGGTAGTTGTAAGCAACATTCTCGGTCAGGTAGTAGCTAACACGGTTTTGACTTCCGACAACGCTGTAATCGTTGCTCCTCAGGGTGTAGTTGTTGTAGCCGTTGAAGGTGAAGAAGCTGTGAAGGCTATCGTAAAATAAGCATGAATTTATAATCAAATAATTCTAAAATGTTTGGCCACGTGCCGTTCCCCGTACCGTAGAGACGCACTGCCGTGCGTCTCTACATGGAACAACGGCAACTACCCTGTGACAGGCGAACAAGTGGTTGGATTTAATATTAATAATACTAAAGTATATTGAAATTAAAAGTTCTAATAGCCGGATCCCTGTGAAGGGCGAAAGCTATAACAAAACAAGCCCCGTAGGTAGAAAACTCCTGCGGGGCTTCGTTGTCGATAATGCAAGAGGGAAGATTGCCTTTTATATCAATGCCCATCGTGGAGTTGTTAGAATGCCCATCGTAAGGTTATTAGAATGCCCATTCCAAGGTGGTTAGAATGGGCATTGTAGCGACCTTACAATGGGCATCATGGTTCTCCTGCAATCCTGTGTCCCGTATCGGGATACGGAATCTGTCACACCAACGCCAATTTACGGGCCTCCGCATCCCAGCGCGGCTCCGAATAAACCAGGCTGACCACTTCGGCAGGGGTGGAGGCGACGGCCCAGAGGGCGGCGTGCTGCGGGCGCATGAAATGCTCGCTGACGGCACGGCGGAACATCTCCAACAGAGGGTCGAAATAGCCGTCCGTGTTCAGGATGATGATGGGGTTGAGATACAGGCCCAACTGTTTCCAGGTGATGACCTCCAGCAACTCTTCGAGTGTGCCGCACCCGCCGGGCAAGGCGATCGCGGCATCCGACAGGTCGGCCATCCGTTGTTTGCGTTCGTGCATGCTGCCGACTTCGACCAGCTCGGTCAATCCTTTGTGGCACCAATCCTGTTCCACCATGAAATGGGGGATCACGCCTGTGACCGTCCCGCCGGCTGCCAACACGGCGTCTGAGACGGCACACATCAGGCCTGTATTGCCGGCCCCGTTGACCACCCGCAACCCCCGCTCGCCCAACAGCCGTCCCAACTCGGCGGCCGCCTCCCGGTAGACGGGAGCGACTTGCGTGCTGGAGGCGCCATACACGCAGACGGAAGCAATCTTATTCATATCTTGTCTTATTAAGATTTCATCTTCAGGAAATATTGCCGCCGGTCTTCCGGGTAATGCTCGATGGCATAGCGGAGCGCCGTGCGCGGAAGCCGGGTGGCGTAGCGTTCGAGGAAGTCGGTGAGCACCTCCCGGTCGCGCTTGCCCACTTCGCGGAGCATCCAGCCGACGGCCTTGTGCATCAAGTCGTGCCGGTGCGTCATCAGCCGCTCGGCCAACGCTAAGGTGTCGGCAAAGTCGGAACGGCGGATAAAGGCCCACGTGCTGACAATCGCAATCCGCTGTTCCCACAGGTTGTCGCTTGCCGCCAGTTCATACAGGATGGAACGGTCGCGGCCGATCAGATATTCGCCGAGGATATCCCGGCAGGAGAGGTCCACCAGGTCCCAGTTGTTGCAACGACGGGTATTCTTGAGGTAGAAACGGCAGATCTTTTCCCGCTCTTCCGCCGTCGTCTTCCGGCATTGGCAACGGTAGACCAAGATCAGCAGGGCGCAGAGGCGGGCTTCATGCCAAGGGCTGTCCAAGAGGAGCTGCAACTCGTCGAAAGGCATTGCCTTGTTGGCCTTGGCGATGCTGCGGGTTTGCGGGACCATGACACCTAAGAAACGGTCGCCCTCGCCATACTGCCCCGGGCCGGTCTTGAAGAAACGGCTCAGGTGGGCGGCCTTTTCGGGTGAACCGACCGATTGCAGTTCACTCAGCACAAACCGCGCCGTCATGGACGCAGCACCCGTGACACAGGACGGTCGCCTTCCAGAAATCCGATGACATTGTTGCAGACCGCGCGCGCCATGATGATGCGCGTCTCTAATGTTTGCGTCCCGATATGGGGCGTGAGGACGACATTCTCCATCTCCAACAGTTCGGGCAGCGGATAGTCGCCGAACTCGAACACATCCAGGCCGGCCCCGTGGATCGTCCCGTCTTGCAGGGCCTGCACCAACGCTTTCTCGTCGACCAGCGGGCCGCGGGCCGTGTTGATGAGGACGGCGGAGGGCTTCATCAGCTTTAGTTCCGCCTCGCCGATGATATGGTAAGTCTCCGGCGTATAAGGGGCGTTCAGGGAGACGAAATCGGATTGGGAGAGGAGTTCCTCCTTGGTGGCGTAGGTCACGTTCAGCCGGGTTTCCTCTTCGACATAGAGCTGGCGGCGGTTGTGGTAGAGGACCTCCATGCCACAGGCGTTCGCCCGGCGGGCAAGGGCTTTCCCTATGCGCCCCATGCCGATGATGCCCAAGGTCTTGCCGGTCACGTTGATCCCTAAGTTCTCCAGGACGCCGACCTTCATGTCAAGGCGTTCGCGGCGCAGCTTGCGGTCGCATTCGGTCACGCGGCGAGCCACGTCGAGCATCAGCGCGAGCGCGAGGTTGGCGGTCGGCGCCGTCACGGGGTCGGGGGTATTGGCGACCGTGATGCCTTTCTCCAGGCAGTAGGCAACGTCGATGTTGTTGTAGCCGACCGCATAATTGGCTACCAATTTCAGATTAGGAGCCGCATCAATCAGCTCCTTGTTTACCGGAAAGTCGAACATCGAGCAGAGCACGTCGTACTCCGGCATCATTCCCAAAACCTCTTCGTAGGTGAAATCCCTTCCCTCAGGAAAGGTAACCTCATACTTGCTCTCCAGCTCGGCAAAGCCTTCGCGGAACATGTCGTAAGTGACTAATATCTTTGTCATGGCTATTCTTTTTTGAGGACAAAAATACGAAATTATCCGGTTCCACATGAACCCGATTTTTCACTTGTCACTTTTTCGCTCCTCATGTTCGCGGATGAACCGGACGGCAAGGGGGAAAGCGGCGTCGCGCATGGTGCCGTGGTCGAAACCGCCTAATTCGTAGAGGGTGACATCGGGGTGGCCGAGTAGTCGGAAAAGGCGGTAGAAATAGGCCGTTTCTTCGTAGCGACCGTACAGTTCCATCTCGCGGTCGCCGGAGAGAAGCAGGATCGGAGGACAGTCTTTCCGGACGTGATAGAGGGGAGCCGTTTCGTCGATGGTCGGCTGCAAGGGGTTCAGCCCGCGCCGGTTGCGGGTTTCGAAATGGGTGATGACCTGGCCGCTGAAAGGGATGATCCCGGCGAGCCGGTCGGCGTCCTGGCCGTAACGCGCCAACAGCGTCTTGTCGAGTCCGACCATGTCGACCAGATAGCCGCCGGCGGAATGGCCGGCAATGTAGATGGAGGAGGGGTTGCCCCCGTATTGCGCGATATGATCGAACACCCAGGCGATGGCGGCTGCGGCATCATCGACGATCTCCATCGTCTGCACATGAGGCGACAGGCGGTATTCGACCCCGACCACGACCATGCCTTCCGTCAGCAATTGGGAAGGCACCTCGCGGCTTCCGCCCGTCAGTCCGCCGCCATGAAACCAGACGACGACAGGCGCATTCTTCACTTCCGCCCGGTAGGCGATATCCAGGCGGCACATTTTGTCGGCATACTCGTCCGTAGCGGCCTCGCGATACGGCACATTGCGCTTATAGGCATACCCCGTAGCGGCAGCCGCCACGGAAACCAACATCAGCAAGAGGGATAACCAAGTCTTGTTCATACGATTTGATTTTAGATGCCAAAAGTAGCCTGATTTTTACACGTATGCAAGGAATTCGGGGTTTCGCTGTCAAAACTCATCCGTTACTTTTCTCTTGAAAGAAAAGTAACCAAAAGTTCAAGGCTGAACCGGTCTCGCTACTCCGTTCCCTCTGTTCGCTGTCGCGTCTGAAACTCGCTTCGCTCAAACAGCAGACGCTCCGGACGCTCACTCCGGTCACTGCGCTTAACGCTCGTCCGCTTAGGCCGGAGATAGAGCCTGGCGGCTCTTTAGGGATGGCCGATACCTGCACCTATATCACAAGTGGCATCGGCCATCCTAAAAGAAAGCGGAGCTTTCTCGGAAAGGCCTAAGCGGACGGGCGTCAAGCGGAGGGGAAAGGTGTAGCGGCAGGAGCCTGCGCTGTTTGAGCGAAGCGAGTTTCGCAGGCGACAGCGGAACCTTTGCCCGGAGTAGCCCGGACGGTTAAGCCTTGATCTTTTGGTTACTTTTGGATCAAGCCAAAAGTAACATACCCCGATAAGGCTAATATTGGCCAATTATCCCTACATTTGTCATCTCAACACAATAAACAGCTATGGTTCTCAATTACATCTGGATTGCTTTCTTCCTGATTGCCTTCGCGGTGGCGCTCTGCAAGCTGGTCATCGGCGGGGATACGGAAGTTTTTACCAACATCATCAACGCCTCTTTCGCCTCGGCCAAGACGGGGTTCGAGATCTCCCTCGGGCTGACGGGCGTCTTAGCGCTCTGGCTTGGGATCATGAAAATCGGGGAACGGGGCGGCGTGATACAGGCGTTTGCGCGGCTGACGTCGCCCGTGTTCAGCAAGCTCTTTCCTGAAATACCGAAAGACCATCCGGCGACAGGCTCCATCTTCATGTGCATCTCCGCCAACCTCTTGGGACTGGACAACGCCGCCACGCCGATGGGGCTGAAAGCCATGAAGGAGCTTCAGGAGCTGAACAGGCAGAAGGATTCGGCCAGCAACCCGATGATCATGTTCCTCTGCATCAACGCGTCGGGGCTGACGCTGATCCCGGTCTCCATCATGACCTACCGGACGCAGATGGGAGCGGCCAACCCCGCCGATGTCTTCCTGCCCCTCATGCTCGCGACCTTCTCCTCCACCCTGGTCGCGATTCTGGCGGTCTGTGTCAAGCAACGGATCAATATCCTGCAACGCAACTTAGTGCTTTTCTTCGGCGGGATGATCGCGTTTGTCGGCGGCGTGGCGTGGCTCTTCGGGAGGATGGACAAGGAGTCGGCCTCCCTCTACTCTACCCTGTTTGCCAACCTGCTGCTCTTCTCCATCATCTGCGGGTTCATCATCAGCGGGATCCGGAAGAAGATAAACGTCTATGACACGTTCATCGAAGGGGCGAAAGAGGGGTTCCGGACAGCCGTGACGATCATCCCCTACCTCATCGCCGTGCTGGTCGCCATCGCCGTCTTCCGGGCTTCGGGGGCGATGGATTTCCTGATCGACGGCATCCGTCTGGGGGTCGCGTCGGCAGGACTGGACACGCAGTTCGTGGAGGGCCTGCCCACCATGCTGATGAAACCGCTCAGCGGCAGTGGGGCACGGGGCTTGATGCTGGATGCGATGGGGACCTACGGGGCGGATTCGTTCGTCGGCCGCCTTTGTTCCATTGTGCAGGGGTCGAGCGACACGACTTTCTATGTCGTCGCCCTCTATTTCGGCAGTGTCGGGGTGCGCAACACCTACTATACGATCCCCTGTTCCCTGTTGGCCGACCTGGCGGGGGCGGTTGCGGCAGTCGCCATGACCTATCTGTTTTTTACCTGAAATTTCGTACCTTCGTATGCTAAAAACAGAGAGAAAGAATATGGGACAACAAGACATACGCTGGAAACAACGTTTCCAGAACTTCGACAAAGCGTTCCTCCGACTGAGCGAGGCTATCCGGATCATACGGGACGACCCGGACAATTTCCTCTTGCAGGCCGGACTGCTCCAAATCTACGAGTTCACTTTCGAACTTTCGTGGAAAACGTTGAAAGACTACTTGGAGGCAGAAGGATTCACGTGCGCCTCCCCGCGTGCCACCTTGCGGCAAGCGTTCCAATCGGGCTATATTCAGGACGGCGACTTATGGCTGCAAGCCTTGAACGACCGGAATCTGACCACGCATACGTATGACGAGGCTACCGCCCTATCGGTCGCAAACAACATTCAAACCCTATATTTCCCTCTACTAAAGGAGTTGCACGTATGGCTGGAGATGCAATCACGCGATTAGGGCTGACACCCGGACACAAGGCGATTATCGACCGGATCTTCTCGCGATATCCGCATGTCGAGGAAGTCATCGTGTTCGGCTCAAGGGCAAAGGGCAATTACAAGCCCGGCTCGGACATCGACTTGGCAATCAAAGGTCCCGGCTTGACAAGAGAAGACCTGTGCGCCCTTGCGGGAGCATTCGAAGAATCGCTCCTGCCCTTTTTCGTCGATCTCCTCTCCTATTCCTCCATTACGAACCCCGATCTGAAAGCACATATCGACCGGGTTGGAATCAGTATTTACAGGCAATAGGAAATGTATGACGAGGCTATTTTCACCTACTATCAAAATGATACTGCGACCCCATGTAAATCGGATTTGTAGTGCATCTATTTGGAATTAGTATAGCGAGTAATATTTTTTAATATATCATTCAGTAAGATAAAACGCAAAAAGAATAACAATATGGCAATAGCATTCTACGCGGAAGAGATCCAGCTTCCGGCAATCAAAAAGAGAGCGGTCAGCAACTGGGTCAAAGAGGTGGCCGCCACATACGGGAAGAAAGTGGGCGACATCAGCTACATTTTCTGTTCGGACGAGAAGATCCTGGAAGTAAACCGCCAGTATCTCCAACACGATTATTACACGGACATCATCACGTTCGACTATACAAGCGGCAATAAGATCTCCGGCGACCTCTTCATCAGCCTCGACACGGTGAAGACCAATTCCGAGGCGTTCAACACCCCCTACAACGAAGAGCTCCACCGCACCATCATCCACGGCATCCTCCACCTCTGCGGCATCAACGACAAAGGCCCTGGCGAACGCGAAATCATGGAAGCCAACGAGAACAAGGCGCTGGCGATACTACCGGAGGAATGCAGGGAGACTTGAAAGGTGCTGTAGGCGCCTTTCGACATACCACCTCTATCCTTATAGGGGTATGAACTATATGGCTAAAATCAATATTGAAGTGAATCGATTATCCTCAACATCGCAGACTTCAAAGGAGGCAAACTTTGCTTAACAATGGCAAATATAATTTCTTCATCAATATTGGCATATTCATGTGAGATAATATTCCGAAGGCTAACTATTTTACGCCAAGGTATGTCTGAATATTCAGCCAATAACTTGCCATTCGTACTTTCATCTATTTTTTTCACATTTTCTCCAATAATTTGAAGACGCATTACACAACCATCAAAAATCAACACACGCTGAGGGGAAAGGAGAAAATCTTCAGGTACTTGGATGGATTCACTCCACATCATTATTAAATTGATGGATTCAACTATCAATTCACAACGGTCCAATATTCTTACATTATCAAACATAGATTCCATCCTTGACAATATTCCTTTTTAGAGCCGGGCGTAAAGAGTCACGCAATCTAACCAGATCAACCTTGCATTTGCACAATGATTCTAATAGTTCTTTAAGATCAAAGATTATAAACGGCTCGACTTTTTCAAGCGAAACGAATACATCAAGATCACTATCTTCATTCTGTTCACCTCTGGCAACAGATCCGAAGATCCCCAATTCTTTAATTCCAAACCGGGGACCAAATTCTCTTTTGAACTCAGATAGTATTTCTTTGTATTCCGTTACAGACTTCATAAATCCATCTTTTTCCACAAAGTTAGAAATAAAATCCAAATATACAACTCGGTATTTATCTCCCAACACTTTTCATTCCTAATACTCGCCCAAAACAACCATTTGCTCATTTACCGGACAAATCCCTGTATTATCACATAGATTTGGGGCAGAACTCTATTACCGGCCTAATCCTGGGAACAGGTAAATAAGCGTTTGGTAATCATCATAAAATTATCAGGTATGAGAAATGTGACGATCTTCTTGCTTTCTATCCTGTTGACAACGGCAGGTTGTAACAGACAACATCAATCACTAAATGCGTTTGAGCTTTGCCAGGATTATAAAAAGGGTAGGCTGAAAGGCAAACTGAAAGAGGTTGCCGCTACATTGGGGGAGGATGACAATCGGGTGGTTATGTTGGTGAAACATAGGAAGAAAGGCCTATAAGCGTATTACTGAGAGGTTTATGACAAAGATACACATTCATTTGTCATAATCAAATATACTCATTCAAAACGACTGCCTGCTCATTCATCCAACAAGAAACGGTCTTTACGGGATATATTTGAAAGGTAATTCAATTATTCATCTTATTTTTACAGGTATGAAAACAACACTCTTATTGCTTCTCCTCTTTTGGGTAGGCAGCGGTTCGGCCGAAACGTTTGCGCCCTATACTCCCGACTCCTTGAAAAAGGGCGATTGGGTGGAAATCGAGTCGGTCCATTATTATCCTTACGTGGCTCCGGGTATCGAAGAACAAGTGCCTTGGCGGGCGGAAAATATCCGGCGGATCGTCTTTAAGGCGACCGTGACGGAGTTGGATGAACGTAGCCTTACTTTCGATTATACGTTCCAGAACCTGTATGATTGTCGGAACGATACCGAAAAGCCCGGCTTCTACTACTTTGACAGCCGCTATCAGCAAGATTTTGCGTTCGACCATGAACTGGTCGGCAAACAGGTCCTGCGCGTCACATACGACCGGGACAGCCGGAAAGCACATACTTTTGACGGACAGGAAACGGTCTTTTCCTACACGAAAAACTATGTTCCTTTCGGAGTAAGACAGGCCGGGCTATCCGCCTATCCGGAAATAACCGTCCGGGATTCCATCCTCTTGGACCAATGGCTGATGCCGGCAGCCCGGGAGATTCTTGCCGGTTGGCAAAAAGACGGGATGCCCCGGCTGGCATCCGGCACGCGGGTCATCGACGCTTCGTTCGCCCTACCTCCGAATACGGAGTTTACGTGCAGCTATGTCAATTTCGACTTGTCGGACGCTTCGGACATCCACAAAAAGATATTCATCCCCTATCCGACCGAATACAAAGTGGGCGAACGGGTGACGCTCTTGCTCACTCCGGGAGATTCCATCACACAAGACAAAGAGCGGTTTGCTCAGACGCATATCCGGCATTACGAGGGACGGGGGAGCTTGCAAAACAATTTGCAATATAATATGCAGCGGTTTGCCGATCCCCATAACCCGTACACATTGGGTTGGGGCCCCATGACACCCGACCAAGTCAGAAAGGCGTTTCAAATCCGGGATTCCCTTTTTCAAAAGGCCTTGGAGACGGAGCTCAAACATCTGGATCCGTATTGGAGAAAGGTATTCGAGCGTTCGGAGCGATATTTTGAAGGGATGTTCGTATTGGAGGTTTATATACATGCCTCGGACAAGCAGGATTGGCTAAAGAGCGGTTTGCTTGATTGGCAAGCGCCCTATTTCACATCGCTCAATCCGCTTATCGACGTCGCATATAGTTTGAAAAGAGCGAACACGGCGACCTACGATTATTTCTTGTACGCCTATTCCATCTATAAGAAGCAAGCGCTTAAATCAGACAACCTGTGTTTGGACAAACAAAGAGAAATCTCTCCACAAGAAGAGTATATCATCAGCAAACAACTCTTCTCCGGTTATCCGAAATACATGGCAATATGCTCTACAATCCAGCTGCTGATGCATGGCAACATGCTATCCGAAATAGAAGAAGACTATCAGGATTTCATCCGCTCCTGTCCCGATACCAGCCTGACCAACCGGCTAAAAATGACATACGACAGACTATCCCCTTTCGAAACCGGGAAGAATATCCGGGAAAGCGGACTTCTGATAGCCGATAGCCTGCACTTGGTGAAAGGAAGCGACCGGAAATACATCCTGTTGTTTTTATCCACAAGAGAACAAGGGCTTCCGGCACCCAACCTCCGAAACGCACTCGATTTCAAAAAGCGTCTCGAATCGGAAGGGCTTGCCTCCATCGTGCGACTTGAGCTATATTCCAAGTTCCAGTCCAACAATGCCCAACAAGTAAAGCCCTTCAAAGCCATTTCCGACCGACAAATGGAGGAATTAAGAGATAAGAAACTCGGCCCCACGACGATCCTGATGCGTGAAGATGGAACCATCCTCCACCGGCAATTTACGAATTGGGAATTTGATCCCGCCCCCGCTTTAGAAGCCCTCCGAAACGACCTGAGGCGGAAAGACGAATCTTTCAACGACTTCCTGAAAGGATTCAAGAAAGGGGTCATCGGAACATTTCTAATCGCGGCAATCATCGGTACTGCCTATTATTTCCGGATGAAGGGGAAGCAAAAGAAGGAGCGTAACCGCCGCCGGATCCGTGAGCTCGAACTACGCGCCATCCGTTCGCAGATGAACCCGCATTTCATTTTCAATGCGCTCAGCTCGATCCAGAATCTGATCAACCGCTCGGCCAATCAGGAGGCGAACAAGTACCTGATCGACTTCTCACGCCTGTTGCGGAAAGTGCTGGCGACTTCCGAAAAGGAACTGGTGCCCCTCTCCGACGAGATCGAACAATTGCAGCTCTACCTGAAGCTCGAACAACTCCGTTTCCCCTTCTCCTACTCGCTGACGGTAGACACGACCCTCGAACCGGATGCAATCGAGATTCCGGGGATGCTGATACAACCTTTCGTCGAGAACGCCGTCAAACACGGAATTGCTCCGCGTGGTACGGGTGAAATCATAATTCGATTATCTTTGCAAGACCGGTTGTTGATTATCGACATCATCGACGACGGCCCCGGAATCGAAACGGAAACGGGAAGCGGTTTCGGGATCCGCGCCATCAGCAACGAGTTTGAGATATTAAAAGAGTTGTACAATACGGAAATCGGCATAACAATCGAAAACAGGCAGAAGAAAGAATCCGTTTCCGGTTGCCATGTCCGGCTATCCATTCCTTTATAAGACATAATATGGGCACAAAAATAAGTGCAGCAATCGTAGATGACGAACAGGGGAACCGGGAGAACCTGTTCCACATGATCGGGCACTATTGTCCGCAAATCAAAATATCGGCCGTTTGCAACTCCGTCACCGAAGCCTGCGCCGTGTTGCCCGAAGCGAAACCGGATATTCTTTTTCTGGATATCCGGTTGGGCGACGATACCGGATTCTCCCTTTTGGGCAGCCTCCCGGAGATTCCTTTTGAAGTGATCTTCGTCACCGCCTACGACAACTATGCGATCCAGGCCATCCGCTTCAGTGCGCTCGACTATTTGTTGAAGCCGATCGACCCGGAAGAGCTGGTACATGCCGTAGACAAGGCGGTCCAAGTCGTTCTCCGGAAACAGGAGAACAGGCGGATGCTGAACCTTCTGCAAAACGTACAGGCATTGGACAAACAGAAGAAAATAGCCCTGTCGGTCGCCGATAAGATAGAGTTTGTCGAAATCGGCTCCATCATCCGTTGCGAATCGGAAAGCAACTACACGACTTTCTATCTGAAGTCGGGAGAAAGACTGATCGTATCGAAAACGCTCAAGGAGTTCGACGAATTGCTGACGCCCTACCACTTCCTCCGCGTCCACCAATCGCACCTGATCAACCTGGATGAAATCAAAAGCTTCATCAAAAGTGATGGCGGATATATACGCATGAAAGACGGCTCCTCGGTCAGCATTTCCCGCCAACGGCGGAACTATGTGCTGGAGGTACTGAAGGAATTATAAACGCATTGCGGGAGGTATCTTTATTCCTTATACTTCAGGTCGAAACGACCTTTCGACACGCGTCCGCCCTCGAAAGTGCCGCTGAACACACCGTCCGACATACGGGAGATGTAGACTTGGCCGTCTTCCAGCTTCTGATTCTCAAAGGAAGCATTCTTATACGGACAGGTTTCGCCCGCCTTAGGAGCGACCACCGTAAAACGGATATACGAATCGAAGCCGACCTGTGCCGAAACCGTCATGCCGGAGTCCTCTCCCCGCTCCTCGTATGCAGCATTCGGCAATCCCCACCGGCCACTTGTATATACCCAGCCATCGACCAAGCAACCGAACGTATTTGCCCCGGTCGCAGTCACTTCGGGCATAATCGTCGGATCGACCGATTCATTCTCTTCACAGGCCACACAAAACAGCAACAAACAAATCAATAACAGATGTTTCATAACCATATCTGATTAAAAATGCAAATTCATACCGAATAATAAAGACAAATGGGAAAAACACCCTCCGCCGTCACTCAATTCAGGAGCGTTGACCTGCCATTTCTGGCCATGATAGCGAACCGAATAGCTATCGGAAGAAGTAACAACCCAATTCAACCGGGCGGAAACACCCATACACGGAGCAAGGAGATATTCACCCCCTGCCGACAGGTTACAAGCCAGTTTATTCATGGAGACCTCCCGAGTCTTGCCGTACACGACACTTTTATCTTTATAATGCTGATATCCTGCTCCGGCCGATAAGGACAGATGGTGGTTCCGTTTCATCATGAACAAAGCAAGCTGAGGTGCGATATAATGCATCTGAATGTTGTCGGAACTTTCATCATGTGTGTTTGCATAGCGCCCACCTTGATAGGTCAGTCCGGGGGCAAGTTTAAATGAATCGAAAGGATGGGTGTCGCCTAAGAAATAATAGTCGGCATCCCACGCGATCCCGTTACGCAGGGCATTCCGATAAGCATCGGAGTGGTTCGTAATCCCAATCATTTTTCCCAAATACCAGGAAGGTCCTGCATGAACGGAGAGCACCGACTTCCTGACAGGCGGTTCCTGGGCAGCAACCGACGCGACTTGCATCCATAGCCCAAGTAAAAACACATACTTTTTCATACCTTTTCTTTTAGACTTAATATAAGTAAGATGGTCATGGCTGCCGGAACGCTGCATACCGCCATTGATAAGTCTCATCGAACCTTAACGAAACAAAGCATAAGCAAAATATTCTTTGGGATGATGACCGAAAGGCCGAGTATGACTATCTTTGCACAAGAAACAAAGACAATTAGGACAATGACTTTCAATTACGATGTGATCGTGGTAGGTGCCGGTCATGCAGGCTGTGAAGCCGCAGCGGCTGCCGCCAATTTAGGTTCGAAGACACTTCTCATTACAATGGATATGAACAAGATTGCACAGATGAGTTGCAATCCGGCGGTGGGAGGTATCGCCAAAGGACAGATTGTCCGTGAAATCGATGCGTTCGGCGGTTATATGGGAATTGTGACAGACCGGACCGCCATTCAGTTCCGTATGCTGAACCGGAGCAAGGGTCCGGCCATGTGGAGCCCGCGCTCCCAAAGCGACCGCGCCCGTTTCATCGAATGCTGGCGGGGTATACTGGAAAATCTTCCGAACTTATCGATCTGGCAAGATACCGTACATGAACTATTGCTTGACGGAAAGACCGTTTGCGGTGTAAAGACCGATATGGGAGTCGAGTTCCATGCCAAAAGCGTAGTCTTGACAAACGGGACTTTCCTGAACGGGCTTATGCACATCGGGCGGACACAGATCAGAGGCGGGCGTATTGCGGAACCGGCGGCGACCGGACTGACTGAACAATTAGTTTCACTCGGTATCCGGTCCGCACGCATGAAGACCGGGACGCCGGTACGTATTGATGCCCGGAGCGTACATTTCGATGAAATGGCGGAGCAGCCCGGTGAAAACGATTTCCATAAATTCTCTTATATGGACACGTCGCACCGCGTCTTGAAACAACTCAGTTGCTGGACGACGTTTACCAATGAAGCCTGCCACGACATTTTGCGGCAGGGTCTCCCCGACTCCCCGTTGTATAACGGGCAGATCCAGAGCATCGGCCCACGCTACTGTCCGAGCATCGAGACGAAGATCGTGACGTTTGCCGACAAACCCCAGCATCAGCTTTTCTTGGAGCCGGAAGGCGAAACGACACAGGAATACTACCTGAACGGCTTCTCCTCTTCCCTCCCGTTGGATATCCAGCTGCGTGCCCTGCAACAGATCCCGGCATTCCGCGACATACAGATCTATCGTCCGGGATATGCCATCGAATATGATTTTTTTGATCCTACACAACTCCACCACAATTTGGAGACCAAGCAGATCCGCAACCTGTTCTTTGCCGGACAGATCAACGGGACGACCGGATATGAGGAAGCTGGCGGACAAGGATTGCTAGCCGGTATCAATGCACATATCAATTGCCATGGCGGAGAACCGTTCGTGTTAGGACGTAACGAAGCCTATATCGGTGTGTTGATCGACGACCTTGTCACGAAAGGTGTGGACGAGCCCTACCGGATGTTTACCTCGCGTGCCGAATACCGGATTTTGCTCCGTCAGGATGATGCGGATATGCGTTTGACGGAAAAATCATATCATCTCGGTTTGGCCAAACAGGACCGCTATGAATTGCTGAAAGAGAAAAAGGCAAGCCGGGACGCGATCATTTCCTTTGCAGAAAACTACTCCATTAAACCGCACTATATAAACAGTGGTCTGGAGGCTTTGGGCACTACCCCACTCGCACATGGCTGCAAACTGATCGAACTGATTCCGCGTCCGCAAATCACGTTGGAAAATATCGCGGAACTGGTCCCTGCATTCCGGACAGAATTGGACAAGGTTCCTGTTTCACGAAAAGAGGAGATTGTCGAAGCGGCGGAAATCCTAATCAAGTATAGCGGTTATATCCGCCGCGAACAGATCATCGCCGACAAGATAAACCGCCTGGAGAATATCCATATCAAAGGCAAGTTCGACTATAATTCGATCCAGTCCTTATCGACGGAAGCCCGCCAGAAGCTGACTCGGATAGATCCGGATACCATTGCCCAGGCAAGCCGTATCCCAGGTATCTCCCCAAGCGACATCAACATCCTTTTGGTGATGTTAGGACGTTAAAATGTGAAATGTTCCACGTGAAACATTTACTTTAACATCAATAGCGTAAGAATCTGAAAATAGGATAGAAACATAAGCGAAAAGACATGAGCGCAACCGAGGAACATATAAAGAATATCCTTTCTGTCATACCGGAATCGCCAGGCTGTTACCAATATTTCGACGAGAAAGGGACGATCATCTATGTAGGTAAAGCAAAGAACCTGAAGCGTCGTGTTTCCTCCTATTTTAACAAAGAACACGACAGTAACAAAACGCGTGTCCTGGTGAAACAGATACGGGACATCAAATATTTCGTTGTCGATACGGAAGAGGATGCACTCTTGTTGGAGAACAATCTGATCAAACAATACCGCCCCCGGTACAACGTGTTGTTGAAAGACGACAAGACCTATCCGTCCATTGTTGTCAAGAACGAATATTTCCCACGCATATTCCAAACCCGGAACATCGTACGCGACGGTTCACGCTATTACGGTCCCTACCCTTCCATCTTCACAGCAAAAGTCATGCTGCAAATGTTGAAAGAGTTGTATCCGTTACGCACCTGCAAATACCCGCTTACTCCCGAATCCATTGCGGAAGGGCGGTATAAAGTGTGTCTCGAATACCACATCAAGCGATGCAAGGGACCTTGTGAAGGATTGCAGACATTGGAGGAGTACCAACAGAACATTTCCGAAATAAAGGAGATCCTACGTGGAAACATTTCGCAAATAAGCAAGCATCTGTACGAGGAGATGCAGAGACTGGCAGGAGAATTGCGGTTTGAGGAAGCACAGAAGATCAAAGAGAAATATGAAGTCATCGAGAATTATCGTTCCAAATCGACCGTCGTTACCCCGATGCTTCACAATATAGATGTATTTTCATTGGCTGAAAACGAAAATTCCGCTTACATCAATTATCTGCATATCGGCAACGGAGCGATTGTGCAAGCCTATACGTTCGAGTACAAGAAGCGTTTGGACGAGTCGAAAGAGGATTTGCTCAGCTTGGGGATCATCGAAATGCGCAACCGCTTCAAAAGTACTGCCCGTGAAATCATCGTCCCTTTTCCGTTAGATATCGCACTGGAAAATGTTTCGATCACTGTTCCGCAACGCGGAGACAAGAAGAAACTGGTGGAATTGTCGGAAATGAATGTGAAGCAATATAAGGTCGATAAACTGAAACAGGCGGAAAAACTGAATCCGGAACAACGTAGCACACGCCTTTTAAAAGAGATACAGGACACGCTTCATCTTCCCAAACTGCCGGTTCATATCGAATGTTTCGATAACTCCAACATACAGGGAAGCGATGCAGTGGCAGCATGTGTCGTCTTTAAAATGGCGAAACCATCGAAGAAAGATTA
Source organism: Parabacteroides sp. (assembly GCA_017937385.1). Taxonomy (GTDB): domain Bacteria; phylum Bacteroidota; class Bacteroidia; order Bacteroidales; family Tannerellaceae; genus Parabacteroides. The sequence continues at coordinate 95,459 of JAGBDR010000016.1, forward strand.
CCGAAAATACAATATCAAGACAGTCGTCGGACCGGACGATTACGCCTCCATGAAAGAGGTCGTACGTCGCCGTTACCAGCGTGCCATCACCGAAAAGGCTCCCCTGCCCGACCTGATCATCACCGACGGAGGAAAGGGACAAATGGAGGTCGTGCGCGAAGTAATCCAAGACGAGCTGCACTTGGATATTCCGATTGCCGGACTGGCTAAAGATGGGAAACACCGGACTTCGGAGCTCCTGTTCGGTTTCCCGCCCGAGACAATCGGTATGCCGATACAAAGTTTCATGTTCAAATTCTTCACGCAAATACAAGACGAGGTGCATCGTTTCGCCATCGCTTTCCACAAGGACAAGCGAAGCAAGAACCAGACAAAATCCGAATTGGATGCAATAAAAGGGATTGGAGAAAAGACAAAAATATTACTTTTACGCCATTTTAAGAGCGTAAAGCGAATACGCGAAGCCAGCTTCGACGAACTGAAAACCGTGGTCGGAGAAGCTAAGGCAAAAGCATTAATGGACGGTTTAAAATAGAGATTCAAAATAAAGATATGAGAACATTGATACAACGGGTACAACACGCCTCTGTGACCATAGACGGACAGCTGAAGTCCAAAATCGGAAAAGGCCTGCTCGTATTGGTCGGTATTGAAGACCGCGACACCCAAGAAGACATCGAATGGTTGTGCAAAAAGATTGCCAACCTGCGTATTTTCGACGATGAAAACGGTATTATGAACCGTTCTGTCATCGAAACGGAAGGAGAAGTGATGGTGGTCAGCCAGTTTACCTTGCACGCCTCCACCAAGAAAGGGAACCGTCCCTCCTATATCCATGCCTCCAAACCGGACGTCGCCATCCCGATGTACGAGTCTTTTTGCGCCGAGATGGGCTTGCAAATCGGCAAGGAGGTACAGACCGGCAGGTTCGGTGCCGACATGAAAGTGGAATTGCTGAACGACGGTCCTGTCACGATCTGGATCGATTCACAAAACAAAGAATAAAAGAGATGGAAGCAATTACGCTTAAACAGGCACAGGAACAGGTGGACAACTGGATCCGGACGTATGGCGTCCGTTATTTCAACGAACTGACGAATATGGCCATCCTGACCGAAGAGGTCGGTGAACTCGCCCGCATCATGGCACGTACATACGGCGAACAGTCTTTCAAGGAGAGCGACAAGCATCGTGATTTGGGCGATGAAATGGCGGATGTCTTATGGGTATTGCTCTGCCTTGCCAACCAGACCGGTGTTGACCTGACGGCAGCCTTCAAAAAGAATCTGCAAAAGAAAACGGACCGGGACAAAGAACGACATATAAACAATAAAAAACTATAAGAGTATGATACACGAACACGATCACGAATGTGAATGTGGATGCGGGCATCATCATCACGATGAAGATACCGAACATCTCCACACCAACAAATACCAGCAGGCATTCGCTAAATTCGAGACTGCCGGCACGACAGAGGAGGTTGCTGAACGAGTAAAGGCATTGCTTGGAAAACACGGAAACGACAACTTCACACCCGCTGTTTTGAAGCAAATTCACGGTTTCATCGACTTGACTTCCCTTACCAGCATCGATACGAAAGAGAGTATCTGGAAGTTGGTCGATAAAGTAAATGATTTCGAGGGAACTCGCCCCGATGTACCCAACGTGGCCGCTATCTGCACCTATCCCCTATTCGTGGAAACGGTAAAAGAGGCCCTCTCCGCACAGGAGGTAAAGATTGCCTCCGTCGCAGGCGGTTTCCCCTCCTCGCAGACTTTCATGGAAGTAAAGATTGCCGAGACGGCTATGGCTGTCATGCAGGGAGCCGATGAAATCGATGTGGTCATGAACTTAGGCTATTTCCTTGAAGAAAACTATGACGAGCTGACCGAAGAGATTCAGGAAATCAAAGAGAGCTGCCGGGATGCCAAACTAAAGGTCATCCTCGAAACAGGCGCCCTTCAGACACCCGAAAGCATACAGAAAGCGGCGATCCTCGCGGTCTATTCCGGTGCGGATTTCATCAAGACATCGACCGGAAAAGGCTATCCGGGTGCCACTCCGGAAGCTGTCTACACGATGTGCCAAGTACTGAAAAAGTACCATTCCATCACAGGAAAGCGTGTCGGCATTAAAGTCGCAGGCGGTGTCCGTACGGCAGAAGAAGCGGTTCGTTTCTATACCATCGTCAAGGAAGTATTAGGAGACGCCTGGTTGAACAAAGAGCTGTTCCGTATAGGAGCCAGCAGTCTGGTGGAAGATATCGAACACCGTTTGGGGAAATAAAAGCAATCTTCCCGATTATTAACAAACAGATAATCGGGAAGATACCATACTCTCAGATTGTTTTTGTATATTTGTTGCAAATAACTAAACCAACTGAATCATTATGAGATATCTTGATCCAAAAGCAGACCTTACTTTCAAACGAGTTTTCGGTGAACACCCAGACTTGGTGATGAGTTTTTTGAATGCTCTCTTACCTTTGGAAACAGGGCAAGAAATCACCTCTATCGAATACCTGCCGGTAGAATTAGTACCAGATAATCCTTTACGCAAGAATAGTATCGTAGATGTGCGTTGCCGTGACAAGCAAGGACGGATCTTTTTGGTGGAGATGCAAATGATTTGGTCGCCTGAATTTAAGCAAAGAGTATTATTCAATGCCTCCAAAGCATACGTGCGCCAATTGAATGTAGGAGAACAATATGAACTACTTCAACCTGTCTATTCACTCAATCTTGTGAATGACATTTTTGAGTTGGATTTACCGGAAGAATTTTACCATTACTATCGCTTAGTACATGTGGAGCATACTGAAAAAGTAATCGAAGGGTTACATTTGGTCTTTGTTGAACTTCCGAAATTCACCCCACATAATTATAGTGAAAAAAGGATGCAGGTTCTTTGGTTGCGTTATCTTACAGAAATTAATGAACGAACTCGTGAAGTTCCTGCAGAACTTCTTGCCAATCCTGAATTGAAAAAGGCGGTAAACGCTTTAGAAGAATCCGCTTTTACCGATGCACAATTGGCTGGATATGAAAAGTTCTGGGATATCATCAGCGTAGAAAAAACGCTGTATGGAAGTGCTGAACGCAGAGGAATGGCTAAAGGCATGGCTAAAGGAATAGCTAAAGGCTTGGAAGAAGGGCTAAAAAAAGGGTTAGAACAAGGATTAGAACAAGGCTTTGAAAAAGGTGTGAAACAGGGTATTGAAAAAGGAATAGAACAAGGAGTGAAGCAAGGTATTGAGCAAGGTGTAAAACAGGGAATAGAACAGGGCATTGAGCAAGGAATTAAAAAAGGAATTGAACAAGGAATAGAACAAGGCATTGAAAAAGGCAAAGCCGAAGCAATAAAAGATATCGCCCGCAATATGAAAAAGGCCGGTATTCCAAACACGATCATCACACAGAGTACAGGTCTTTCAGACAATGAAATCTCTAAACTTTTATAGCCCGTTTCTGCCCAACACAAAGAAAGAAATAGTGTTTTACAACGTACAGGACACTATTTCTCCCGCTCTATGACATAGTCTGCCAAAGCGAGCAACCCCTCGCGTGCCTCCGATTGAGGGAGTGTCTTCAATACCTCTACTGCCTTGTCGCGATAGGTCCGCATCTGTTGTTCGGCATATTCGATACCACCGTTCGCTTTGGCAAAATCTATCAGTCGGTCGATATTTTTGGTGGTAAAATCTTTCTTTTGGATAATATGAAGGCAATGATCTGTTTCCTCCCTCCTGCCCGTCCGCAAAGCGTACAACAAAGGAAGCGTCACTTTCCCCTCCCGGATATCGTTGCCGGTCGGTTTGCCGATATTCGCCTCTTTGAAATAGTCGAAGATGTCGTCTTTGATTTGGAAACAGTATCCTAAATATTCACCGAACTCACGGCATTTTTCTACCATTTCACCGGAGGCTCCGGCAGAAATGGAACCGATCTCGGCACAAGCGGAAAGCAACATGGCCGTTTTTTTCCGTATCACTTGCATATAACAAGATTCATCGATGATACTTTCTTCAGCCGTTTCCAATTGTTTGATCTCCCCTTCCGAAAGGTCACGGCCCAAGTTGGAAACAATTCCGATGATTTGCAGATTTCCTGTCTGGATAGAACGGATCAACGCGGTGGAAAGGACATAATCGCCGACTAAAACAGAAATACGGTTGTCGAATATGGCATTCAGGGAGGGAACACCGCGACGCTGTTTCGTCTCATCGACCACATCATCGTGGATCAGCGTGGCAGTGTGAAGCAATTCCAGCAAAACAGCCGAATTAATCGTATTGTCCGTTATCTGTCCGCACGCTTTAGCCGCCAAAAGCACCAACAAAGGGCGGATATGTTTCCCGCTCGCATTCAGTATCTGGTCAATGGCTGACTGCAAACGGTTTGTCTCGCTTCGCAACGAAGCGGCAAACTCTTCATTAAAACGTTTAAACTCTACGGCAACCGGTTGTTCTATTTTATTTCTATCCTTCATAATCGATCCTAAGATGCGCAAAAGTAACAAAAAGTATTGAGTAAGCGAGTTTTTTCGTACATTTACCGACAATTGTCACCCTAAAACGTGTTAAAAGAGATGAAGTTATTCCTTATAGATGCTTATGCATTGATTTATCGGTCCTACTACGCTTTCATCAAGAATCCGCGTATCAACTCCAAAGGTATGAACACTTCGGCCATCTTTGGCTTTATCAACAGCTTGGAAGATGTCCTGAAACGTGAGAACCCGACCCATATTGCTGTTGCCTTCGACCCGAAAGGCCCGACTTTCCGTCACGAAGCTTACGAGCAATACAAAGCACAACGGGAAGAGACTCCGGAGGACATCCGCAAGTCGATCCCCTTTATCAAAGAGATCATAGAGGCTTACAAGATCCCGATATTGGAAGTACCGCGTTATGAGGCCGACGATGTGATCGGAACGATTGCCAAGCAAGCCGAAAAGGAGGGTTTCGAAGTGTATATGATGACACCGGACAAAGACTATGGCCAGTTGGTTTCCGAACATATATTCATGTACCGTCCCCGCTTCGGTGGCGACTACGAGACGATGGGCGTCCCCGAAATATTGGGCAAATACGGCCTGACATCGGTCGACCAGGTGATCGATCTTTTAGGACTGATGGGCGACAGTGCCGACAACATTCCTGGATGTCCAGGTGTCGGTGAAAAGACCGCCCAGAAGTTATTGACCGAATTCGGAACGATCGAAAATCTTTTGGAGAACACCGACCAGCTGAAAGGTTCCCTCCAAAAGAAGGTCACGGAAAACCAGGAACAGATTCGTTTCTCCAAATTTTTGGCAGCCATTAAGACGGATGTCCCGATCCGGTTCGACGCAGCCCAATGCATCCGGGAAAAGCCGAACAAGGAACGTCTGGTGGAGATTTACACGGAATTGGAATTTAAAACATTTATTAACAAGATAAACGAAGTGCCAGCTACAAAAGCCAAAACGGAGTTCAAAGCAGCTCCGGCCTCGGCAAAAAGCGGTACAAAGAAAAAAGCGGCTCCCACAGGTCCGATTCAAGGCTCGCTCTTTGAAGAATTTGCGGCCGAACCTACGGATGTTCCCAAATATTCGGCTCTCGCGGACTTAAAGTCAACCTCTCATGTTTATCATCTTGTTGACACAGAGGAGAAAAGATGCGAATTAGGGCGGTTTTTGAGCGAACAGGATTTTTTTGCTTTTGACACGGAAACAGACAGCATAGACCCGTTGAAGGCTGGATTGGTCGGAATGTCGTTCGCCGTCAAGGAGAACGAAGCCTGGTATGTCCCGGTCCCGGCCACTCGTGAAGAAGCGGACAAAGTGCTTGCCCACTTCTCCCCTGCCCTGCAAAATCCGAAATCACTCAAGATCGGACAGAACATCAAATTCGATATCCTCGTCGTCCGCAAATATGGAATCCGGGTAGCCGGTCCTCTGTTCGACACGATGATCGCCCATTACCTCCTGAATCCGGAATTGCGCCACGGTATGGACTACTTGGCGGAAACATACCTTAAATATAAAACGGTGCACATCGAGGAACTGATCGGCCCGAAAGGGAAAAAGCAACTCTCCATGCGCGACGTTCCGGTTGTCCAGGTGGCCGAATATGCGGCCGAGGATGCAGATGTTACGCTTAAGCTGAAAAACTATTTTGCCCCCTATTTAGAAAAAGAAGGGCTCGAATCGCTTTTCTATGACATCGAGATGCCTTTAATATATGTATTGGCCGAAATGGAACATACGGGAGTGACGCTCGACATCGTCGCTTTGAAACAATCGTCCGAAGAACTGACAGCCGCACTCAAGCAGTTGGAGAAAGAGATCTACGAACTGGCAGGCATGAAGTTCAACATCAATTCCACCCGCCAGGTCGGGGAAGTCCTTTTCGACCATCTCAAAATAGAGGGAAAAGCCAAAAAGACGAAGACCGGAAGCTACAGCACCAATGAAGAGATCTTGGAGAAAATGCGTTCCAAACATCCCATCGTAGGAAAGCTACTCGAATATCGCGGACTGAAGAAGTTGCTCAGTACCTATATCGACGCACTGCCCGAGCTGATCAATCCGGAGACCGGCAAGATTCATACGTCCTACAACCAGGCCGTCACCTCGACCGGCCGTCTCAGTTCCACCAACCCGAACCTGCAGAACATTCCGGTGCGCGACGAATTAGGACGTGAAATCCGAAAAGCCTTTACCGCCGAAAACGAAGACTGCGTGTTCTTCTCTGCCGACTATTCGCAGATCGAACTCCGCATCATGGCTCATCTCAGCCAGGATGCCCACATGATAGAAGCTTTCCGGAGCGGAGCCGACATTCATGCTGCCACCGCTGCCAAAATATACGGCGTGCCGGTCGAAGAGGTCACTTCCGATATGCGCAGGAAAGCAAAAACCGCCAATTTCGGTATCATCTACGGTATCTCCGTCTTCGGGCTGGCCGAACGGTTGAACATCCCCCGCGCAGAATCGAAAGAGCTGATCGAAGGCTACTTCAAGACCTATCCGGGCATTCGGGCCTACATGGACGAAAGCATTGCGGTCGCAAAAGAAAAAGGATATGTCGAAACCATTTACAAGCGCAAACGCTTCCTGCCGGACATCAATTCCCACAACGCTATCGTACGGGGATATGCCGAGCGAAACGCCATCAACGCACCGATCCAAGGCAGTGCTGCCGACATCATCAAGGTGGCCATGATCCGCATCTTCAACCGCTTCGAAACCGAAGGCCTGAAGAGTAAAATGATCCTGCAAGTACACGACGAACTGAACTTCAACGTCTACAAGGACGAACAGGAAAAAGTGAAACAGATCGTACTGGAAGAAATGGAAGGCGCCATCCAATTGCAAGTCCCGCTGATCGCCGACTATGGCGAAGGGGTGAACTGGCTGGAGGCACATTAATCCCAAACTTCAATTATAAACATCTTTCTCTAATCGACATGAAATATCTCATTCTATTCTCTATCATATCGCTCGTTTGCTCATGTAGGCAAACGAGCGACGGCATACAGTCGCAACTAATTGTCGCCGACCTCACCCAAGATTATCCGCCAAAAAGAATTGAGCTGCAAGACATTGCCGACATAACATACATTCCATTAGCAACTGCCGACTCCATGCTTGTCAATTCCGACTTTTCCGTCGTTTCAAACGACGGTATAGTAGTAAGAGGGGGAAAAATCGGTGAAATCCTTCTGTTCGACAAACAGGGACAAACCTTACAAGGCCGTATATGCAGGAGAGGACAAGGACCGGAAGAATATACCGCCATCATCCACAACATCGTGGACTGGGAGCGAAAAGAGGTTTTCATTGGCGACTACAAAAGCCTCAAAGTGTACGATTTTCAGGGGAATTACCTCCGCACACTGATAAGGGACAACGACATGATGATGTTGGATATAGGCAACCTGAATCGCGACTATCTCCTATGCGGTTATAACAACAGCGGTTCGGAAGAACCTTATCAACCCTACTTCTCCCTCTCCAAAGAGAACGGGAAAACCGACACCCTCACTATCGAGATTCCCCGTTTCATTGCCAGCAACCGAAAAGTGGAGTGGGATGACGGATATGTTACGGACGCTTACGGTTACCTGCCGAATCTCTATAAGTGCGCCGACAAGATCTATCTGACAAACGTCGCATTAGATACCATCTTCGCCATCCAACCCGACCAAACACGCATACCGGTTATGATTCCGCTCCAAGCTCCAACCCAAGACGAAGAGGCTCCCCTCCTCTACCTGAGGGGTATAAACGACCATTATGCCTGGACCAGGAAGATGCCCCGCCATGTGAAAGTCCAATTAAGCAACATGATGAACGACCCCAGTTTTTTAGAAAAAACCTATATGTACGATCGCCATACTGGTGAATGGTTCGAACCTATCTACCGTAACCGTGCCATCAGCAACCGCAAAATGGATCCTAAATTCATCAACACAACCTCCGTCCCTTACGGCTATGGCCTGATTATACTAAATGCGATGGATTTGGTAGAAGCCTACGAAAACAACCAAATAACAGATGAAAAATTGAAAAACATTGCTTCCAAACTTCAGGAAGAAGACAACCCTGTATTAATGTTGTTGAAGTTTAAAGGATAAACAGGACGAGGGTGTGTCGAAAGGCGCCTACAGCGCTTTTTGACACAGTGCCAATACCATATCGTAATTGTTAAAACTGACAATAACCCCAATCGGGCCGTTTTTTCTATTTGGAGTGAAATACTGAACGATTTCTACCTGACTTTTTTCTCTTTTAAATCCATTTGAAGAAACATTCCATCAAATGAGGCCGGCAACTCATCGGAAAACAGCCTCTTTTTGTCATTAAAAAACCGACAATCCTACCATTGTGAAAAAGCTAAACTCCCGGAGAATCGCTTGTAGCCAACAAAAGTTTCCACCGCTCCGAATATTTCAAAAGAAAATTACTCCTTTTCTGCCATGAGGAGGGACTTCATCGCCCTGACGACCGTCCTCATCGCCCTGAAGTCGGACTTCACTACTCCCGGCCCGGCACTTCATGGTGATGAAGTCCGACTTCACGATAAAAAACTGCGCACTTCATGACAGGATCCCCATTTGAGTCCATGCAAAACCGGTATTTAGGGTATTCTTAAAAGGATGTATTTTGTTGTTAACAAAACAATATTATACAATAACCTCGCCGATTTATTGATTTCTGACAAAGGAATATAAGAACGTAGAAAACATATTTTGCTCTTCTGTTCTTTTGTCTGCCCTTCCTCTATGCGTGGTCTTGATTTTTATTTAGCTTACATAGAAATCGAAGGTTTTTTATGTAAATTTGCCTCACGAAAATAACAAAACAATATATACATCTATTATGGCATTACAATGTGGCATCGTAGGACTTCCCAATGTGGGCAAGTCCACTCTTTTCAATTGCTTGTCGAATGCAAAAGCACAGTCGGCTAACTTCCCGTTCTGTACGATTGAACCCAATGTCGGCGTGATCACCGTACCTGACGAACGTTTGAACAAGTTAGCGGAAATCGAACATCCCCAGCGGGTCATCCCGACTACGGTGGAAATCGTGGACATCGCCGGCCTCGTCAAAGGCGCCAGCAAAGGGGAAGGATTGGGAAACAAGTTCCTTGCCAATATCCGCGAGACAGATGCGATCTTGCATGTGTTGCGTTGTTTCGACGATGACAATATCGTCCATGTAGACGGCCGTGTCGATCCGGTGCGCGACAAGGAGATCATCGACGCCGAATTGCAGATCAAGGACTTGGAAACTATCGAAAGCCGGATCGCCAAAGTACAGAAACAGGCCCAGACCGGCGGCGACAAACAGGCAAAAATCGCTTATGAGGTACTTTGCCGATACAAGGAAGCGTTGGAACAGGGCAAAAGCGCCCGTACCGTCACCTTTGAAACGAAAGACGAACAGAAGATCGCACACGATCTGTTCCTGTTGACCGATAAGCCGGTAATGTATGTCTGCAACGTAGACGAAGCAAGTGCCGTCAACGGCAATAAATATGTGGAAGCCGTCCGTGAAGCCGTGAAAGATGAAGGCGCGGAAATCCTGATTGTGGCTGCCAAAATCGAAAGTGAAATCGCCGAGTTCGACACCTACGAAGAACGTCAGATGTTCCTGCAAGAGATCGGTTTGGAAGAATCCGGTGTCGCCCGCCTGATCAAGTCGGCCTACAAGCTCCTGAACCTGCAAACCTTCCTGACGGCCGGTCCTGATGAATGCCGCGCTTGGACTTTCCATAAAGGCTGGAAAGCTCCGCAATGTGCCGGTGTGATCCATACCGACTTCGAGAAAGGTTTTATCCGTGCCGAAGTCATCAAGTATGAAGATTACATCTCCTACGGTTCGGAAACGGCCGTGAAAGAGGCTGGGAAGATGAGTGTCGAAGGAAAAGAATACATTGTGCAGGACGGTGATATCATGCACTTCCGGTTCAATGTCTAATCTTTCAAAAGCAAAAGCGACATGGCAAACAAAGCATATACCATCCTAATCGCAGCCTTGACCGCCCTGTGGGGACTTACCGGCTGCGTGCGATACGACATCGCAGAACCGTTAAACCGTTTCACCAACTCCGAGGCAGGAGTGGCCGACGGCAGTGAGATCACGGCAAACGCAGGGACTACCTGGTTTGCCGACGGTGAATATGAAAACTTCATACTTACGGGGCAGGCGCTCACCGAAAAGGATGCGGAAGCGGCCCTGCTCTTCCATACCGACGGGCAGTCGGGTTATGAAGTGGCATTCCGTAACGGCCCCATCGACGGTACCCGTAAAAGCGGAAGTCTTACTTCCGTGCGCAATCTCTACCGTTCATTGGCCGAAGACGGTAAATGGTTCGACTTCGAGATTGCCGTGCGCGGACATAACATATCGGTCGCCATCAACGACACGACGGTCGTATGCTATACCGAACCCGAACATCCTTATCGCACGGAAGAACATGCCGGGCAGTTGCTCAGCCGGGGTTCGGTCGCTTTGCGAGGCATAAGCGGGAACGTGACGTTCCGCAACCTCCAAATGACACGTCTGAGAAAAAACGCGGTCAATGAGGCGGACACCATGCCGCGAATAGATGAACAGAACGACGCCGTCATCCGTTTTCAACAGCAAGATTTTCCTGTGATCGACTATCATGTACACCTGAAAGGCGGCCTGACGAAAGAGATGGCGCAAGCCATGTCGATGAACTACGGCATCAACTACGGCGTGGCGCCCAATGCCGGTGAAGGGGGTGTCGGACGTATGCTTGCCGACGACAAGGAGGTATACGAATACTACAACGAGGTAAAGGATATGCCCTTCCTGCGCGGCGTGCAGGGCGAAGGGCGCAAATGGACCGCCACTTTCTCGCAGGAGGCTTTGGGCGTGTTCGACTACCTCTTTACCGATGCCATGACCATCATCGACCATAAAGGACGCAACTCGCGCATCTACCGTCCTGAAGAGGTGCATTACGACGGTGTCACGAAAGAACAATACATGGATCACCTGGTGGACCAGACCGTCAAGATCCTCACCAACGAGCCGGCCGATATCTATGCCAACCCGACTTTCTTGCCGGATGAACTGAACGAAGCGTATGCCCAATACTGGACCGACGAGCGGGTAGACCGCGTTTTGGACGTATTGGTCCAATACAACATCGCCCTCGAAATCAACGCCCGCTACAAGATCCCGAGCCTCGACATCATCCGCAAGGCCAAAGCACGCGGTATCAAGTTCACTTTCGGCACAAACAACGTCGATGCCGACTTCGGCAAACTGGAATATTGCCTGCAGGCGGTCAAGGAATGCGGTCTGACGGTAAACGACCTCTGGTTCCCGACCATGAGTGTACGAAGAGAGCGCGAGGTGGTGATTTATAATAAGTGGTAAAAAGTGTGTGTTAAAAGTCTATATTATAGGACGCAGCATACATAGGCAGAACGCAGAGCAACGCAGGCAATATTATTTGAATATAGCCTGCGTTTTCTGTATCCGGGGTAATTGTTGTTTGGCACAGTTCCATCTTATTATATTGTTACTTTATAAATGTCCAATTTTATTAGTAATCTTTTTCTTACGAAATCATAGTAATATATTGATCCGATTGTCTATATTTGCCTTTACATTCAATTTTTAATATAAAGGCTTATGAAAACACATCACCTCCTGTCGTTCTTTCTCGCCGTCTTCCTGTTGGAAGCCTGTTCCGAAAACAAGATTACCGAAGGGAAATCACTGGACGATTGCCCCGTAGTCACAACCACGCAAATAATCGGAAAGGACAAGGTCACAACTTTACATCTCGACCGGGTAAAAGACACACTCGACTTGCCGGTCAGTCGGCTGTTGGACAACTTCCGGATTGTTCCGCTCGACAACCGCGACGAGGCATTGATAAAATGGGAAACGGTTTTCGCCAGCGATAACTACATCTGTACGGGTGGAATCAGCCAGGAACCTTGCAGGCTATTCGACCAGACGGGCCGCTTCATCTGCCAGGTCGGGGCGAACGGACAAGGTCCCGGTGAGTATTGGGCGGTTTATGACAAATACATAGACGAGGCGAACAAACGGATCTACCTGATGCCGTGGAATACCCAATCGTTGTTGGTTTATGACCTGAATGGCCAGTACCTGTCCAACATACCCCTGCCGACATTAGCACCGAAAGGCGTTTTCGCAATCGACACGCAAAAAGAGCTGCTCACGGTCGGACTGCTGCCTTTCAATAATATCGAAGGCGCTTCGGTCGTTTGGCAACAGGATTTCGAAGGAAATATCCTGCATCGGGTGGATGCCGCCCCCTACGCCATCGAAGGAGACTACAGCAACGAAATCGATCACAACGGGAACTTAGCCGACGGAACGTTTGACTTCTCCATCTTCAATTTTTGGGATCCGCGAAACGACACGCTCTACCATTTCATAGCAGAAGAGAACCGCCTCGCCCCGCGTTTTACACTCAAGCAACCGGAAAAGAAGCTGCAACACTCGTATCTTGAACTCCCCGGTTACTACCTGGCCGACATCACGACCGAGATTTCCCGCGGAGAAGTAACTGACCGTGTTTATGTCCTAACCGACAAGAAGACACAAAAGGGAGCTTACGTGCGTATCCTGAACGATCTGATCGGCAACAGGCCTATCAAATATGCCGACTTCTTCTTCAAGCGAGGTTACTTCGCCTTTTCAATGGACCCGGGGAACCTTTTGGACGACATCGAAGCCGCCCTCTCCCACCCCGACCGCCTCAGCCCAAAGCAACAGGAACAATTGAAGTCCTTGCAAGAAAGCGTCAGCACAGACGACAACAACTACCTGTTTATCGGCAAGATCAAGTCTGAAATCAACGACCTGGCACTAAACACGTTTACTGCCCGGACAGAAGAACAGCCGGCAAAACAGCCGCGACAAACAACCGGGACCGCTCCGAAAACAGAAGCGACAGACGGAGAAGATCCGGACCTTGTCTATTCTACCGCTACACTGGAAACCTGGAAAAGCTACTTTCCTGCCCATAACAAATACAAAGATTGGGATCCCAAAGACCCAAAACAAACATTGGTCGGAGCAGTCATCGACAAACAGGGCAAGCCACATGACCTCCGAATTATCAGAAGCAGCGGCATCAAAGAATTGGATGAAGAGGTCGTACGCCTGATACGGGAAGCCCCGATCACCCCTGCCAAAAACAAGAACGGAGAGGAGGTAGAACAGACCAACTGGGTTTGTATGGTCCATTTCCCGCCCAAATGATATGCCGGACGGCAGTAACTTGAATGGTATTCATGGTCGATTTATTTTTGTACATTCCATTATTGTCGGGGGAATGTACGATTTTATCCGCTATTCCCTATCCATCTGCAGACGAAACGATTCCTGAATCTTTCCGTACAAAATCGAACCTCGCATGAGCGGAAGAAGAAATAGATTTGCACCAGACAAAAACGAAATCAATAAAAAAACAAGCATTATGGACAGAATTCAATTTCAACAAAAATTAGTAGGTTTACAAGATCACATGATGAGTTTCGCGATCAAACTGACAGCAAACCGAGATGATGCTTTGGACCTGTTGCAGGATACGACATTGAAAGTATTGGACAACCAGGAAAAATTTGTCGACAACGTCAACTTCGCAGGCTGGGTGATGACCGTAATGCGCAATATTTTCATTAATAATTATCATAAGATCGTACGTGTACAGACGGTAGTCGATCAGAATGCGGATCTGTATAACTTGAATATTGCCAACGACTCCATTTCCGGCTCGCCGGACAAAGTCTATCAGATCCAAGAAATCACCGCGGCAATATCCGAACTCAAC
>JAGBDR010000095.1 GCA_017937385.1 Parabacteroides sp.
AAACATCTTAGGTTTAGGAAGTAGATATACACTTCTGAAGAGTAGTTATGTCTATATACGAACTTACCCAAGGATACGTTAATGTTCGTAAACTTGGGTAAGATTTTATAGATATTGTTTGGAGGGGACTTAGAATTCAGCGACTTGCTTATTGTTTATTATCTGTTCCCTTATCGGAATCATTTGACTTCCTCAAAATCAACATCCGTTACACCGCCGTCTTGTTTGTTGCTTCCGTTACCACCGGCTTGCTGGCCGAAGTCGGGACCCGGTTGTGCACCGCCTTGGGCGTTCTGGGCGTTGTACATTTCCTGGCTTGCGGCCTGGAATACGCTGTTCAGTTCTGCCATGGCTGCATCGATACCTGCGATATCCTGAGCTTTGTGGGCTTCTTTCAGCTTATTCAAGGCTGTTTCGATAGGAGCCTTCTTGTCTGCCGGAAGTTTGTCACCCAGATCTTTCAACTGTTTTTCAGTCTGGAAGATCATGCTGTCGGCCTGGTTCAGTTTGTCGATGCGTTCTTTCTCTTTCTTGTCGGCTTCAGCGTTTGCCTGAGCTTCTTCTTTCATACGTTTTACTTCGTCATCGCTCAAACCGCTGGAAGCCTCGATACGGATGCTCTGAACTTTACCAGTCCCTTTGTCCTTGGCTGATACATTCAAGATACCGTTTGCATCGATATCGAATGTTACTTCGATCTGAGGTACACCACGTTGTGCGGCAGGAATTCCGTCAAGGTGGAAACGGCCGATCGATTTGTTGTCTTTTGCCAGTGAACGTTCACCCTGCAATACGTGGATCTCTACAGAAGGCTGGTTATCAACAGCTGTTGTAAATGTTTCAGACTTCTTGGTCGGAATAGTCGTATTGGCTTCGATCAACTTAGTCATGACACCACCCATTGTTTCGATACCTAATGACAACGGAGTCACATCAAGCAACAGTACGTCTTTTACTTCACCAGTCAATACACCTCCCTGGATAGCCGCACCAACAGCTACCACTTCGTCCGGGTTAACGCCTTTTGACGGAGCCTTGCCGAAGAATTTCTCAACGATAGCCTGTACAGCCGGAATACGTGTTGAACCACCAACCAAAATTACTTCGTCGATATCGGATGTATTTAATCCGGCATCTTTCAAAGCCTGACGGCACGGTTCGATACAAGCCTGGATCAGGCCGTCTGCCAACTGTTCGAATTTTGCGCGTGTCAATGTCTTGACCAAGTGCTTGGGGACACCATTTACCGGCATGATATACGGTAAGTTGATTTCCGTGCTTGTCGTGCTTGACAATTCGATCTTAGCTTTTTCGGCAGCTTCTTTCAAACGTTGTAAAGCCATCGGGTCCTTACGCAGGTCTACGCCTTCTTCACGCAGGAATTCTTCTGCTAACCAGTCGATGATCACATGGTCGAAGTCGTCACCACCCAGGTGAGTATCACCGTTTGTCGATTTGACTTCAAACACACCGTCGCCCAGTTCCAGAATAGAGATATCGAATGTACCACCACCCAAGTCGAATACGGCGATCTTCATGTCCTTGTTCGTCTTGTCCAGACCGTAAGCCAATGAAGCGGCTGTCGGTTCATTTACGATACGGCGAACGTTCAAACCTGCAATTTCACCCGCTTCCTTAGTTGCCTGACGTTGTGCATCGCTAAAGTATGCCGGAACTGTGATGACTGCTTCCGTTACTTCTTGTCCCAGGTAGTCTTCCGCCGTTTTCTTCATTTTCTGAAGCACCATCGCTGAGATTTCCTGAGGTGTGTAGAGACGTCCTTCGATGTCTACACGCGGTGTATTGTTGTCACCCCGTACTATTTTATAAGGTACACGACCGATTTCTTTCTGAACCTGGTCGTAGGTTTCACCCATGAAGCGTTTGATAGAGAATATTGTTTTTTCCGGATTTGTGATAGCCTGACGTTTTGCCGGATCACCAACCTTACGTTCACCACCTTCAACAAATGCAACGATTGAAGGAGTCGTTCTTTTTCCTTCGCTGTTTGCAATTACAACCGGTTCGTTACCTTCCAATACGGCAACACAAGAATTGGTTGTTCCTAAGTCGATTCCAATAATCTTTCCCATAATTGATGATATTTTAATTGTTATTATTTACTTTATTTACTCTTCTCTTTCGAGTTTCACGAATTATTCTACAAATCGTATGCCAAAATAACAAAGATGGGGATGGAATAGTTTTGGTGGCAGAATATATGACAATACGTCAGTTTTGGCAGATGCTTTTTATGGATGTGAGTTCTATCTGAACTATGGTATATTTTAAGATAAAAAATTAACAACCATACAGATTTCCCCTAAACGTGCCCGCAAACATACATATATTTTTTAATTTATGCAAATATAAAAACCTTTATCTACAAATAAATATCTTTACTTATATAAACACCTTTGCTTTTTACCATAGTTCAGATAGAACTATGTTTTCCCCTTATAAGTATAATTTAATATCATGATAAAATAGACAAGTATATGTTTGCGAACACATCTTAATTTTCTTTTTCATCGAGAATGTTTACTCTATTCTCAGTCTTGTAACTAATCATAAATGTTTAATATTTTACCTAAATTAAAAATGCAAAGACAAAACTTGAATTGTTTATTACGGATCAGTTTTATCGCAATTCTGACAGGACTGTTTGCTTTTCAGGCATTTGCGCAAGGTAAACTGGTCACAGGTGTAGTGAAGGACCAATCGGGCGAGCCTTTGATTGGTGTGAATGTGATGGAAAAGGGGACAACCAATGGTTCTATCACGGACATAGATGGAAAATATAGTGTCTCCTTAACGGGGAAAAACCCGGTTCTCGTGTTTTCTTATATCGGTTATGCCTCTCAGGAAATACCGGTTTCAGGGAAGAATAAAATTGACGTGACTTTGAAAGAAGACACGGAACAGTTGGAAGAAGTGGTTGTGATCGGTTACGGCACGGCCAAGAAGAAGGATTTGACGGGGGCGATCTCAACTGTCAAAGCTGAAAATTTGGAAAAGGAAACGCCTCGTTCCGTTCAAGACTTGTTGAGAGCAAATGCTCCGGGTGTATCGATCGGTGCTTCTGCTAATGCCGATGGTTCGACTACAGTTCAGATTCGTGGTAAAAATACGTTAAGTGCTGGATCTGATCCTTTGTATGTATTGGATGGTGTGATTTTTAGTGGCGACTTATCGGATATCAATCCTATGGATGTCCAATCTATTGACGTTTTGAAGGATGCCAGTTCTGTGGCCGTTTATGGTGCGAAAGCTGCCAACGGTGTGATTGCCATTACCACTAAGAAAGGAAAGTCCGGCAAACCCGTCGTTAATTTCAATGCCAATATGGGATGGGTACAAGCCAACTCGGTACCGAAAGCTGTAGACGGGGCCGGTTTTGTTAAGTTTCGTCAGGAATATTCTGAAGGTTTGCTGACAAAAGATGAGTTGGCGGCTAAGAAAGGTATGTATAGCGATCCTCGTACATTGAGTAATTTAGGGGTTGATCCGTTGACTTGGTTCAATTACGACCAGTCGACTCCCGCAACGGCTGTACCGTCGGAAGAACAGATGTTGACCACTTGGCTGGGACGTCTGAACTTCAAGAACATTGAAATCCAGAACTATTTGAACGGGATTGAAACAGACTGGACCGACCTTGTTTTCCAGACCGGTTTCCAGCAAGATTATACCGCCAGCATCTCCAACCGTACGGACAACTTGTCTTATTTTTGGTCTATGGGGTATGCTGACCGTGAAGGGGTCAAGACGGGTGACCGCTTCAAGACATTCCGTACACGGTTGAATTTGGAATCTAAAGTGACGGACTTCCTGACGATCGGTATGAACTCTTCTTTCGGAACAAAAGACAGAGGTGCCATGTCTGCCGATGTAGGACAGCGTATGAACAACTCTCCTTACACAACGAATGATATTGATGATCTGGATAGTCCGTACAGAATGTATCCTTCGGGTGATAATAACACGAAGAATCCGTTCTTCGATAATTTGTATCGGGATCGCAAAAATATGGAGCATAAATTGAATGCCAATATTTATACCATTGTCAAACTTCCGTTCGGCTTTGAATACCAGATGAATTTTAACCCTTATTATAAGTGGTATGAATATTACAACCACGATTCCGCCCAACATCCGGAATGGGCAGGCGAAGGCGGTAAATCCGAACGTCGGACTGAAAAAACATTCAACTGGCAGGTCGATAACATCGTCCGTTGGAAGATGGAATTTGAAGGAGGCCATCGTTTTGAAGCAACATTCTTACAGAATGCGGAAAAGGGACAGTATTGGAAGACCGTTGCCAAAGCATCTCAGTTTACTCCGAGCGACATCTTGGGTTACCATAACATCGCGGCAGGAACCGTGCCGGTTGTTTCCAGTGATGATACTTACAAAACAGGAGATGCCTTGATGGGACGTTTGTTCTATTCGTTCAAAGATAAATATATGTTGACGGCATCCGTACGTCGTGACGGTTATTCCGCATTCGGACAGATGAACCCACGTGCTACTTTCCCGGCTGTTGCTTTGGGATGGGTATTTACCTCTGAGAAATTTATGGAACCGGCCAGTTCTTGGTTGAACTACGGTAAATTGCGTCTTTCTTGGGGACAGAATGGTAACCGCGATATCGGCCAGTATGATGCTTTGGCGAGCTTGAACTCCAGCTTGCATCCTTATATCGGACAGAACGGAAACATTTATCTGACTTCTCAGATTTACGTGAACCGCATGGCCAATACGAATTTGAAATGGGAACGTACCGGTTCTTATAACATTGGTTTGGATTTCTCTTTGTTCAACGATCGTTTGAGAGGTACGATGGAGACTTATATGACCGAGACAACCGATTTGCTGGTAAACCGTGCCCTGCCGTCTATCTTGGGCTTTGCAAACGTAAAGGCTAATTTGGGTAAGTTGGCAAACAAAGGATTTGAGTTGTCTTTGAACGGTGACGTCATTCGTGCGAACGACTTTACTTGGAACTCTTCCGCAAGTTTCTCTTTCAACCGTCGTAAGTTGAAAAGCTTGTATGGAGATATGGAGAACATCTTGGACGAAAACGGCAATGTGATCGGCCAGAAAGAAAAGGATGACCTCCAAAACAAATGGTTCATCGGTCATGATCCCGACCAGATCTGGGATTATGAATTCGGAGGTGTATGGCAGTTAGGACAAGAGGAAGAAGCTGCCAAATATGGTTGTAAGCCGGGTGACTTCCGTTACATAGACCAAGACGGCAACGGTGTGCTGGACAACAACGACAGAACGTTCCAAGGGTATATGACCCCGCGTTTCTTCTGGTCTTGGAGAAATGAGTTCCTTTACAAGGATTTCAGTTTGTCTTTCATGCTCTATTCAGATATAGGTCATTATGATTATTATAATGTCGCATCCAATAGCGGGGGTATGTTCGACCGTTTCACAACTTATGACCAACCTCGTTGGACTCCTGAAAACCCGTTGAACAACTACGGACGTATCGGCTCTTATAATTTTGCCAACCATTATAAGAAAAAGACGTTTGTCCGTATGGACAATATCACGTTGTCATACGCAGTACCTAAGAATTTCCTGAAGAAATTCAAAGTGGAAAATATGCGTGTTTCCCTTTCTGCACGCAACCCGTTCACGATAACCGGTTGGGACTACTTCGATGTAGAAGCTACGAAAAAGAATCGTGACGATGGCGCTTATGGCATGAGATCCTATAATATCAGTGTTAATTTCACCCTTTAATAAGACGAAAGAAATATGAACAACAAACAGAAATATATCATGGGGGCGTTGGCTTTGTTGCCATTGTTGACGACCGGTTGTAAGGAAAGCTGGTTGGACCCGAAGCCTCTTTCTTTTTATACTCCTGAAAATACATACGTAGATGCCGATGGTATGTATTCGGCTATCGTGGCATGTGAGCGTAATATGCGCCATGAGTTTTTCGGTGATCAGGCACCTATCATGACTGAGTATTTTACTTCGGATGTGGCTGTGAACGGAAAGACAGACGAGAGCGGTGCTTTGGTCGATTTTGACAATTATATGCTTCCGACTCAGGTAAGAAGTGATGCTAAGAACAAAATGGGATGGTATTGGGACGAAGGTTTCAAAGGAATCAAGTATGCCAATGTCGTGCTTTCCCGTATCGATGCCGGTACATATAAAGACGAAGCGGAACGCAATGCCGTTTTGGGTACTGCCTACTTCCAGCGGGCTTATCGGTATTATAAACTGACTCACCAGTATGGAAATGTTCCTTTCCTGGACAGGGAGTATACGGGACCGAAACTGGATTTCTATTCATATGACCGTTGGAGCATTCTGGAGCAACTGAAAAAAGACTTGGAATTTGCTTATCAATGGGTTCCTGATAACGTAGACCGCGGAAGAACCTCCAAGTCCGCTTGCGGTGTCTTGCTGATGAAAGTTTCCATGTGTTTGGGTGACTTTGACCGTGCTATCGAGGTCGGTAAGGAAATCGTGGCAAACCATCCGTTGATGACTGCCCGCTTCACGTCCAACCAAACGAAACCGAACACGAACCTGATGCACGACTTGCACAGTGTGGAGGCCAAAATGGATATGTCGAACACGGAAGGCCTGATGTATGTCGTTTCTTATCCGGATGTGGAAGGACGTGATAGAATCCAGATCATGCGTAATGCCACTCCCTATTGGGCGAAAGGGGCTGCAATCGTCACTCCTGACGGAAAGACCGGTACGGCTATTTCACCAGCGGCGGCCGACAAGGGTACGGAAATCGACAATGACTTCAATGTCGGTCGTGGTATCGGTTCCTGCCGTGCCAACAATTTCCTGCAATTCGACATTTGGGGTGAAAAGGAGAAGAATGACCTCCGCAGTCCGAATGTGCCAGGTAGCTGGCGTCGTATGACTGACTTGTACTACAACGATCCGGGGTTGAAAGGCAAATCCGAATGGTATGGAAAACATTTGGTCCGTCCGGCCAATATGAGTGTGTCCGACTCAGTCCGTTGTTGGTATTCATGGCCTTATTATAAGTTATTTGTTCCCGATCCTTCGAAGCAAACAGACCGTAGTGGTGGTGAAACTCCGTGGTATATCTATCGTTCGGCGGAAGTTTACTTGATGATGGGTGAATGTTATTATTGGAAAGGCCAGTTGCAGGAAGCTGCCGATATGTTGAATGTGGTTCGTAAACGTGCTGAAGCTGAACCATTGACTGCATCGGATATCAATATTGGCGAGATCTTGGCTGAACGTGCCCGTGAATTGTACTACGAAGAAAACCGCCACGTGGAACTGGTTCGTATCGCTTATACGTATGCCAAGACCGGAAAACCTTGTGAAGTGTTTGGTGGTCGTGTTTATAAATTGGATAATTTCTCCGGTCCTGGTGGAACAGGTTCGAATGTGAAAGAAGCCGGTTATAATTTCTGGTATGATTGGTTGATGAAAGTCAATAACTTCTTCCGTGATGGAACGGAAGTCGCAAACGGAAAGTATCGTATCAGTGTTCATCACGTATTGTGGCCTGTCCCTTATACTGCAATCACGACTAATACAGGTGGTGTTATCAACCAGAACATTGGTTATTCCGGTGCGGAAAACAATATCACCCCGTTGAAAGTAGGTGAAGAAAATTCGGCTGGAAAATAACACAGAAAAACGCGCATAACAACAACCGCGAAACGAGACGCAACCCGGGAGGCTTCATGGCCTCCCTTGGGCTTGCGTCTTTTTTTATATATAACAACGCGAGTTCGGGATAATTCCCCTTCGAATTTAAATGATAAAATCCCGATGGCTTGACCGTTTAAGGGTTATCAAGGCATTGGGATAAACTTTTTGGTTCGTGATGAAAACGTGGAGTTTGTTATTTTTCTCGCCAAACACAGAGCGATTGCCAATATTTAGGGAATCCCATATCTTTGAGGTCAAGTAATGGCTCATCTGCAAAGATACTATGGATAGCTTTCTTTTGAAACATTTTGGTGCGGTTGCCCTGGTATATGGAACTTTTGATACCCCGTAGCTTCCGGGACAAGATCTTAGAGTTAAGCGCAAACTTTATTGATACCCTTATTGTATAATATTGTTTCGCTAACAACCAAACACATTTTTTAAGGATTACAGTAAATTCCGGTTTTTCATCGGAGGAAAAGAAGTTTTTGCCGTGAAGTGCGCAGTTTTTTGCCCCGAAGACGGTCGTCATCACTCTGAAGTACGGGTTCATTGCGCTTGAAGTCGGACTTCAGGAGCCATGAAGACGGTCGTCACGGCGATAAAGTCCCTCCTCATGGCGGAAAAGGGGGAATTTTCTTTTGAGATATTCGGAGGCGGAGAAAACTTTCGTTTGCTACAAGCGATTCTCCGGAAGTTCAGCTTTTTCACAATATCAGGATTTCCAGCCTTTCGATAACGGAAAGAGATGGTTTCCCGCTTTCTTGCCGGACTCGTTTTAGCCGTTGTTTCCCAATTCCCAAG
>JAGBDR010000096.1 GCA_017937385.1 Parabacteroides sp.
GAACTTTATACGGATGAGACCAAGCTCTTCGTCATTCAAATCAATAATAGCTTTTTTGAAAATCTGCCGAACACAAGTAGGGTACATTTCTTTTGCCCGATTGGTTTGAGAAAGGCTTTCCAGCCACTTCTTTAATACGGCGGTAGTCAAGTGCCCAAACATAATCTGTGTAGTTCCAATAAATCGCTCCAGATGACCAACTGCAAGTCGGTAGTTCTTTGCGTTCCGCTCATGTCCTTCTCTTTCCATTCGGGCTATGAATTGGGAAGCGTACTCACTAAAACAAACGTCCTCGTCAGAATGGAGCAAATAGTCTATCAAATCAGATACGGAGAAGTTGGTAAAGTCCTTCTTGTTCATGATTTCACTGAAACGTAAAATTTGGCGTGAACAGTATTCATTTACTACAGGGTCTTTGATGTCACCTGATTTTAGTATTTGCTTGTCGGTAACAATTTTGCCTGTGCTAATGTACCCCATTTTAGTCCGATGAACCACGCGAATATACACCGGATAAAAACCATCAGCTCTTTTCCTTCTTACAACAGTTTTGAATGTAGTCATAATCAATTATTTAAGTTAATAAATTCATTTGTATGTGTTGTGTATGTGCGCATGTTCATTTTTGTATGTATTTGGTATGTGTTACCCGTTTATTTGGCTCGATTTCTGCGGTCAAATGAACGAACCGTCCAAAAACAGATTAGGCTGTAATGCCTATTTTTCAGTGCATTACAGCCTAATACAATAATTAGTTATCTAATCGCTTATTCCTCTATTGCAGCCTGCGCCGCTGCAATACGTGCAATAGGCACGCGGAACGGAGAGCAGGAGACATAATTCAAACCTACTTTGTGGCAGAATTTTACAGAAGAGGGTTCGCCGCCGTGTTCGCCGCAGATACCGCATTTCAGGTCGGGACGGATGGCACGGCCTTTTTCGGTGGCCATGCGGACTAATTGTCCTACGCCATTCTGGTCGAGCACTTGGAACGGGTCGACTTTCAGGATCTTCTTTTCCAAGTAAACCGGCAAGAAAGAAGCGATGTCGTCGCGCGAGTAGCCGAAAGTCATCTGCGTCAGGTCGTTTGTTCCGAATGAGAAGAACTCGGCGGAAGAGGCAATACGGTCTGCTGTCAAGGCAGCACGCGGGATCTCGATCATCGTACCGACTTTGAAATCGATGCTGTCGCCCATTTCTTCGAACAATTGTGCGGCCGCATTGCGGATTACCTTTTCCTGTTCCTTGAACTCGTATAAAATACCAGTCAGCGGCACCATGATTTCAGGCTTTGCCTCGATACCTTCTTTCTTCAGTTCAAGAGCGGCACCCAAGATAGCGCGTGTCTGCATTTCCGTGATTTCAGGATATGTATTACCCAAACGGCAGCCACGGTGTCCTAACATCGGGTTGTGTTCGCAAAGCGATTCCACACGTTTCTGGATTTCCTTGACCGAAACACCCATTGCTTTCGCCATTTCTTCCTGGCCTTTCAGATCGTGAGGAACGAACTCGTGCAAAGGAGGATCGAGCAAACGGACGGTTACCGGGCAACCTGCCATCGCCTTGAAAATGCCTTTGAAATCTTCCTTCTGATAAGGCAAGATCTTTGTCAACGCCTTCTTACGTCCTTCAGCATCTTCTGCCAAGATCATTTCACGCATCGCTTTGATCTTTTCACCTTCGAAGAACATGTGCTCCGTACGGCACAAGCCGATACCTACAGCCCCGAAGCTACGTGCAATCGTTGCATCATGCGGCGTGTCGGCATTCGTGCGAACCTGCAATTTCGTGTATTTGTCTGCCAACGTCATCAATTCGGCAAAATCGCCGGACAGCTCAGCCGCTTTCGTTTCCACTTTTCCGACATAGACCATACCGGTCGTACCGTTGATGGAGATATAGTCTCCCTCTTTGAGCTTGACACCATCGACTTCGACTGTCTTATTCTTATAATCGATTTCCAACGCTCCGGCACCGGATACACAACATTTACCCATACCGCGGGCAACAACAGCCGCATGAGAAGTCATACCGCCACGAGCGGTCAAAATACCTTCGGCAACCGCCATACCTGCCAAATCTTCAGGAGAGGTTTCGATACGGACCATCACGACTTTCTTGCCGTCAGCGTGCCATTTCGCAGCGTCTTCGGCGAAGAACACGATCTGTCCCGTAGCGGCTCCCGGAGATGCCGGCAAACCTCTTACCAAAAGCTTCGCCTGTTTCTCCGCCACCTTATCGAACACCGGGTGGAGCAATTCGTCCAATTTGTTCGGTTCGATACGGTTCAAGGCCGTTTTTTCATCAATCAGACCTTGATGCAACAGGTCGATCGCGATCTTGACCATCGCGGCACCAGTACGCTTTCCATTACGGGTCTGCAAGAACCACAGTTTTCCTTCCTGAACGGTAAATTCCATATCCTGCATATCATGGTAATGGTTTTCCAGCTTCGTTTGCAGTTCGTCCAGTTGCTTGTAGATTTCCGGCATAGCTTCTTCCATTGAAGGATATTTGGCTACGCGCTCTTCTTCCGAGATACCGGCACGTTCCGCCCAACGTTGCGAACCGATCTTGGTGATCTGTTGCGGGGTACGGATACCGGCCACCACGTCTTCGCCCTGTGCGTTGATCAGGTATTCACCGTTGAAGAGGTCCTCTCCGTTACCGGCATCGCGCGAGAAGCATACACCCGTAGCAGAAGTATCGCCCATATTACCGAA
This sequence comes from Parabacteroides sp., assembly GCA_017937385.1. Classification (GTDB taxonomy): domain Bacteria; phylum Bacteroidota; class Bacteroidia; order Bacteroidales; family Tannerellaceae; genus Parabacteroides. The sequence goes on from JAGBDR010000096.1 coordinate 2,727, forward strand.
CACCATCGCCTGTACGCTGACAGCGGTACCCCATTCGGCTGGAATCCCTTCCATTTTGCGATAGAGGATGGCCCGTTCGTTCATCCAGCTGTCAAACACAGCACAGATGGCACCCCAAAGCTGTTCGTAGGCGCAAGTCGGGAAGTCCTTGCCGGTCTGAGCCTTGACAGCCGCTTTAAACTTGACGACCAGTGTCTTCAGGTCATCCACATCCAATTCGTTGTCCAGTTTCACGCCTTTGGCTTCCTTGACTTCTTCAATGATGGCTTCAAACGGGTCGATATCCTCCTTGTTGGTCGGTTTCATGCCCAACACAACGTCTCCGTACATCTGTACGAAACGGCGATAGGAATCCCAAGCGAACCGAGGATTGTTGGTCTTGCGGCTCAATCCTTCCACCACTTCATCGTTCAACCCCAGGTTCAGAATCGTATCCATCATACCCGGCATGGACGCACGGGCACCGGAACGAACGGATACCAGCAACGGATTGGCTACATCACCGAACTTTGAATTCATCAACGTCTCAATATTGGCTATCGCCTTTTCGACGTCCGATTTCAACAGTTCTACCACTTTGTCTTTTCCCAAATCATAATATTCGGAACATACTTCCGTGGTAATTGTAAATCCCGGAGGAACCGGAACCCCAATCAAATTCATTTCGGCAAGATTCGCACCTTTACCACCCAGCAGATTTCTCATATCCGCTTTACCTTCGGCCTTTCCATTTCCGAACGTGTAAACTCTTTTTCTTTCCATATTCGACAGTATCTATTTTAGATTTCAGTTTTGCTATCTTTTGCTATCTCCAGATTGCAATGCTGCAAATATATGCTATTTAAAGATTGCATTTGCATATAGGGTTAAATAATTTTAGATGTTTTACAACTATTTTTCGCCATCCATATTTGGCTAATGACTATATTTGCGTGCGGATTTTTTTTAAACCCCAAAGATTAGCCCGCATCCCAAACGCCTTTTTTATAAAACTTCCAGCATACAGGCTATCCAATCAGCACATTACGTCTTTCTATTTTTCAATCCGGATACGTGCATCTACGGCAAACAGCCCGCGCTCGGTCGCAACAAGCGGATTGATGTCCATCTCCTTGATTTCAGACGCAAAACGAAGCAACGTGGACAGACGGACTATGATATCCGCATATTGCTGTTCATCCACTCCCCGCTGGCCGCGCGTACCTTTTATAATAGGATAGCCCCGCAGGGAACGGATCATGGAATAAGTTTCGTCATACGACAGAGGCGACAAACCGTAAGAGACATCTTTCAGCACTTCAACAAATATACCGCCCAGTCCGCAAAACACAACATGGCCAAAACGGTCTTCATACTTAGCACCCAAAAACAGCTCCTGCCCTTTCAGCATCGGTTGTACCATGACAGCTTTCACATCCGGCAAACGCATCATCCGTTCAAATTCGAAAATAAGATGTTCCTCACTGCGGATATTCAAGGCGACACCCCCGATATCGCTTTTATGTACAGGGCCGACGACCTTAGCTACAACCGGAAACTTCACTCGCTTGGCAAATGCGACCAGTTCGTCGCGATCAGTCGATGCGAGCTCTTCAACGAGTGGTATTTGAGCCGCTTTCAACAACGTGCGGACTTCTTCGGGACTCAAATAGCCACTGCCCGGCAACCGGTCGATGATACGACGGACCTCAGGTACATCGACACCATACAACTGGATATCCGTGCCCATAGGCTTCGGTGTATTGAGCACACGCGAAAGGGCTGTTCCCAACGTCACTTCATCCGAAAAGTTCACATGTCCTTTCTTTACGAAGCTTTTCACTTCCGGGCCCGCCGTCACGATGGATGGTAATACCGGAAAAATCGGCTTCTTGCATTCCTCCATTTTCTTATGAAGCACTTCGTATGTATCGTAAAGTTTCACCAGCCCTGGACTACCGAAGATCACCATCATCAAGTCGATATTCTCAAAACGATTTTCACAGAAATCAATCGCGGTGGCCAGATGTTCGGGAGTACCTGTACCGATAATGTCTATCGGATTGCCGACGGCAGCTCCCGGATATAGCTTGGATTTCAATTCCGCAGCAAGCGGCCCGTCCAGTTTGGGGACGTTCAACCTTCCTTTCTCCAACGCATCCGCCAACATGACGGCGGGACCTCCGGCATGCGTGATAATCGCACAATTCTTGCCTTTCACCTCTTTCAACGTAAAAATACTGGCAACCGTTGTCAATTCTTCACGGCTGAAACAGCGCACGATGCCCGCTTTGCGGAACAGGGCTTCCACGGCCGAGTCCGAGCTGGCAATCGCCCCTGTATGGGAAGACGCGGCACGTTTGCCGACATCCGTGCTCCCCGCTTTGATGGCTGCGATATGGCAACCTTTGCGAATCAAGGAAGAAGCATGAAACAAGAGCTTATCGGGATTCTTGATCTGCTCGATATAGAGCATCTTTATTTTGGAGTCAAGGACCGGATCGAAATTGCGGTCCATATATTCGATCACCTCCTCTACTCCTATCTGCTTGGAGTTGCCGACAGACCAGACCGATGAAAAACGGAGTCCTTTCGTCAACGCCGATTCAATGATGAACAGCGCCGTACCGCCGGAACTGGAAACGAAATCGACACCGTCCGCATGAAATTCAGGAATCGGCTGGGTAAAGACACCGTGATAGTGCATATTCATCAAACCGATACAGTTGGGGCCGATCAAGGAGGCACCGGCTTCGTCAATGCTCTTCAGCATCCGTTCTTCCAGAATCGCCCCTTCCGGCGTTTCCTCTCCGAAACCGGCCGAAATGACGATGAACGCCTTTACATTTTTCTGTTTGGCCAATACATCCACCACCTCCGGACAAGCCGGGCCCGGAATAGAGATGATTGCCAGTTCCGTTTCCGGGATATCATGTACCGAATGATAGGATTTCAACCCCTGCACATCGTCTTCTTTGGCATTTACGACATACAGTTCGCCTTTGTACTTTCCGTCCAGCAGATTACGAACCAAACGGCCACCCGGTTTATGCACATTGTTGGACCCTCCTACCACTACGATACTCTGGGGATTGATTAACTCTCGATTAAGCATGACATTTTGATTTATTGGGTTTCATGAATGGGAACAAATATAGTTTATTTCTTCGTTTATCCATCAAAATCAGGAGAAATTATTTACATTTTGTAAAAAAAGCCCTTTAACGAATGAATAGGCAAAAAGGAAACGCAATCGGTCTTTTCAAATGTTAAAACCGACAACTGAAGTTTCGCACCCCTGTATCCATCTCTCTTATCCGTATCAAATGTAAAGAGAACCAGGATATTCAAAAAAGTATAAAAGTCATTTTTTCAATCGTTTCGTACCTGTGCGTATCCTGGTTGATATCCATTCCACAGAAA
>JAGBDR010000017.1 GCA_017937385.1 Parabacteroides sp.
GTCAGAATTTCCGGCATTCCGATAACAAAAAGCCCCAGTTTTCCCATCCCTCGCCGTACTCGTTTAATCGATCGTTTCCAAATCCTGCTTTAAACAAGAAAAACGTCAGATAAATCTTGTCCAGAATTTCATTCCAAATAGCAAAATACCCCAATTGGGGGTTATTGTCATTTTCTGATATGGTTGCATGTGGAAGATTACTCAGAGGTAGAAAATCGATTTTTATGGGGTAGTAGTTTCGATTTGGACGAATGGGGTTTGAAGAGAATTGTACAATAAGGGGAGGACTTGTTTCATCCGGAATGTGCTTTTGTTTGCACTTGCTTGTCGGCTCTGCAAGTGCTGATTTTGCTTCGAGATTCTTTTTTTATTAGATAAATAAAGTTAATTTTGCGACACGAAAAAATCTTACAATTTTTGTTATGCAGAATATATCAGAAGAAAATCTTTGGCTGTTATGTTTGGAAGGAGATAGGGAAGCCTTTAAGGAAATGTATTGCCGCTTCTATTCTTTGCTTTATCATTATGGCCTGAAATTGGTATCTGATAAAGAATTGGTAAAAGATTGCATACAAGATATATTTGTAAAGATCATTCAGAATCATTCGACACTTTCTCCGACGCTGAACGTAAAAGGGTATTTAATTAGAACGTTACGGAATAAGATAATTGACATTATCGAGAAAGAAAGAGGAATGGATGACATAGAAAGGTATGGGGATAATTTTATCGCAGATGACTCATTTTGGGAGGAAGAAGACAAGAACCCTTGCTTTCGCTTTTTTATGCGTGCTTTTTCTGAATTGTCTTCTCATCAACAAGAAATCATTTATCTTTATTATGTAAATGAGTTGAAGCATGAAGAAATAGCAGAGATATTAGGAATAAATTATCAATCAAGTAAAAACTTGTTGTTCAGAAGTTTGTCTAAATTGAAGAAAATATATTTTTCAAAAAAGCATTTTTTTGAAAAAGAGTGAGTACGAAATTCTTTTTTGTCCGTTATTGGGATAAAAAAGTTTGCAGTGAGTAGAAAACAGAACATACGGGATAAAGATTCTTTTTTCAAAGTCGGAAGAGATTTGTTGGAAAAAGTGCATAAAGTTGAGGTTGTCAACAGCGAAGATGTACTTTTGTCTTGGAAAGAAGTAGAGAACCGGCTTGAAGGTAAACGTTTGCAAAAATTGCGAATCCGTTATGTCTTTTCAGCTGTGGCAGCATCGGTCGCTATCTTGTTGGCGGTGGGGATTCGTTTATGGCAATCAGGCAGGGAGGAATCTTCCCTGTCATTAAATTTGTTGGAACAGGATATTCCGGTTTTGCCGTCAGATGAGGTTATTTTGTTTGCCAGTAATGATCGCGTGCAACTGAAAGATGAATCTTCTGTGAAATACGGAAAAGACGGCCGGCCAGAATTGGATGATCAGGTTGTCAAGAGATTTACGGAACACAAAAAAGAGGAAGAGGCAGACGAGATCAACCAAATTGTCGTACCCAAAGGCCGAAAAGCGGATATAACTTTCTCGGACGGAACGAAAATGTATGTCAATGCCGGTTCCCGTGTGATTTATCCGGCTCTTTTTAAAGAAGACAAGCGCGAGATAGTTGTCGAAGGGGAAGTCTATTTGGATGTGAAAAAAGATCCTTCACGTCCTTTTATTGTTAAAACGAAAGATTTTGAGGTAAAAGTGCTTGGCACACAGTTTAATATCTGTGCCTATAAAGAAGATGCGGCCTCTTCGGTTGTCTTGGTGGAAGGCAAAGTCGAAGTGGAAACCATGGATAAGAAAAAATCAGTTTTGGTTCCTAACCAATTGATTTCGATAGATGATAGCGGTTCGAATATTAATGAAGTGGATGTGTTCGAATATATTTGTTGGAAAGATAATATCATGTTATTGAATGGCAGGATGATAGGAGATGTCTTTGAAAGATTGTCACGGCATTATGGACGTCGGATCGTATGTGACAGTTTAGTCAGGAATATTCCGGTTTCGGGTAAATTGGATTTAAGGGAAAAATTGGAAGATGTGGTTAATATATTATGCCAGTCTTTATATTTAGCTTACAGTTTGGATGAGAATAAAAATATAGTCGTATCAAAAAAATAGAAGCCTATGTAAATTTTTTTAATTAAAAAAGAGTCGAACGATGGACCAGATCGTTCGACTCAAGAACATGTTTAATCTAAGTTTTATGTATCAAAGAAAAAACGTTACAAATGTATGAAAAAGAATGAAGAATTCAGTCGAAAATCGACCCCTTTTCTCAAAAGTGCTTGTTTAGCCTTATGTATGGTCGGTTTTGGAGGGTTTGCCGCTGATGCGGAGTCATCTTCCTATGCCGCCTGCACGATGTTGACGGTTCAAATGAATGGGAAAAGTATTAAAGATGTATTTTCTTACATCGAAAAAAACAGTGATTTTATATTTGTTTATCATGGATCGAACATCAATCTGAACCGGAAGGTGAATGTTGATGTGACGAATCGTAGTGTAGAAAACATTTTGCAGCAGATATTTGATGGAACAGATATCGAGTATCTTATCAACGACCGTCAGATTATCGTTCGTAAAAAGCAGGTGACGGAAAAGCCAATTCCTGTGATGCAACAAGAAAAGAAGATTTCCATCATGGGGAATGTGAAGGATGTGAACGGGGAACCGTTGATCGGGGTGAATATCGTGGTCAAAGGAACAACTAAAGGAAACATTACAGATATGGATGGTAATTTTTCATTGGCGGATGTTCCTGTGAATGCTACAATTTCGATTTCATATATTGGCTATCAAACTCAAGATGTACCGGCGAAGGAAGTCCTGAACATTGTTTTGAAGGAGGATAGCGAAACTTTGGACGAGGTGGTTGTGATTGGCTATGGCACTCAGAAAAAGGTGGATTTATCTGGAGCGGTAGCAACTGTTTCGACGAAGGTGCTGGAAAATCGGCCCGTTTTGACAGTCGGACAAGCTTTGCAAGGTTCGGTCGCCAATATGACTGTTACAATCGGTAGTGGCCAGGCTACAGATTCCCCGTCCTTTAATATACGTGGTACGACTTCTATCAATGGTGGTGATCCGTTGATTGTTATTGATGGGGTCGTTTCTTCGGCGGAAGAGTTAAACCGGATGAATCCTTCCGATATCGGCAGTATTTCGGTGTTGAAAGATGCGGCTTCGGCTGCCATTTATGGTTCGCGAGCTGCGTTTGGTGTGATTTTGGTGACAACCAAAACTGCCGGACAAGAAAAACTGACGGTTAACTATAATAATAATTTTGCCATGCGCAAATTAAGTAGCATGGCCGATGTCATAACTGATCCTTACAAAGCAGCGGTTGCCCGTAATGATTTTTATTATCCTTGGGGAGTTAACCATAATCAAGAGGAATTGGAATACGCAAAACGTGTTTCGGAAGATTCGAGTGTTTCCCCTTACTTTTTGAAACCGGATGGGACGTATGCTTATTTCGGTCAAACAGACTGGTTTGGAGAAGCGTATAAAAATTTGGCGTTTTCTACCAATCACAATGTGGATGTTTCCGGAAAGACGGATCGTTTGAATTATTATTTTTCTGCAGGATATAATTATCAAGATGGTATGGTCTCGCAGGGGACAGATAAATTCAATCGTTATAACCTTCGTTCCAAATTGGATTTCAAATTGGCCGATTGGTGGTCACTTGGCAATAATACCAGCTTGGTTGTGTCTGATTACGATGCTCCTTACTTTTTAGGTGATGATTATTATTGGGCTGTCAATCGCCGTAGTCCGTTAGTGCCGATATATAATCCTGATGGTTCTTATACGGAGGATGGGGCTGCTATTTTCGGACGCTTTGCCGAAGGTGGCCGTAAAAAAGAGAATAAAACCACATTCTCTACCCAATTCACGACAAAAATTGATATTATTAAAGATGTTTTATTCTTAAACGGATCATTTGCGTATGTCGCGAATCGAAACAATAAGGACGGTGCGCAATTATCTGTACCTTACCGGAAAGGTCCGGAAACTCCTGTTTTATATCAGAATTCGGTTTCTTCTGCTTTTTTTGATAATACGGAAGCATCAACAGCTACGTTTGATGCGTATGTGACTTTTCATAAGGTTTTTAATGATCGACATGATTTTACGGCGATGGTCGGTTACAATCAGGAGAGTTGGCGTGAGTCATACGAATATGCACAACGTAAAGAGTTAATTACCGATGGCTTGCCTACGCTGAATTTGGCGACAGGAGACATGAATGTGAGCCAGCGCATACGTGAATTGGCTTTTCGAAGTGTTTTTGGCCGTTTGAATTATAGCATTAATAATCGGTATATCTTGGCTGTCAATGCCCGTTATGATGGAACATCCCGCTTCCCGACAGATTCTCGTTTTGTTTTTAATCCTTCTGGGTCGGCAGCATGGGTGATTTCGGAAGAAAACTTCTTTGAACCGTTGAGAAATGTGGTGGATTTCTTGAAGTTCCGTTTTTCTTATGGTAGTTTAGGCAATCAATATTTGAAGGATAATTATTATCCTTATTTGGCCACTATGAGTTCTGGAAAAACAAAAGTTATTTTGGATGGCAAACAACCTGTTTATGTATCTGCTCCGGGATTGGTAGCGGGTGATTTGACTTGGGAAACAGTAACGACTGCTGACTGGGGTATGGATGTTAACTTCTTTAATAATCGCTTGACTGCTACAGTGGATGGATACATTCGCCGGACAAAGGATATGTTAAGGAGTGGAGCTCAATTGCCATTGGTGTTGGGTACGAGTGTACCATTGGAGAATGCTGCTGATTTGAAGACGACAGGTTGGGATTTAACGATTAGTTGGCGTGATCGATTTAAATTGGCAGGTAAACCGTTTAACTATGGCGCCAGTTTTAATATAGGCGATAGTCGTTCTTGGATTACGAAATATGCGAATACTACAGGGAGTTTGACTGACCATTATGTAGGAAAAGAATGGGGAGAAATCTGGGGATTGGTGAATGACGGCTTTTTCATTTCCGAAGATGACATTGCTAACAGCGCCAATCAAACAGAGGTTGATCCTTATCCGAATACACCTCCGATGGCTCCGGGTGATGTGAAGTATAAAGATTTGAATGATGACGGGAAGATCAACAAGGGTGCTTATACTTTGGATGATCATGGAGACTATACGATTATAGGGAATGACCGTGCTCGTTATGCGTTTGGATTTACTCTTAATGGAGATTGGAATGGATTTGATTTCAGTTTATTCTTACAAGGAATTATGAAAAAGGACTATTATCCGACAAGAGATCCGTATTTCTGGGGTATGTATTTCGATCCATGGACGAATCTCACCTATGGTAACTATTATGATCATTGGACAGAAGAAAATCCCAATGGCTTTTTCCCACGTGTCAAATCGTACCAAGCATATGTCGCGAATAGGGGGTTGGCTGTTCCGCAGACACGTTATTTGCAAAATGCAGCGTATGCTCGTTTGAAGAATTTGACGATCGGTTATACTTTGCCGAAGGAATGGACGGGTAAAATGAATATCAGCCGGCTTCGTGTTTTCTTTTCTGGTGATAATTTGTGTGAGATTACAGGTCTTTACAAGTATTACAAGATGGATCCGGAATGTTTGGGCGGGCAGATATATCCGTTGCAACGCTCTTATTCTTTCGGTTTGAATGTTACATTTTAGATTTAATAAGACAGAAAAGTTATGATAAAGAATAATATAAAAATATGGATATTGGGATGCATCGGGCTTTGGGTATTAAGCGGATGTAACGACTCTTTCTTGGAAAAATATCCGGAAACTTCAATTACGGAAGATGGCTTTTTCAATAATGTGAGTGATTTGGAAGCCTATACAAATGGCTTGTATGAAAATATTACGTCCAGTTATACGGATGCTCCTTCCGATAATATGATTTATACAGAGAGCCAGGATATTTACAGTATGATGCGCGGAGAAGTAAATCCGGATAATCAAAAAGTTTGGAATTGGGAAAAGATCCGGAACGTTAATTTTATGTTGGCAAGAACTGGGAAAGTAGTAGGTGATGCTGCAGAGATTAATCATTATATAGGTTTGGCTCGTATGTTTCGTGCTAAATTGTATTATGATAAAGTGTTGACTTATTCGGATGTTCCTTGGTATAGTCGTGATTTGCAAACAACGGATAAGGATTTGCTTTATAAGGCACAGGATTCTCGTTCGTTAGTTGTGGACTCAATCATGGCAGATTTGGATTTTGCCGTTAATCATATGAAAAATGGAACCAGTCGTACCCGTTGGTTTAAAAATGGAGCTTTGGCTATGCAGGCTCGTATTGCCTTGGCTGAGGGTTGTTGGCGTAAATATCATTCGGAATTGAAACTGAATGATTCAGAACGTTTTTTGAGAGTGGTAGTAGAAGCCTGTCAAAAGATCATGGATTCGGGAATGTATGAGTTGATGACAGGTAAATCCGGTGAGATGGAAGCTTATGAGGCTTTGTTTTGTAGTCAGGATTTAAGTAATAATAAAGAAATGATTATCTATGAAGATTACGATAAGGCTTTGGGGCGTTATCATAATGCCGGAGGATCTTTGTTCGACTTCAATTCCAGTATGTCTCGTGATTTGATGGAGGACTATTTGGTGGTGGAAGATGGAAAGACGAAGCGTTTTCAAGATGTGCCGGATTATGCGACTAAAAAATTTACAGAGGTATTCGAGAACCGTGATCCCCGTATGCGGCAAACTTTTATGATACCGGGTTTTGTCCGGGCTGATAAAAAGGAGCCGTGTCGTCCAAAGTTGACGATGGGAGGGTATCCGCAAGTGAAATTTTCTCCTCGTACAGTCGACCAAATAACGTGGAATAGCTCTTATACGGATTTACCTTTGATTCGTTATGCCGAAGTATTATTGATGTATGCCGAAGCGAAAGCCGAATTAGGAGAGTTGACGCAGAATGATATTGATTTGACGATTAACTTGTTACGTGATCGTGTGGGAATGCCACGTGTTTCATTGGCCGATTGGTTGAGTGACATCGATCCTGTTCAGGCAAACCGTTATTCAAATGTGTCATCTTCACAAAAAGGAGCTGTATATGAAATACGCCGTGAACGCCGTATCGAATTGGCGTGTGAAGGTTTCCGTTATGGTGATTTGAGACGTTGGGGATGTGGAAAACTCCTTGCCAATGTGCCGGAAGGGGTTTATCTGGAGCCCGGTTATCTGGATGTGACGGGTGATGGATTGCCGGATTATGCTATTGTTGTTACAAAAGCAGATGCGGATGCCATTCCGCAGGCAGATAAAGATAAATATAATTTGCAGGTTGAAATATTGGAAGGTAATACCTATTCGCTTACAGAAGGGAATAAGGGGCATATCCGTATGATTTCACAAGTAGGAAGCTGGAGTTTTGTTGATCCTAAATATTATTATACTCCGATTTCGACACAAGATTTGATTTATAATCCGAACTTGATTCAAAATGAATTTTGGGTTGAATGATAGACTTTCTTGTTAAGAGATAAGCTATCGGATCGATCATATATCCGGATAACGCAGGTTTTCGCCTACACATCCCTACAAATACCGACCGATACCGACAAAAGGCGACTGGGCTGTTTTTGGGGGGAGTATCTTTGTGATGTTTTCGAAAACAAAGCATTTCAAGTTATTCACCAATTAAAAAAAGAAACAATTATGTCAGTAAAGTATCGTTTGGTAAAGAAGAAGAATTTGGGTAAGGATCAGGATGCCGTTCCTGAAAAGATGTATGCGCAGCCGGTTTATATGGAGCTGGTCAGTTTTGAGTCCCTTTTGGACGAGATTGTGGAGGCGGGTATTCCGACCAACCAGGTGAAAGGGGTGATTGACCGTATGAATTACTTGATCCGCAAGCATCTGGCGGCCGGCCGGCGTGTGCAGTTCGGCGAGTTCGGCAATTTCCGTTACGGGGTCGGTTCGTCCGGAAGCGCGACGGAGGAAGATTTCGGTCCGGATATGATCAGGACTCCGCGTATCGTGTTCAGCCCGGGTGCATTGCTCCGCAAGGCGAAACAGGATGCCAAGTTCGAACGGTTCGCTTTCGTCGTCAATGATTCCGGAACGACCGGCGGAGGCGGTGAAGAGGAACGGCCCGGAGAATTGTAGGGGAAACATCATGCCGGAATGAACAAAGAAGAGCGCAGGTCAGGAAAGAGGCTTGCGCTCTTTGTTTGCAGGGGGAAAAGATAGGCCGTTTTTATGCTGGGTATTGCTTCTATTCAGATCTGTCGTGGTGCACAGATGTGCAGAGAAGATTGTCATTAACTATTATTGGTTGAAAGGTTTTTGTGGTGGTATGGTTGGGCAGTGATTTTTGAATTTTGAGGTTGTTGGGAAAAGTTCTATATTTGTGTCATGAATAAGAAGTTGATGAATGATAAGGTAGAATATATTGTGATGTTTATTTCCGAGTTTTCCGAAAAACATCATCTTACCCGACGGCAAGCATATCGCTATTTGAAGGAATTTGGCGGTGTTGAAATGCTGGATAAATTTTACGATGTAATGCATACACAAAGTTTTGAAAGTATGGTTATGGATGTTACTGCTTTTTGCCATAGGAAAGGAGGAACGTTACAATGAAGCTTTATCATGGTACAGTATATGATATCAAGGAAATAGATTTGTCAAAGTCAAATTCGGCAAAAGATTTCGGTAAAGGTTTTTATCTTTCTCCTGATAAATCACAGGCTGAGCGATGGGCGATATTTAAATCTATACAATTAGGTGGAACTCCGAAAGTCTACGAATTTGAGTTTGACAAAAGCTTGCTTGAAAATAAAGAATTGTCTGTTAAGCAGTTTGATGAATATACGAAGGAATGGGCTGAGTTTATCTTTGCCAATCGAAAAAATTTGTCTGAAGATAACGTTCATGATTATGATGTCGTAATAGGTCCTATCGCGAATGATAAAGTAGGGGTGCAGATTCGAAATTATATGGAGGGTAATATTTCTTTTGAGGTCTTTGTTGAACGATTGAAATATATGAAAGGTATTACGTTTCAATATTTCTTTGGAACAGAAAAAGCGGTTAAACAATTGGTAAAAGTATGAGTGATTTTCAATATATGGTAGAATGTTCTACGCGAGATGTGATAAGCCTGCTTATAGAACGCGATAGTATGCAGATGGATGAGGCTTTGGATAAGGTCTATAATTCGCGGACGTATGAGAATCTTCAAAACGAAAATTCAGGTTTGTATATACAAAGTCCGGAATATGTGTATGAAGAATTGATGCATGAAATCCATAGCATAAAAGATGTGTGATAAATGACAAGAAATTAGACATCCCGAGACGGATCGCCAGAGAACTGAATGTGGCCACATACCAGTGGCTCTATACAGCTATGACTCGTGCATGAAACACCTTGCACATTGTAAATGATTTTTATGTACAATAATAATTTAATGAAACATGGTTGCCTCTGGTTTTTGAATTCTGTTTAATCTTTCATTTTTTATCGCTACCTTTGACGCTAATATTACAAATCATGTAACATGACCGTGAAATTAAAAGTAGTGATGATGGTAGTAGCATGTTGTTCTTTTCAATCGCAGGCAGAAGACTTGAACGCTCTTAAAGTAAAAGAATACAAACTGGATAACGGCTTGACCGTTTGGCTGAACGAAGACCACAGCCAGCCGAAAGTTTTCGGGGCCGTTGTCGTGAAAGCGGGGGCAAAGGATTGTCCGGACACGGGTATCGCCCACTATTTCGAACACATGATGTTCAAAGGAACGGACCGCATCGGGACGCTCGACTACGAGTCGGAGAAAGTCTTGCTGGATGCCATTGCCGGGAAGTACGACGAACTGGCGGCGACGGAAGATCCTGCCAGACGTGCCCGCTTGCAGAAAGAGATCAACGAACTGAATATCCGCTCTTCCGAATATGTCATACCGAACGAGTTCAATCGGTTGATCAGCCGTTTCGGCGGTTCCGGACTGAACGCGGCAACCTCATACGACGCGACGATCTATTTCAATACGTTTTCTCCGCAATATATGGCGCAATGGGCGGAAATCAATAGCGAACGTCTGATAAACCCTGTTTTCCGCCTTTTCCAAAGCGAACTGGAAACGGTTTATGAGGAGAAGAATATGTATGGCGACTTTATCGGCGGCCAGGTGAGGGACACCTTGTTGGCTCGCTATTTCGGTCCGCATCCGTATGCCTACCCGATTATCGGCAGTACAAAGAACCTGAAGAATCCGCGGTTGACGGAGATGCGCAAATTTTTCGAAGACTATTACGTGGCATCCAATATGGCATTGATCTTGAGTGGTGATTTCGACACGAAACAGGTTATGCCGATCCTGAAAAAGACCTTCTCACGTATTCGTCCGGGTCATGTCCCGCAAGCGGAGCGGGTGACGCTTCCGCCGTTCAACGGGCGGGAAAAGATGAAGGTGAAGTTTCCGATCCCCTTTGTGAAAGCGATGGGGTTGGGGTTCCGGGGTGTTCCGGCCAACCATGAGGACCAGGTCGCCCTGAATATCGCGGTCAATCTACTGAACAATGCCAACGGGACGGGCTATCTGGACAAACTGATGGTGGAGCATAGGCTGATGGGAGCCATTGCCATCAACGAGAGCCTGAATGAGGCGGGTATACTTGCGGTCGCCGTGATGCCGAAGTTGCTGATCCAGTCGTACGGCTCGGCGGAGAAGATGGTCTGGAACGAGATTGACCGGGTGAAAAACGGCGACTTCAGCGATGAAGTGTTCAACAGCCTGAAACTGGAACAGAAGCGGCAGTATGCTTCCGCTTTGGAGAATATTGATTCGCGTGCGTCGGTCCTGATGAACCTGTTTTCGCAAGGAAAGAGTTGGGACGACTATCTGGCCGAAGTGGCACGGATCGAGTCTATCACAAAAGAGGATGTCGTGCGTGTCGCCCGGAAATATTTCAGTAATAACTATCTGTGTGTCACCAAGAGTACGGGAAAATATCCGAAAGACAACCTGCCCAAACCGGCTTTTGCCCCAGTCGTTCCCCGTCATGCAGACGCTTCGTCTTCCTATGCCGAAGAGCTGGAGAAGATACCGGAACAGCCGGTGACGCCACGTATCATCGACTTCGAGAAAGACGTGAAGATTTCGAAGTTGGCGCCTTTGGTGACGCTCTACACGACCCCTAATCCGTTGAACGATATTTTCACCTTTCATATCTCTTATGGAATTGGTGCTTTGGAGCAACCGGAGTTGACACAACTCGTCAATTACCTGCAATTGCTGGGGACCGAGTCGTTGCCCTTTGAACAGTTTCGCAGTCGTTTGCAATCTATCGGAAGCACGCTTGCATTCGACGTGACTCCCGACGCTTTTGTCATGAAAGTGACCGGGTTCGACAATCATATCGATGAGACGCTGGAGCTTGTGGGCGACTTTATCCGCCATGCAAAAGCGGATGACAAGAAACTTCGGCAGATTGTGGACGAAGCCAAAGTCACGGAGAAAGCCTTTTTCAAATCGGCTGACAATGTGGCGTCGGCTTTGCTGGAACGGGTGAAGTATGGCGACCAGTCCTGTTACCTGCGTAAGCTTTCGCTCTCACAGGTCAAAAAGTTGAAAGGCAAAGACCTACTGGCTGTCTATGATAAGGTACGAAACATACAATGCAATCTTCACTATTGCGGCACATTGCCAACCGAGAAAGTGGTCGGAGCAATTCGGCAGCATATTCCGTTGGAACGGACGACCGTAGCTTCCCATTCCCCTTATTACCGGGAACTGAAGCAATACGACCGGCCGACCGTCTTCTTCATCGATATGCCGGATATGGCACAAAGTATCGTTTACAGTTATGTCAAGGGCGATCCGATAGACGACACGGCTTCCCGCCATGCCTCCCGGTTGTTCTCCGTCTATTTCGGGGGCGATATGTCATCACTGATGTTTCAGGAGATAAGGGAATTTCGCTCTTTTGCCTACCGGACAAGTGGCCGTTATCTGTTGCCCAGCCATGCCCATAAGGGAACTGCCGGCTCTTTTACGGCCATGCTGTCTACCCAGAGCGACAAGACGCTGGATGCGTTGGGCGTACTGGATTCGTTGATCCGGAAGATGCCGTTGAAGCCGGAGAGGGTAGAGGCGGTCAAGCAAACGCTGGTCAACCATACCAATAACAATTATCCGCCTTTCCGTAACCTTTCCGAGAAAGTGGCGAATATGCGGATGGAGGGTTTCGACCGCGACCCGTCGGAAGCATTCCTGCGGGATATTGCAACGATGGATATGCAGGACATCTCCCGTTTTTACCAAGAGCAGGTCAGCGGCCGTCCGGTCGTCTACGTGATAGCCGGAAACCGGAAACGCATCGATATGAAGAAGCTGGCCGAATATGGTACGATCATAAAAGTAAAAAAGAAAGAAATCTATAATAATTGACAATTGTAAAAAGCGTGTATAGTAAAGACGAACTTAAGAATCTGAAACTGGAATTTTGGGAAAGTTTCGCCGCATATTGTGAAGTACAGCCGTATCTGAGAGGACGTAAGAAAACGTGGACTTTGTATGATACAAAAGTGAAAGGAGTCGAACTCAAATTCGACGCAACGAGGAATGGCGCGTTTGTCATTCTTGAAGTGAACCATCGAAATGAAGAGGCACGGCTGGAGATGTTCGAGCGCCTGACATGGTATAAGGATACGCTGGAAACAGATTTTCCGGAGGGATTGTCTTGGGATATCTGTTTCGTACGCGATACCGGAAAACAGGTTGCCCGCATTTACACCTCCAAATCCGGGATCGATTTTCACCACCGCCAGGATTGGGGTGAGTTTTTCTCTTTTATGGCAAGCCAGATGTATCTGTTGGAACGAAACTTCATGTCCATCGCGGAATATTTGAGGGAATGAGAAAGGAATATTCAAAAAATTAATTAGAATGGGAGGACGAAATATGAATAAAGAATTGCCTGTAACAGACAATCCATATAGTTCATTGATAAACGATATAGGCAATATCCTTGTTGAAGCGCGGGGTACAATATGTCGGGAAATCAATACTGTAATGGTTGATACTTATTGGAACATAGGCAAGTATATTGTTGAGTACGAACAAAAAGGAGAAGAAAGGGCTGAATATGGGAGCAATCTCTTGAATCGTCTTTCCAAAGATTTGACAAGATTATATGGAAAAGGATTTGGAAGAAGTAATTTGCTATATATTCGAAAATTATATTTATACTTTCCAAAAAGCGGGACACTGTCCCACCTTTTGAATTGGAGCCAATACTATGAGATTCTTAAATTGGACAATGAATTAGAACGCTCTTTTTATATAAAGGAATGCGAAAGGCAGCACTGGAGTGTGCGTGAACTCAAGCGTCAGATGAACAGTATGCTGTTTCACCGTATTGCACTAAGCAAAGATAAGGAGGGGGTGATGAAACTCAAATCAGTTGTTTATAAGCCGGTATCAACTATATCTACCGGACAGAGAACTGCTTGAAAACGAATTGTGGCGAATAATGAAGAAACAGGAACTTGAAAAAGAAGATGATTTTGCAAATTACAAATCACGCAATGATTAGACAACTCATATCAATCACCGCTATCGGTCTCTTGACAGCTTGTGGAAGTCCTGAGCCGGATGCCGTTTTGTTGCAACCGGGAGTCAGCCGGGAATTGGCACAATTTAGGAAAGAACATTTTGAGGGAGTGCGCTACCACCTCTTTTTCTCCATCCCGGAATCGCGCGAAAAGCCTGTTACGGGTAAGGCGGAAATCACGCTTGCCGTTCAGGAAAAACAACCGGTTATCATCGATTTCCGGGGAGAATCGGAACAGGTCGCCTCGGTGTCGTTGAATGGCAGGGAGGTTCCTTATACGGTGGAAGACGAACATATTGTAATCGGTGCAAAAAAGGTGGCGGAGGGGGAAAACCGCGTCGCTATTAAATTTACGGCAAACGACCAGTCGCTGAACCGCCGGGACGAATTTCTCTACACGTTACTGGTGCCCGACCGGGCGCGTACGCTCTTCCCCTGTTTCGACCAGCCGGATATGAAATCGCTTTTCACCTTGTCACTGGAAGTGCCTTCTTCCTGGCAGGCGGTTGCCAACGGGGCGATCGATCAGGTGGATTCGACCTCCATCGTCGGGCGCAGGCTGATTTCTTTCCGGGAGACGGAACCGCTCAGCACTTATCTCTTCTCCTTTGTGGCTGGTAAACTGACACGGGAAACCTATTCGCGTGGCGGACGGAACATTTCGATTTACCATCGCGAGACTGATCCGAAAAAAGTGGCACAGTGCCCTGAGATCGCTTCCGAAGTGTTTGATGCGCTCGAATGGCAAGAGGAATATACCCGGATACCGTATCCTTTTGCCAAATATGACCTGATTATCCTGCCGGGATTCCAATATGGCGGAATGGAGCACACGGGAGCCACGCTGTATAACGACGGCCGGATGTTCCTGAACGAGCACCCGACCCTGAACGAACGCTTGGGGCGCAGTGCCCTGATTGCGCACGAGACCTCCCACATGTGGTTCGGCGACTTCGTGACGATGGAGTGGTTCAACGATGTCTGGACCAAAGAGGTCTTTGCCAATTATTATGCCTCCCAGATGATCGAACCGCTGTTTCCGGAGGTGAACCATTCCCTGAACTTCATGCTCGACTATATCCCGGCAGCCTATTCCGAAGACCGTACCGCCGGCGCCAATCCGGTGAAACAGCAACTGGAGAATATGCGGGATGCCGGATTGATGTATGGCAATATCATCTATGACAAATCGCCGGTTATCCTGGAAATGTTAGTGAAGAAAATGGGGAAAGGGTCTTTCCAAAAAGGAATTCAGGAATACCTGAAAACGTATGCATACGGAAATGCGACCTGGGAAGGACTGATCGGTATCTTGGATAAGTATACGGA
Organism: Parabacteroides sp.; assembly: GCA_017937385.1. Taxonomy (GTDB): domain Bacteria; phylum Bacteroidota; class Bacteroidia; order Bacteroidales; family Tannerellaceae; genus Parabacteroides. Next base: position 14,918 of record JAGBDR010000017.1, read on the forward strand.
TGACGACCTGGCGGCATGGAGCCAGGTCTGGGTAAATGAGAAAGGTATGCCGGAGATCGGTGGCACCATATCCGAAGATGGAAAATCATTGCTGGTTCGACAGGAAGATCCGTTGAATCGTGGGCTTTTATGGCAACAAGACTTGTCTTATCGGGTTGTCTATCCCAACGGTGGGATGGAGGATTTGCACGTTTCGTTTGAAAAAGAGGCCCGTTTTTGTTCTAAGGGCTTGAAGCGGCAAGTAAGTGAAGGGGCATTCGTTGTTCCGAATACTGACGGCAGAGGGTACGGCTTCTTCCGACTGAATGAACAAGATGCAAAGGCTTGTTTGTCCTATCTTTCCGTCTGCAAGGATGAAGTGCTGAGAGGTTCCTTGTTGATCACCCTATATGAGAATTTGTTGTACCGGACGATTCCGGCGGAACTCTATATGGAAGCCATGTCGGATTATCTGCCGACGGAAAACAATTCCCTCTTGTTCTCGGCAGTCCTCGGATATATCGGCGACTGCCAACGGCTGTATCCTACTGATCCGGAGAAATTGGAACAGATGCTCTGGCGAATCGTGACCACGGCGGAGCAACCCCAGCGACGTTTGCAGGCGTTCCGCCAGTATCGTTCCATCGCCCGTTCTCCGGAAGCGGTCGGAAGGCTGTATGCACTCTGGAAAAACCAACAAGCGCCTGCCGGGTGTTCTTTGAGCGAAAATGATTACATCAGCTTGTCGTACACCTTAGCCATCCAATTGCCCGATAAAGCCGATGAAATTGTAGCGGTCCAGCAAGCCCGGATCACCAATCCGGACCGTAAGCGCCAATATGCGTTTATTTCGCCCTCTGTCTCTCCCCGGAAAGAAACGCGCGACAGCGTGTTTGCCTCCCTGCTTGTCGCCGAAAACCGCCGTATCGAACCCTGGGCTTCGGCTGCTCTGTCGAACTTGAACAGCCCGTTGCGTCAGAAGGAGGCGATCGGTTACATCCGTCCAGCCTTGGAAGTCTTGCAGGAAGTGCAGCGTACAGGGGATATCTTCTTCCCGCGTAGTTGGGTACGGGCTTTGCTGAGCGGACATACTTCACCGGAAGCCCGGAAAGAGGTAGACGACTTCTTTGCCGCCCATCCGGACTATCCGCCTTTGCTCTCGAATAAAATCCGCCAACAGGCAGATCATTTGTACCGATAAATAGAATATTTTGTCAGTTTTACTTGCCAATTCAATTATTATTGTAACTTTGCAGCGTAAAAATAAAAACAAATGAAATTTATCGCTCTACATTTTCACCATCATCATCACAACGGGCAATCGTTCGGTGGGCTGTGTGGTATGTAGAAACATATATGACAAATGAAAAGAGGCTTGCCGTTTTGCGGTAAGCCTCTTTTTATTTGTATAAATCAGGAATCATAAATTACAAATCATAAATTATCATGCTACGAATCGCAGTACAATCAAAAGGTCGTCTTTACGATGAAACAATGCTTCTCTTGGAAGAAGCCGGTATCAAACTGAACAGGGGAAAACGTATTTTGCTGTTGTCGGCAAAAGGATTTCCGGTTGAAGTCCTGTTCCTGCGCGATGACGACATCCCACAATCCGTTGCCAACGGCGTTGCCGACATCGGTATCGTAGGCGAAAACGAATACGTGGAAAAAGGGCAGGAAGCCAAATTGGTCAAACGTTTGGGATTCAGCAAATGCCGCCTTTCACTCGCCATTCCGAAAGATGAAGAGTATCCGGGAGTGGAATGGTTTGCCGGAAAGACGATCGCCACTTCCTATCCGGGAATCCTGAAAGCCTATTTGGCCGAAAAGGGAGTGGCGGCAGACCTGCACGTGATCAGCGGCTCTGTGGAAATTGCACCGGGTATCGGTCTGGCAGATGCGATTTTCGATATCGTCAGCTCCGGTAGCACGTTGGTGAGCAATCAGCTGAAAGAGGTGGAAGTGATCATGCAAAGCGAGGCCCTGTTGATCGCTAACAACAACCTGTCGGAGGAGAAACAGGCCATCCTGGACGAACTGTTGTTCCGCTTCGAGTCGATCCAGATGGCAGAGGGCAAGAAATATGTCTTGCTGAACGCTCCGAAAGACAAGATGAACGAAATCATAGAGGTCCTGCCGGGCATGAAAAGCCCGACCATCACACCGCTTGCCGACGGCAACTGGGTGTCTGTCCAGTCGGTCATAGCCGAGAAACATTTCTGGGAAATCATCGGCAAACTGAAATCGTTGGGGGCAGAAGGCATTTTGGTGTTGCCGATTGAGAAAATGATTCTTTAAGCAATGGACAATTGACAATGGACAATTGACAATTCAATGTTGCCGTTGTCCTGAGTCTAATTGTCAATTGTTAATTATCAATTGTCAATTGAAAAGAATATGGAAGTAATCAAATATCCGTCAAAAGAAGAGTGGGCCTCATTGGCCCAACGTCCGGCATTGGATGTCACGACCTTGTTCGACACGGTCCGTACGGTGCTGGAGGAAGTCCGGAAGGAGGGGGATGCCGCCGTAATCCGGTATGAAGAGAAGTTTGACAAAATAGACCCTGCCACATTCAAGGGGCTGCAGGTTTCCGAACAAGAACTGGCGGAAGCGCGGGAGCTTGTATCTGAAGAACTGAAGCAAGCCATCCGCCAGGCAAAGAGAAACATAGAGATCTTCCACGCTTCACAGTGTTTTACGGGGAAGAAAGTAGAGACAACACCGGGGGTCACCTGTTGGCAGAAAGCGGTAGCGATAGAAAAGGTCGGCTTGTATATTCCGGGCGGGACAGCTCCGCTTTTCTCCACCGTCCTGATGTTGGCTGTCCCGGCACGTATTGCCGGCTGTAAGGAAATCGTGCTTTGTACACCTCCGGGCAGGGCAGGGAAAGTACACCCCGCCATCCTTTTTGCCGCTGAAACAGCCGGAGTCAGCAAAATATTCAAGGCCGGAGGCATTCAGGCCATAGCGGCGATGGCGTATGGCACGGAATCGGTCCCGAAAGTCTATAAGATATTCGGTCCCGGTAATCAGTATGTGACAGCCGCCAAACAGTTGGTCAGCCTGAAAGAGGTGGCGATCGATATGCCTGCCGGTCCTTCCGAAGTGGAGGTGATCGCTGACGAATCGGCCAATCCCGCCTTTATCGCCGCCGACTTCCTTTCGCAAGCGGAACACGGAGCGGACAGCCAGGCCATGCTGGTAACGGCTTCCGAACGCATCGTCGAGCCGGTCATGCAAGCGATCCAAGAACAACTGGACCGCTTACCTCGCAAGGAAATCACGGAAAAATCATTGCGCCACAGCCGCCTGATCGTACTGAAAGACCGGCAGGAGGTGATCGACTTCACCAATCTTTATGCTCCGGAGCATCTGATTATCCAAACGGCCGATTATGCAGATATTGCCGGACAAATCGAAAATGCAGGCAGTGTCTTCATGGGACCCTATACGCCGGAAAGTGCGGGCGATTATGCCTCCGGTACGAACCATACGTTGCCGACCAACGGATATGCAAGGGCTTACAGCGGGGTGAACCTGGACAGCTTTATCAAAAAGATCACGTTCCAGGAGATCACCGCCGATGGCATCAGGCAGTTGGGCAGCACGATTCAGACCATGGCGGCCAACGAACAGTTGGATGCCCACAAGAATGCAGTAACAATCAGATTGAACACGTTATGAAAGACTTGAAAGATTTAGTCAGACGCAATGTCTGGAACATGAAACCCTATTCGTCCGCCCGGGACGAGTTTCAGGGGAATGCCTCCGTTTTTCTGGATGCAAACGAGAATCCGTATAATGGACCGTATAACCGTTATCCCGATCCTATGCAATGGGAACTGAAAGAGAAGATCGCGGCACTGAAAGGGGTAAAACGCGAGTCGATTTTCCTGGGAAACGGGAGTGACGAAGCAATTGACCTGGTCATCCGCGCCTTTTGCGAACCAGGGGCGGATAACATTGTCAGCATCGACCCCTCTTACGGAATGTATGAAGTGGCGGCGAATGTCAATAACGTAGCGTTCCGGAAAGTCCGGCTGGACGACCGGTTCGACCTCGACACCGACCGTCTGTTGGAGGCGGCAGACGATGACACCAAGGTGATATTCCTCTGTTCGCCCAACAATCCGACGGGAAACAACCTGAGCCGCGACCGCCTTTATCAGGTATTGGATGCGTTTCAAGGGATTGTCGTGATTGACGAGGCCTACGTCGATTTCTCCACCGAACCTTCTTTCTTGGGCGAACTGGAGAATTTCCCGAATCTGATGGTCCTGCAAACCATGTCAAAGGCTTGGGGAGCTGCCGGAATCCGCCTGGGCATGGCGTTCGCTTCTCCCGAAATCATTACGGTGCTCAACAAGATCAAATATCCGTACAATGTCAATCTGCTGACACAGGAATATGCCTTGTCTCGCTTGAATGAAACGAGGAATAAGGAAATGCAGGTCGAAACAATCATCCATGAACGGGAACGCCTGCAAGAGGAATTGCCGAAAATAAATTGCGTACGGAAGATTTACCCGACCGATGCTAACTTCCTTCTGGTGGAAGTGACCGATGCCAATGCCATTTATGAGAAGTTGGTACAGCGAGGCATCATCGTCCGTAACCGGACAAATGTGACCCTGTGTAACGGCTGCCTCCGCATCACGGTCGGCAAACCTGATGAGAATAAGAAGTTGATAATGGCGCTAAAAGAATTATGAATTTTGAATTATGAATACCATGTCGATGCTAATTCATAATTCTCAATAACTTTCAAAAATGAAAACAGCCTTATTTATAGACCGGGACGGGACGCTTGTCATTGAACCGCCCGTAGACTATCAGTTGGACAGTCTGGAGAAATTGGAGTTTTATCCGAAAGTTTTCCGGAACCTGTATTTTATCCGGAATCAATTGGATTTCGAGTTTGTGATGGTGACGAACCAGGACGGTTTGGGAACGGATTCTTTTCCGGAAGATACTTTCTGGCCGGCCCACAACAAGATATTGAAGACTTTGGCGGGCGAGGGGATCCGTTTCGACGATATCCTGATCGACCGTTCTTTTCCGGAAGAAAACTCTCCGAACCGGAAACCCCGCACAGGGATGTTGGAGCGTTACCTGTCCGGCGAGTATGACTTGGCAAACAGCTATGTGATCGGCGACCGGCTGACGGATATGCAATTGGCCGTTAATTTAGGTGCCAAAGGGATATGGCTGCGTCCGGATGACGACGAGGCCCGGCGGTTGCTCATGGAGAATCCGGCGGTTGCTCCCGTCCTGATTACGGACGATTGGGACCGGATCGCGGAATATCTTTTTGCCGGAGAACGCCGGGCGACTGTCCGACGCACGACCAAGGAGACGGATATTCGGGTGGAAATGAACTTGGACGGACATGGGCGGACGGAGGTTTCCACTGGTCTCGGTTTCTTCGACCACATGCTCGACCAGATCGGCAAACATTCGGGTATCGATTTGACGATACAGGTAAGGGGCGATTTGGAAGTCGATGAACATCATACGATAGAAGATACGGCTATCGCGCTTGGAGAAGCGTTGTTAAAGGCTTTGGGCAACAAGAGAGGAATCGAACGCTACGGATATTGCCTGCCGATGGATGATTGTCTGTGCAGCGTGGCACTTGATTTCGGCGGACGTCCCTGGTTGGTCTGGGATGCGGAGTTCCGCCGCGAGAAAGTAGGGGATATGCCGACCGAAATGTTCCTCCATTTCTTCAAAAGCCTGAGCGATGCCGCCCGCATGAACCTGAACATCAAGGCGGAAGGCACAAACGAGCACCATAAGATCGAAGGAATCTTCAAAGCCTTGGCACGCTCCATCAAGATGGCCATCCGGCGCGACATTTACCGGTTTGAACTGCCAAGCACGAAAGGAACTTTATAATTGACAATTGACAATTGACAATTTCGACAAGCGGTATTTTTTAATTGTCAATTGTCAATTGTCCATTGTCAATTATTCCGCGGTTGGCCCTTCCACATAAAGCCGCCCGTTCTCGTCGATTCCCATCTTGTCGATAAAGACCACCCGTTCGCTTCCGGTTTTTTGGGTGTAGCCGTGGTAGACGCAATACATCTGTTTGCCGTCTTTTGACCAGGTCACGCTGTTGTGCCCCGTGCCGGTAACGATGCCCCCTTGCTCTATATTCTTTTGAAGTACCGGATTGTCGTCCGACTTGACAAACGGGCCAAGCGGGCTTTTGGCCGTTGCATAGCCGACCGCATAGTTCTTACCTTTATAATAGTTGGCCGAATACATCATATAGTAGGTATCTCCCTTTTTCAACGTGTAAGGTCCTTCCGTCCAGCGGCGGTTGATTTCACCGGAAGTAACGGAGCGGCTTTCCCATTCGGATTGCGTGTCGTCCAGCTTGACAGGCGGACGGAGCAGCAGGACCGGTTCACCGATCACCGCCGTCAAATCGGGTTTAACCTCAATACCATAGATCCAGCTTTCCTCTATTTCATCGAACTTTCCCTCTTTCTTGGCCCGTTCGGAGATTTCGCTTTCCACCGGATGCTTGTAGCAACAACGGGAGAAGTACAGATAGGTCCGTCCGTCCTCGTCGTCGATCAGGTTCCCGTCGATAACCGGATAGCCGGGGTCAAACAGCGGCTTGTCGGACAATTCCTGGAATGGCCCTGTCGGTTTGTCGGCAACAGCCACTCCGATACGGAAATTTTCCTGTTCACCGGTCGGGTTTTCTTTCCAGTCGGCACTATACAACATATAATATTTCCCATTACGTTCATACACTTCCGGCGCCCAGAAATTGGCGACTCCCCATGAGCCCGGAATGTTTCCCCGGAACACCTGCCCTTCGGCTTTCCAGTTTTCCAAGTCGGGAGAGGAATACACGCTAAACCCGTCAACGGCACCTCCACCTGTTCCATACATATAGTATATGCCATCCGAAGCCAGCAACACATAAGGGTCGCCAAACTGTACGGGGAGGGGATTATGCACTTCCTGCACGTCGGAAGGAAGCGGTTTATGCGCTTTGTGCACACAAGAAGAAAAAGTAAATACTGCTGAAAGCAATACCACAAATCGTTTCATTTGTTTCATAGGAATGTCTACAACATATTAATTACACATAATAAGAATGACAAAAATACAAAATTTGGAATGATTCTTACAATATCCCCCCCTTAAAAACGCATGATTTTGTATTTATCTGAAGAATAGTCCGTTGTCAAAAATTGTGTTTCTTAAAAAATATTACCCGCAAGGGAAATTTGAATTAGATGGGGTAGAAAATCAATTTTTATGGGGTAGTAGTTTCGATTTGGACCAATGGCTTTTTTAGGAAAATGGACAATAAGGGAGAGGAGGAGGTTGGATGGCTACAGAATCAGAAGACCATCCGGGTAAAGCAAACAATCCCCCCTTAAAGGCCTTCGTTTATGGAATGAGGCTTATAGGAAAGCGCCGGGAAAGGCGGATAACTTCTTGCGGTTTTAGAAAATTTCAAGCCAAAAACTTTCGTGATACGCGGAAAAGCCGTACCTTAGTGCACTTTTTGGAAAGTGAGATATTGAGTGTAATTAATATAAAACTAAATGGTTGATCAAGACAGAATTATTAAGATTAACATCGAGGAGGAAATGAAATCGGCATACATTGACTATTCAATGTCTGTCATCGTTTCACGTGCCCTTCCGGATGTTAGGGATGGTTTTAAGCCGGTTCATCGCCGTATTTTGTTTGGAATGAATGAATTGGGTAATACATCCGACAAACCTTATAAAAAATCTGCGAGAATTGTTGGTGAAGTTTTAGGTAAATATCACCCGCACGGTGACTCGTCCGTCTATTTCGCAATGGTCCGTATGGCACAGACCTGGTCTATGCGTTATACGCTGGTGGATGGACAAGGAAACTTCGGTTCGGTGGACGGTGACAGCCCGGCTGCCATGCGTTATACGGAAGCAAGGCTGAGCAAGCTGGCTGAAGAAATGCTTCGCGATATCGACAAAGATACGATTGATTTCCAATTGAACTTCGACGATACGCTGAAAGAACCGACCGTATTGCCGACCCGTATCCCGAACCTGCTGGTAAACGGAGCTTCCGGTATTGCCGTCGGTATGGCGACCAATATGCCGACACATAACCTGAGCGAGGTGCTGGACGGCTGTATGGCCTACATCGATGCCCATGGAGAAATGGAGGTATCTGACTTGATGCAATATATCAAAGCTCCGGATTTCCCGACAGGTGCGACTATCTACGGATATGACGGTGTGAAAGAAGCTTTTGAAACCGGTAAAGGACGCATCGTCCTGCGGGGTAAGGCCGAAATCGAAACAGAAAATAATCATGAAAAGATTATTATTTCCGAAATACCTTACGGTGTAAACAAGGCCGAGCTGATCAAGTACATAGCCGATTTGGTGAATGAGAAGCGCATAGACGGCATATCGAACGTCAATGACGAATCGGACCGCCAGGGCATGAGAATCGTTGTCGATGTCAAAAGGGATGCCAATTCGAACGTCGTGCTTAACAAGCTCTATAAGATGACGGCTTTGCAGTCTTCTTTCAGCGTCAACAACATCGCGCTGGTGAACGGACGCCCCAAATTGCTGAATCTGAAAGATTTGATCAAGGCGTTTGTCGACCATCGGCATGAAGTCGTGATCCGTCGTACGAAATATGAACTGAAGAAAGCCGAAGAACGCGCCCATATCCTGGAGGGCCTGATCATCGCGTCCGACAATATCGATGAAGTCATCGCGATCATCAAATCGTCCAAAAGCCCGGTCGATGCCATTGAACGCTTGATGGAACGTTTCTCCCTGTCGGAGATGCAGGCACGTGCCATCGTGGAAATGAGGCTTCGCCAGTTGACTGGACTGGAGCAGGACAAGCTTCGTGCAGAGTATGATGAAATCGAAAAATTGATCGCCTATTTGAAAGAGATCCTGGAGAATGATGACCTGTGTATGAAAGTCATCAAAGATGAATTGCAGGAGATCAAGGACAAGTATGGAGATGAACGCAAGACCGATATTGTCTATGCTTCCGAAGAACTCAATCCTGAAGATTTCTATGCCGATGATGAGATGATCATTACCATCTCGCACATGGGATATATCAAGCGTACGCCACTCAGTGAGTTCCGCGCTCAAGGACGGGGTGGAGTAGGGGCCAAAGGTTCGGAAACACGCGATGAAGACTTTGTGGAATATATCTACCCGGCTTCCATGCATGCTACTTTGCTGATTTTTACGGCAAAAGGAAAATGCTACTGGCTGAAAGTATTCGAAATCCCGGAAGGGGCGAAGAACTCGAAAGGCAGGGCGATCCAGAACTTGTTGAACATCGAACCGGACGACAAGGTCAATGCTTTTATCCGCGTAAAGAAACTGACGACGGATACCGAGTTCATCAATTCCCATTATCTGTTGTTCTGCACGAAGAAAGGGGTGATCAAGAAAACCTTGCTGGAAGCCTATTCCCGTCCTCGCCAGAATGGTGTCAATGCCATCACGTTGCGTGAAGATGACGGCCTGATCGAAGTCTGTATGACAAATGGCGACAATGAGGTGCTGATTGCAAACCGAAACGGACGTGCCATCCGCTTCCATGAAAGTGCAGTGCGCGTTATGGGCCGTACGGCATCCGGAGTGAGAGGTATGACGTTGGATGAAGATTCGGACGATGAAGTCGTAGGAATGGTTTGTATCAAGGATAAAGAGCAAGAGACCGTATTGGTTGTTTCCGAACAAGGTTACGGTAAACGTTCCAATATCGAAGACTATCGCATTACGAACCGTGGCGGGAAAGGCGTCAAAACCATCAACATTACGGAAAAGACAGGTAAACTGGTGGCCGTCAAGAACGTTACGGAAGAAAATGATATCATGATCATTAACAAATCAGGTATCACGATTCGTATGAAAGTATCCGACCTGAATGTCATCGGACGTGCAACACAAGGAGTACGCCTGATCAATTTGGGAAAACGGAATGACGAGATCGCCTCTGTATGCAAAGTGTTGTCACAGACAGAGGTTTCCGAGGATGTCGAAAGCAATGAAAATGCAGGCGATGCCGAAGGAACAACAACAGAAGAATAAATTAAGTAAATAAAATATTAATCTCAAATCACTATCACAAATGAAACGAGTATTATTGACAGTTGCACTATGTGTTGCAGCATCTGCCTCTTTCGCACAGAAAAAAGCTGTGAACGAGGCACAGAGTATTGTGAAAGGTACAAATCCCAACTTTGGAGAGGCAAGAACGTTGATTAAGGAAGCATTGGAAAATGCTGAAACTAAAAACGACGCTAAAACTTGGTATGTAGCCGGTTATATCGAAGACCAGCAATTCAATGCCGAAAGAGCGAAACAGATCTTGGGACAGGCACCTAACGAACCGGTTATGTATGAAGCTCTGTATGGTATTTTACCCTATTTCCTGAAAGCGTATGAATTGGATCAACAGCCGAACGAAAAGGGTAAGGTAAAACCCAAATATTCAAAAGATATCAAAAGCATACTGGGTGCAAACCATGTATACCTGTTCAACGGTGGCGCATATTATTTTGACAAACAGGAATATAAGAAAGCATACGATTTCTTCAACCAGTATGTGGAAATATCGGAACTGCCCATGTTTGCAGGAACTCAGACGGCTGAAAAAGATTCTACATTCATGACGGTTCAGTTCTATGCAGCTGCCGCCGCTTCTTTGACAAAAGATTCCAAATTGGCCATCGCCGCTTTGGAACGCGCAAAGAACACGCCTTACCGTCAATATGATGTTTATCAGTATCTTTGCTACGAATACGGAGAAGCAAAAACAGCTCAAGACTCTGTCATGCTGGAAAAGACATTTGAAGAAGGTATGAAGATTTTCCCGGATTCAGCTTTCTTCTTGAACAACTTGATCAACACATACATTTATTCCAATAGAAATGAAAAAGCTTTGGAAATGTTGAATGTCGCAATCCAGAAAAATCCGAATGACGCTACTCTTTATAATGTAATGGGACACGTTTATGAAAATGGTGTGAAGAATATCACCGAAGCAGAAAAGTACTATCTGCTGGCTTTGGAAAAAGATCCGAATATGCCGGTTGTACTTTCCAACATTGGCCGTATCTATTACAACCAGGGCGTGAACAAATTGAGCGAAGCCAATATGATCAATGATAGCAAGAAATATCAGGAAGAATTAGGTTTGGCAAAAGATTTGTTCAAAAAAGCACTTCCATATTACAAGAAAGCACATGAAGCAGAACCTGAAAAAATGGACAACATGATTGCTTTGAGAGGTATCTATTATAATCTGAACATGGGTCCGGAATTGGAAGCTATCGAAGCTGAAATGAATAAATAAACCATCAACAAGTTATTCCATTCACGGATTGATAAAGGAAGCTGTATCGTAATTTTTACGGTGCAGCTTTTCTTTTTGTAGTCGTAATGCTTGGAAAAATGGATATAAGATGCACGTTACAAAGAATAGAAATGCATTCGGAAAAACGAAAGCTCTTAATTATTATAATGACGATTATGTTTAATATGATTATTACAAATATAAAAAAAGCGATGCGTCAACCGGCATTTACTGCCCTTGACGCACCGCCTCTTCTTTTTATCGGATATCTTTTCTTTATTCAATATTCGGATTCAATGCGTGCCATTCGGAGATCGGTGGCAAAACGCCCATGCCGATCACTTCGTCGCGCAAAGCGCACAAATGCTGGTAGCTCTTTTCCAAAGCTGCCTCTTCTTCCGGAGTTCCTTTGACCTCTTTCAATGTTACGCCATCTTTCGTGATAGACGTTTCCCAGGCCATCATGATATGTTCGAACTTGCCATTGGAAACGTATGCACCTGCCGGCCAACGGAACGGATTGCCACCCATAGCCGCAGCGATCATCTCGATAGACACATAAGACGGGCTTTGGAAAGAAGAACGTCCGCGCAAAGCGATGATATTGGCACCACCTTTTGTCACCTTTGTCTGAATCTCCGCCCATTGTTCTTTAGTCAAAGCATCAGTACCGATCATATCCGTCAACGGCTTGCCATTCACTTTCGCCGTTGAAGCATAAACGGCCATCTGCTCGCCATGGCCGCCGTATGTACGGCAATTCTCCACAACATCCATAGATACGCCGAAATGTTTAGCCAGCTCGCTACGCAGACGGGTCGAATCCAGCGCAGCCAAAGTCGTTACCTGCGACGGTTTCAGTCCTGAATACAACAGCGTGATCAGGCCGGTGATATCCGCCGGATTGAAAATAACCACGATATGCTTGACATCCGGACAATAGGCTTTTACATTCTTACCGAATTCTTCAGCAATAGCGGCATTCCCTTTCAACAGATCTTCACGAGTCATACCTGCCTTACGGGCAGCACCACCGGAATTCACAATATATTTAGCATCTGTCAGCGCCTCTTTAATATCAGAAGTAAATGTGATATTGACGCCTTCAAAACCGCAATGGAACAATTCTTCTGCAACTCCTTCCAGACCCGGAGCATACGGGTCATACAAACAAATATTAGAAGTAAGTCCCATCATAATGGCTGTCTGGGCCATGTTTGAACCAATCATACCAGCTGCTCCTACAATCGTGAGCTTTTCGTTTGTCAATGTTTTCATATTCAATCTTGTTTTTAAATGAATTTCTTCTTATTAAACAATTCAAGGGACCATAAAGTTTTCCGATCCATCCTTATTTGCGGCAAAGATATGAAATTTGGAGATTCTTTGCCAAGCATTGATTCCTATTAATTCGTATCTTTGCCTGCATGAAAACATTCAGACCGGAGGCATGGTTGCCTACCACAAAGAAAGAAGTTGAAGCCCGCGGATGGGACTATATAGATGTGATACTTTTCAGTGGAGATGCCTATGTGGACCATCCTTCGTTTGGGGCTGCCGTTGTCGGACGGACACTCGAAGCGATGGGATTGCGCGTGGCTATCGTTCCGCAACCGGATTGGCATGGTGATTACCGCGACTTCAAGAAGTTGGGAGCTCCCCGCCTTTTCTTCGGGGTTTCTGCCGGGGCGATGGATTCGATGATCAACCATTATACGGCCAATAAACGTCTGCGCAGCGATGATGCTTACACGCCGGACCGCCGTGCCGGTATGCGACCGGATTATCCCAGTATCGTATACACAAAGATACTGAAAGAGCTCTACCCGGATGTCCCCGTCGTGTTGGGAGGCATAGAGGCCTCTTTGCGCCGGGTCACGCATTACGATTACTGGCAGGACAAACTACTCCCCGGAATCCTGAAAGACAGCCCAGCGGATCTGTTGATATACGGCATGGGGGAACTTCCTTTGAAAGAGCTGGTCAAACGGTTACAGGCAGGTACTCCCTTTCAGGAAATCAAAGACATACGGCAAACGGTCTATCTGACCGATACGGTAGAACCGTTGCCCGACGACATTTTCCTTTTTTCCCATGAAGAATGCCTGCGCGACAAACTGAAACAGGCCAAGAATTTCAGGCATATAGAAGAAGAGTCCAACAAGCAACAGGCCTCCCGCATCCTGCAAAAGGTAGGTAAACAGACAATCGTTGTCAATCCTCCTTTCCCACCGATGACGGAAGAAGAGATAGATGCCTCGTTCGACCTGCCCTACACCCGGCTTCCCCACCCGAAGTACAAGGGGAAGACGATACCGGCTTTCGAGATGATCAAGTTCTCGGTAAACATCCACCGGGGATGTTTCGGAGGCTGTGCTTTCTGTACCATCTCGGCGCATCAGGGAAAGTTTATCGCCTCACGAAGCAAAGAGTCGATATTGAAAGAGGTCAAGCAGATCACGCAGATGCCAGACTTCAAAGGATATCTGAGCGATCTCGGCGGTCCTTCGGCCAATATGTACCGGATGAAAGGGAAAAATCCGGATATCTGTGCCCAGTGCAAGAAACCGTCCTGCATCTCTCCGGTTGTCTGCAAGAACCTGAATGCGGACCATACGCCATTGCTGGAGATATACAGGGAAGTGGACCGTATACCGGAAATCAAACGTTCGTTTATCGGCAGCGGCGTCCGCTACGACCTGCTCCTGCACCGGTATGCAGACGACAACCTGAACAAGGCTGCCCATACTTATATGGAGGAACTGATCGCCCGCCATGTTTCCGGCCGTCTCAAAGTCGCGCCCGAACATACGGAAGACAATGTCCTGAAGATGATGCGCAAGCCTTCATTCGAACTTTTCGGGCAATTCAAAAAAATATTCGACCGTGTAAACAAACAACATGGACTGAACCAGCAACTCATCCCCTACTTCATATCCAGCCATCCCGGATGTACCGAAGCGGATATGGCAAACTTAGCGATACAGACCAAGAAACTGCATTTCCAACTCGAACAAGTACAGGATTTTACCCCTACTCCGATGACACTGGCTACGGAAATGTACTACACGGGGTATCACCCTTATACCTTGGAAAAGGTCTATACTGCCCACACGAAAGAACAAAAACTGGCGCAACGCCAGTTCTTTTTCTGGTATAAGCCGGAGTTCCGCCGCCAGATCACACAAGCCCTGCAAAGGATCGGAAAGAAAGACCTGATCCGGAAATTGTTTGGGAAGTAATCCGGGTAGGCAGATAACCGATAAATTCATATCTTCGCGAAAACAAACTTTGTATAAAAATGGAGAAGATCAAAACAGGATTGGCAGCCTTCGGCATGTCAGGGCAAATATTCCATGCCCCCTTTATCAGTACGAATCCGGCATTCAGCCTGACGGCAATCACGGAGCGCAGCAAGGAACTGTCGAAAGAACGTTATCCTTCGGCCCGTATCGTGCGCAGCTTTGAGGAGCTCATCGCCTTGGATGAACTGGAGCTGGTCGTTGTCAATACGCCAGACAGTACACACTACGAGTATGCCCGGAAAGCGCTGGAAACCGGTAAGCATGTGATTGTCGAGAAACCTTTCACGACGACCGTAGAGCAAGGACAGGAACTGGTCGATCTTGCCCGCTCCAAAGGCTTGGCTATAAGCGTATATCAGAACAGGCGCTGGGATTCGGATTTCTTGACGGTCCGGGATATTCTGGACAAAGGGCTGTTAGGACGTCTTGTCGAATTCGAATCGACTTTCCCCCGCTACCGCAACTTTATCAAGCCGGGGACCTGGAAAGAAACCGGAGAGTCGGGCGGCGGCCTGACCTATAACTTAGGAGCTCACGTGATTGACCAGGCAATCCAGTTGTTCGGTGCGCCGGAGGCCGTTTTCGCCGACATCGACATCATTCGTACAGGTGGCAGGGTCGATGATTATTTCGTAATCCACCTGCTCCGTCCGTCCAAGGCTCCCCATCTCAAAGTCACCCTGAAATCCAGCTACCTGATGTGCGAGCCAGAGCCCCGCTTCGTCCTGCACGGTACGGATGGCTCATTCGTCAAATACGGCCTGGACCGTCAGGAAGCCGACCTGAACAACGGCCTGATTCCCGGTACACCGGGATGGGGTGTGGAAGATGAAAGCATCTGGGGACTCCTCCACACGGAGAAAGAAGGCAACACCGTCTGCCGCAAATATCCCAGCCTTGCCGGAAATTACGCAGGCTTTTATGACAACATCTACCACCATCTCCGCCATGGCGAGCCGCTTCTGACAGATGCCGCAGGCGTATTGCCCGTCATCCGTTTGATCGAAGCAGCCTGGAAGAGTAGCAAGGAAAGAAAAGTGATAGAATTTGAAAACTGTAAGTATTAATAGAACTACACCTTATCGGCCTGTAACTTTTGAAAAAGCATCATTCAAATACCTTTCAAAGGATGTTTGAATGATGCTTTTTTATAATTACAAAAAGCAATAATTGTTTTATCGTCCTAACAATCCACCCGTATTACCTCTTTCTGCTTGTGGTAACATTTCAATAACATCAATAGTTACAGGTTGAAGGAGTTCAACTGTCGGACGATTATTTATAATCTGTATCGCTCTATTAATAAGTTGTCTGGCTTTAACTTTGTCTATCCACTGGATATAATCAAATCGCTCATTCAAATCTTGAATAACAGCCATACATTGGAAAAGCATAGTCAAGTGTATAAACAATGAATGCATTTGTTCTAAGACTTCACGTCCTAAATCAACATTCTTACTTTGAATCACCTGATTCATTTGAGAATATAACTGATTTACAGTTTGACTCGATTTATCATTTCCCAATTTTTCATTTGCTCTTTTCAGCCGTTCATATTCATCTTTCAATTCTTTTTCCAAACGTTCCCATTCTGTACTATATTCCAAATGCTCTAGTTTGCGAAGAACTTCTTTTAAATGTTGCAAAACAGCTTTTTTCTCCGAACTATTTCTATTTTCAGACTTGACTATTTCCAAATCCTTTTGTAAAGATGATACCTCAAATCCGAATTTCTCCATTTCAAACAGACGATTTTCAGCATTCCGTATTTCCTCAGATATAAAAGATTCAGCATCTGCCAATGATTGCTTCTTTGACGTATCCAAGATTTTCGAGATGGTAATGTCCTGTAATGGGAAAAAGACTTCCATTGCCATCATTTCCGAATTGTCGGCCTTCAATGTAATATCCACATTACTTCCTGCTTGAATTTGCATTGTTATATCCTTCCCTGTTATAACGACATCTGCCACATATTCATAAATCGATACAGAACGACCTTCACTATCTTCCTCTGCTTGATAGACTGGTATTCTTAACGTATCACTCTCTATTCCTGGGCGAAGGACATTCGTAGTCTTTAATCCGTTTCTAACCCCTACACCCGGCAATGGCTTATTTTTTTCCAGACCTTGAAGTACAGAAAATACTTTTTTCTCTTTATGATCATCCCACGTAGCAATTCCGATATTATAAGGTAATGTCGCACTTCCAATTTTTGTTCCTTGAATAATGACAAATTCATCCGGGAAACAAGATAATTGAGAACCTTGCTCATTGTATGCTAAAACTGAAAACACATTGGATTTTCCTTCTGCTAAAAGAGCTTCAACCACATCTCCCTTCGCATCAATCAATATACGACCACTGGACCAGGCCTTATCACCTCTCACTAATTCAATCCATATTTTATCTTGAGGATAATCCGATTTATCCAAACGGATACTAACCCATTCTGATAATTCTACCGATGTTGCCTCATAACCCACTTCCAATGATACCGAACCTGAGGGCACTTCTATATTTCCTTTACTCTCGTTATCCAATGTAGAAGCATACAGTGCTGCACCTGTTGCTACCGCAGTCAATAGGGTCAATGCTGGTATCCACATTTTTTGTTATCTGCTCAACCAACATCTGCCGAATTAAAGGAGAATGTGTAGGACCACCCACTAAAATCAACTTATCTAATTGAGAACCTGACAAATTATTCCGTTCCAAAAGTTCTTTACATATATTTACCGCCTTTTGGAACAAGGGACGCATGACATCAAATGCTTCAGACTGGGAAACCGTCAAATCCAATTCAATTTCTTCCCCATCTTCATCTTCTCCCAAATCTCCTAAATTAGAAATAATATCTTCTTTTTCTTTAAATGAAAGTTGGTTTTTCAACTCTTCCGCATACGTTTTCATCGCCTCACGCAACACCTCTTTTGTTCTTGCGTTCGCTAAAATTCCGTCTATCGCATAATTATCTCGAAGATAAGGAATAATGATACTATCCACAATTGCTTCATCTAAATTCTTGCCTCCTAAGTAATTATCTCCGGCAGTATCAAACACCTGCATAATTCCATCTTCCACCTTCAACAAGGCAGCATCAAATGTTCCACCACCAAAATCAAATACCATCCAATAACCATCTTTCGATTGAGAAGAAAGGCCATAAGCCATAGATGCAGCAATAGGCTCTTGCAATAATTCACAATGATTGAACCCTGCCAACTTTGCCGCATTCATCGTCGCAGTTTTTTGATTGACCGTAAACTTTGCAGGAACAGTAATCACTACAGAATTAAAATTTTCATCAGTAATAAAGGATTTCAAAGTTTTTAGCACTTCGGCCGACAATTCTTCCGAATTATAATCTCGCTCCATATTAGAACTCCGATAATACTTATCTGTTCCCATCGAACGCTTAAACTCAATATATGTATTCGAAACACCGGACTGCCAAGTTTTTGTTGCTCTACGTTTATCACTCTTCATATCATTATAGGCACTATCACCTACTTTGACAATCTTTCTTCTTGTGATTGACACACAGGAAGGAAGTGTATCTTTCAATGTATCAGTCTTTTTAAGAACCGGTTCACCCTTTTCCATTCTGCAAATAGCAGAGTTGGTTGTACCTAAATCTATTCCATAATCTATTTTCAAATGTGCCATAATACTATATATTTTTAAATGTTCTGACTAACTGTTATTTGAGCAGCCTGTATCATTACTCCGTTATAATTTATTTGCGGTTTTATGATACCGGTTATTGTTTGTTCCCCTTTTTTTAAACTCTCATCGGAAACAAAATTGGCAACTACTTTCATTCCCTCATTATAAGGCTTTCCCAACATATCTACCATTTCGTAACCATTCGCCAAAAAATTATTTTTGATACGTTCTACCGCTTTGCATAATTGCTTATGACCTTTCACGGATACATCCATTCGAGACAAATTCATTTCAATACGTATGATTTCATCTGCTACTTTCAATGCCAAAGAATGATCTTGCCCTTGAATAGAAGATACCGCTGATTGATTCATTTGTACGTTCATCTGCTTATCCAACAATTCTATCAGCTTGTTATCTAACTTAACAGATTCTACTTGTATTGAATCTTGTGCTTTCTTTATTCTATGAATGGCAGATGAATCTGACGAAATACGTCTATGTAACAGGAAATAGATTATCGCCAACAAGGATAGAGCCAAAACAAAGCCAATACCTCCGTAAATTGTTTTTGTCTTTATTTCTTCTGCCAAGACTTCTTTATTTTTATTTACGACAATACGAGTTTCATCAATATTAGAAACAATTAATTTTTCCTTAGCCTCTATCTGATTTTGTATTAAAACTGATAGATTTTTTATACTATCTGTTTCATGTGCCAAATATTGAAGTCGTTTTTCCATTTGGCGATCCACAGAACGCATAGAATTAATTCTTTTTTCTATACGAATAAGTGTTTGTTGGATATCTATCAATTCCAAACTATCTTTGTTCTCTCCATAAACTAAATTTGAGATGAACAATAACACAATTAATAACTTGCAACATTTCATACTTTAAGAATTTACTAGAATTACTATAATGATAAAAATTACTATTACAATAATACATCCCCAATTAGTTGCGTCATCACTACTATTTGCAGAAGACTTATTGGGCTGACTAGATCTACTTACAGAATTAGATTGATAAGTATTTATTCCTAATTGATTACATATATTTTTTAACGTATTCTTATTAGGTATATATCTATTTTGTTTGAAATCACCTTCCATGTCAAAAGTATCCATGATTTTTATCGTATTCCAAGCCTCTTGCAAAGTGTTTTTTAAAACAGGGAGCATTGATTGAATACGTAATCTTTTTTCATATGACCTTTCATAACCATAAGAACTTATATTCATTTTATCTTGAATATCATTCACTTCTTCTATCACATTGTGCAAAGCATTTCCTACCACTTGTGTAGATAATTTCAAATAAAAAGAATGACTTATTCCAAGTTTTGTTTTTATAGATTGAAGATAGGATTTCGTATTGTTTAATAAAGTCTTAGAATGACATATCTTATCTGGCAACGAACAAAACTTTCGTAATTCTTCTTTAATAGCCTTATCCTCTATAAGTACCTCCTTCGGTGGTAATTCATCTATCACTTTTTGAAGAATATCCACATTCTCTTTACATCTATCTTTTGCAGCTTTACCTACAACTATGCTCAAAGCATACTTTTGTAAAGGCATCGCTTTAATTGCTGCATCCGGTTCCTCTGATGCATTATAATAGTCGATTCCACATTGTAATATTTCAAGTCCCAATTTGTCAGCTATTATCTGATAGTGTACATCCGATGACAAGACAAGAGCTTTCAAATTAGCCAATGCCATAGCTGTATTTTTCTTTAACGTATTTCCAGCCAAATATCGTTCCTTATGATTTTCTCTTTTAACGGCATGTACTTTTTCTACTTCTCTTGAAATAGAGGTAATCAAAGGCTGAACCAGCTTATCTTTTATATATGTACTCCATTCCACATCTGTTGTGACACAGTTCAAGAATTGCTTGTGATCAATATCTTTCTCTTCAAAGAGAGTATCAATAAAAAGATGTACCAAGTCTAATGAAGTGAGTGAAATTTGAGTATCTAACAAATTCAAAATATTCTCTGCATATTTTTCATATAACGCTTTTGCATAAAAAAACGCTTTCTTCCAATCTCTTTGAATCAAAGAACAAACCAATATATTTTGCAATGAAGAGAATGAATCTTTTTTACCCCAAATAGCAACAGCCGAATCTATATCTCCTGCCTGTAAATGATTAAAAGCAATCTTGTCTATAGGAGTTATATTCACAAACCAAAACAATATATATTTGATTTGTTCCTTGGCCAAACTAATTTGTGATTCCGCCTGTGAAATAGACTCTGTGTCTCGTTGCACAACCGGAAATAATGTATTCAAATCCAAAGGAAACTCCACTTGCTTGCCGACTTTCAGGAAAGCACTAATTCTTCCTTTATTCGATACAATTTCCTTTTTAGGAGAATTGGTATATACACCCAATATACGATAAGGATTATCTATTAAAATCGAAAGATTCGCCATATATAATCAATATGTCTCTCCCGGCTCCTCAATAGACAATTTATTCATTCATAATAGCATATACACAAAAAACGTGGAGCCAGTCCTGTTGCCCGTTCCACTGTTTGAAGGCCTTCGCATTGCCCGATTAGTCGAAACGAGCAACGCCGAAAGCCCCACGCCGATGTGAATATATAATCTACCCCTTATGCTTCAACCCCTTTTCTGGCATCGAACCAATCAGAATAGTATATAATACACCCAAGGGGCATTCACCGTTGCTTTGTTCTTGACTAATCGTTTTTAGAAGTTGCGAAGTTCTCAAACAGTCAAAACCAAAGCGTTCAGTAAACGCCTTTATGTATATGTGTCCCTCCTAGCCTCTCTTGCCTGAATATCGGCGTGAGCGAGACGAGACAAAAATATCACTTTTTTAGTTTATAAGCTATTGTTTTGCAATTTTTCTATCAAAATGAATCCGGTTCGCTTAGAAAACCGCTTTTACGAATCTTCTCGAAGTTCTGTATTCCAACTTTTCTTTCTTTCCCACCCAACAATTCTATAATCAGTGCCACCGATTATAAAATCACAACCACTGATTATATAATTGCAGGCAGCGATTACATAATCAGTGGTTGCGATTAAAAAAAATTATAAGCATATAAATATATTTGTATGTAGGGTACAGAAAGATTTCGATTTCGATTCCCATTTACCTCTCAGTATGATTTTTTGTCGTACATTTGTACCATATTTCCGATAAAAAGGAGAGATGACATTATAGTATATAACCAATTTTACATAGAATGAAAAGAGACAACATCATTTTCGACATCATTGAGAAGGAACATCAGCGCCAGTTGAAAGGCATCGAACTGATTGCTTCTGAAAACTTTGTGAGCGAACAGGTTATGCAAGCCATGGGAAGTTGCCTGACCAACAAATACGCGGAAGGATATCCCGGCAAGCGTTATTATGGTGGCTGCGAAGTAGTAGACCAGAGCGAAACCATCGCTATCGAACGATTGAAACAGATCTTCAACGCTGAATGGGCCAACGTACAGCCGCATTCAGGCGCACAAGCCAATGCTGCCGTATTCCTGGCAGTCCTGAATCCTGGCGATACATTCCTCGGCCTTAACTTGGCACACGGTGGCCACCTTTCCCACGGTTCTCCTGTAAACAGTTCCGGTATCTTATACCACGCTACAGAATATAATGTAAAAGAAGATACCGGCCGTGTAGACTACGACCAGATGGAAGAAGTCGCTTTGCGCGAAAAGCCGAAATTGATCGTAGGTGGCGGTTCCGCTTATTCCCGTGAGTGGGACTACAAACGGATGCGTGAGATAGCCGACAAGGTAGGTGCTATTTTGATGATCGATATGGCCCACCCTGCCGGTCTGATCGCTGCCGGATTGCTGAACAACCCGTTGGAATATGCGCATATCGTAACTTCCACCACCCACAAGACATTGCGGGGTCCGCGTGGCGGTATCATCCTGTTGGGTAAGGATTTCGAAAATCCTTGGGGCAAAAAGACTCCGAAGGGAGAAATCAAAAAAATGTCCCAATTGCTGGATTCCGCCGTATTCCCCGGCATTCAGGGTGGTCCGCTGGAACACGTGATTGCTGCCAAAGCCGTTGCTTTCGGCGAAGCGCTGGAACCGGAATATAAGACCTACCAGACGCAGGTAAAAGCAAATGCGGCTGCCATGGCAAAAGCATTCATGGACAAAGGCTACAAAATCATCTCCGACGGTACGGACAACCACAGCATGTTGATCGACCTGCGCAAGAAATTCCCTGAACTGACCGGAAAGGTCGCAGAAAAAGCGCTTGTCGCCGCCGATATCACCGTAAACAAGAACATGGTGCCGTTTGACAGCCGTTCTGCTTTCCAGACTTCTGGTATCCGTGTCGGAACTCCGGCTATTACGACACGTGGTGCAAAAGAACCGTTGATGGGCGAAATTGTCGAACTGATCGATACCGTATTGGCTGCACCTGAATGCGACAAGACGATCACGGCTGTCCGCGAAAAGGTAAACAGCATCATGAAAGAATATCCGATCTTCGCTTGGTAATACTATGAGATTTATGATTTTTGATTTATGATTTATACCCGTGACGCATAAATCATAAATCAAAAATCATAAATTGCCAATTGTAAGCCACAAAACAAAAATCAAAAACATACATCATAAACATGAAAACTCTTCTATCTTTTTGTGCAGGCGCAGCCCTTTGTTTTCTTGCGTCGTGCAGCGAAGGACCTACAAAACAGATGCCCTACAACCAGGGAATCAACGTAATTCCGACGCCAGTGAGCCTCGTTCAGAGCGAGGGCAGTTTTAAACTAAACAAAAACACCGCTTTCTCCGCCTCCACTCCGGAAGCGAAAACAATCGCCGAATATTTTGCCGCCCAAATGAATCTTGCCACCGGCTATCAGATTAAAGTCAGTGACAAGGCTGCCTCAAACGGCATCGCACTGGCAATCGACGGAGCACTGGATGTGAACGACGAAGGTTACACGTTGGATGTCACTCCGCAAGGTGTGACGGTGAAAGCCAAGACCCCGCAAGGTCTGTTCTATGGGATGCAGACATTCATGCAATTGCTTCCCGCCGAAATCGAAAATCCGGCAGTCGTGAACGGTATTGCCTGGACAGCTCCTTGCGTGACGGTGAAAGACGAACCGCGTTTCGGATACCGCGGCGTCATGCTGGATCCTTGCCGTCATTTCATCCCGGTAGAGAACGTGAAGAAACATCTTGATGTGCTGGCTTTGTTCAAGATCAACCGTATGCACTGGCATCTGACAGACGATCAGGGCTGGCGTATCGAAATCAAGAAATACCCGAAACTGACCGAAGTCGGCTCCAAGCGTATTGACGGTGAAGGGACCGAATATGGCGGTTTCTATACACAGAAGCAAATCAAGGAAATCGTAAAATATGCCGCAGACCGTTTCATCACGGTTGTTCCTGAAATCGAACTTCCGGGACACGAGTTGGCCGCCATCTCCGCCTATCCGGAATTGTCTTGCAAAGGCGAACCGACTACGCCGCGTATTATCTGGGGAGTAGAAGACATCGTGTTGTGTGCCGGAAAAGAAGAAACATTCGGGTTCCTGCAGGATGTTTTCGACGAGGTTGCTCCTCTTTTCCCTGGCGAATATATCCACATCGGTGGTGACGAATGTCCGAAATCAAGCTGGAAAGAATGTCCGCTCTGCCAGAAACGGATTCGCGAGGAAGGCTTGAAAGCCGACAAGAACCACACCGCCGAAGAAAAATTGCAGAGTTATTTCGTGCAGCGTATGGAGAAATACCTGTCTGACAAACATGGCAAAAGGATCATCGGATGGGATGAAATCCTCGAAGGCGGCCTTGCTCCTTCTGCAACGGTTATGTCCTGGCGTGGTGAAGAAGGCGGTATCGCGGCAGCAAATATGGGACACGAAGCGATCATGACTCCGGGAAGCGGTGGCATGTATATCGACCAATTCCAAGGCGATCCGAAGATCGAACCGGTTTCCATCGGTGGATACGACCCGTTGTCAAGAGTATATGCCTACAATCCGACACCTGACACTTTGGTCGCTGCCGGAAAAGCGAATCTGATCAAAGGGGTACAGACGAATCTGTGGTCCGAATACATGTACAACACGGATCTGTTGGAATACCGCGCCTACCCGCGTGTGCTGGCATTGGCTGAAATCGGCTGGACTCCACTGGCCCGCAAGGATTATAAAGACTTCGAACGTCGTTTGGACAATGCCCTGGTTCGCCTGGACGCTCTGAACATCAACTACCATATCCCGCAGCCGGAACAACCGAACGGTTCATGTAATTTCGTTGCATTCACCGACAAAGCTTCTTTGGAATTCAAGACCACCCGTCCGGTCAAGATGGTTTATACAACTGACGGAACCGAACCGACTCCGGAATCAACGGTCTATTCCGCTCCGATCGAATTCACGGAATCCGGCGTGTTGAAGATTCGTTCCGTATTGCTTTCCGGAAAAATGAGTAAAACACGCACGATCACAGTCGAAAAGCAAGCCTTGGCTCCTGCCAAAGAGGTTGCCCAAACCACTCCGGGATTGGAAATGCAAGTGACTGACGGTATGTTCCTGACTTCTTCCAAACTGGGAGATGTAAAAGAATGGAAGAAATCAGTTATCAAAGACTTGCGCGAAATTTCCAGCGTAGTAAAGACAAGTGAATCCATGCGTGGTGTCAAACAATATGCTGCCATCGCAACCGGCTATGTAAATATTCCGGAAGACGGCGTTTACTACATTTCTTCCGACAATGAAGAAGTATGGATCGACGGCAAATTGTTGGTGAACAACGGAGGTGAGGTAAAACGTTTCTCTCGTCACGACAGTTCGGCAGCATTGTCGAAAGGCCTGCACGAGATCAAGGTCGTATTCTTAGGACATATCATCGGTGGCTGGCCCTCGAACTGGAACGACGGCAGCGTGAAGCTCCGTAAAGCCGACACCGACAAGTTTGTCAAGATCACTCCAGAAATGCTGGTTCACTAAGGATATTCAATAAATCTCCTTAAAACAAAGATGGCATATGCAGATGACAGTAAATAATCATCTCATATGCCATTTTTCTTGCAATATTTCTGAACTCTAATCCTACCTCTTATTCGGAACGTTTTTTAAAGTTGGCAGCTATTGCCCAATAAAAAAGAGTTGAATATAATCGTACTTGATTTATATCCAACTCTTTTATCCTCTGTCGGGGTACCAGGATTCGAACCTGGGACCCCCTGCTCCCAAAGCAGGTGCGCTAACCGGACTGCGCTACACCCCGTTCTACAACCGCTTTATTTTCGATTGCGGTGCAAAGGTAAGTGTTTATTTTTAACTACCAAATATTTCATTACCCTTTATTCTTTTATTTATGTATATTAACATCAATTTTAGAGATCATGAAACAGATCATTGCTAATGTCAGACGGCTGATCCGGACAAAGAAAAGGGGGATCGAATAATATAGAAAAGAACGGTACTACCCTGAAGTTTAGGAGCTTCAAGAAGTACCGTTCTTCTTTGAGATAAGCCAACCGGTTTTCTATTTCAAAGCCTCAAGTACCTGCGGCATCATTGTCCGGATATTATTTTCATCTTGGGCTGTGTAAATATTTCCATCAACTTCAGATTCGTGATCCGTCGCTTTTCCTTTTTGTATAGCCGGTTTTGCAAGCGGATGGACGGCAACCGTCTTCCCATTGATAACACCTGCCACGTCAAACAGCATGGCTCCGGCACAATGCCCGATCATGATTTTCCCCTTTTGTCCGAATGCTGCAATGACAGCCATCAGATCTTGATTGTACGGCTCGTCGGTATGTTGGGCAAACTGAGGTACCGCATCTCCGCAAGAGAACACCATCGCATCAAAGTCATCTTCATGCCCTTTCAAATTGGCAATGACATCGTCAACGACCAAAGCGATACCGGAGTTTGTACGAATCTCCTTCGAATTGTTGACGGCAAACACTCGATAAGAAATACCATTTTCAAAAAATGCTTCCAAATATTGGAACAACCCGGCTCATCTGCAAATTTCCGTGGCACGAAAAGCCTTCCTTAACCAAAGATGGACAAAGCCTGTATAGTGATTATCCTATAAAAAGACCTACATATCCATTCAGAAGTATGTTATGCAACATGAAAGAGTAAATAACAATGAAAAAATTTTGTCAGATGGAATTAAAAGCATTCCTTTACAGCGAAGATAGTTGTGGAGGCTTATAGGTGCATCTACATGCCCTCCACCCTTGACTGTGAAAAGCCAAGCCTTAACTAAAAAACAA
>JAGBDR010000097.1 GCA_017937385.1 Parabacteroides sp.
CGCTGGTGGTATGGAAGATCGCCCCGGAAAGCTCCAACTCATTACGAAGCTCAACGGCGTTGCTGAGATTGCCGTTGTGTGCCAATGCCATTCTGCCTTTCTGATGGTTCACTTCGATCGGTTGGCAGTTATTTCGATTGGTACCACCTGTCGTACCGTACCGCGCGTGAGCAACCGCCATCGTACCCTTCGGTAATCGGGATAAAATATCCTGCGAAAAAACCTCACTGACGAGTCCCATATCCTTATGGGAAACAAAGACACCGTCATCATTTACCACAATACCGCAGCTTTCCTGACCTCTGTGTTGGAGCGCATAAAGTCCGTAGTAGGAAATGCTCGCTACATCACAGGGTTCAGGTGCGATAACTCCGAATACGCCGCATTCTTCGTGAAGACTCATGATTTACCTCCGGTTGTTCGTTCAAATGCTGCGCCGATAAAGCCTATGAACAAGGGATGCGCTTTATTGGGTCTGCTCTTAAATTCAGGGTGATACTGGACACCTACATGGAAGGGTCTCTCAGTAAGCTCTACCGTTTCAATTAGTCTTCCGTCAGGAGAAGAGCCGCTGAGCGTAAGGCCTGCTTTCTCGAAGGCTTCACGATAATCGTTATTGAATTCATAGCGGTGTCTGTGTCGTTCACTGATATTTACAGAGCCGTAGCAACGTTCCATCGTAGTGCCCACTTTGATATTGCAGGGATAAGCACCAAGTCGAAGTGTACCGCCTTTGTCGATATCATCGCTCTGACCCGGCATAAAGTCGATAACCTTGTGCTTACACAGCTCGTCAAACTCACCGGAGTTTGCATCCCCCAAGCCGATAACATTTCTCGCGTATTCAATCACGGCAATTTGCATACCGAGGCAGATGCCAAAATACGGGATATTCTTTTCTCTTGCATATTTTGCCGCCAGGATCATACCCTCGATTCCACGACTGCCAAATCCTCCGGGGACGAGAATACCGTCAAGACCAGCCAGTATTTCATCGGTATTTTCAGCCGTGATTTCTTCAGAATCGATCCAGTGAATGCGGATATGGGTATTGTGATAATATCCGGCGTGACGAAGTGCCTCCGCTACCGAAAGATATGCATCATGCAGTCCAACGTACTTGCCCACAAGACCGATATCGACATAGTGCGGTCTTGCCTTGATACGCTCTACCATTGCCGTCCATTCCGCAAGGTCGGGTTCGGGTGCATCAATACTAAGTTCACGGCAAACAATCGAAGAAAAATTCGATTTTTCCAGCATAAGCGGTGCTTCATAAAGATTCGGCAGGGTAATATTCTCAATAACACAATCAGGCTTTACGTTACAGAACATCGAAATCTTCTTGAATATGGATTCTTCCAACGGTTCATCACAACGGAGAACGATAATATCCGGCTTCACGCCCATGCCTTGCAGTTCTTTTACCGAGTGCTGAGTAGGCTTGGATTTATGTTCGTCCGAGCCTCTGAGAAACGGAACCAACGTTACGTGGATAAAGAGGCTGTTTTCTCTGCCGACTTCAAGCGATATTTGACGGACGGCTTCAATAAATGGCTGAGACTCAATATCGCCGATCGTTCCGCCGATTTCAGTAATAACCACATCGGCATTTGTTTTCTTACCTACGCTGTAGACAAATTCTTTGATTTCATTTGTAATATGAGGAATGACCTGCACCGTGGAGCCAAGATATTCACCACGGCGTTCCTTGTTAAGCACATTCCAGTAGACCTTACCGGTGGTGAGGTTGGAATATTTGTTGAGGTCTTCATCAATAAAGCGTTC
>JAGBDR010000018.1 GCA_017937385.1 Parabacteroides sp.
ATTTGACGGTCCATTATCGAAGAAATTTGTTGCACGCTCTTGAAAGCTGTTGCACGCTGCTGAAAGGAAGTCGTGCCGTGTGACCCCTCTCGCGTGGTACAATCGCGGTACAAAAATACTCCGAAAAGGACGAATCGCCAATAGGCGAAAATCTCGTTTGTTAAAATCTATTAGCTGAAAATCAAGGTATTATAACGCCGATTTTTGCAGCCGTTTGCCGCCGTTTTGCCCTCCGAAACTCCATGTGGAACGACTTGCCGCTTCCGGACGGTCCTATGCAGAAGAAGTTTGCGTTGTCGGTCATCTTTGCCTTGCCCTCCTTGCCGGTGATGTCAATACAGACGGGAAGCCCCTGTCTATCGGTATAGTAAGTGGTCAGCGGTGTATCTTCCGAACCTTTCAGGTGCTCTTTGAAAAAGAGGCACAAGGCGGCATCCGAAAGTGTCAGGAACAGGTCATAATCGGGATTAAAGGCGTAGGCGTTGCCCGGAAAACTGTCGGTAAACAGTTCCAACTGGTTGTAGGCTGTCCGTGACGGCATGATACCGCACTCGTAGAGTTTGGTCTCGATGTAGGAGGTCACCGGGGTTACCTTGTCCACCGGACAACTGACCAGAATGTTGAAGTTGCTGTTCACCAACAGGGTGCTATCCACTGCCAGGCGGTTCAGCACTTCCTCGATGTCCGCCTTGGCAATCTTGTTGCTCGGGTCGGGCATGGAGGCGTGACGTTTGGCTTTAGCTTGCAGCTTACGAAGCAGCTTGCGTTGTCCGGGTATCTGTATCACCTGGTTATAGACCACGCAATCGGTGTGTGGTATATTCGTCAGAAAAGACAATAAATCGGTAGCGATGCCGTAGCCGTTGATGTTTGTCTGGGTATAGGGCTTCACCACGGACGGGAGGTTAATCTCGTCTATATCGACCAAGGGAAAGGAACGGACTACACGGCCGCCGATTTTCAAGTATTCGTCCGATGCCTTGAAATTGCTCATGGAGAATGAGCCGTGACGGAACTGGAACGCCATGAAACGGTGGCAGTATTCTTCCACTTCTTCCTTGGTGAGTTTGTGGTGGCAGATGTTGCGCTCGGTCAGGATGTCATCCACCTTCGATATTTTGGAATGGAACTCCATCCATTTCTTGGGGTCGTATTGCACGAACTGGCTGTGAACCACTTCCTGCGTGATGATTAAGTAGGTGCGTATCTCGGTGAACTCACGCCCTTCAAAATAGTTGAAGTAGCTTCGGGTCAGGAACTCCGCATCTTCCGGTACCTCATAGTGGTAGGCTTGCTTGCAGAGAATGTCCTGCTTCTGCAAGGCATAGCCCTCGCCGAGTGTCTGCACCACGTTGGAGAACACATCCTGAAAGAGAAGGTACTGTCCGGCATCGGTACAGAGCTGTTGTACCGGGTTGGTCATTTCAAAGATTACGGAGGGCTCGCCTTTGGCTGAAAAAAGGACGACATTGCCGTCCGTCTCTTCCAACTGGGCATACAGCCCGTCAAACACTTTCTTTTTGGTATGTGCCATTCGCTTGTAAGTTTTTGTTGTTAGGTAAATCAGGATTTCTTTCGCAGACTCTTATAGACAAAGACACCTTTGTCCTTCCGCTTGTTATGGAGACCGCCACGCTGCTTGATGTAGATGGTGACCAGTCCGGCTATTATCATCACAAGCATGGCGATGAACCCGGCAAGTTTCCCCAGTGCGATGGAGAACACGATGAAGCCGACGAATGACACGCCGACGGCTGCCGCCGCCAGTGTGAGGAAACGTCCCCGTATGCCCATGAACTCCAACGGCTTTTGCAGCCCCTTGAAAACGGGATAACCCTCCGGATTCATTGCCATGTCTGTATTTTCGGATGTCGTTTATTTGAAAAATAACGGTAACGCTTCGGACAATGCGATGAAGGCGACACAGCCGCCGATGGTCAGCATGATGGTCTTCTTGACGTCCTGGTCGCCGTTTTGCATCTTGAAATAGACATTGAACGCACCAACCAGAACGATGACGGCAGCAATGGCTTTCATGAGGTTGGAAACGGGTGTCTCATACGAGCTGATTTCCTGTGTGGCTTTGGTGAAGCCAGCCGCTCCCTTGCTGCCCGCCATTGCCTCTGACACGGCAAACGTGAATGTGCCGAGGACGATTGCAGCTCTTCGTCCAAACGTCATACATGACTCTTTGATGCGGTGTGCCGCACCCTTGATGATTGATTTGATACTTCTCATTTGATGAAATGTTTTTATTCGTTTACTTGATTCTATCGCTAAAGGAACAGGTGTCACTAAAGGAACGGGAGGGCTTTGCCCTATATATGGAGTGTCGGGTAAGTTCCGCTTACAGGGCGTTCTCGCAGTTGAATATCACCGTACCGAGGTCGCTTGTGCCGGTTTCCGCCAGCCGGTTGATTTCCTCTATGAGATTATCCACCAGTATGCCGTCGGTCATGATGGCTTCACGGTAGCCGGGATGATATCGTTTTTCGCCCGGTTCTTCCTTGTCATCATTATTAACCGTCTCGGGGTTGTTTCCCGTCTGCTGTTTCGACGGTTCTTCACGTCCTACCTTTATATGAAGCTCTGCGCTTCATCCGATATGTCTATCTCTTCTTCGGTATGGTTCTCCTGTTCGGCTGCCTGTGCCATCTTTGCTTTCTGTATGTCAAGCACTATCAGGACGGCATAGTAAAACAGAAACGCGATGAAAAGAAGAAATACAATCTGTCCGTATTGCATGGTGTATTTATATGATGGTTGATACTGTCATTACGCTAATGGGAAGGAATTGAAGCCCCAACTTTGTTCCTCGCTTTTCTTGCCGCTCGCTTCGTTTGATTCCTTCCGCATAGTAGAGGGTGTTGCGTTCATCACCCACTGTATAGCCCTTGCGCTTCAACAGTGAGCGGAGCCTGACCCTTGCCCGGTTGGAAACCACCTTCATCCGTGTGATGGGAGCCAGCCCGAAGATGACACGGCGGCGTTCACGGTGTATCATGTCGCTACGGATGCGGGAAGTGATGTCATAGCGTTCCGTTTGGGAACGTTTGAGTCCCAAATGTTCGGCAATCCGGCAGACACTCATCTTGCTTATCCCCAGTTCCCTTGCCATTTCCGAAAAGGAGTCCGTATGGAAATGGCTGCTGATATGGGCGGCACGTTCCATCCACAGGGACTTGGCGATTTTGACGATGCCCAGTTCCTTTGCCTTGTTCTTGACAGCCGTCTCGCTCATGCCCAGTACTCCGGCGGTGTAGGCGTTGGTCTCCACGGGGTAGAGTTCACGAAGGACGGCAATCATGCGGTCGTTCCACTTAATCTTTCCCATCGTATTCCTCCTTGAAGTTTACAAACAATGATTTCTTCTCCCGGCGGTATTTGGCAAGTTTGCCAAGGTAGGTCGTGAAGAACGCCCGGACGATGGCGTTCACCAGGTCGGAACGGCTACGGTTATGGATGTCGCAATCGTCAAGGGAATCCGCAAGGTCACGGTCTAATTTACAAACAAGGCGGTCGTTCTTATCCGTGGTCAGTTCATCCGCTTCCAAAAGGGATATAAACTCTTGCCAGCATTTGTCATCATCAAAAACCGAAGTGGATTCTCCAGACAGGATGTGTGATGATATGACTGACGGGGATTCTTCTTCTAATGCCGGAGGTATTGTGTCCAAAGTCACATCCGGGTCGTTGATGCCTGCTATGAGTTCGTCTATTTCAGGTATGTCTTTCTTCATTGCTTGATGTTATTATGGGTGATTGTTATTCGTGCTCATTATTTTCCATTGTAGATGCTTCCTGCTTCGGATTCAGGCTCTCCGTCAGTTGGATGCCTGTCAGCTTGGTCTTACGTATCGGCGTGTCTGTATCGAAGATGGCGGCATAGATTTTACTGAATATCGGTGCGACAATGCTGCCCTGCATATCAAGGGCGGCCATCGTGCTGAACCGTTCCATGTCCGCACGTTTGGGCATCTTGGCGGTGACATAACCATAGTTGGAAAAGGTCTCCCTCGTATTCTCCCATACTAAAAGCTCGGAACGTTTGCCGACCCTACCGTCATGGAGGTTGGGGATAATGAAGAGCCGGGCTTTCATCCGTTCTCCCACGGCTTTGCGCAGACGGTCTATGAACATGAGGAAGCTGGCGGTGGAGGGTACTGTCACCAAATCGTAATGGAACGGAACGACAATGATGTCCGAATTGACGAACATCGGAACCAGTCCGCCTGCTTTCAGGCTACCAGGAGAATCCATCAGCACCACGTCGATGCTCGGATCATTGTGGAGCTTTTCCATCAGGGAGGTCATGCCGTCCTTGTCAGTGGCTTCGTAAGCGACCACTTCATAAAGCATGTGCTGCTCGCCGTACTTCTTGATGTCCGCCTTGCGGCATTTGACGATGGAGTGTTGGAAGTCGCAATCGACCACAACGACACGGACACCCATCGTCACCAGGTAGTTGGCGAAGGTTACGCAAAGGGTGGTCTTTCCGACACCTCCCTTTTGGTTGGCGAATGTCACTATGACCGGTGTTTGTATCATGCCGTTTCGTTTTTATGATTTTCGGGCAAAATTATTACAGCGGTATTCGGAAAACGAAATGCACAACACTTTTGCGCATCGGGATGGGATAACCGGGGACATTCCGACATGGAATACCGGGGTATCCGGGTTCATAGTGACCGAAAAGGTTACGGCAGGAAGTCCTACCTTTTCAGGGAACGACCGTCATCCACCTCGTCATAACCGTTTTTCTGCCCGACTTCCCATTCCCGTTTTTCACTGCGGCTTCCGTCCTTGCTGTCCCGTAACTTGACAAGATGAGTGGGAGGATTGTTGGTTGCCTTCTGCTGATGTGGCTGCTTGCTTTGTGGCTGTGGTTTCAGGCGGTTCAAGTCAAAGCCTTCTTCGGTCAGGTTGACAAGGATATGTTTATGGAAGTTGATGGCATAGGTGGCATCCTCTTCCTGACGGATGATGAAGCCCTCTTCCTTTAGCTTGCCTCTTACATAGGTAATGCTTTCGTCATTGAAGATTTCATGCAAATGGTTGACGGCATTGGTATAGGATTGGTTCTTCTCAGGCTGGAGGGTGACCATTTCCGGATTGTCCACCTTGTAAAATTTACACAGGAGGTCTCTTTCCTGTTCATTCTTAGGTTGGAACATTTCTACCCATGCGATACGGTTGTTCCGGTCTATCGCCTCTGCCATGTAGGGTTTGAGCGGTCGTGTCTCTCCGTGGAAATAGATGACACCTTTCTTGATATAGGAGTGCTGTTTTCTCAGTTTCTCATGTATCTCTGCCTGTGTTATCTTGGGATTAAGGGAAAACAGTTTGTCTATGAAGTCCTCGATGCGGTTGAAGCGTTGCTCCGGGGTGGCGAAGTCCAGCAGTTGGTCTATCGCCAGTATTCTTGCGCCGTTGATGACAGTTTTGTTATGATGGTCAACTATCATGTAGCCATAGTGGGAATCTTTCCTGCCAAAGAACACGATGTCGATGCCGAACTTGGTTTTCAGTTCCTTTTGCAGTTCTTCCTTGTTGGCACTCACATCCCGGTACTTTTTGAGGATGCTCCGCAGTTGGCGGCAGCGGTTCCTGTCCCGGTTGCCCGGTTTGTACAATGCCGTTATTTCAGCGAAGGGGATTTTCTGTTGAACCTTGCCGCCATGCTTGATGAATACGGTATCGTCCTTTTGATAGGTCTCGTAGCCCATAGATAGCATGACCGATTTGAACTGGGCGAAGGAGGAGAAGGTGTATTCCTTGGCGGCATCCACACTTTCTTGGGTTTTCTGCTTTCGGTCGTTACCCAAGATGCAGTCTATCACTTCCTGCGACCGTCTTCGCTCGTTGTCGTGTTCTATCTTCCTGCCGTCCGGAGCGATACGGGAAGTGACGATATGGACGTGGGTGTTGTCGGTGTCATAATGGGAGTAGGCAAGCAACGGCTGACCTTCTTCCATATAGCCCATTTCTTTGAGATACCGATGAGCGAACTCCAGCACTTCGGTTTCCGACATCTCATGTCCCTTGCAGGAGAAGGAGACATGGAACTGCGCTTTCTGAATCCGGTCGTTCCGGGAGGTGTATTCCATGAGGTAACTGACCAGTTCATCCGGGGTGGGTTTACCGAATGTTCCCAGTGCGCCAAAGTTTTTCATCTCAAGCAGTCGTGCCGTTCCTTTCGCGACTTTTCGTTCATTGTAACCGACAGCATGGAAGTTCGTGCTGCCGGGTAATATGATTGCTATCATCTTGTAGTCGTTTGAATGATTTATCTCTATGTCTTGAATCTCTACGAACCGAAGTATCACGGTTCAAGTAACTGGAAGCCTAAAGTCTGGTGGCTTTTTTTGTTACGGCATATAGTTCCCGTTTTATCTCGTTCAAGGTCTTTCGTGTGTCCATGATAACGGGTAATAGGACTTCTTGGAGATAGGCTTGACTGAATAATCCGGCTACCGAAAGCTCGTTGGCTCTCTTGACCGACTGGTTCAGGTTGCCGCCTGCCCAAGATAGTTCATTTTGGAACTTCCGGTAAAACGCACCGAGGTCGTTGATGAGTTCAAGCCTCTGTTTAGCGTTGACATCGGAATATTCTTTCAAGGCTATTCGGATGTAACAGCTCACGGACGGATAGGATGCCGCTTTCTCTTTCAGCCGGTTGGCTTCATCCGGGGTCAGCCGGAGTTGGAAATGTTTTGTTCTTTGGTTCATCGTACATTGGGTTTACTTGTTGTTCGGTTTTCCGGACACCTTTTCGCAGGGCGAAACAGCGATAAAATCGCCCCGATGCAAGGCAGTCGGCAAGTCACCCTCGGCAGTACGAAACACCGTTTTGTAATGACAAGGGTACAACTTGCTTGACAAATCCTGCAACACAGGTCAAGGTCTCCTGGGTCTTTATTACACCAAAATTATCGCCGAAAACCGCCTTGCGAAGAAATGCGCAACACTTTTATTTGAAGGACGGCATCCGATAAACCAAAGATACAAGCATCCAAAGTTCGTGGGACTTCGATACGTTGGTTATGTAATAGAATGGCTTTTCGGATGGCATATCCAAGCGGCTTTGGAATACCAAACTCCAATTCCAAGTAATCGAAATAAAGATGTGACCTGTCATCCGTTACTTGAATACTCA
>JAGBDR010000019.1 GCA_017937385.1 Parabacteroides sp.
CGATGGAACTTTTGTTTCATGCCGATGGAACTTTTGTTTCATGCCGATGGAACTTTTGTTTCATGCCGATGGAACTTTTGTTTCATGCCGATGGAACTTTTGTTTCATGCCGATGGAACTTTTGTTTCATGCCGATGGAACAAAAGATCAGTTTGCACGGCAGATTTTATTTTATCAGACCAAAAGGAGGAGCGCGGAGGAAGAATTTCCCTACGACAGGGAGTAAATGATCCGAGTAGACCGGATTTTCGATTATTTTATAACTCGGTGTAGTAAAAATAGACAGGAGCAACGAACGGACGGCACCATCCTGGACCTGCACAGTCGTCAGCAAATGAAACAACTGGATTTCCGAAAGGGACGAGTGTTGATGACAAACGCCATCCGCCGCCTTCTTGAACGGGTGCGAATGGACAATCGTCGTGCCATACTCGACATGGACGTGCATAAACAAAGAAATGCTGCTGTAATACACTATAAAAAGTGCCGGCAGCAACCATTTCATGTATTTTGCTGTTGTCTGTTTCAAATTTTGCTTCCTGTTAATATGAGGCACAAAGGTAAAACAAATAGCTGAAACCTGCAAATACACAATTTTCGGGCAACTAAATGTAAGCATTCAGTGCCACATTCATATTAATTTGCTACTTTTGTGCGCAATTTTCGAAAGACAAAAAACAAATAAAAACGAGAACGTTTATGGCTAAGATCACGAAAGAAGACGCTCTCCGCTATCATGCGGAAGGCAAGCCGGGAAAGATAGAAGTCATTCCCACCAAGCCCTACAGTACGCAGACGGATTTGTCGCTCGCCTATTCGCCAGGCGTAGCCGAGCCCTGCTTAGAAATCGAAAAGAATCCGTTGGATGCCTACAAATATACTTCTAAAGGAAATCTGGTAGCCGTCATTTCCAATGGCACCGCCGTATTGGGATTAGGCAATATCGGCCCGTTGGCAGGCAAACCGGTGATGGAAGGAAAAGGATTGCTGTTTAAGATTTTTGCCGGCATCGATGTCTTTGACATTGAAGTGGATGAGAAAGACCCTGACAAATTCATCGAAACCGTAAAAGCCATCGCTCCTACTTTCGGCGGTATCAACCTCGAAGATATCAAGGCGCCCGAATGTTTCAAGATCGAAACACGCCTGAAAGAAGAACTGGACATTCCGGTCATGCATGACGACCAGCACGGGACAGCCATTATCTCCGGTGCAGGCTTGATCAACGCGCTGGAAGTTGCCGGGAAAAAGATCGAGGAGGTGAAAATCGTAGTGAATGGCGCCGGTGCCGCATCCATCTCCTGCACGAAACTCTATATCCTGTTGGGGGCAAAGAAAGAAAACATCATCATGTGCGACAGCAAAGGCGTTATCTCCACGCATCGTACAGACTTGAATGAATCCAAGAAATATTTCGCGACCGACCGCGACATCAAGACACTGGAAGAAGCGGTTGTCGGAGCAGATGTCTTCTTGGGATTGTCGGTCGCCAATGTACTGACCAAAGAGATGGTCCGTACCATGAACGCCAATCCGATTGTGTTCGCCCTCGCCAACCCGAATCCGGAGATCTCCTATACAGACGCGATGGATTCACGCGACGATATCATTTTCGCAACCGGTCGTTCCGACTATCCGAACCAGATCAATAATGTATTGGGATTCCCTTATATCTTCCGTGGCGCATTGGACACGCATGCCAAAGCGATCAACGAAGAGATGAAGCTGGCAGCCGTCTATGCGATCGCCGAACTGGCCAAAGAGCCGGTCCCCGACGTAGTGAACGCCGCCTACAAACTGAAACGGACCACTTTCGGACGCGATTACATCCTGCCGAAAGCACTTGACCCGCGACTTCTGACGCGCGTATCCTGTGCCGTTGCCAAAGCCGCCATCAAGTCGGGCGTATCCCGCAAGACCATTACCGACTGGGATGGATATGCCAACCAGCTGCGCGAAATGATGGGATATGACAACAAGCTGCTCCGCTCGTTCACCGATATGGCCAAAGCCAATCCGAAGCGGGTGGTATTTGCCGAAGCCAACCATGTCAATATGCTGAAAGCCGCTGCCGAAGCCAAAGCCGAAGGTATCTGTTTCCCCATCCTTTTGGGCAACGAAGAGCGTTTGGCAAAGATCGCGGCAGAAGAAAGCATCAGCCTCGAAGGTATCGAAATCGTCAACCTTCGCCACGACCGTGAAACGGAACGCCGCCATCGCTATGCCAAGATATTGTCTGAGAAGAAAGCCCGTGAAGGGGTCACGTATGCAGAGGCTTGCGAAAAGATGGTAGACCGCAATGCGTTCGGTATGATGATGGTTGCGACAGGCGATGCCGATGCGTTCGTAACAGGCGTTTACAGCCGCTACTCCGAAGTGACCAAGATGGCAGAACAGATCATCGGCATCCGTCCGTCTTACACGCATTTCGGTGCACTGAATATCCTGACTTGCAAGAAAGGAACATTCTTTATTGCCGACACGTTGATCAACCGTCATCCATCGACGGAAGTATTGATCGATATCGCCCGCCTGACGCAAGACGCCGTAAAGTTCT
The DNA here is from genome assembly GCA_017937385.1 of Parabacteroides sp. Classification (GTDB taxonomy): domain Bacteria; phylum Bacteroidota; class Bacteroidia; order Bacteroidales; family Tannerellaceae; genus Parabacteroides. The sequence goes on from JAGBDR010000019.1 coordinate 2,558, forward strand.
TCGCGCATGAACCAGTCATGGCGATGTTGTCATACTCCAACTTCGGTTCCGACAAGCAAGGCAGCCCGCAGAAAGTCCACGACGCGATCGACTATTTGCACAAGAACTATCCGGACATGATGGTTGACGGCGAAATGCAGGTCAACTTCGCCCTGGACAAAAAGCTGCGCGACGAAATGTATCCGTTCAACAAGCTGAAAGGCAAAGATGTCAACGCGCTGATCTTCCCGAACCTGAGTTCCGCCAACAGTGCCTACAAACTGCTCGACACACTCGGTATCAGCGAAACGATCGGCCCGATCCAAATGGGCTTGAACAAACCGATCCACTTCACCGACGTAGAAAGCTCCACACGCGACATCCTGAACCTGACGACAGTCGCTGTCGTGGATGCAATTGTACAAGAACAGATTGAAAAGAAATTGACAATTGACAATTGATAATTGTTTTGTCTTTCTCTAATTGTCAATTGTCCATTATCAATTGTCAATTCAAAAACTATGGCTACAACTAAAGAAATGACGGCAGGGGCTTCCCTGCCGCTTATTCTCAACTTTACTTTTCCCCTGTTATTGGGAAACCTATTGCAACAAACCTATTCGCTGGTTGATGCAGCAATCGTTGGAAAATTTTTGGGAATCAATGATCTGGCGGCGATCGGGGCAAGCACTTCGGTTGTCTTCCTGATTTTGGGATTCTGCAACGGGTGCTGTTGCGGGTTCGGGATTCCGGTAGCACAAAAATTCGGAGCAAGAGACTACAAGACCATGCGGCGGTACGTGACGGTCAGTTTGCAATTGGCCGCTCTGATGTCGGTCGTTATTGCCGTTCTGACAAGTTTCTATTGTGCAGATATCCTGCGAAAGATGCAAACGCCGGAAACGATTTTCGACGGAGCTTACTCCTATTTGCTCGTCACGTTTATCGGAGTGCCTTGTACGTTTTTCTACAACTTGCTGTCCAGTATCATACGCGCACTGGGTGACAGCAAAACGCCTTTTTGGTTCCTGTTGTTCTCCACCGTACTGAACATCCTGCTCGACCTGTTCTGCATCCTCCTGTTGGGATGGGGCGTATTGGGAGCTGCCATCGCCACAGTCGTCTCACAAGGCATATCGGCACTTCTTTGCTACTTCTATATGTATAAGCATTTCCCGATCCTGAAAGGAACGGCCGATGACCGTAAGTTTCACCTTCCTTTGGCCAAAAACCTGTTGTATATCGGGGTACCGATGGGACTTCAGTTCTCCATTACGGCAATCGGAAGCATCATGCTCCAAAGTGCCAACAATGCATTGGGAACGGCTTGCGTAGCCGCTTTCACAGCCGCCATGCGAATCAAGATGTTCTTTATCTGTGCCTTTGAAAGCTTGGGTATTGCAATGGCAACCTATACAGGACAAAACTACGGAGCCGGAAAACCCGAACGCATCTGGCAAGGCATCAAAGCCAGCTCGCTGCTGATGATGGTCTATGCCCTCTTCACGGCAACGGTCTTGCTATTGGTTTCCGACAAAATATCACAGTTGTTTGTAGATGCTTCGGAAACGGAAATACTCGACAATACGGTGCTCTTCCTCCATGCTTCCTGCCATTTCTTCCCGGTATTGGGGCTGCTCTGTATCCTGCGCTACACCATACAAGGCGCCGGATACACCAACTTGGCGATGCTTTCCGGTGTCTCTGAAATGATTGCCCGCACGCTGGTCAGCCTCTATGCCGTACCGGTATTCGGATTCCGGGCAGTCTGCTATGGCGATCCGATTGCCTGGATAGCCGCAGACCTGTTCCTCGTCCCGGCTTTCATCTATGTCTATCGGAAACTGAAACAGCGGCCTCTTCTTACTTCTGACTGTGGTAGCGGCACAAAACCTCTTCCACATACATAATGCGCAGAACAATTTTTATCGTACGGCCAAAAACAATATCTGTATGAAACCAGTTTTATACATGCATGAAAGAGAAGATATAATCTGATCGAATTACAGACTAAAAAAACATCCGTATGAATGAGAAAAAGCTAACGGCCGTCAACGGTCGTCCGATTGCAGACAATCAAAACACGCAGACCGTAGGTCCGCGTGGGCAGGTCTTGTTGCAAGACCCGTGGCTCATTGAGAAGCTCGCCCATTTCGACCGGGAAGTAATTCCCGAACGACGTATGCACGCCAAAGGTTCAGGTGCTTATGGCACATTTACCCTGACGAATGATATTACGAAATACACAAAAGCCGCAATATTCAGCAAGGTCGGCAAGCAAACGGACTGTTTCGTCCGTTTCTCGACCGTTGCCGGCGAACGGGGTGCGGCCGATGCGGAACGGGATATACGCGGTTTCGCCATCAAGTTCTATACCGACGAGGGAAACTGGGACCTGGTAGGAAATAATACACCCGTATTCTTCCTGCGCGATCCATTGAAATTTCCCGATCTTAACCACGCCATCAAACGGGATCCGAAAACCAATATGCGCAGTGCCAACAACAACTGGGACTTCTGGACGTTACTCCCCGAAGCCTTGCATCAGGTAACAATCACGATGAGCCCCCGCGGTATTCCCTATTCCTACCGCCACATGCATGGATTCGGAAGCCACACCTACAGTTTCATCAATGCCGATAACGAACGTATCTGGGTGAAATTCCACTTCAGGACCTTGCAGGGCATCAAGAACCTGACCGACCAGGAAGCGGAAGCCATCATCGCCAAAGATCGCGAATCACACCAACGCGACCTATTCGAAAGCATCGAAAAAGGCGACTACCCGAAATGGAAGCTTCAAATACAACTGATGACAATCGAGGAGGCAAACAACTACCGCATCAACCCGTTCGATCTGACCAAGGTATGGCCGCACGGAGATTTCCCGTTGATGGACGTAGGTATCCTGGAACTGAACCGCAATCCCGAAAATTATTTCGCCGAGGTAGAACAGGCCGCGTTCAACCCGATGAATATCGTAGAAGGTATCGGATTTTCTCCCGACAAGATGCTGCAAGGCCGCCTGTTCTCATACGGAGACGCACAACGTTACCGCTTAGGTGTCAATCTGGAACAGATTCCGGTAAACAAGCCACGTTGCCCGTTCCATGCCTACCATCGCGACGGGGCCATGCGCGTAGACGGCAACTACGGTGCAGCCAAAGGATACGAACCGAACAGTTATGGCGAATGGAAAGACACGCCTGAAAAAAAGGAACCGCCCTATCCGGCAAACGGTCCTATCTACAACTATAACGAGCGCGAATATGACGACGACTATTACAGCCAACCCGGTGCACTGTTCCGCTTGATGCCGGCCGACGAACAACAGCTCCTATTCGAAAACACCGCCCGCCAGCTCGGAGATGCCGAGCTGTTTATCCAGCAACGTCACGTACGCAATTGCTATAAAGCGGATCCGGCTTATGGCAAAGGGATTGCCGAAGCATTGGGAATCAACTTGAAAGAGGCATTGCAGGGATAAAAGAGCAAGATTCACCCAACAGAAAAGAGATATGCCCAAACAGCCTTGTTCTCGCGTCAAGCACGAGGACAAGGCTGTTTAGGCATACCCTCTTTTCACAAACCAACGTGATATTCTCCTATCTGCTTGAACCCGTTCAGGAAATCCGTAACCGGCAGACGCTTCTTGCCGGCCAGTTGGAGGGAAAGTAAACGCAGGAAACCATCTTCCACAGCGATGTCGATATAGCTTTTCAGGTCGGTCCGGATGGTACCGATCGGAAACTCATGCGTAGCGGGACGTTTCTCTGCCTGATAAATCTTCAATGCGGTGCGCACGCCCGTAGGAGAAACTATCTCGGTCCAGGCTGCCGGATAGGGAGACAGACCACGGATAAAGTCATAAATCTTTTTCACCGGCTGTTTCCAGTCGATACGGCATGTATCCTTGAAAATCTTCGGAGCAGGACGAAGCTCGGAAGGATCTTTATAAAATTCCTCTTGAGGGATGGCATCCGCTTTTCCCTCCAGCAACAAATCGACGGTTTCCAACACCAATTCGGCGCCCATCGTCATCAAGCCGTCATGGACAATACCGACATCGTCCGTATCGGCAATCGGAAGACGTTTCTGACGGATGATCTTGCCCGTGTCGATCTCATGCTTCAGAAAAAAGGTCGTTACCCCGGTTTCCGTATCTCCGTTGATTACCGCCCAGTTGATTGGTGCAGCCCCTCTGTACTGAGGTAGCAAGGCGGCATGCAGGTTAAACGTTCCCAAGCGGGGCATTGCCCAAACCACCTCCGGCAACATACGGAAAGCGACCACAATCTGCAAGTCCGCTTTTAACGTCCGCAACTCGGAAAGAAAAACCTCATCCTTCAATTTCTCAGGCTGAAGCACCAGCAGCCCTTTCGACAAGGCATATTGTTTCACGGGGCTTGCCTGCAAGACACTGCCATGACGGCCTATCGGCTTGTCCGGCATCGTAATCACTCCTACAATATTATATCCGCCTTCCACCAAGGCACGCAGGCTCTCCACCGCAAAATCGGGAGTGCCCATATAAACGATTCGCAAATCTTCTTTCTTCATTCTCTTAATCTCCTGAAAAGTTTTCAACCAACACTTCGCGGTATGCATTAAATATCTTTGATTTGGACATAAAGCCGATATAGCGTCCCTCTTCATCCACAACCGGCAAGTTCCAGGCTTTCGTATCGTCAAATGTACGCATGATCTGCTCCATAGGCGTTCCCACCTGAACTTTCGCGGGAGCTGAAACCATAAACTTGGAAACATGGAACCGGTTGTACAGTTCCGGACGGAACATGATGTTCCGGATATTGTCCAACAGTACAAGCCCTAATAAGATGCCCCGCTCGTCGATAACCGGAAACGTGTTCCGTCCGCTTCTGGCAATCACTTTCACCATGTCACTCAACGACATTTCGGGAGAAACAGTCAGGAAATCCCGTTCGATCACGCTGTCGGTATTCAGCAACGTCAACACGGCACGATCCTTATGATGGGTAAGCAACTCCCCTTTCTGCGCCAGACGCATCGAATAGATACTGTGCGGGAGGAACATCTTGATCGTGATGTAGGAGCTGACGGACACGATCATCAGCGGAAGGAAAAGAGCATATCCGCCGGTCAGCTCGGCAATCAGGAAGACACCGGTCAGTGGCGCGTGCATGACACCGGACATAATCCCCGCCATTCCCAACAAAGCGAAATTCTTTTCCGACAGATACATCGTAAAAGGGAAATAATTGGACGCATGCGCAAACACGAAACCGGCAATACATCCCAAATACAGACTGGGAGCAAATATACCACCGCAGCCGCCCCCGGCATTCGTCGCGCTCGAAGCAAAAACTTTGAAGAGCAAAATCAACGTAAGGAATATCTGCAATCCCCAATACGTACCATTCAGGCCATAGAACATACTCTTGTCCATGATATGGGAGAACTGCCCGTTCAACAAAGACGAAATCGTGTCATACCCTTCGCCATAGAGAGGCGGGAAGATAAAGATCAGCACACTCAACATGATTCCTCCGACCACGAATTTCTTCCAGTAGCTATTCAGGTTCCGGTACATTCCCTCGACCCGGTTCATGACTTTGGTAAAATAGAGCGACACCAGACCGCAGAAAACACCTAACAGCAACACGTACGGAATACGCTCGATCGCAAACGCTTCAGTCTGCGAAAAGGGGAACATCGCTTCCGTACCCGTGAAAACATAGGAAACAGTCGCAGCCGTCACCGAAGTGATCAGCAAAGGCAATACCGACGTCATCGTCAAGTCCAGCAACAGGACTTCCACAACAAACACCACCCCGGCAATCGGTGCCTTGAAGATTCCGGCAATCGCACCGGCCGCCCCGCAACCGACCAACAACATCAGCGTCTTCTGCTCCATGCGGAACAGACGGCCCAAGTTGGAACCGATCGCCGCTCCCGTCAGTACAATCGGCGCCTCCGCCCCGACCGATCCACCAAAACCGATGGTGACGGAACTGGCCACAATAGAGGTCCAGGTATTATGAGGCTTAATGCGGCTCTTCCGTTGGGAAATGGCATAAAGGATCTTCGTCACCCCATGGCTGATATCATCCCGCACAATATACTTCACAAACAAACCGGCAAGCAAGATACCGATCACCGGATAGAGCAAATACAGGTAGTTCGCCCCATCCAGATTGAAATTACCCGTCAGAAGATGTTGTATAAAATGAATGATCGTCTTTAGGATAATAGCTGCTGCCGCCGTACAAATACCGACCAGAAAACTAACGATCAATATGAAATGGTTCTCTTTTATATGCTTGTCCCGCCATAAAAGGAACCGAGAAAAAAACTGAAAATTGAATATTGAATATTGAAAATTATCCTTCATCCCTCTTTAACTCTTTAATTCCTTCATTCTTTAATTCTTTAATTTAAATTCCCTTCCCCGTAACAACCGTTTTAACCGTATAGATCAGAATCGTCAGATCCAACGTCAGCGACATGTTTTCGTAATATAATATGTCATACTCCATGCGCTCCACCATCTTCTCCACACTCACCGCATAGCCGTATTTCACCATACCCAACGAGGTAATGCCCGGACGGACATTGTGCAACAGGTAATAATAAGGCGCCGTCTTCACGATTTCATCAATAAAATATTTCCGTTCGGGTCGCGGCCCGACCAGCGACATATCCCCTTTCAGCACGTTCCAAAACTGCGGCAATTCGTCCAACCGGTACTTCCGCATGACACGTCCGAAAGGCGTGATACGGCAATCATCTTCCGAAGCAAGCAACGGACCATTCTCTTCGGCATTGACATACATGGTGCGGAACTTATACATCCAAAACGGCTGTCCGAGATACCCGATCCGCTCCTGCCGAAAAAAGACGGGCCCTGGAGAATCTTTCTTCACCCGCCACGCGATATACACGAACAAGGGAGAAAGCAACAGCAAGGCAACAACAGAACATAGTTTATCCAAGAAAAACTTTATGTTCTGTTCGGCAGGCGAAAAATTATTGTCCGTCACATCGACCAACGGGATTCCCCGTATCGTCCGGATCCGGATTTTCGACAGCATGTTGAACCGGTCTGCCAACACCTTGACCGGACATTTATAACGGTAAAGCGAATAGAGGATTCCCAAAAGCACCCGATTGTCTTTCGATTCGACCGCCAGCACAATCTCATCCACAGGCACCTTTTCCATCAACGCCGGAATGTCGCCGACCGCACCCAACACTTGCGCCCGGTCGGCCTTTACTAGTTGCCCCTCGTCTTCCAGGACAAACCCACAGATATGATATCCCAAACGATATAAATCGCGTGCTATGCAGACAGCTTTCTCTCCTGCCCCGATAATCAATACGTTCAGCGCCCATTCCCGGTTCCGGATTTTCTTCATCCCGTCTTGCGTAATCAACAGACGCGGGACATACGTGATGAGGAACTGCAATCCGAACAAACCGAAAAACAACTCATAGTAGATCCGTATCGACTCAGGAATATCGTCCAACACCAACACGAAAAAGACCAAAAGCGTCCCGACCAGCACAGTAATGAATGTGGAGAAAAACTCGGTAAGGCGGGATTTCCCGAACGGTTTGTTATAATATCCCGAAAAATAGTAAAGCACCAGCCAGAAAAAAGGAATGACCATCTGGCCGGCAAGCACACCCGGATATTGCAGATAATCTGATAGATTACTGGCTCCTTCATGGATGGCAAACACTTCATAACGAAGGACATTGAACAGCAACCATGCAACCGAAGCCGATATAAAGTCCGATACGATGTATTTTCCAGCCTGTCTGCTCTTCTTCATCATCTACCTGATTACCTGAATAACGCCACCGTCGCCTAACTTGATGATATTAGAAGGTTCAGCCTTGCCCATATCCGCCTGGCGATAGTTCACGATATAGTCGACACCGTTCTTAATGACATCCGAAACCTCGCTGAAATTAGCCGGAGAAGGTTCGCCGCTCACATTGGCGGAAGTCGAGACCAACGGCTTGCGGAAACGTTCGCACAAGCGGCGTGAAAATTCCTCATTCGTCACCCGGATGCCCACACTTCCGTCTTCGCCCAAAAGGTTTCCCGCCAAATTCTTCGCGTGTGAATAGATAATCGTCAGCGGTTTGTCAGCCACCTCAATCAAATCCCAGGCAATATCAGGAACATCCGAAACATACCGGTCCAGTTTGGCGGTAGTGTCGATCAATACCAGCATAGCCTTATTATCCATCCGCTTCTTCAGCTCGTACACTTTCTGTACGGCTTTCTCGTTGGTCGCATCGCAACCGATCCCCCAGATCGTATCTGTAGGATAGAGTATTATGCCTCCCGCCTGCATGATCTCACAGGCTTTTTGAATGTCTTCTGTCATCATCATTTAAATAATGTCACAAATGTACAAATCATTCGCGTACTGGGAAAGTGGTTTGTACTTTTTTCAAACAGACTCCAGGAATTGCCCCACCCGCAATCTGTCATTTTGCTTTCTTCCAGCAAGGGAAATATTTCCTTTTGATACGTTAAAAAATATTACCCGCTATACTAATTCCAAAAACATGCACTACTAATCCATTTTTCATAGGGTGGCAGTGACATTTTGATAGATCCGGAAGGGAGCCGGAAACCGGTTTGAAAAAAACAAAACAGTTTCTAATTAATAAAAAAAGCCAGCCGCCAAACAGAAATTTCCATCTATAATATCTAACTTTACGGATTCAAACTATATGGGGAGAAATATATCATAGTCACCCGATATACTCAGCGACGAAAAAAAAGAAAAAATAATATATAATGATTACAAAATGGAACTTTCAAACCTCAACAGAAGAAGAGTTACATAAAAGAGACAAGCTGGCAAACGAACTGGGACTCAGTCCGGTTGTATGTCTTTTGCTCGTCCAGCGAGGACTTACTACTGTTGAAGAAGTGAAGAAATTCTTTAAACCCAGCTTGAACGACCTGCACGATCCATTCCTTATGCCGGATATGGAAAAGGCGGTCAAGCGCTTGAACAAAGCATTGGGCAATAAAGAAAAGATTCTGATTTACGGAGACTATGATGTAGACGGCACTACTGCCGTCTCATTGGTCTACAAGTATTTACGTCCTTATTCATCGGCATTGGACTATTACATTCCAGACCGGTATGACGAAGGATATGGCATTTCGTACAAAGGGATCGATTACGCCCGCGACAACGGAATCACGCTGGTGATCTCGCTTGACTGCGGGATCAAAGCCATCGAAAAGATCGAATATGCCAAACAACTGGGGATCGATTTCATCATCTGCGACCATCACATGCCGGACGACACGTTGCCGGATGCCGTGGCCGTGCTGGATGCCAAGCGGGTGGATTCGGTCTATCCGTACGAACATCTGTCGGGATGCGGGGTCGGCTTCAAGTTCATGCAGGCATTCGCCAAAAGCAACAACTTCCCGTTTGCCGACCTGGAGAAGCTGCTGGAACTGACGGCGGTCAGCATCGCTTCGGACATCGTCCCCATCACCGGTGAGAACCGCATATTGGCCTATTACGGCCTGAAACAGATCAACAGCAATCCGAGCCTCGGCCTGAAAGGGATCATCGACATCTGCGGTCTGTCGGGCAAAGAAATCACAATCAGCGATATCGTCTTCAAAATCGGACCGCGTATCAACGCTTCCGGCCGTATGATGAACGGCAGGGAGGCGGTCGAACTACTCTTGGCGAAAGACGAGGACGTAGCCCGCGAAAAGAGCGAAAGCATCAACCAGTATAATGAGGAACGCCGCGAACTGGACAAGAAGATCACGGACGAGGCGAACGCCATCATCGACGAATTCCAGAACATGGAAGACCGTAAGGCGATCATCGTCTACAACCCGGGATGGCATAAGGGAGTCATCGGTATCGTCGCTTCCCGCCTGACGGAGAAATACTACCGTCCGGCAGTCGTCTTGACGAAATCGTCCGAACTGATTACCGGTTCCGCTCGCTCGATTACGGGATTCGACATCTACAAAGCGATCGAAAACTGCCGCGACCTGTTGGAAAACTTCGGCGGGCACACGTATGCCGCCGGCCTCTCCCTGAAAGAGGAGAACTTAGAAGCTTTCACCGAACGGTTCCTCCAATTAGCCGCCGACGAGATCATCCCCGAACAAATGACTCCGCAAATCGACATCGATGCCGTGCTGGACCTACAAGAGATCAACGCCAAGTTCATGGGCGAACTGAAAAAGATGAGCCCGTTCGGTCCGGACAACCAAAAGCCTGTATTCTGCTCGCTCAGCGTCAAAGACTACGGAACCAGCAAACTGGTAGGAAAAGACTTGGAACATATCAAACTGGAGCTGATCGACGACAAGTCAAACACACCGATACACGGGATTGCTTTCGGTATGCGCCGGCACAACACGCATATCAAGAACATGAAGCCCTTCCATATCTGCTATACCATCGAGGAGAACACCTACAACGGCAACACGTCGTTGCAACTGATGGTGAAGGACATCAAAGAAAACGATATATGAAGGGATGCGGTGGATGTCTACCATAAGATATTAGGAAAGTATTGGGGATACCCGGCTTTCCGTCCTTTACAGGAAGAAATCATTCGTTCCGTCTGTGCCGGAAAAGACACGCTCGGACTTATGCCGACGGGAGGTGGCAAATCGATCACTTTCCAGGTTCCGGCGATGGCGATGGAGGGAATCTGCCTGGTCGTCACCCCGCTTATCGCTTTGATGTGCGACCAGGTCGACAACCTGCGCCGGGCCGGGATCAAGGCGACAGCCGTACATTCAGGCATGGACCGCCGGGAAATCGCGGCAGCATTGGAAGATTGCGTTGCCGGACAAAACAAATTCCTATATGTTTCACCCGAACGGCTTGCCACCGGACTATTCCGGGAAAAGCTGCAAACCATGCACGTCTGCCTGTTGGTGGTAGACGAGAGTCATTGTATCTCGCAATGGGGCTATGATTTCCGCCCGTCCTATCTCCATATCGCCGACATACGGGAACAACTGCCCGACGTGCCGGTACTGGCACTGACGGCAACCGCCACGCCCGAAGTGGTGGAAGAGATACAGGAACGGCTGTTTTTCAAGGAGAAGCATGTGTTCCGGAAAAGTTTTGCCCGCCCGAATCTCGCCTACATCGTACGCCGGACGGAAGACAAACTGGGGACACTGCTTTACATACTGGGGAAAGTTCCGGGCACAGCCCTCGTTTATACCCGAAACCGGAAGCAGACGAAAGAGGCGGCCCTCTTTCTGCAACAAGCCGGAATATCGGCCGATTTCTTCCATGCCGGGCTGAGCCGGGAAGAAAAGGCGATCCGGCAGCATCGCTGGAAAAACAACGAATGCCGGGTGATCGTAGCCACGAATGCTTTCGGAATGGGCATCGACAAACCGGACGTGCGGCTGGTCGTCCATCTGGATATGCCGGACTCATTGGAAGAATATTTCCAGGAGGCAGGTCGTGCCGGACGGGACAACCGGAAAGCCTATGCGGTAGCCCTCTGTACAGACGCGGACGGTTCCCGGCTGAAAAAGCGGATAGAAGAGGAGTTCCCGGAGAGAAGCGTGATCAGACACGTATACGAAGCATTGGGAGATTACTACCAACTACCGGAAAGGCAGGGAAAAGACATCGTGCACGAATTTGCTTTGTCCTCTTTCTGTTCCGCCTGCCAGTTGCCTCCGTTAGAGGTACATCACGCGCTGAAATTGTTGGAACTGGCGGGCTACATCGAATATAGTGAAGCGGCAGACGAATCCGGTTCTCCAACAGCCGCCCGAATCATCCATACGCTTCCCCGGACAGCCCCAAATACGCTTGTCATCCCCCCCGCCGTCTATGAAGCGCGACGCGAAAGGATGAAAAAGCGTATCTCGAAAGTGGCGGAATATATAGACGGAAAGTCTATTTGCCGGAGCCGCCTGCTACTCTCCTACTTCGGAGAAAAGAATACGGAGGATTGCGGATGTTGCGATGTCTGCCTTTCCAAACATGGCTCCGGCCTGAGCAATCGGGATTTCAACGCGATACGTGACCGCTTGCTCGAATTGCTTTCAGACCGGCAACCGCATTCTGTCGCCACCTTGATCCCCTCTTTGCCGTTCCCGGAAGAGAAAATCATCACCACCCTCCGGTTCTTGGCCGAGCATGACGAACGGTTTTATCTGAAGGAGGGCCAAGTAAGCATTACCGGCTAAGAGCAGACTCGTCCGGGGAGGAAACGCCGCCAATCCAGTCTGGCCTCATTGCAACCGACGCTCCTGGAAGAACCGGCGTGTCCGGAACAGCAGCAGGAGGAATCCGGAGATCTGCGAGCCGGCCGTAACGGCGAAAGCCGTTGTATAACCCACATACTCGATCAGTACGCCACCGAAGAAAATACCCAGTCCCATGCCCAGGTCCCACGAGGTCAGGATCGTCGAATTGGCCGTGCCCCGTTGGTCGTTACGCGCCACGGAAATGAACATATTCAGAAAAGCCGGATACATACGGCCGTTGCCCAATCCGATGAGCAAGGCGGAAAGGTAATAGGCCCACTCGCCCGGCGACAGCACAAAAAGCGTATAGCCGACGGCACTGATGCCTGCACCTTGCAAGGCATTCTCCGAGAGAAACCCTTCGCGCAGGGATTTCGCCCCATAGAGCCGCGATACGAACAGGCCGATGGAGAGCAGCGCGAAAAAGAGGCCCGTACCGTTGGTAATTCCGAAAACCTCCTTGCCGTAAATAGCCACATAGTTGCTCATTACCCCCCAGCAGAGGCCGAAGAGCAAGATATTGACCGCCATCAGCCAAGCCCGTGTCAGAAAGAAGTGGTCCATACTCAGATGGGGTTTCCCCGGCACGGGACGACGCGCAGGCAGGTGCACGATTGTCGTACAATAAAACCCGATACCGGCCACAATCAGCGAAATACAGAAGAGCAGTCTGAAATCACCGGCCAGCGAGTAGAGCCAAATACCGGCCGAAGGCGCAATGGCCATAGCCAAGTTGTTGCTCAGGCCGTAGTAACCGATTCCTTCATTGCGGCGCGACGAGGGCAGCGCGTCGATCGCCACGGTACTGTTGGCGACGGTCGTCGCCCCGAACGGTAGCCCGTGAAAGGTACGGACAATGGCAAAAAGAAGCAGCGTAACCGCCCCCAGATAGCCGGCGAAACAAATGAAAAAAAGAAAAAAACAGCACATCAGCACTTTCTTGCGATTGAACGTATCGACGATAAATCCGCTGAACGGCCGAACAAGAAGAGCCGCAACCACGTATCCTGATAACACCAGACCGATCGTGTCCTTATCGGTCTGGAACCGTTCCGCCAGATAAATCGGCAGCAACGGCGTAAGCAAGTAGAACGAAAAGAACAACATGAAGTTGCTGCACATCACTTTACAATACTCTCTGTTCCACAGAGATTCATCCTTTCTGTTTGTATTCATAATCAGGTATATTCCGAAAATAATATAAAATCAACCCACAAATCAAGGTTTGACCGCCAAAACGGAGAAACACCCCAATCAAAAATATGGCAAAAATACAAAATATCTCCGAAACCCAACCTACATCAAGCTTTACAGGACTCAAAATCCCGGGAAAATATCGTCAGAGTTCCCACACGAACGGACGGCTTCATCCCGTATTCCCGTCCGACAGGAAAACCTACACAGGACTCCGACCGGCACTTATCAAGCACAACGAAAACTACTCGATAAGTAGACCTTTATCTACTCGATAAGTAGAGGGAGGGTCTGCTTATCGAGTAGACAAGAGACTGCTTAATAAGTAGATTTTTGTTTGTATTACAATTGGACTAATGTCACAATAGGACGGTCTTGCTGGTCTTCAAAAACAGTAGCCTTTCCGGATTCCATATCTACTTCTATCCGCAGAATAGCCATGTCTGAGTTGCGAATGGCGCCCAGGATAAATTTACTTCCGTTCGGGACATTATAGGCATACCAATCTTTATAAACCGTACATGTATTGAAATCAAAATCAATGGGCGTAACCGACTTTTCTTCCGCCACAAAATCATACTTGTAGATCTTGCGATCCATGATGCGGTAAACACAGTTGTTGGAAATACCTACGACATCTTCCATCTTACCGGGCAGGAAACCGACTTCCTTGATGGTGTTGTTTTTAGAATTGTAGACAAGCATGTTATTTGTCTCGCCGGTTGCCAAAAGGACGTGGATATAGCTGTTTTCCAATGTATAAAGTTCTCTACCCCAAGCATAAGGTGTTTGTGTCTCTTTTGAAGTTGCATGTTCTAAATCGTATGAAACCTGCATACCTATTTCCAATGGATATATTTTATACAAATAACCTCTGTTATCGCTACTCCTCTCCTCACAAGAACAACAATATAAATCTCCATTATAACCTACAAAATAATTGAAAACGCCAACACTCTCAGGGAATTCATACATTCCTCCTTCTGATTTGTAGAGAATCTTTCTGTCTCCATCTGCTGTTGTCATACAATTACCTTTCTTATCAACCTCAAAAGGATGATTGGAATGATAAAGAGGAAACTGATCCAATGTTATTTTTTGCATTGTGATATCATCCAAATTATTTAACGCAAACTTATATACATGTTCAGGGCTACTCCATCCTGATAAACAATAGGCATTGTTAAACTTGTCTATTCGAGGATTGATATCCTTGTATCGCTTACTTTCATCCGTATAAAGATTCAAATTAAAATCCGGACATTTTTCCCAATCTATCACAAAAACCGCCCCGTCTTTTTTCCGGATAATATAATTATATCTAGCATCTCTATAATAATAAACATTGGGATTGCTACAAAACGTTTGTATCTTTGAAAATAAGACGAACTCATCCGACAAAGGCAATATCACCTCTGGGACAATACGAACCGTATCTGTCGTACCCGGTGCAACCCAAAGAACGGAACGCATATTCCCTTTTTCATCAATCTTGAACAAATCCATGTTTTCGAGGTTAGACTTCGTTTTTGTTCCATTGTCACATAAAGCCAACATTTTAGCATCAGCTATATCCAGTCTTACCGTCTTCAAATCCAATTCGACATATCTGTATCCATCATCCTTATTACAAGCCATTAAAGACAATAAAGCCAAACTCAAACATACTATTCTTTTCATATCTCTCTTACATTAATATATTAATACTTTAAAACTCTCTCTTTTCCCTTTATTCAAGACTTGCAAATAGTAAAGACCTTTGCCTAATCCATCTACAGGAACAGACAATTCTGTACTATTTGTTTCTTTCAATAGGCACAGACGACCGGCTGAATCATACAAATACAATCGGCTATCTGAGCGTAGCCCTTTCACATAGATACGATTTTCAGCCTTAATAAAGCAAGCTGAAACCAAATCTGCACCAATCGATTCCAAACCGGTCGGAACAGCCTCCACCCGAATCGTTTTCAAAACGGAATTGGCCAAATTATAATTTTCATTCCCCAATTGTATTGCCTTAATCATCGTCTCACCTGACAATGTATCGGCAACCAACCACCATTCGCTGCCAATTCGTTCTACTTTGGCAATCGTTTCGTTCTCGGAAGTGTATTCAACTGGCAAGCCAGAAGTGGCCGTTGCCTCCAAACGAATTTTCTCCTTCGCCTTCATCGTTCTCAGTTGTTGTGTCCATTGGATGATCTGGTTGGCTTTCTCTATGGTCAGTTTGACCTCCTTCATTCCGAAATAAGAACCATCCTCGATCGAAATCTGTACAACATAGATTCCGGCATTTGTAGAGGGTGTTGTCGTAGAGGCAGATTCTCCTTCTTTCCGGTAAGTGACGACAGCCTTTCTTTTATCTACACGGGTATCATTGATTTGATAGTCCATTGCATGGGGCTTGCCATCATACATGCAAACCTTATCCTCGGCAAGGATCTCAACGGATGCATCTTGTTTCGTAATCTTCAGGTTTGTAATGCCACAATAGACGACATTACCATCATAGGAATTTTCCACAGCAAACAATACCCGGAACACCTTGTTTTTCACCCAGGCAGATATTTCTTTCGAGAAGTGGGATTCGCGAACGTAATCCGTATTTGAAATGGTCATGACCGTATCCCGCTTGTCAGAATCCAAATAAGCCAATACGACGTGCATTTTTTCTTGTTGGTCCTTTTTCGCATATTTACCGACAAAGTCAAAAGACAAATCGATTTTATTGGAAACTGTTTTAGCAAAGAATGTTGTTGTCACATACGAACTATGGTTGGTATGCCAATAATAATCGTCTTTACCCGGTAGCTTATCGACAGTCCAACTGCCACTATTGATTGACGGAATCTTTTCATCAAATTTATTCTCATACGGCAACGGTCTGAAAGATAAAAATTCATGAGCACCGATATCTGTCTTTTCCCCCATTGGTCGAGGATATCCAGACATATCTTCTATCGGCAATGATTGATCCATATCCGGCATTCCCATATCAATCGCCGATGAACCCTCGGAAAGACTGAAGTCTGCATTTTTCAACTCTTCCAATTGTTTGTCATTCGTGGCATTTCCGATAAAAGAAGTCGGTCGTTGGAATTTGAGTTCCTTCAGTGTCGCCAAAAAATTGCCGCTTCCACTCACATAACTGTCTGTGAAAATCGAATATGAACTACGACTATACGAAGTACTTTCACTAAAAGTACCGACCATAATACTGTTTGTCAAATGACCTATATTCTCATTTCCTGAAAACGATTTGTTATTCGCTATTGTGCAGTTGGTGTAATAACCATCTGCGATACCTCCATAGGATGGGGCATAGTTGTTGTAGATGTCACAATTAGAACAGGAAGACCCTGAAACACCTCCTCCGGTTGCTCCGGCTTTGTTGTTGAAGATGGAACATCCTCGGACGGTTCCCCCCTCGATTCCACCACCATCATTCAAAGTTTCGTTATCATAAATCTGAGAATTTTCCAAATATCCTCCATAAACACCGCCCCCATCTCCAACAGCAAAATTATTACGAATAATACAATTATATACATAACATCCACAAACACCACCACCGTCTCTTTCGGTTGTATTGTTTTCTATTACACAATCATACAAGTTTGTTCCCCAAGCTCCACAATTTTCATTACCATAAATATGACAGTTATAGGCAGAACCACCATTTACCCCATTACCATTATTATAAATATTACAGTTATATAACGTTGAACCTGTAGTACCATAAGTTTTATTATCATGAATTATACAATCATATAATTCACCTCCAGTAGCACCTCCTTCGTTTTGATAAAACAAACAATTACAAGCAATCTTAGAAATAGAAGCTCCACGTTCATTTCCAAACACTTCAGTTTCATATAATTCATCACAGCTTATACTTGAACAATGCATATTATTATAAACTTTGCTATTACGACAAATGTTGACAATTACATAAGGTGCTGAATGACTTTTAGTAAAAACATTATCATAAACGTCACAACCATTCATTCTTTTTCCCTTTATTGGAGTACCTTGTGAATAATATGCCCCTTCAACATGATTATGAAAAAATACACTATTATCAATCAAGTCAGCTTGATTAACAATACACCCTATATTATGATGAATCGATGACTCCTTTATGGACAACATTGAATTATCATAACAATAAAACAAATAGGAACTATAACAATTATTATAACAAATTTCACACTCTGATATCACAAATCGATCTTCTCCCTTAACCTCGAAAATTCTTCCTCCATCCGTTATCTTAAATCCAGAGAAATAAGTATCATTTGAATATCCTGTCGAATTAAATTCAGCTATTAGATAACGATAATCATTAGAATTATTTTCCTGTACTTCCAGCACATGATTGTCATCATCAACTGTCCACTTCCTTGACTTACTACCGACATTTCCACTCAGAATCGTTTCATTCGCAAATTCCCACGGTTCTACTTTTCCATTTTGATTCCGGTCTTTTTTCTCCCGTTGTTCCAACTTTGTCTCCACTCCTTTAAATCCACCATAAAGAGAGACACCGGACTTAAAACTATAATTTATATAAATAGGAGGCGTATTAGGTATCATAGGTACAAGGTACGTTCCTCCTGCTACCCAAACCTCATCCCCTGCCGAAGCCTTATCGATCATATCCTGAATACTTCCTGAGGCATTCGACCACGAAGAGCCGTCACCTGTGGCTCCACTTTTCACATAATAAACTGTTTTTGCGTTTGCCTGAAACGATAACAGGCACAAAAACAAAACGATTGATTTCTTTAGCATAGCCATAAAAATAAGTTATTGAATCATTAAGTTTAATTGTTCATCCAAATGTTTTTTCAATCGCTTGGCCATTGGGTTAAATGTCCAATAAGTTACCCCGGCAGAGATAGGCGCACCTATTAATGGGATAATTTTAGAAACGCTTTTAGCAAATCCATCCTTTGTCAGTTTTATTCCAATCCATTTAGCTACTTGCTTGGCAACATTATAAACAGCATATTTAGTCAATGTCTTTTTAGGCAAACGAATCGCCACTTGTTTGGCAAATTCCATACTTAAATGTTGTACAGTCTCTGTAGCAGCCTGTGATCCCATCATGACACCGGTAAACAAAGTCAGTACCTGTGCTGTTTCATCATCCAATTGCCCTTGTTCATTTTGCAAATCAGGCCATCCATAGAGATACAACAACTTCTGAATCAAAGCAAAAACGTGTGCGTAAAACTGAGCTATATCAGCCGGAATACTTGCTGCCAATCCCCATCCTCCAGGCAAACCGGCCAACGCTGAAACGCCACAAACCAATGTCAAATGATACTTTATACAACCATTTGCAATTTTTGAGAGTTGGGTTCTGTTTAACACTTTAAGTGGAGAATCCGTAACTGCAATATTCAGCTGGCTTGAATTGCAATAAACAGCCAATTCTTTACGCAAAAAGGCTTCACGATCCACTTTGACAACAGGAATAGCCATCGCCGATTTCAATGCCTTATTCCATAGATCCATAGTATCAACCATATTTTTCAGTCTGTCTCCCTGTTTCCATCCGTTCGACGTTGCTATTTTTTTAAAGGTTACAAAAAAAAGAGGCGTGGAAACTGTTTTAATCTCTTATCTGTATTAGAGGTATCGCCAAACACCCACGGAACAAATAATAAACAACAGTCCCACGCCTTTATGTATATCATCTTCCCATACACATGGAAATATGTATATACCAAAGACGTGAGCGTTTTTTCTGTTGCTATTACACTTGTTCCGTTTTGAAAATTGGCGATTTTCTAATACAAGAATAATATCTTAAAAACGCTCTTTATAAAAATGTCCTTCCGTTCGAATCCTCTCTTGGCTTCTATTTGGAATTGGGACAAATGTACAAATTAATCTTTGATGTAAAGTAATTACTCCCCCAAAATAAATTACAAAAGCCTTCTGTTCTTCTGATAAAGAAATGAAAAACTTATTGTTGTGTTTGTGTTCCCTGCCCATGAAACTATTGTTTCCTGCCCATGAAATAATAGTTTCCCACTGGTGAAACAAAGTTAGACATGCCGAGGAACTGATTAATTTAACTCATGAAGAATCCTCTTTGTGGCCTATGACAAAGAAGGAAAATCATCTGGATTTTTCTTCTGCCATTGCAAATACATCTGATATATCAATGGATTTGTCTCGGTTAATTAATGACAAGGATAAATTGGATAATTATAATGGAGCCAAAGATACGATGCTGTTTAAATCCGAATTATTAGAAGCTTGATATGTTTAAGAGTGGATCAATCATACACGGGCTATTCCAACTAAAACATGAGACAAAAGATAAATATGCTCTGTATCGAAAAGCGCTTACAGCGCTTTTCGATACATCCATGCACCTTTTCCTGATCCTAATTCACCCCCAAATATCCAGCAACCCCTTCCGCACAGCGTTCACCATCGATGGCGGCGGAGACAATGCCGCCGGCGTAGCCGGCACCTTCGCCGCAGGGGAAAAGGCCACGCAGGGTGATATGCTGGTAGCTTTCCTTGTCGCGCAGGATACGGACGGGCGAGGAGGTTCGGGTCTCTACCCCGATCATGACGGCGTCGTTGGTCAGGAAGCCTTTGGAGATTTTACCGAAATGGCGGAAGCCTTCACGCAGGCGATGGGTGACGAACTCCGGCATCCAGAAATGCAACGGAGAAGCCAACAGGCCGGGCGTATAAGAGGATTCGGGAAGATCGAATGAGTTTTTCTTATTCACGAAATCCACCATCCGTTGTGCAGGGGCAGTTTGCTTCATCCCGCCGTTCAGCCAGCAAAGTTCTTCCAAACGCTCCTGGAATGCCATCAAGGCAAGGGGCGAATCCGGGCTGACTCTCCTCTCTTCGTGTTTCATTAATTCCGGATAGTCTTCCGGACGCACTTCCACTACCATACCGGAGTTCGACCAGCGGGAACCTCGGTTGGAAGGAGACATTCCGTTGACTACCACCTGACGGGGACCGCTTGCCGCCGGAACAACGAATCCACCGGGACACATACAGAAAGAATAGACTCCCCGCCCGCCTGCCTGCGTCACAAAGCTGTATTCGGCGGCCGGCAGATAGTTGCCTCTGCCCTCTTTGCGATGATATTGTATCTGGTCGATCAGTTTTTGCGGATGTTCCAGACGGACACCGACTGCAATGCCTTTGGCTTCGATCGGGATTTGACGGTCGTGGAGGTAACGGTACACGTCGCGGGCGGAATGGCCCGTTGCCAGAATGACCGGACCGGAAAAGCTTTCGCCTGTATTCGTTTCAACCCCTATGACTTCCCCGTCCCGCATGACCAAAGCATCCATGCGCGTCTCGAAATGGACCTCTCCGCCGCAACGGATGATCTGTTCGCGGATATGCTCGATCACACGCGGCAACTTGTCCGTACCGATATGCGGATGGGCATCCGCCAAGATCGAAGTGCTTGCCCCGAACTGGCAGAAGAGATTCAGGATCTTATCGACCGAGCCCCGTTTCTTGCTGCGGGTGTAAAGTTTGCCGTCGGAATAGGCACCGGCTCCCCCCTCGCCGAAACTGTAGTTGGACTCTCCGTCCACCTTATGTTCGCGGCTGATCAGGGCGATATCCTTTTTCCGTTCGCGCACATTCTTACCCCGTTCGATCACGATCGGGCGCAACCCCAGTTCGATCAGGCGGAGAGCGGCAAACAAACCGCCGGGACCTGCTCCCACCACCACGACCGGTTTTCCGGCCGACACATCCTTATATTCCACCGACCGGAATTCCGGTTCGTCCGGCTCCTCGTCGATAAAAGCACGCAGTTTGACATTCAGATAGATCGTACGCTGACGCGCGTCGATGGAACGTTTCAACACCCGGACGGTGTGAATGTGCGGAACGGATGCTCCCGTTTCGCGGGCTACCACTTGCTTCAACGACTGTTCGTTGGCTGCCTCTTCGGGCAATATACGGAGTTGTAATTCTTGTATCATCGTTACTTCTTTAAATTCAAATAAAAAATCAAACCGGCTTGCGCCCGGTATCCGCTCCAATCCACGTTGAAAGTCGACGGGAGCCCCGGATCCTGCCGCTGATGCTTCTGTTTCACGACATCCCATTCGTAGGCGACACTCACGTTCAGCGCGACACGGCGGCACAGGCCGAACTTGATCCCGAAAGCCGGCTCCACAAAGAAATTCTTACCGGAAAAACAGGTTTCCAGTTGATAGCCGACCGTCGGGTCCGACTCGACAAACAGACGGTTCGCCTCCTGTACCCGGTTCAACACGACACCTGTCGAAAGCTGTACATACGGTTCGAATGTAAAGATACTGATTTTTTCTTTCACTAAGCAAAAGCGGTAAAAAATGCCGAACTTATATCCCTTGTCGCGCAGCTCGTAGTTGCAGGAACCGGAATAATCCGTTATCCCCGTCTTGCCTGCCGTATTCATGTAGCTGAAAAGTACTCCTGCCTGATGGCGGCGCCATTCGAACCCGACGCGGGTGTCTTGCGTCACATAACCGGGAAAAAGGTCCGTCACCTGCGCATTGGTAACAGGAAGCTGTTGATTTTTCAAGCGTTTTTTCATGTCGGACATCTGGTAAGTACCGTGTCCGATATTATATTCGACAGTCAAGGACTGGGCTTGCCCGAAACGACCGGATAGAAACAAGAGGGCGATAAAAAACAATACTTTTTTCATTTCTTCGGATCATTTTCGAGGGTAAATGTATAGTTCACTGTATTATAGCCCCAATTATCGACGGGAGAGAAACGCAATTCGACTACGCCGGTTTCTTGTCCGGCAAGGGGAAACTCCACTGTGCCGTCTGTCACCTTCTCCGCCACAACCCCACCGTTGTAGACGACATCGACCGCCGAACGGTAAGGGTATGTCCACGACAAACATACACGGTCCTCTTTCCCATAGGTGACCTGGACCTGCGGCTCGGCCCGCTCCAAGTCGAGCGATCCGAGCGAGCAAGGACGGTCGGCATCCGACTTGAAATAGAGATAGACTTTATAAGTTCCTTTCTCTCCGGCATAATGCGTATCGACATACGAACAGGGGTCGAAATCGGCCCTTTGTACAACATAAGTGGCATGGGTATTCCCGTCAACCGTCGTAAACTCGATCCGGTAATGGCTGAACCGGTCGCGAAGCGACTCGTCCACCTCCCAGGATATTTCGGCCCGTCCCTCTTCATTCACCCGGTGCCGCAAAGAGAGATCCGATTCGGTACGCGCATGGATCTTGAGCGACCAACTGCGTTTTTCCACATACTGTTCCGCCCCGACCTGCCCGGCTACCGTCCCGTCATTCATCCGGGCGAAGACTTCGCATGACAACTCGTATGAACCATTCGGAATCCGGTCCACATCCAACATGAAATCACATCGTGCCCCCTCACTTTCCCATTCCATCTCGCCCAAACGGACGATCATCCTCTCCGCCTCGAATCCGGCCAACAGATAGAGTTCACAACTGGCAACTCCGCTATTTTCGACTATATAGGCCTTCTCGTCCGGATGATAGGCAAATCCATTGAACTGCGCACCCATCAAAATCGAATCGACCGGATGCTTTCCCAAATCCACCCAATTCTCCCCTAACCGATACTCGCAACTTGCGAATAGGAAGAAAACGCTCACAAATAGATAAACAACACTTTTATTCATATACATATTATATTTATCCGAACAATTGCCGGAAAGCCTCTTCCACCTTGCGCACTTGCACGATCTGTATCTTACACTTGGATGTGTCGAAGCCTTTCAGGTTGTTGTGCGGAATGATAATGCGCGAGAAACCCAATTTTTCCGCCTCCAGAATGCGCTGTTCGATGCGGTTCACCGGACGGATCTCGCCCGAAAGCCCCACCTCACCGCACATACAGACACCCGGCTCGACCGAAATGTCGAGGCTTGAAGAAAGCACCGCACTGATCACCGCCAGATCGATCGCCGGGTCATTCACCCTCAGTCCGCCGGCAATATTCAAAAAGACATCTTTCTGGACCAGCTTGAACCCGGCACGCTTTTCGAGCACTGCGAGCAGCATATTCATGCGTCTGAGATCAAATCCCGTCGCACTGCGCTGGGGAGTCCCGTAAACAGCCGAACTCACCAATGCCTGCGTCTCGATCAGAAAAGGACGGATGCCCTCGATCGCCGCCGCGATAGCGACTCCGCTCAGCCCCTCATGGTTCTGCGTCAGGAGCAGTTCGGAAGGGTTGCTGACTTCGCGCAGGCCATCCTGGCACATCTCGTAGATACCCAACTCGGCCGTACTGCCGAAACGGTTCTTGATGCTCCGCAAGATCCGGTACATATAATGCTGGTCGCCCTCGAACTGCAGGACGGTATCGACGATATGTTCGAGCACTTTCGGCCCGGCAATGCTTCCTTCCTTATTGATATGGCCGATCAGGAGGACTGGCGTACCGCTCTCTTTCGCATATTTCAAAATGGCGGCACTGCACTCGCGCACTTGCGAAACGCTTCCGGGAGAAGATTCGACCACCTCGGTATAAATGGTCTGTATCGAGTCGATAATCAGGAGGTCGGGCCGGACATTACGGGCCTGGGCAAATATCTGTTCAAGATGGGTCTCACAAAGGATGAAGCAATCCGGATTCTCATGCGCGATGCGGTCGGCACGGAGTTTCAACTGGCGGCTGCTCTCTTCGCCGGAGACATACAGCGTGCGAAGCCCTTTCAGCCCTAAGACCGTTTGCAGGACTAAGGTAGACTTCCCGATGCCTGGCTCGCCGCCGATCAGGACCAGCGAGCCTTTCACCAAGCCGCCACCGAGGACCCGGTTCAACTCCCGGTCACCAAGGTCGATGCGCGTTTCCTCTTCGGAAGTAATATCCCGAAGCAGGACAGGACGTGCAGGACCTGCCCCCTCCGGACGGAGGAATCCCGCTTCAGGACGTTTCCCGGCCGGCTCCTTTACCACAATCTCCTCAACATAGGTGTTCCATTCCCCACAACTGGGACATTTCCCGATCCATTTCGGAGAATCGGCTCCACAGTTGGAGCATACGTATACGGTTTTTGTTTTCGCCATGTATTTCAGTCAATTATCAATGATTCACAAGAACTGATGCAAACGAAAATTGCGGTTCCTTTACAGTACCCAATCCCCAACAATAATCGTCATGCTCACCGAGGACAAAGTTACAGAACTATTTGGTATGGCAGATGACTTCTGCAAGTTTTTTGATGTCATGATGGGGAAATTATCCCTCGTAACCCACAGAGCAAACTGCCTTAAAACGCTTTTTTCAGTTGACGACAAAAATAAACGCCCGTAAACAGTTGTACACCGGACTATAATTCACTATATTTGCACACTTTGAACAGATAAAAAACAGAAAATATTTTACTACAAAGATGAGCGATATCAGAACAAACGAACCGGAAGAAAGCAAAAAGAGCTTGAACTTCATTGAAGCAATGGTGGAAAAAGATTTGGCGGAAGGCAAGAACAAG
Organism: Parabacteroides sp.; assembly: GCA_017937385.1. GTDB lineage: Bacteria > Bacteroidota > Bacteroidia > Bacteroidales > Tannerellaceae > Parabacteroides. The sequence goes on from JAGBDR010000019.1 coordinate 27,510, forward strand.
GGCCGCGTACAGACCCGTTTCCCGCCCGAACCCAACGGATACCTGCATATCGGACATGCCAAAGCCATCTGCATGGACTTCGGCATCGCCCAGAAATACGGCGGTGTCTGCAACCTGCGTTTCGACGATACCAATCCGGTAAAAGAGGATTTGGAATATGTGGATGCCATCAAGGAAGACATCGAATGGCTGGGCTACCACTGGGATCATATCTATTACGCATCCGACTACTTCCAGCAACTCTGGGACTTCGCCATCCGGTTGATCAAGGAAGGAAAAGCATACATCGACGAACAGACCTCCGAACAGATCGCCGCCCAGAAAGGGACACCGACACAGCCGGGCACAAACAGCCCCTACCGGGACCGCCCGATCGAAGAAAACCTGGAGCTGTTCCACAAGATGAACAGCGGAGAGTTGGAAGAGGGCTCGATGGTGTTGCGTGCCAAGATCGACATGGCAAACCCGAACATGCACTTCCGCGACCCGATCGTCTACCGCATTGTCAAGACTCCGCATCACCGGACGGGCGACAAATGGAAGGCATACCCGATGTACGACTTCGCACACGGACAGAGCGACTTCTTCGAAGGGGTCACCCACTCGTTGTGTACGCTTGAGTTTGTCGTGCACCGCCCGTTGTACGATCTGTTTGTCGACTGGCTGAAAGAGGGCAAGGACCTCGATGACAACCGTCCGCGCCAGACGGAATTCAACAAGCTGAACCTGAGCTACACGCTGATGAGCAAACGGAACCTGTTGATCCTCGTAAAAGAAGGACTGGTACACGACTGGGACGATCCCCGTATGCCGACCATCTGCGGTTTCCGCCGTCGCGGGTATTCACCGGAGGCGATCCATAAGTTCATCGACAAGATCGGCTATACCACCTACGACGCGCTGAACGAATTTGCGCTACTGGAAAGTGCCGTCCGCGAAGACCTCAACACCCGCGCGACCCGTGTATCGGCCGTGTTGAACCCGGTCAAGCTCATCATCACCAACTATCCGGAAGGACAGGTGGAAGAGATGGAAGCCATCAACAACCCGGAAGACCTCACGGCAGGCAGCCATACGATCGAATTCAGCCGCGAACTGTGGATCGAACGGGAAGACTTCATGGAAGACGCCCCGAAAAAGTTCTTCCGCATGACTCCCGGTCAGGAAGTACGCCTGAAAAACGCCTATATCGTAAAATGCACAGGCTGCAAGAAAGACGAGAACGGCGAAGTCACGGAAGTCTATTGCGAATACGACCCGAACACCAAGAGCGGTATGCCGGACAGCAACCGGAAAGTGAAAGGTACGCTCCACTGGTTGAGTTGCGCACATTGCCTGCCGGCGGAAGTCCGCCTGTACGACCGCCTGTGGAAGGTAGAGAACCCGCGCGACGAGATGGCCGCCATCCGCGAAGCCAAGAATTGCTCGCCTCTGGAAGCCATGAAAGAGATCATCAACCCGGACTCTCTGAAAGTGCTGACAAATTGCTACGTCGAAAAGTTCCTGGCAAACGCCAAGCCGCTCGACTACCTGCAATTCCAGCGCATCGGCTATTTCAATGTGGATAAGGATTCCACAGCCGGCAAATTGGTCTTCAACCGCACCGTATCCCTGAAAGATACCTGGAGCAAGGTGAAAGATAAATAATAGGACAATATGAAGAAAAAAAAGATCTCACGCCTGTTGCAACGTTATCTGTCCGGCCATCAAGAAGGCAGGGATGCCTATTTCGATGCCGATGAAGTAGATGAACTGTTGGACAGTTTTGAAGAATCTGATGATTATACCTACTACGATGAAGTCCTGGCCTTAGGGCTGCGGCTTCATCCCGGTAATCCCGATCTGTTGATCAAGCAATGCAGGTCGTATGTCTACAACGAAGACTATGACAATGCGCTCGCCCTGATCGAATCAATTGCGGAAAGCGACAATGAAAATCTGGATATGCTGCGCCTCGAATGTTATGTCATGCAGGATTCATACGACAAGGTAATCGAATATATCGAACAGCTCATCGCCGACAAATGCGAATATTTAGAAGCGATATTCGAATATATCGCACCGATCTTAGGAGACATCGAGAAAATCCAGGAGGCACACGATTTCATCAACCGCGGCCTTATGCTCTTCCCGGACAACCTGATCCTGAAAGACGAGTTGTGCTACACCCTGGAATTGGAAGGGAATATAAAAAAGGCGATCGTGGTCTGCAACGAACTGATCGACAAGAACCCCTACTCCTACGATTACTGGTACACGTTGGGACGGCTCTACTCCATCGATGAAGACTACGAGAAGGCAATCGAGGCATTCGACTTCGCCCTCACGTGCAACGAAGCGGACGAAGAGCTGAAAATGCTGAAAGCCTATTGCCTGTACATGAACCAGAATTACGAAAAGGCGATCGAAGTGTATCGGGAGTTCCAACCCGGCAACGAGGAGTATACCTTCCCCCTGATTGCCGAATGTCAAATCAAGCTGGGAAACTACGAGGAAGCCTATACGATACTGAAAGAGATACTCGATCAGGAACCGGACTTGAAGGATGCCACCCTCTATATCAACCTGGCCCGATGCTGTGCCGAGACCGGGCGTGAGAAAGAGGCGACCGAGGTCTTGAAAAAAGCGGCCAGGCAGGTCCCGGACCATATCCACATCTTGTCCTTGCTCGCCCTGAACTATATGGACAACGGAGACGAACGGAAGGCGATGGAAACAACCGAAATCCTTTTCAATGCGCTCGACCGGGCAGAAGAGAAGGACCAGGAAGACATTGAAAGCCTGTGCTATGCCGGACATTATCTGTTTGTAAAAGGGAAGATCGACAAGGCGTTGCTATACTACAACAAACTATTGGAAGCCAATCCGAACCGCCCGAACATACACCTCTATCTGGCTATCGCGTATCTGGTGAAGGGAGATACCGAACATTTCCGCGAGCACTACCGGCAGATCTCCCCGAATGAACTGACCGATTACCTGAAAAATATCGGATTCAATTATAAAGGAATAGCCAAGTACATTGACAACAAACCGATTCCACCAGAAGATCTGGTGAAAGAATTTCTCAAGAATAAGGATAACAAGAATTAAATATGGAAAGAAATCTAAAAGACTACGGCTTCTTGGTCCTAAAAGGCATGGGGATGGGGGCGGCGGATGTCGTGCCCGGCGTGTCAGGCGGGACCATCGCCTTTATCGTCGGAATCTATGAAGAGCTGATCGACTCGATCAAGAGCATCAACGGGGCCAGCCTCAAACTACTCTTCACCGGAAAAATCGCGGCCTTCTGGAAAGCGGTCAATGCCAACTTCTTGCTATCCATCCTGGCCGGGATCGGGATCAGCATCTTCTCACTGGCCAAGATCATCACCTGGTTGTTGACCGACCATCCGATTTTGGTCTGGTCCTTCTTCTTCGGGCTGGTGCTGGCTTCTGCCCGGTTTGTGTCCAAAGACATCCGGAAATGGGATTGGAAAACGGCCTTGAGCTACATCGCCGGAATTGCCATTGCGTTCTACATAACGGTCGCAACGCCGGCCGAGACACCGGCTAATCTGCCCTTCATCTTCCTTTGCGGGGCGATCGCCATCTGTGCCATGATCCTGCCGGGGATATCGGGCAGTTTCATTTTAGTATTGTTAGGGAAGTATTTCTATATCATGGAGGCGGTAAAGACGCTCAACATTCCCGTGATGGCGGTGTTCATCTGCGGCGCGGCGGTCGGCATCACCAGCTTCTCGCGCATCCTGTCGTTTGCCCTTCGCCGGTTTCACGACATCACGATCGCCGTATTGGCGGGCTTCATGTTAGGGTCGCTGAACAAGGTATGGCCCTGGAAAGAAACGGTCGAAACCTATACGGACAGCCACGGCATCGTAAAGCCGTTGGTAGAAGCCAACATCATGCCGGACCAGCATGTCTGGGAAGCTGTCGGCCTGATGTTCTTTGGCTATGTCCTCGTCTACTTCTTGGAGAAGCTTTCGACGAAAACGGCTGAATAGGCGGCGCACACGCTACAACTGCCGATTATTCTCCAGCACCTCCCGGACCCGGTCGAACATCTTGCCCGTCAGTTTCAGGAGGGAGAGGTTTCTGGGGTAGTCGGCGGGGTGGTGCAGGTCGGAACCGGCGTAGTCGTAAAACCCCTCCTTCATCAGGTAGGTGGCATATTTGGCTGGACGGGCGCCATACACGCCGGCAAGGGAAAACAGGTTCAACTGGAACTTGTAGCCTTTGTCCCGCAGCCGGAAATAATCCTCTTTGGTCATATACATATACCGTTCCGGATGAGCCAGGACGGGCGTGTAGCCCTCCAGGTTCAGTTCGTAAAGCAAATTCAGATAGTCCGGTGGAGGCGAGAGATAGGAGGTCTCGACCAGGACCTGCTTGTCCGCATACGTCAAGAGGCCGTCTGCCATTTGCCGGCGGAAACCGGCATCCAGCATATACTCCGCCGCCAACCGCAGCTCGATCCCTTCCGGGGCAAACGGTTTCATACCCGCGAAACGGTCCTGCAGGAAATCACGCCGGTTGTCGGGCAGGTCCGCCATCACATGAGGGGTCAGGAACACCCGCTCCACACCGGCTTCTTGCATCGCTTTCAGCGCGGCACGCATATCGTCGGCGTTCTGCACGCCGTCGTCCACACCGGGCAGCAGATGCGAATGCACATCTGCCGTCCCTTTCAACAAATCGGTGTGAACCACATTCTTCTTTGGAAAAAGCAAGGAAAACATCTTGTTCTATTTCTTTTTTTGATTTCCATACCCGTAGCCGTAGCCATAGGAATACCCGTAACCATATCCGTAGCGGTAGCCGTACATGCCATGCTTGTACATCGTCCCGTTCAGGATCAGGCTCATGTTGCGCAACTTGCCTTCCTGGTAGAGTTTCTCCACTTCGGGAAGGGCACGGCGGTCCATCTTGCCAGCACGGACCACATAGATCGTCAAATCGGCCACCCGGTTGACTATCACCGCATCCGCCACCACGCCGGCCGGCACGTTGTCCAGGATGACATAATCATACCGCTTGCGCAATTCGGCAATCAAGGACTCCAACCGGTCGCTCAGCAAAAGCTCGGCCGGGTTAGGCGGAACGGGGCCGGCATGGATGATATCCAGCTTGTCGCACAACTCATTCTGCCGGATGATCTCATCGACATTGTCGATACGGCCGGACAGGTAATGGGTCACTCCCTTGTCTGCCATCCGGACATGCGAACTAAGTGTCCCCTTGCGGATGTCGAGGTCGACCAGGACGACCTTCTTGTGCGTAAGGGCAAAGCTCATCGCCAGATTCATGGAGACGAACGTCTTGCCGGCTCCGGGGTTGAACGAAGTGAACATCACGACCTGCATCCGCTTGTCCTTGACACGCATGAAGTCCATATTGGTCCGGACGATGCGGAACGCTTCCGAAACCGAATCGCGGCCATTCTCATGCACCACCACTTCGTCACGCTCCTTCTTGTCGCGCATCGGGATCTCGCCCAAGAACGGTACGGAGAGCGCTCCTTCCACATCCTTACGCGAACGCACCTTCGTGTCGCTGACCGCCAACAGCCACAAGATACCGGCCGGTATCGCACATCCCAGCACGATGGAAGCCAACAGGATCATCATCGACTTCGGGGCCACCGGAGCATTGCTGCCTGCCGCCGGGTCGATGATACGGGCATTGCTTTCCGTCATCCGCTGCGTCAGCTCGTTCTCCTCGCGTTTGTTCAACAGGTAGAGATACAGCTCCTCCTTGATCTTCTGGCGGCGTTCCACCGAAAGGACCTCCTTCTGTTGGGTCGGAACGGCCGAGATGCGGCGGCTCGTCTGCTCCTCTTGCGCCCGGACATTCTTGATCTTGATGTTCAGGCCGACGATCAGGTTGTCCACCGAACGGATGATGGTCTGTTTCATCGCGATCAACGAGTTGTTCAAGTCCTGCACCACCGGGTTCTTGCTGCTGCTGTTGCTGATCAGCTTGTCGCGCTTCAGCAACATCTCGTTGAACTCCCCGATCTGCGACTCGATGTTCACATCCGAGATCCCCGTGTTCGCCGGGATCAGGTCCGAACTTTTACTGGGGTCCGTCAGGTAGTTCTTGATGTATTTCGCCAGGCTCAACTGGTTCTCCAAGCTCAATCCCTCCTGGCGGTACTGGCTGGATGTCTGCAAGTACATGCCCGTTTCAGACGAGATATCCGTCAACTGGTGTTCCCGCTTGTACGACTCGATATCCGAATCCACATCCCCCAGCTCCTTCTCGATCACGATCAGACGGTCGTTGATGAAGTTGGAGGTGTTCATCACGATCTGGTTCTTGTCGTTGATCGCGTCCGTGTTGTAGACCGATATCAGCGTGTTGATCACATCCTCCGCACGCGGGACGGACACATCCTGGAGCGTCAGGTTGATGATCGTGGCCGTCTTGCTTGCCAAAGTGGCCTGCAAGCCCGTCTGGAAACGGAGTGCCACGTCCTGCAACGGCGACTTCGTCACCTGTACGGACGTATTGAAATACTTGTCGCCGTAATAAAGCGACGGGACCACCACTACCCTGCCGACAGGCGTCGTGACCGTATCGTTCAACGCCACCGTCATCGGCTCGTCGTCCGATACCTCCTGGTCTCCGAGCGTGAAGTCGGACAACAGCACCTCTTCGTCGGAAACGGGAACCGCCCGCAACGAGAAAGCCTGTGCCTCTTCCGCATCCGGGAAAGAGAGCTGCACGGGTGACTGCGTGTAGAGTTCCACCGTCCGCAGCCCCTCTTTCACCGTGTAGCTCACATCCAGATGCAGGTTGCGTGCCACTTCGGTCATCAGCCGCCTGGATTTGAATACCAGCACTTCGTTATCCACATTCCGCTTCGTGCCGAAAAGGCCCAGATCCTCGAAAGCGGCCGACTCGCTCATCGCACCGCCCTTCGCATCGTCCTTGATCAGCACCGAAGCCGTCCGGGTATACACTTTAGGCGCCCATTTCAGATAGACGAACGCCGCCCCGACACATATCACGACAGACAGGACAAACCAATACAAGTTAGCCAACACCACGTGCAGGATGTCTCCCAAGTTCAATTCATTTTCTTCCGTACGCGTGTTTGTTTCTTGGTCCATATTCATAGATTCTCTTTTTTATTTCGTTAATGTCACTATCAGGGAGGCGATGGAAACCAGGATCGAAGCGGCAGACAACCACACGCCCACCGAGTTGTTCTGGTTGATCTCGCTCTGTCCCGCCTTCGCCTTGTTCGGCTCGACATACACAATATCGTTCTGTTGCAAATAATAGCAAGGAGAATTGAAGATATCGGCCGACCGGAGGTCGTGGAACAGAATCGTCCGCTTCCCGTCCTTCTCGCGGATCACAGCAACCCGGTCCCGTCGTCCGTAGATCGTCAGGTCGCCCGCCATACTCAGGGCTTCCATCAGGGTGATGCGGTCGCCGGAGATATTGAACGATCCCGGACGGTTCACTTCGCCCATCACCGCCACCTTGTAGTTCAGGAACTGGACCGTCACGATCGGGTCCTTGATCAGGTCCTCTTCGATCAGGCGTTGCTTGATCAGGTCGGTCAACTGCAAACGGGTCAGTCCCGCCACGTGCAGTTTGCCGAGGATCGGAAAGTCGATGTCTCCGTTGGTATCCACCAGATAGCCCAAGACACGCTGTTGGGGCGCGCTCTGGCTACCGATCTGGTAGGACACCATCGGCATGTTGAACGGCAACGCCAATTCCGGATTCTTACTGTTCACCATGATCGCCAGCAAATCGTCGTCATGGATATACACCTCATATTTCTGCTGGATATCCTGTTGCTTCAACGGCACGACATCCTGCAGATAAACCACCTTCTTGGAAGATGCGCAGGCGGTACAGAGTACCACCACGCACATCAACATATAATTCCAGATTCTCACGCTTCTTTTCGATTAAAATAAACCATTACGAATTAGTGGATAGAACCGCCGGAGTGTCCCGGGTGGCTTGCCCCGTATTCATAAGAGATACGCGGAGTGCATCCCAAATAGTTCACGATCTCGACAGAGGCCTTCACGTATTGCAAACGATAGAATACACCGAATGAAATCGTGGACGTACGGGTCGTTTCGACAAAATCGACCGTCATCTTCATATCGCCGCTCACCTGCGCCTTACCCAATGAAACGGTCGATTCGCGGACAGCCGATGCCGTTCCCTGGATTTTTACCAACGAACGTTCCAAAGAGGCGGCCAACGCACGGACATCGGATGAGCTCAACCCTGAAAACGCATTGCTCAACTGGGCTTCCAGACTTCCGCTCACTTCCCAGCCCGAACGCTGTGTCATCGTGATTTCCTGTTCTACAGCATTCATCTTGCCCAAATTGTCAATCACAGCCGTAGACACCGTGTTTTCACGGACCTGTCCCAAACGAACCTCACAAAGCGGGCCGAACGCATGATTGGAGAAATGGTTCATTTCAGCCACATACGCATTCTTGGCAGCATCGTAAGAGGCATCTCCTTCTTCCACCCAAGTGCCGTTCTTTTCAGTCCAATGTTTTACGTCGGCAAAATAGATGTCCGAAGAGGTACCGTTCTTGACGGAAACCACAACCGGTTTTTCAAAGACCTGTCCGTCAGGCGTACATTGCAGGGTGGACAAGCTCAACTGGTTAGCGCTCAGACCGGCACCCGGCGTATATTCCGTAATGGAGATCTCCGCGTTTTCCTTCAAGGCATCGGCGGGAATGCTCAAGGTCGAAATCTCTTTCGAGGCTTCCACCAGTTCCATACCGTCCGAACCGACAGTCACCGAAGGATTCGCTTTCGTCAGATCCTGGTTCAAAGCGACCACGGCATTCGCCTTCGCGCCCGAAGCGATCTCGGCAGCGGAAGTAACGGTCACGAACCCCTCCTTCGAAAATTCCACCTTATAAGCCCCTGTCGCTTTCACAGCCAACAGGAAAGCTCCGCCGGCCCCGGAAGTCGTTTCGGCGCCATTGGTCTTCACCGTGACCCCTTCCAGTCCGTTCGTACCGTCCGTCACAAAACCGGCGATGTAATAACCGCCCTTTTCCAACGGGTTCTCTACAATTTCGGGAGTCGGTTCGTCATCATCACTACAACCAACAAATCCCACACTCAACGTCGCAGCCAAGCCCATAGCCAGCACTGCGCTCCACAAACTACTCTTTTTCATACTCATTAAAAATTAGAAATATTACACAATAAAATCAGTCATAACCCACATAAATCATAATTCATAATTCATAAATCATAATTCTCATATTCCACCCCTCCCCCCTCATCCGGACGGCTCTCATACCCCTGTCCAAGCCTCCGATAGAAATATTCCAGTCCGCTCTGTCCCGAATATTCCATCTGGTAATAATCCGGCAGGCGCACCCGCATCTTGCTCGACCGGCCCCACTGCGGCAACGGGACAGCAAAATGGAAACCGCCGTTCACCTCGCCCCCCGTGCAGAGAGCATACAAGCCCGCCATCGTCCGGCCGAAATGCCGGATACAATCCACACGTACCCCCTGGTCGCCATAGATATAGCGGTGCAAGCCGACACGGAAATCCAGCCCCAAACGCTTCTCGCGGAAACGGGCCTCCACAGCCCCGCTCACCCGCTTCCAGGTAGACACCTGCCATTTGCCCTCGTAGAAGGTGGACGAGCCGGTCACACCCCCTTCCACGCCGAACAACCAACGGCCGTCCGGCGTGGCATAGCGCAATTTCAGGTCCGCCCCCATCCGGTTGTTCGTGAAGTTGCCGACCGACACCCGCCCGAACGCCCCTCCGGGCAACCCGAACTCCTGGCTCAGGGTCAGCACCCCGGCCCGGACATAGTCCATCTGCCCGACCAGGTTGTTCCAGACCGGCAGAATCACCTGCCCGACGAAAGCCGCCCCTTTCCAGAGCCGCGCCTCCACAGCCGGAGCGATATTGATCTCGGCCCCGTAGATTTTGTCGAGCCACGAGTTCGTCAGCCGGATCTGCGGATAAAGCACCAGCTCCACCCGTCCGTCCCAAGGCAACCGGACCTCCTCGGGCCGGAACACACGCGACCGGGGGGTCAGTTCATACCGGATTCCGCCCGCTACCGCCTTGAAATCGTAGCAATAGGCATACAAGGAAAAATGGCTGAACAACCGCGCCGACAACCCCACGTTCACCACCTTCGAATCATACTCCGCCAGCAACGCAAGCGGTTCCAGGAATGCCGAACGGTAGCTCACCCCGCCGAACACCCCTCTGTGCTCGCTCTTGCTGCGGAAAGGCACGTGCCCTCCCACCGTCACGCCGATGTCGTGGCCGTAAAAGCCGAAATGCTTCGTCCCGACCGCATAGACGGAAGAGAAATAACGGTTCCCGCCCGAATCCTGGAAAGGGTTCAGTTCACGGGTCGTCAGCAAATCATTCGAACCGACCACGACCGACGGCCACCATTTCCCCTCCTTCAACGGACGCAGGCGGAGCGAAACCGAGCGATCCTGGTTCCAGGTGCCGGTGCTTTCGACCTTCAACAGCGTACACCGGTATGCCACCTCCATAAAAGGCAGGAAGGTCAGGTTCACGAAATAGTTTCCTGAGTTATAGCCCCACTCCCGGGGCAACATCTCCTGAGGCAGGTAATTCCCGCCCGCCATGAACGTGCCGTCCTCCTGCATGTCTGCCGAAGGGATGTTCAACAGGCCGGAGACACCCAACGAGCGTTGGGCAATGGACAATTGACAATGGACAATTGACAATGAAACGGCTATTGCCAACAAGGTTTTCTTTATTCTTTTTTCCATATCATTCCGTTATTATATTCCGCCCTCCAGAAGTTTCCTTATTTCCGGATGGCTACAAAATCAAAAGACTATCCGAATGAAGTAAACAATCTACCAGCTGAACAGAAGAAAGTCCGGACTTCTCTTTAAACACTATCCTCAAATGAAGAAAAGAGCCATTTTCGGTTAAAAGAAGGGATAATACCACAGAAATTCTCATCTGTATCTTTTATGATTTTGATGCAGTTACCCTGTCATTTACGTCTAAATCATTGTTTTTGGGAGGGAATCGTGTTTCCACAGAAAAACGGAAATTTTTGGTTAGTTGCCGAATGGACAACGTTCGCCTGCAAGGACTGCCCTTACTTCAATACACGGTGGGAGTATAGGGGAATGTAAAAAGACAACGAATTACACGGATTATACGATTTTTTTTTGAAGAGACAAAATTAATTCGTGTAATCCGTGAAATTCGTTGTTATCATCTCGCCTGTGCCACATAAGCCCCATCCTTCGCCTCAAAAATCGTACTAACCTCCTTCACCTCCACACTGTGCCACACGCCTAACGGGATCTGCACCCCGTACCGGCCTTCACGCGGACAAAGGGGCACCCGGGAAACCTCCGTGAACTTCCCTTCCTCAGCGGCCACTTCCTCATAAAGGACAACGTCCAGACAACCTTCTATACAGATCACCGTTTCAGCCGTTTCCGTATGTCGGTGGACAGGTACCTCAGTCTCCGGCTCCAACGCATTGAGCATCCGCTGACTCTGGTCGCCGGCAGAAGTACGCAAATCAAAATTCATACGCCGGCGTTCAGGCTCATCTGCAAATTTCCATGGCACGAAAAGCCTTCCTTAACCAAAGATAGTACAAAGTCGGTATAAGAAAAACGGCATATCCGCAATACCCCGCAGTTGCGCCCTAAAACCTTTAATCTTGGAATTAAGTGATTCAGCGGAGGCATTGGTAGAGCGGTTGATGAAGTAGTTCAG
>JAGBDR010000020.1 GCA_017937385.1 Parabacteroides sp.
CAGGAATCCACGTTGTACCAAGTCGCACACCGATCTCGGCGGCGGTCAGATCAACGGGCTGTACCCTTTCAAGCGCCTCGACGTTTACGGCAAACTCGGGTTCGACTTCTGCCTTCCACTTGGCTTTTTTCAACTTCTCGCGGACGTTACCCGAAAGATATTCGTCAGCCATAAGGTAAGGCTTGGCTCCGATCACTTCGCCGTGTTCGGGATTGCGGAAGATAACGCCCTTGAGGTCGGAGAATAGCTCCTCCTCGCTCTTGCCCGTCAGTTCGCTCATATATTCCATATCCACCATCGCACGTTCTCCGATGGAGAGTGCAAGTGCTTCGCTTGCCGTGTCCACTCGGTCAACCGTGACCTGCGGCTTGATGGTACGCTTGGTGAACATATCCGCCTTTGCTTTGAGTTCCTTGTTTTCATCAAGAATTTCAAGAGAACAAAGAAGGAAATATGAGTTATCGTCACTGAACGCCATCGCATTTCCTCGGCTGTTGATAAGTCCGTACTTAGCCGTAAACTCATCATACTGTCGATTCAGTTTGCTTTGGAGTGCTTTGATCTCACTCTCGGGATAGTCCTCAAGCTGTGCTTCGATCAGAGCTTTCACCGTGTCACGAATACCGATCATTCCTTTGATACGGTTCTCGCCCGTCACGGAAGTCTCAACGGGATTCATCACGCTGTTCTGTCGGTAGTAAACCTTTCCTTCCACAATGGTAAAGGAAAAGTTCTTCACGGTCGGGTCTGCGGGAATGGATTTGTCCTCTCCATCCTCTGACAGTTCTTCGATCTCAACCTCACTGATCTCTGCGTGGATATTGCTGACCGCTTCGGCAAGAAGCTCTCCGAGATCTTCGTCCTCGTAGGCGCGGCAGGTCGGCTCGGGACCGTACTGACCGCTTCTCATTACCATTTCTCCGAGTACCATATCGGGATTGTCGATAAAGTATTGGTTCATTCGGATGCCATTCTCATCGACACCGAGGTGTACCCAATCTTCGTCTCGCTCAACGATTCGGTCTCGCTTTTGGAGGAAGATAATATCCGAGACTACCATCTTTGCCCCTGCTCCGTCAAAGGTATTGTTGGGCAGACGGATAGCGCCGAGGAAGTCGGCTCTTTGCGAGATATACTTTCTGACGGACGGGTTCTCTTTGTCAAGAGTACCGCTGCTTGTGATGAACGCGATCACACCACCGGGGCGAACCTTATCCAAGGTTTTCGCAAAGAAATAGTCGTGAATGAGAAAGTTGTACTTGTCGTATTTCTTATCAAGGAGCTTGAAGTCATTGAACGGCACGTTACCGATTGCCACGTCAAAGAAGCTGTCGGGAAAATGAGTTTTCTCATATCCGTCGATGGTAATACCGTTCTTCTGATAGAGTTGCCTTGCAATTCTTCCCGAAAGACTATCAAGCTCGACACCATACATCTTTGCATCCATACTCTCGGGGAGAAGTCCCATAAAGTTACCGACACCGCAAGAGGGTTCAAGAATGTTACCACGCTTAAATCCCATATTTTCAAGAGCATTATACATCGCCCTAATAACCGTGGGAGGCGTGTAAAAAGCCGTCAACGTCGATTCGTTGGCGGCTTCGTATTCCTCATAGGAAAGCAGATTTTTCAGTTCATTATACTCCAAGTGCCAATTATCTTTGGTAGCATCAAAGGCATCGGCAAGACCGCCCCATCCCGAATACTGAGCAAGCACTTCTTGCTCCTCGGGTGTTGCCAAGCGATCTTCTGCTTCAAGCTGATACAAAAGCTTGATGGCATCAATGTTCTTTCTGAACTTGGCTTTTGCTCCACCCGTTCCGATCTCGTTGTCGGTAATACGGTAATTGTTCTTCTCGCTATCGGGTATCTCGGGGTGTGAGTTATACACGGGGAAAGTTTTTCTCGGCTTGGGTTCTTCCGCAAGCTGCGGGATCTCTTTTCTTTGCGCCTGCTTGTATTCCTCAAGTGCTCCCTCGCTGACGTATATCAAGTCATCAAAGACCAAGTTCTCAAGCTCTGTTTCGGTCAGTTCTTGAAGCGACTCATATTCTCTCACTTCAACCAACTTTCCGTCAAGATACTTTTCGATCTTATAGTCCCGGAGATTGGCTACTATTTGAATAGGAATCTCGCTATCGGTAATGGTCGTATAACCGATACCGATATTGGAGAGATCGGAAAAGTCCACGCTTTCGCTTTGGTATTCCTCAGCACAGAAATCTTCAATACACTTTTTGGCTTTCGCAAGTGCTCTTTCGGATTCCACGTAATGCGCCTTACTTGAAGTGAAATATCCGTCCTCATCAATAGTGATGCCATCTTCAATGTCATAGCCTTTGAGGATCGCAAGCTCATATTCAAGCGGATAGGTGTCGATCTCCGTTCCTACTCTGTGTCCCTTGATAAAGTTCTCAACCGGGATAATGGTATCCTTATCTGCGTGAACAAGAAACATTCCCGCTTCTTTCAGCTTGAATACGGAATGGGTATATTCCAAAAGAGGTACGACAAAGGTTGAGATCTGTTCGCCGTTCACCATAACGGTCTCTGTCGGCTTGGATTTCAAAATACTCTGTACCTTTTCCGCATCCTTATCAAAGAAATAGTAGTTGTTGCCGTGTTGAAGCATTACAAGTCGTCTCGGGTACATCTTCTTGCATTTCTGATACTGCTCATAAATGATACCGTCAACTGTATTGACATCACTTTCGGTCGGCTCGGTCTTTGTATTTTCCGCACCAACTCTCAC
>JAGBDR010000091.1 GCA_017937385.1 Parabacteroides sp.
AATGACCCCTGCGGTCGAGATTTCCTATCTCAAACCCGAAGAACAGAAGTTGCTCATTGAGACCATCGACAGCGAACAGGCTACCCCCTCTTTCTCCCAAGCGCAGAGAATGAAGCGGCTCTCCCAAGAGGGCAAGCTGAACGACGATGCGATGCTCGGAATTATGATGGAACAAAAGAAACCCGAAACGTGGGATTTGAAACTCCCAATGGATAAGATCAGAAAATACTTCCCACGCTCCTACACTCCGCAGCGGATGGAGGAAACCATTCTCAAACTGTTGGAAGTGTGGATGCAGCAGCAAAAGAAAAAGCGTGACCAACAGCGATAAAATTGAATACAGGACATCAGCCGAACAGAAATCACTTTTTTGTTCGGCTTTTTTCATGCCCAAAAACAGGAGGCAACATGGCAGTATATCGAATTGAGAAAACAAAAGACTATACCACCATGTCGAACTATCATCTGCGAGACCCAAACCTATCCAATAAGGCACGAGGACTTCTATCCACTATGCTTTCTTTGCCGGATACATGGGACTACACCACACGAGGGCTTGCGAAGATTTGCAAGGACGGTGTGGATGGAATAACCGCACAGCTCAAAGAGCTTGAACAGTACGGCTATCTCATACGCCACAGGATAAGGGACAGCAACGGCAGGATCGTCGATATGGAATATGTTATCTACGAGCGACCACATACGGCATTACCAGATACGGAAAAGCCGTATATGGTAAAACCGGATATGGGTTTACCACGTCTGGAAACTCCCGCACAAATAAATATAGATAAAAGAATTACTGATGAATCAAATACTGATTTATCAAATACTCATTCAATTCTTTCCGATGAGGTTCGTCCGTCTGTGCTTGCCGCACTTGAAGCGAAGCGAAAAGAACCGGAATACAGAGATATGGATATGTACAGAGAAATCATCAAAGAGAATATCTGCTACGACTATCTGCGTTCTGATCTTCCGTATGACCACGACCGATTGGAGGAAATCCTGGAGCTGCTTGTAGAGACGGTATGCTCCACAAAGAAATATATCCGTGTTGCCGGTTCGGACTATCCTGCAGAGGTTGTCCGTTCAAGGCTCTTAAAACTGGATATGGAACACATCAAGTTCGTGTTTGACTGTCTCAAAGAGAACACGACCAAGATACGCAACATCAAACAATATCTGTTGACCACGCTGTACAATGCTCCCACCACTATCGGCAGCTATTACTCGGCGTTGGTTCAGCATGATTTATACGGCGGCGGCTCTCGTGATTAACCACGGGAGCAATTTTTATGCCGGGAAAGGAGGCTCTATTTGAAAATCTTTATCTACCATCGGGTGAGACCGCCTTAGTGTGAGCACCCGATCAACCGCCTGCACTCCAATTTTTCAAGGAAGGAGGTATGTCTATTGCAGGAAGAAGTTGAACAGCGAACAGTAACATTGGCAATAAGCACTTCCAAAATGACAGCCAACGTGCTGAAATCGGCAATCTCAAAATACCTTGCGTACCGAAAGGAAAAAAAGCGTGAGGGTCCTGTTAAGCCCTGCGGGAAGCAGAGCGTGAAGCAACTCGTAGGGCAAGACCAAGGGGTAACAAATATTGAGATCACCGACAAGAATATCAAGGACTTTGAGCGAATTGCGAGGAAATATGGCGTTGACTTCGCTCTGAAAAAGGATAAGACCGGCGATATTCCCAAATACCTTGTTTTCTTCAAAGCTCGTGATGCCGATGCTCTGACAGCGGCGTTCAAAGAGTACACGGCGAAAACCGACCGCAAGAAGGAACGCCCCTCCGTACTCAAAAAGCTGCGAAAGTTCAAGGAAGTGGCAGCGGACATCGACACGCCGAAGGTTCGCAAGAAGGAGATGGATGCACGATGAAGAACGTGAATTATAAAAAGCTCATTCTGCCCAATATCCCGTATGTGTTCATAGGTCTGCTCGCCACAAAGCTCGGACAGGCGGCTCGTCTCTCTCCGGGCGTTGATTTTTCCTCCAAGGCTATGAACATCATGCAAGGTATTTCGATGGCGTTTGAGAACATCATGCCGAGCTTCCACCCGATTGATCTGCTTGTTGGTATTGCCGTAGGAGTTATCATCCGACTTGTGGTGTATTTCAAAGGCAAGAACGCCAAGAAGTTCAGAAAAAATCTGGAATACGGCTCTGCTCGTTGGGGTACACGAGAGGATATTGCACCTTTTATGGACCCCGTGTTTGAAAATAACGTCATTCTCACGCAGACGGAAAGCCTTATGATGTCAAACCGTCCCAAAGAGCCAAAGAACGCAAGAAACAAGAACGTGCTTGTCATAGGCGGTTCGGGTTCCGGTAAGACAAGGTTCTTCCTCAAACCTAACCTTATGCAGTTGCACAGCTCCTACGTCGTAACCGACCCCAAGGGCAGCGTGGTCTGCGAGGTTGGAAAGCTGCTTGAACGCAACAACTATAAAATCAAAATCTTCAACACGATCAATTTCAAGAAGTCCATGCACTATAACCCCTTCGCCTACATTCACAGCGAAAAGGACATTTTGAAGTTGGTAACGACCCTCATCACCAACACGAAAGGAGACGGAAAATCCGGTGATGAGTTCTGGACGAAAGCGGAAACGCTTCTGTACTGTGCCTTGATCGGCTATATCCACTATGAAGCACCGCCCGAAGAACAGAACTTCACGACCCTGCTTGAGTTCATCAACGCTATGGAAGTCCGAGAGGATGACGAGGAGTATAAAAACCCCGTTGACCGTATGTTTGAAGAACTGGAAGCAAGAGAGCCGAACCACTTCGCCGTCCGTCAGTACAAGAAATACTCATTGGCGGCGGGTAAAACGGCAAAGTCGATCTTGGTGTCCTGCGGTGCTCGTCTGGCTCCCTTCGATATTGCGGAGCTTCGTGAGATCACCATGTATGACGAACTGGAGCTTGATACCCTTGGAGACAAAATCTTCGTCAATCCGAACAACAAAAAGGATACGAGGTTCTACAAGACAGCTCTGTTTCTCATTATGAGCGATACCGATGCGACCTTTAACTTTTTGATCTCCATGATCTACACGCAGCTTTTCAATCTGCTTTGCGAAAAAGCAGACGATGTGTACGGTGGCAGATTGCCCGTCCATGTCCGTTGCCTTATCGACGAGGCGGCGAACATCGGTCAGATACCGAACCTTGAAAAGCTCGTGGCAACCATCCGAAGCCGTGAAATCTCTGCCTGCCTTGTCCTGCAGGCACAATCACAGTTAAAGGCTTTGTATAAGGACAATGCCGACACGATCATCGGTAATATGGATAGTCGTATCTTCCTCGGCGGTTCTGAACCGACCACGCTGAAAGAGCTGAATCAGTCTCTCGGCAAGGAAACAATCGACACGTTCAATACCGGTGAGAGCCGTGGCAGAGAGGTTTCCCACTCTCTCAACTATCAGAAGCTCGGTAAAGACCTTGCGACGATAGACGAGCTTGCCGTCCTCGACGGTGGCAAGTGCATCCTGCAGCTTCGTGGTGTACGTCCGTTCATGTCGAACAAGTTTGATATAACCAAGCACCCGAACTA
>JAGBDR010000021.1 GCA_017937385.1 Parabacteroides sp.
ATCATACGATTTTTTTGGAATTGTAAAAACTTTCATATCTTTGGAGCGAAGCATATTGCTTTTTATTTCCCTAAACCCGAACGGATATGGAGTCTTTTAAATCAACACCCGAAGAACGGAACGCCTATTTGGAACACCGTATTACTCAACTTTCCCAAAATGTAGAAACGCTGACAGAACAGACCTGGACGCTTGGCAAAAGGCTGGACAAAAGCAACCGCGACCTGGAGCAGTTGAGAGAAGAGGTAGAACGTGATCGGAAGGCTTGGCAAGAGGCCAGAAAGCAAGATCAAGAAGAGATCGATATGCTGAAACGGCAGTCGGAAGAGAACACGCGCTATATCAATATGCTGCAACGTGTCGAACGCATCGGCCTGCTCGATTGCATCCAGATTTTGGAGAAATATCCGCCGGAACAAAATGCCGCGGTGAGGGAAATCATCGGCTTCTTGCACAAATCTTTCAAACAAGAGACACCCGAAGAGCATGAACGCCTGTCGCTACTTGACCTGAAACCGGCAAATTCAGCGGTCCAGTTCAATGCACCGGTGTATGACGTGAACGGGAACCGGAAGGTGCAAATCGGGGGAGGAATGACAGTTGAAAACAGAGAGTATGGAAGAAACTGACAAAAAACAGCAAGACAGCCGTCCCGCCGGAGGGATCCCCGGCATGTCGTTCAACGCGCCGGTGACATTCAACGCGCCGATGTTTGACATCCACGACAACACAAACGTGTATATCAACGCGGGAGAGAAATCCGACGAAGGCGGCCGCAAAGAAGACGAAGGCAAGGGCCGTCCCTGCCCTGCCGCCGGGCGGGCTGATATGTTCCCGCCCGACGCTCCTCGGCTTTTCGATAAGTTGGTGCAGGCGGGTATGCTCGACGCCGATTACCGGCCCGTCGGCCTTTCGGGGGCGGAAAAGGGAGTACTGGCGAACCTGCTCGCCACCCGGCTGGGCATCAAAAACCTTTGGCAAGCGTTCGGCGAGTTGTGGGGAATAAAGCCGGAAACGCTCCGGACGGCCAACACCAAAGCACAATCGCAGCTGAAGACCTCGCGTTTCATGGATGAAATCAAAAGAATAATAGACAATTAACGGTAGAGACGCACGGCCGTTTTTTGTAGAGACGCACGGCCGTTTTTTGTAGAGACGCACGGCCGTGCGTCTCTACAAAAAAATCCGGCCGGACCACCTTCGCCGGACCACCTCCGGGGTAGGGGAACTGCTTTTTTCCATCTTATCTTTGCCTCCGTAAGCATCGGGGATTTTCCTCCGGTACTTGCGGAGGCTTTTCATATTGAAGACCTTCAATTTAAAACAATCAAGCAATGTTATGGAAAAGTATGTAAACATCCTGCACCAGTATCCCCTCCAGTCGCGTACCTACACCGACCGCGACGGACAACAACGCATCTTTCACAGCCGGGGGTTCCACCTCACCGACGGGATCGACGAGTTCTATGCCGAGATGCAAGGTGAAGGCGCAACCCTCGCCGGCGAGGTGGATCCGAATGCCATCCACCGCGTGCAATGCTTCCTGAAAGCCCGCCGCTATACCGACAAGAACGGCGCGGAACGCTTCGACAACCAAGTGATCATCACAAAACTGATCTGAAATCTGAAAATCATAAATCATTCAATTATGGAACTGAAAATTCAAATCCCGGATAGCACCTACCGCCGGCTGATGAGCGGAAAATGCCGGGTGAAAGGCTCCATCGGGCTGGTGACGCCGAGGGAGGGTAACTTCAATGAATACATCTGTCATGCCCCGGATCCCGATACCGCGAAATACATCCGCCTGCGCCACGGGCGAGTGAGCGTGAACCGCGAGCGGGTGCGGCTGACTTTGCATATCGGGCTGGACGAAATGGATATTGTCCCTTCTGAAACCATCGAGCATGAAAGCCGGGAGGCAAGCGGGTTTGTGGACGATGTGCTGGACACAATTGAAAGGTATCATTAAAAAAAAAGAGTTTATGAGTTTTGGAATATCAAATAATGTTAAAAGCCGGGTCGTGCGGGTTTGTACGCCTGAATTATTTCAAAAAGCGGTGGATTCGCCGTTGGTATCGAAAGTTTGTGCTGAGATCGAGGATGCGCTTGAAAGCGTGCGCCGGGGGGAAATGTCGAAAGAGGATTTCGAGACGTTCAAGGCGGAACGCAAGAAAAGGCTACCGGTCATCACGCCTCATGCGACGTTCAAGAACGGACGCCGGTTGAATGCCGATGCCGTGCCGTCGGGGCTTTCGATGTACGACATCGACCACATTCCTGATCCGGAAGGCTATTTCGCCCGCCGGGTGGAGGGCAAAGTGGAGGCCTTGCACATCGTGCTGGCGCACAAGACGCCTTCGACCGAGGGGCTGCGCCTGGTGTTCGTCATCCCCAGGAAAATGGACCTGGCAGAGGCGCAACGCTGGATGTCGGAGCAATTGGGCGACACGAATTACGACGGTGCAGTCAAAGACCTGGCGCGATGCTCGTTTGTCGTCCCGCGCGATTACATCCTGTATCTGGATGAAAAGGAGCTGTTCGCGGAACAACGGACAATTGACAATGGACAACGGGAAATTGACAATGGACAATTGACAATTGACAATTGTTCTGATGCCAACGACACCCCCACCCCACCCCCTAATTCTCAATTGTCAATTGTCAATTGTCAATTCTTCAAGGGTGTTCCTTACAAGTCCATCATCTCCGAGTGGTTCCGCCTGACGGGAGGCGAACCGGTCCAGGGGGAGCGCAACACGCGCCTGCACCGCTTAGCTTCGCACCTGCGGTATATCACCGATAACGACGAGGCCCTTATGCTCGCGATCATGCCCCGATACGGGCTTTCGGAAGAAGAGATGAAGGGGCTGATCCATTCGGCCTGTTCCACCCGGTTCTATTACACGCCCAAGGAAATGCGCGAGGCGGTGCGGATGGCACAGGTGTTGGGTTATGGGAACACAGGGCCGTTGGGATGTGGGGACACACAGGCGTTGGCGTGTGGGGATGCAGGGGCGTTGGCGTGTGGGGATGCAGGGGCGTTGGCGTGTAGAGACGCACGGCCGTGCGTCTCTACGGTTCCATCGGCCCCATCAACCCCATCGGCCCCATCGGCCCCATCAACCCCATCGGCCCCATCGGTCCCATCAATCCCATCGGTTCCCCCAATCCCATCGATTCCCCCAATCCCCCAAAAATTGCCCGCGTTGGTGAAATTGTTATTATCGAGGACACCGGATATTTACCGGCCGGCAGTGGCGCACGCCATCTTCCCGCCGTTGGCGGCACACCTGCACCGCGTGCGTTTCCGCTATATCGACAATACAGCGCATGAGGCAACCCTGATGAACGTCCTCATGGCTGGGACGGGAGCCGGCAAGGACTGCATCTCCGAACCGATCAACCGCATCATGGCCGACATCCGCCGGCGCGATGCGGAAAACCTGCGGCGTGAGCGCGAGTGGAAGAATGAAATCAACTCCAAAGGGGCCAACAAGGACAAGCGGGCGCGTCCCGAAGGGCTGGTGATCCAGGAGATCGACGCCGACATGACGAACCCCGCCTTCGTGATGCGCACGGCCGAGGCTGACGAACATTTCCTTTACACCAAGCTGAACGAGATCGACCAGTTTGACGCCCTCAGGGGAAACGGGCGCGGTGGCCAGCAATTCCAGATCATGTGCTTAGCGTTCGACCCCGGCAACCGCTACGGGCAAACGCGCGTCGGGGCGCAGTCGATCACCGAGAAAGTCTCGATCCGCTTCAACTGGAATGCCGCCACGACGATCCAGAAGGGAAAGCGTTACTTCTCGCGCGTCTTGACCGACGGGCCGATCTCACGCATCAACTTCTGCACCATCCCGGAGCGCGAGATCGGCGCCGACATGCCGGTCTACGGGACCTACGACGCCGCCTTCGACGAGGAGCTGCGCCCCTACATCGAGAACCTGACCCATGCGGCGGGCGAGGTGGATTGCCCCGAAGCCTTCCGGCTGGCAGGAAAATTAAGAGAAGAAAATGCCGAAGAAGCCCAGCTCACCCAGTCGCGCGTATATGAGAACCTTTCGTTTCGCGCCAATGTCATTGCCTATCTGAAAGCGTGTGTGCTCTATGTGGCGCAGGGATGTCGGTGGGACAAGACGATCGAAGATTTTATCCGCTGGAGCTTAGCGTATGACCTGTGGTGCAAGATGGAGTTTTTCGGGGCAGACATCGAAAGGGCGATGCAGGATACACAAGAAAGCGAAGCGGGGCGGAGAGGAAGGCGTAACCTGTTGGAAATGCTGCCCGAGACGTTCACCTTTGCCGATGCCGTCCGTGTCCGCCAGATCCAAGGCTTGGATGCCGAAGGCACTTTGGGGATGCTTCGCCAATGGAAACACCGCCGTTACGTTACAATTGTGACAAATGACAATTACCAAAAATTGAAATTCAAATAAAAACCAAATCAAAATGGAACTGACATTGACAAGAACAGCCAAGCACAAGACCTGTACGACAGGCCGCTTGGCGATAGAGGGTCATTATTTTTGTGATACGCTGGAACCCGTCTGGCGCGACATTGCCCCTGGCCGCCGCGGTCATAAGATTGCCAAAAAGACCGCTATCCCCGAAGGACGTTATCCGTTAGTGGTCACCCTTTCGCCCCGGTTCGGGCGTTGGCTCCCGTTGCTGCTTCATGTCCCTCGGTTCGAAGGAATCCGTATCCATGCCGGAAACACCAGCAACGACACCGCAGGGTGTATCCTGGTCGGACAGCTCCGGAGTGCGGAAGGATGTGAACCGGCTCTTATCGATTCGCGCTTATGGCTTCACCGCCTGATGAAGATTTTGGCGGGACGCCCGGAAGGCGAGGCGGTATGGGTCAAGGTGGAAAGAGAATTTGAGTGAAGAATGAAGAGATTTATGATTTATGATTTATGATTTATCAACGACACATAAATCATAAATCATAAATCATAATTCATAATTCATAAATCATAATTCTCCTTACCTTTGTCCATATAAAAGACAACAAGATGCTAAGCAAAGGGAAAGTCAAATACATCCGTTCATTGGAAATGAAGAAATACCGGAACGAACAGCATGCGTTCGTGGCCGAAGGGAACAAGTTGGTGGCCGACATGATGTCGGCTTTTGAATGCGAACTGATCCTCGCCAAACCCTCCTGGATGGCGACGCAGGGAGACATCCAGGCCAAAGAGCTGTTGGAAGCGGAAGAGGAGGACATCCGCAAGGCCAGTTTCCTGAAAAACCCGCAGGATGTGCTGGCCGTATTCAAACGTCCGGACTGGCCGCTCAGCGAGGCCGATCCTTCGACCTCGCTCGTTTTGGCACTGGACGGCATACAGGACCCGGGAAACTTGGGGACCATCATCCGGCTTGCCGACTGGTTCGGCATCGAACATATCGTTTGCAGCTCCGACACCGCCGATGTCTTCAGCCCCAAGACCGTGCAGGCCACGATGGGCGCACTGGCACACGTGAAAGTCCATTACACAGACCTGGAAAGCTACCTGAAAGCCCAGGCGGAAAAGCGGGTCCCGCTGTTCGGCACCTTCCTCGACGGAGAAAACATGTACGCAAAGGAATTGTCGGCCAACGGTATCATCGTGATGGGAAACGAAGGAAACGGAATACGTCCGGAGATAGAAGAGTTGATCGACCGGAAACTGTTCATCCCAAGCTTCCCGCCCGAAAGAGAAACCTCAGAGTCGCTGAATGTAGCCATCGCAACAGCCGTCATCTGTGCCGAATTCCGCCGCCGCCAGGGAAACGCCGCTCAATAACAACAGAACGGCGGCTTTACCGATTTCGGCCGCTTGCGGAAGCCCTAATTTCCGATAGGCATCGGAACCGGATTCCATCGGCATCGAACCGCGCTTCCATCGGCATGGGATTTTCGTTCCATCGGCATGAAACGTCTTGCCGCCTTCCACGACCGGGAAAAGGATGCCGTCGTAGAACTCGGTCCCTGCGATCTCGCCCTCCAACGGATAGATGCCGGCCAGGCATCCAGCGTCGTCCAGCTCGACGTAGTGCATCCGGAAAAGCCCGTTCCAATAGACGTAATGGGAAGCGACTCTGCGCATATCGTATCTCTATTTCACCTCCTGTTTCCGCACGGCAGCGGTATCTTTTGCCATACCGGACAGGCGGCCGTAGTTATATTTCATCAGGTTCAGACTGTCCAGATAGACCTTGTGGTAAGAAGAGCCGGCGTTGTTCAGGAAGATATATCCGTACACGCGTCTGACCTGTTTGGTCGACACTGTCTTCAATACGGTCTCGTGATAGCCGTCGTGAAGCAGCTTGTCATGGACCGTCACAGTCGTATCGCCCTGGTCGGCGCTGATGCGTATTTCCGGTTGATGGGCCAATCCCTTGTGAAGGCCCCAGACCTGCATGCCCAAGACAAACGAGCTGCCGGACGAATAGTTCGTTTCCGGTTTGATGTCGAACGTCACGCCGTTGAACAAGGCGTCAGGCTCCAACCGCAAGGAGGTCCGGCGAGGCCAGATGTCTACCGAGTCTTGCCGGGAAACGGGTGCTGCCGAAGCCTGCACGTCGCCCAACTCGTTCTGCCGTTTGTTCAGGTCGGCCAACACGCGGTCGTACACTTTCATATAGATGTCCAGATGCCGCCCATACCAGACAAGCGAGCTGTCATATTCGGCTTGCGTGATGCGGTATTTGCGGAAAATAGACTGGTAGAGAGCCTCCTTATGGGCATTATCGGGAAAGTCCTGGCTGTTCACGCTGATCATGGCTTCCGCCAATTGCATATCCAGCTGTACGGCTTGCATCTTCTTTTCCGAAAGAATGCCATCCGGCACTTTGCTACAGGTGGCCATCAAGGCTCCCAACAGCAAAACGACACTATATCTATACAGCCTGTTCCGCATGAATCCTCCTATTTTTCTTTTGAAAGACTGGTCGATAAGGTTTGACGATAGAAAAGCAACAACAGAAAGACACCTACGCAGATCGCCGAGTCGGCCAGATTGAAGATCGGCCGGAAAAAGATAAACTCTTGTCCGCCCCACACCGGAAGCCAATCGGGAAACTCCGTCTGTATCAATGGGAAATAGAACATATCGACCACTTTCCCGTGCAGCCAGCCGGCATAGCCGCCCCCTTCGGGCATAAACGTGGCGACCTGCCCGAAACTATGGTCGAACACCACTCCATAGAAAATGGAGTCGATGATATTCCCGACCGCCCCTGCAAAGATCAACGAGATGCAGGCAATAAAGCCAAAGGCGTAGTTTTGCTTCACCAACGTATGGAGGTAATACCCGATAAACCCGACGGCTACAATCCGGAAGACCGACAAAAACAGCTTGCCGATCACCTCTATGCCGAATGCCATTCCCGGATTCTCGGTGAAGTAGAGATAAAACCATGGGGTAATCTCAATGCTCTCATGCAGCTGCAAGTGAGTCTTGATCCATATTTTAAGCGCCTGGTCAAGAATAAGGAGCAGCATCACGATCAATGCTGCTCCCCAACCTTTCGAATATCTCATTTACTTGGCACCTCCCTGTTTAGCTTCTATACTCAACGTGGCGTGAGGCACCGCCCGTAATCTCTCTTTCGGGATCAATTTGCCGGTTTCGCGGCAAATGCCGTATGTCTTGTTTTCAATCCGGATCAAGGCGGCCTGCAAGTTCTGGATAAACTTCATCTGGCGCTGGGCCAAACGGCCGGCCTCCTCTTTCGACAGAGTGGCAGCACCCTCCTCCAATACTTTGAATGTAGGAGATGTATCGGCGACATCATTGCCTTCGGAGTTCATGACTCCTCCCCGCAACATATCAAAATCTTTTTTCGCTTTCTCCAGCTTTTCCAATATTATGGCGCGGAACTCCTCGAGTTCGGCATCCGAATATCTTGTCTTTTCTGCCATAGTTTTTTTCAAATTAATAATTAACAATTAAGAATGAAATAATAAATAATAAACAATCAAGAGGAAGAAATTTCTTCCTCTTGTGCGCAAATATAAGCAATTCTTCCATTGTTCATTATTAATTAGCCAATATTCACTGAATATTTACGCTTTTTCAATCCGGACCGAGAGCTTGAAGTCTTCGAAATCCAGTTCGGCCGCATCGCTGATCGCATCCGTAATCTCCACAGATACAGCCAATACCTGGTTGGCGATATAGGCATTGAAGTCTCGGATCGCCTCATCCATCCCGTCGTTGGAAAGGATGGTAACGGTAATCTTGTCGGTGATGTCATAGCCGCTGCTCTTGCGCAGGTTCTGGATGCGGTTCACCAGCTCGCGCGCCAGGCCTTCCTTGCGGAGGGCTTCCGTCACGGTGATGTCCAATGCGACGGTCAGACGGCCTTCGTTGGCAACCAGCCAGCCCGGTATGTCTTCGGAGATGATCTCGACGTCGGCCCGTTCGATCACGGCTTCCTGTCCTTCGACGGCCAGCGTGAAGGTGCCGGCTTTCTCGAATGCGTTGATTTCGTCCTGGCTCATCGTCTGGATAGCGGCGGCCAAGGCTTTCATGATCTTGCCGTAGCGCGGGCCTAACTTCTTGAAGTCCGGCTTGATCTTCTTCACCAAGATGCCAGCTGCGTTATCGACAAACTTCAACTCTTTCACGTTGACTTCGTTCAGGATCAGTGTCTTCACCGCCTCGATGCTCTCCTGCTGGTGGGCATCCACAACAGGGACCATGATGGTCTGCAGCGGCTGGCGGACCTTGATATTCACCTTGCGGCGCAAAGCCAACACCATCGAGGAGACCGCCTGCGCCATCTGCATGCGTTCTTCCAGGTTCTTGTCGATCCATGCCTCATTACAAACCGGGAAGTCGGACAGGTGGACCGAAGCCACCTTCTCACGCCCGGTAGCAGCAATCAGGTCGCAGAACAGCTGGTCTGCATAGAAAGGCGCGATCGGGGCCATCAACTTGGCAACTGTTTCCAGACAGGTGTAGAGCGTCTGGTAAGCAGACAACTTGTCGGCCGTCATGCCTCCTCCCCAGAAACGGCGGCGGTTCAGGCGCACATACCAGTTACTCAGGTTGTCGTTGACGAAATCGGAGATCGCACGTCCGGCACGGGTCGGCTCGTAGGCTTCCAGAAATCCGTCGACATCCTTCACCAGCGAATTGAGCAACGACAGGATCCAACGGTCGATTTCGGGACGTTCCTCCCACACCACATCCGGCTCGGAGTAGTCGAAGCCGTCCACATTCGCATACAAGGCGAAGAATGAATAGGTATTATATAATGTACCGAAGAATTTGCGGCGCACCTCTTCGATACCGTCGATATCAAATTTGATGTTATCCCACGGAGAGGCATTCGTAATCATGTACCAGCGCAGCGGGTCGGATCCGTACTGCTCGATCGTGGCAAACGGATCGACGGCATTGCCCAGGCGTTTGGACATCTTGTTGCCGTTCTTGTCCAGCACCAAACCATTCGAAACGACGGCTTTATAGGAAACGCTATCGAATACCATCGTGGCGATCGCATGTAATGTGAAGAACCATCCGCGTGTCTGGTCCACCCCTTCGGCAATGAAGTCGGCCGGATAGACCTTGCGGTCGTCGAAGATTTCCTTGTTTTCGAACGGATAATGGATCTGCGCGTAAGGCATCGCGCCGGAATCGAACCAGACGTCGATCAGGTCGGTCTCGCGCTTCATCGGCTTGCCGCTTGCAGAAACCAGGATCACATCGTCCACATACGGACGGTGCAGGTCGATCTTTTCGTAGTTTTCCTTTGTATATTCGCCCGGCTGGAAACCTAATTCCTTGTAGGGGTTGGATTCCATCCGTCCGGCTTGTACGGACTTTTCTATTTCATTGTACAGCTCTTCAACCGAACCGATACAGATTTCCTCCGCCCCGTCTTCCGTACGCCAGATGGGTAACGGTGTCCCCCAATAGCGACTCCGGCTCAGATTCCAGTCTTGCAGGTTTTCCAGCCATTTGCCGAAACGTCCTGTGCCGGTGCTCTGCGGTTTCCAGTTGATTGTGTTGTTCAGTTCGATCATCCGCTCGCGGCAAGCGGTCGTACGGATAAACCAGCTATCCAGCGGGTAGTACAACACGGGTTTGTCCGTGCGCCAGCAATGCGGATAGTTGTGCACATGCTTTTCGATGCGGAAGACGCGGTTCTGCGCTTTCAGCATCATGCAGATTTCGATATCCAGCGTTTCGTCTTTTTCGCCTTTCGTCGGGTCGTAGGCGTTCTTCACGAACTTACCCTGCCACGGATCGTAGTCGGCGGCATTCATGTTGGCCTGGACATATTCGGGGTCGAGGTCTTCCAACAGATAAAATTTGCCGGTCATATCGACCATCGGACGGCGGTTTCCGTCCTTGTCGGTCATCATCAAAGGAGGAATGCCGCTTGCTTTTGCCACCCGGTCGTCATCGGCACCGAAGGTCGGAGCGATATGGACGATACCCGTACCGTCTTCAACCGTTACATAATCGCCGGTGATGACCCGGAAAGCGCCTTCGCCCGGATTCACCCACGGGATCAATTGTTCGTAGTGCATGCCGGCCAGCTCCGGTCCTTTCCATTCGCCAACCACTTTGAACGGCACCAACTTATCGCCCGGCTTATAATCGTCCAGAGCCAAGTCGGCCGCTTTCGGATTGAAATAGACATGCAACAAGTCCTTAGCCAAAACAGCCGTCATCGGCATACCGGTGTAAGGATTGTAGGTCTGGACAGCCACATAGGTGATGTTCGGGCCCACGCAAAGAGCGGTGTTGGAAGGCAATGTCCACGGGGTAGTGGTCCATGCCAGGAAGAACGGTTCGCCGAACTCCACCATTTCCGGTTTCGGATCGAGAATGCGGAACTGGGCCGTACAAGTCGTATCTTTCACATCGCGATAGCAGCCCGGCTGGTTCAACTCGTGCGAGCTAAGCCCTGTTCCGGCAGCCGGCGAATAGGGCTGGATCGTGTAGCCCTTGTAAAGCAATCCTTTCTTATAGAGCTCTTTCAACAGATACCACAAGGTTTCGATGTAGCGGTTGTCGTAGGTGATATAAGGGTTTTCGAGGTCCACCCAATACCCCATCTTCTGCGTCAGGTCGGTCCATTCCTTCGTGAACTTCATCACATCACGACGGCAGGCGGCATTATAGTCAGCCACAGAGATCTTTTTGCCAATATCCTCTTTGGTTATGCCCAATGATTTTTCGACACCCAACTCAACCGGAAGTCCGTGCGTATCCCATCCCGCCTTACGGTTGACAAGACACCCTTTCATGGTCTTATAACGACAGAAAATATCCTTGATCGAACGGGCAATCACGTGGTGAATACCGGGCATACCGTTTGCAGAAGGAGGCCCTTCATAAAATACAAACGAGGGATGTCCTTCGCGGATTTCAAGACTCTTATGGAAGATGTCGCCATCCTGCCATTTCTTCAGCACCTCTTTATTGACGTTCGACAAGTCAAATTTCGAGTATTCGGCAAATTTCTTACTCATATCGCGTTATCTATAATTATCTGTCTTCTAAAAAAATTGTCGCAAAGGTAGTGATTTAATTCGAATTAGAAAAAACTTTCTCTTTTCTCGATTTATTGATACTTTTGTGAGGTGATAAAGTATAAATGATTAGAATATGCAACAAGCGACAATATACACCTCCCGACCCATAAATGACAGAGTCATGGAATTCGTAGTCTTTGCTATCGAAAGTGCCGCACAAAAGACAGGTATCCCGGCTCCTGAACTTTATAACCGTTTGGAAAAAGTCGATCTCATTACACGCTATTTGATTGGAATGTACGATGTGCTCCATACACAAAGCCGAGAGTATATCGCTGATACGCTTATAGAAGCCCTTTACAACTGGGAGTCATATTATAAAGGGAAGGAGAATTAATATGAAAGTCTTTCATGGAAGTACCATGCAAATACACAATCAAATCTGCTTGCTAAACCAGCAATTAATCGACGAATGCTTGTCATTCCAACAATGTTTCACCATTAAACCGCAAATGATATGATCGATGTCTTAGTATGGAACAAATACAGTCGCATTGTCATGCGACTCGCCGAGCAACTGAATATTTCCCCCATCAAGGCATTGCACCTGTTTTACAACAGCAAAATCTATCCACTCCTGCTCAACGACACATATCCGCTCATCACCATGAGCGATGAATACATTGCCGATGAAATCATCATCGAACAGAAACAACAGCAGTCTTGACCCAGCGTCCTACTCACTTCACAGCCATCAACAACGCCACCACCTCCGAATAGTTCTTCCGGCCGGAGGGGATGTTGTTGCCTTTCAGGAACCAGTTGTAGGCAGTACTTTGGATTTCGCCGATAAGCGGGTTGTACAAATCCTCCCAATAAGCGGTTTTCCGGTTGTAAACGTCTTTTACTTCGGGAGAGATCGTCTCTTTCCATCGGTTAAACTCGTCTTCCGGCAGAAGCTGGAAAGCATTGCTCAGCACGTATGGCAACAAGGCCAAGTAAGCTGAAAAACGGATTTCCGGCACATCCGAACGAGAACAGACCAGAAAGCCGTACAAGTTCGCTTCCGCCTCGCTGGATATGCCCAACACATGCGCCATCTCGTGTGCGTAGGTAAACGGATATTGGACGGGAAGCAGGTCGGGATTCAAATTATACTCAGAAAAGAACGGCCCCATATAGCCCAAAACGCCCACACCACTCATCAACGAAGGGACCAACATCGGCTTCGGATGCAGATGCCTGGCAGGAGCAACCAGAGAAAAACGCCCGGCAATCTCACAATAACCCTTTCGGATTTCCTCCGCGACAAGCGCCCGGTCGACCTCCTCTACGGGAAGAAAAGAGGCGTTCAACGAGTCTGTATAAGCGGACAGAAACGAACGGAAAGTATCAGCGGAATAAACGGCATACGGAATCCCCGTCCGGGTGAAAAAGTCCTGCCGGAAATAATTCAATCCCCATGCCAGATAGAACCAGGCATACACCCACAAGAGATATTCAATTATCCGCCCTGCGAACTTCTTTCCCGAACATTTGCCGGCAACGGCACAACCACCATAAACAAGCAACCCGGCAATACTTCCATAGATCAGGCAATCGCCCACCGAAAAGGGAAAAGAGAGGAAAAACGGGACAAGACAGCCGATACATACGGATAGACATTCCGGGCATACGCCTCGCCTGCTCCCAGTGAACGCATGGTAAACCAGATAGCGACTAAAAGGAGAGACAAGACAATCCGGCGTATGCGTTTCAATGGGATAAGTTTTTATTCAACAATTTCCTGACTTCCGTTTCCGGCAAATTCCGACGGCGGGCATAATCCTTCATCTGCTCCTCATCAATGGGGCCGATCATGAAGTATTGCGCATCCGGATGTGCCAGATAAAGGCCGCTAATCGTTGCCGTCGGATACATCGCACCGTTTTCCGTCAGCCTGACTCCGATCCGCGACATATCCAACAACTCGTCCAACGTCCTGTTCAAAAGCTGGTCCGGCAATGAAGGATAGCCGACAGCCGGCCGTATTCCCTGATATTTCACCTTGTACAAATCGGAGATGGAAAGCGATTCATCCGGAGCATATCCCCAATATTCCCTACGGACCTTTTCATGGAGATATTCAGCGGTAGCCTCAGCCAGACGGTCGGTCAAGGTTTGTAACAATACGGAGTTATAAGTATCGCCCTCCTGCTCGAACCGCTCTCTTAAAGATTCAGCACCGACACCAGCCGTCACGACGAAGGCGCCGACATAATCCGTACGCCCTTCCGATACCGGCATCACATAGTCTGCCAACGACTTATAGACCCCTTCCTCTTTCTCCGCCTGCTGGCGCAAAACCGGAAGACAAGTCTCGCCTATCCGGATGTTATCTCCATCGCTCCAGGCCGGGAAGAAACCATAGACTGCCTTGCAATACTCGGCTTTCATCTCGACCAGACGATCCAACAACCTGACCGCATCTTTATAAAGCTGCAGAGCCTCCGATGCCTTCGCCCGGTCTGCTTCCGGGAATCCGGCCAGCCAAGCGGCACGGCAAGCATCGCAATCATGAACTTGCGAAATTTCAGAGAAACGCCCGTTCAGCTTCCAAGCATTGAAGAAGAAAGTCCAATGGATATAAGGGATGATCTCCTCCAACGGGATAGTCGGTATCACCTGCACTCCGCTCTGGGCCGGAACGACCGGATGATAGGAGGCCCAGTCGATCACCGGACGGTTCATCCGGGCCTCCGCCAAGGAGACCAGTTTCTCTTTTTTCTTGTTCAGGGAGGCACGTAGCGCCTCATACTCTTCGTTCAGTTGAGCAATATAGGCATCGCGCGTATCCGGATTCAAGAGTTTGGCTGCGATCAACGGGTTCTGCGAGGCATCCAACACATGAATGACCGGATAGTCATAATGAGGAGCGATCTTAACGGCTGTATGTAACTTCGAAGTCGTAGCACCGCCCACCATTATGGGAATATTCAGGCCGGCTTTCTGCATCTCGTCGGTCACATGCACCATCTCTTCGAGCGAAGGTGTGATCAAGCCGGAAAGACAAACCAGGTCGGGTTTTTCTTCGATGGCTTTCTTCACGATCACATCCGCCGGGACCATCACTCCCAAATCTATTACCTCATAGTTATTGCATGCCAGCACGATCGAGACAATATTCTTCCCGATGTCATGCACATCGCCCTTCACCGTCGCAAACAGAATCTTCCCGGCCTTTTTCGAGGAACCATTATCCATTGTCAATGGTCCATGGTCAATTGTCAATTGCCTTTGTTCCGCCTCAATGGCCGGTTGCAGGATGGCAACGGCCTTTTTCATCGTACGGGCAGTCTTGACCACCTGAGGCAGGAACATCTTACCGGCACCGAACAACTCGCCGACCTTGTTCATTCCGCTCATCAGCGGTCCTTCGATGATATCCACCGCACGCGGATATTTCTTCAACGCTTCCTGCAAATCGGCTTCCAGATGATCTCCGACACCCTTTATCAGCGCGTTTTCCAAACGCGCTTCCAATGGACAATTAACAATGGACAATTGACGATTAGGTGTCTCATCCTTCTTAATTGTCAATTGTCCATTGTCAATTGTCCATTGCAAAAGTTCTTCTACGGCCTCTGCCCGGCGTGCCAAAACGACATCTTCCAACAGCGTGCGGAAAGCCGGTTCGATCTCTTCATAGAGCACAGACGACGAGGGATTCACAATCCCCATATCCATGCCTTTGTTGATGGCATGATAGAGGAATACGGAATGCATAGCCTCCCGGACATAATTATTGCCACGGAACGCAAACGAAAGGTTGCTGACACCCCCGCTCACCTTTGCGCCCGGCAGGTTCTTCTTGATCCATTCCACAGCACGGATAAAGTCGAGGCCATACCCGTTATGTTCCTCCATACCGGTAGCAATGGCCAATACGTTCGGATCAAATATAATATCGTTCGGGTTAAAACATACTTTCTCCACCAGAAGACGATAGGCACGCTCACACACCTCAACCTTCCGCTCAAAAGTATCGGCCTGCCCTTTTTCATCAAAAGCCATGACGACCGTAGCAGCACCCAATTGCTTGATACGGGCAGCGTGTTGGAGGAAAACCGCCTCTCCCTCTTTCAAGGAAATCGAATTGACGATGCTTTTCCCTTGCACACACATCAACCCCTTTTCGATCACCTCCCATTTGGACGAGTCGATCATTACGGGGACACGGGCGATATCCGGCTCGGAAGCGATCAGATTCAAGAAAGTCGTCATCTCTTTCACGCCATCCAACATACCGTCGTCCATATTGATGTCGATCACCTGCGCACCATCCTCCACCTGTTTGCGGGCAATCGTCAAAGCCTCC
This sequence comes from Parabacteroides sp., assembly GCA_017937385.1. Taxonomy (GTDB): domain Bacteria; phylum Bacteroidota; class Bacteroidia; order Bacteroidales; family Tannerellaceae; genus Parabacteroides. Next base: position 15,843 of record JAGBDR010000021.1, read on the forward strand.
TCATAATTACCTTCCTTGATCAACCGCAAGAACTTACGGGAACCGGCCACGTTGCACCGCTCACCGACGGTAACGAATTGACTATTGTCAATTGTCAATTGTTCCAGTCCCGACAACCAAAGCCCCTCAGGCTTCGGGGCCGGCACATGCGGTTTGGCGCCTTTTACCAATTCGGGATATTTAGCGATATGGGCCGGCGTCGTCCCACAACAGCCTCCCACGATATTCACCAGCCCTTCGTCGATAAAGGCCTTTACATGAATCGCCATTGTTTCCGGTGTCTCATCATACGTGCCGAAGCTGTTCGGCAAGCCGGCATTCGGATAAGCACTTATATAATAAGGAGCCTGTTTGGCCAATTCTGCCAGGTAGGGCTTCATATCGGCAGCACCGAAAGAACAGTTCAACCCGATACTTACAATATTAGCATGTTGTACGGAAGCCAAGAACGCAAGCAAAGTCTGCCCGGAAAACGTACGTCCTCCCTGGGCCGACAACGTCAGAGAAAGCATAATCGGCAAGTCCTTGCCCTTTTCTTTCAGCACGGTTTCGGCGGCTTCCAGCCCGGCTTTCACGTTCAACGTGTCGAAAGTCGTTTCAAACAAGACGAGATCCACGCCCCCGTCAACCAACGCATCCACCTGTTCCTTATAGGCGGCATACAAATCCAGATAGGTAACAGCCCGGTAAGCCGGATCGCTCACATCGGGACTCATCGAAGCCGTCTTATTGGTCGGGCCGACGGAACCGGCAACAAAGATCGTGCGCTCCGGATGTTCCGCCATAAAGCCGTCAGCGACCTCGCGGGCCAACCGTCCGGCGGCTAAGTTGATGTTCCGCACTTGCCCCTGCATACCGTAATCTTCCATCGAGATGGCGTTTGCATTGAACGTGTTGGTCGTAAAAATATCGGCACCGGCATCCAGATACTGGCGATGGATCGATTTGACCACATCCGGCCGGGTGATGCACAACAGGTCGTTGTTCCCTTTTAAATCGCTTGTCCAAGCGGCAAACTGTTCTCCGCGATAGTCTTTCTCGGTCAGTTTAAATCCCTGGACCATCGTACCCATTCCTCCGTCCAGAATCAAAATACGTTCTTTCAGGAGATTCAAAAAGATTTCTTTATCCATGCTATGATTTATGATTTGCGGTTTATGATTTATGATTTATTCTGTGGCGCATAAATCATACATCATAAATCACAAATCCTTTCAATTCCGTTTAAACGCGCGATCCATCTCCCGGCGGTCATCCCGCTCCTTGATCGAGTCGCGTTTGTCATATTCCTTCTTTCCTTTGGCGATTGCGACAACGACTTTGGCCAGTCCTTTCTCATTGATGAAAAGGCGTGTCGGAACAATCGTAAAGCCATTATTGCGGGCCGCACTTTCAATCTTCCGCAATTCCTTTTTGGTCAGCAACAGCTTGCGGTCACGGCGGGCCGTATGGTTGTTGTAGGTTCCGTAGAAATATTCAGCCACATACATATTCTTTACCCACAATTCGCCTTTCTCCACAATACAAAACGTATCGACCAGGCTCGCCTTTCCCAGGCGGATCGACTTGATCTCCGTACCGGTCAGCACGATACCTGCCGTAAACGTGTCGAGCAACTCATAGTCGAAAGTCGCCCGCTTGTTCTTTATCTGTATATTATTACTAATCTTTTCTTTCATCTTATTCTTCTATCAAAAACGCAAACCGGGCATCAGCATGGAAAGGACGACCTCGATCAGCCAGGGTGTCAACAAAATCAGAGCAGTCACAATCCCGACAAACTTCAGGCGGACCGCCTCTTCCACCTGCATATAAGAGCCGGCCCCTTCCCATACGATATAGAACGTATACAGCACGAATATACGCAAAAAGAAAAACTCAGGAAGCAACATCAACACGATATTCAAAGCAAACATCAACGAAGACGAATAGCCGACAAAGCGCTGACACAACTTCATATTCTTCTCCCGCTTGAACAATCCCTGCCAAAGTTCGTTCAACAGATAGGAAGTCAGGTAAAAACCGCCGAACGCGGCGACCAATGTCCGAATAGACGACTTCAGCGCCAGTTCGACATCAAATTCTTTCCGGGTAAACAACACGCCTAAAAAAGCTGCAAGCGTAACGAATCCGATCAGGGGATAGACAAACCGCGATAAAAACTCATCGTCATTCTCTTCCTTTCTCGTCAGGATCTCCCAAGCCTTTGCCGGTTGGGAAATGATGGCTACAACCCATTTGAATATCTCTTTATACATCTTTCTATACTACTTGTTTGCTACTTTGTTTGCCGTTCTTATTTGTCTTTTCCCGCCAAGTCTATTGTAAATACATCGGAACTTCTCCAGTTGACCGACGCCGAGTCTTTCCCGAATGAATAGGCATAGTTGATCCGGAACTTCAGTTCATCCAAATGCTCCTTTTCCGCCTCTCTCACCAAATCTTCGATATTGAACGCACAAGGAATAATCATCGACTCGCCTTTCGTCGTGTCCGCTTTTATCCGGATCGTGCGGAGGTAGAGGCTGTAAATCTGATCGTCTCCCAACAACCTATCCGGGTTATAGGATAGGGAGAAGCTATCCACCTGGTTGGCAGGGTGATTGCTCATCTCCGCAAACAGGAACAAATGGCCTTTGATGTAAGCGGAACGCGCCTGGAGGGAAGAGAGCAGCAATTCACCCTCCGCTACGACGGACGTATCGGTCAGTGTACGGTAAAAATTCCAACGGTTGACCTCCGAAATCGTATTTTCATAGATAACCGCTTCGGTATAAGCGGTATCCGTCCCCACTCCCATCTTGTCCGCCAGCCCGTAATCGATGGAATAGTCAAACAAAATACACTCTCCGTCTTCCACATTGGCTTTCTGGAAGTCTTCCGAAGAGACCACCACGTCGCCTTTGGTATAAACAGCCTTTCCCGGTCCGTATCCGGTCACCACGACTCCGGCCTGATTTGCCATCGTCAACTGGGTGGCCGGATCTCCCAAACAAGAGTTCAACACCACCCAGCACAAGGCTAAAACGCCATATAATACTGTTTTTCTCATTTCCTATACAAATTTGAAATCGTATTTATCTTCCTCTCCCAATGGAGGAAACGCACAAAGGTACGAAAAAAGGTTTATACGGCAAAAGCGTTCCTTTTTGTTTAATTATGATTACTTTTGCCATCCTACAAATAAAACAATCCATTATGGCAGACAATTATCTGGAAAAGAAATATGAAGAATATAAATCCAACAAGGGAGCGTTCGCGAACCGCCCGTACAAGGGCAGAAAAGCGGCCGTCATCCACAAAACCAGGAGAGTCTTTGTGACAGGCGGTGCGGAAGGCATCGGCAAAGCGATCGTAAAGGCGTTCCGCTCGGCCGGACACCGCGTGGCATTTTGCGACCGGAACGAAGCGGCGGGAAAAGAGACGGCGTTGCAGACCGGGACTACTTTCTTCCTCGCCGACGTAAGCGACCAGGAAGCACTGGAGAACTGCATGCAACAGCTTTTCAAGGAATGGGGCGACATCGATATCGTGATCAACAACGCAGGAATCAGTTGCTTTTCTCCAATCACAGAAACCCGTGTGGAAGATTTCGACCGGATATTGTCAGTGAATCTGCGTCCGGTTTTCATCACCTCCCGCAAGTTGGCCATTCACCGCCAGTCGCAGGAATCGCCCAATCCGTTCGGCCGGATTGTCAATATCGGCTCCACCCGCTACTTGATGAGCGAGCCGGGCTGCGAGGGATATGCGGCCTCCAAAGGGGGCATCTATTCGCTGACACATGCCCTTGCGCTCTCGCTTGCCCCGTGGCATATCACGGTCAATTCCATCTCGCCGGGCTGGATCGAAACGCGCGACTACGAACAACTCCGCCCGGAAGACCATGCCCAACATCCGTCGGGACGAGTCGGCAAACCGGAAGATATCGCCCGTATGTGCCTGTTCATCTGCCAAGAGGAAAACGACTTCATGAACGGCGAGAACGTAACGGTCGACGGTGGGATGACGAAAAAAATGATCTACATCGAATGAGGTGGTTTATTCCATAGGCATGGAACCTGAATTTCATGGGCATGGAAACGAAATGCCATGGGCATGGAACTTTTATTCCATAGGCATCCCATAATGATTCCGCCGTTATCGAAGAAATGGCAGAACGGATTACCACCGGTTGTCGAACCCGGATTCTTTTTCCACCTCCACATACACGCCGGAAACAGGATGTACAAAACCCAAGTATCCGGCATGCAGATACAAGCGGTCCGCTTTCCTGCCATATAATTCATCCCCGACAATCGGGGCATTCAGGCCAAGCGGATGAGCGGCATGGACACGCAATTGGTGCGTGCGCCCCGTTTTCGGGGCAAAAGAAACAAACGTCGTTGGGACGGCGCGCGGACCGTCCTTCCCTCCGCGTCGCAACACGTGATAGTCCGTCACGGCCGGTTTCCCATGAAGCGCATCGACCACTTGCCTCGGCCGGTCTTCGGGATCCGGACGGAGAGGGAGTTCGATGCGGCCCTCTTTTTCCTCCACGTGACCATCCAGCCAGGCGACATACCGCTTGCATACCGTCCGGTTCTTGAACTGTGCCTGCAAATTCTGGTGCACTTCTTTCGTCTTGGCGATAAGTATCAGGCCTGAGGTCGCCATATCCAGGCGGTGCACGATCATCGGACCGGTCGCTTCGGGATACATCCGCCGCACCCGGCTGTAGACGGAATCGAGATCCGACTTTCCGGGGACCGACAACATACCGGCCGGCTTGTTCACCACCGACAGCCATTCGTCTTCATAGACGATCTCCAACTCCGCATCCCGGTGCATATCCGTTTCCAACGGGTTCTCCTCGACGCGCAAGCCTTGTAACATGTGCTTCAAGATCGGTCCGCATTTCCCGGTACAGGCCGGATAATAATATCCATGCCGGCGGATCTCGTTTTTCGGAGAATCTCCCCACCAGAATTCTGCCATCGCAAGCGGTTGCCAACCGTTCAAGTAAGCATATTGCAAGAGCTTGGGGGCCGCACACTCACCTGCACCGGCCGGCGGTGTCTTCTGGGCGGTATCTTCAAACAGGTCGCACAGATCCCGTTCTTCCCCACGGGCGTTCAGCATACGGAACTGCCGGAAAAGCCATTGCTGGAGGGCGGCCGAACGGGTTTTGCGTTCCGTCTTGAGACGTTCAATCTCCTTCTCGTGTTCCTCGATCTCCGCCCGGAGAGAAGCAAGGCGGTTCTTCCAAAATTGTTTCTGCCGTTTGAGTTCCGCTTTCTGGAACTGGCTTTCGCGGATCAGCTCGTCCGGGTGAATCGGTATGGCGGCCGAACGCAACCGGTCCCGTTCTTCCTTGGCAGCTTTCATCCGTTCCCGCATCTCCTCCAAAACCTGTCCGGCAAGGCGTGTCTCATCTGCGAATCGCCGTTTGCAATCTTGATATCGCGCGTCTGCCTGCAACTCCTCGATCTGCCTGTTGATTCCCGATATCCGTTCTTCTTCAACCCTGAAAAAGCCGTCCGGCTCCTGCACATCATAGACCGGAGGCACGAAGTAAGCATGCCGGTTCTTCCCAGCCAAGATGCCGGAAAAAGCGGCCAAATAGCCGACTTCGCCTGCATCTGTACGGACAACCAAAACGCCGAACATCTTCCCTTTCCGCAATTCCTCCTGCCACTCTCCGTTTGCCTCCACATAGCGACCGACCTCGTCCGCCGCCGCCACACAAAGAGGATGCGGGGTGTAATGGAACGGATAGGTGAACTTTTCCGGTAAGGGGAAAAGAGGGATAGAATCTGCAAAATAGTGAAGTTTGTCCATGCTTTTTCCGAATCAAAACGTTTTATACGGCAAAAGTAAAAGGATTTTTTGGATAGCTCCGTTTTATCCAGTAGATTTGTAACCATCAAATTCTGACCAATCACTAATTCGTGTTTTTTTGACAGACCATGAACAGATTCTTCATCGCCTTGTTAGGCTCCGCCCTGTTTTCCGGCGCAAGTATGGCCCAGCAACAGGCCTATTTCACCAATCCGGTCATTCACGGGGATGTTGCCGATCCGTCTATCTTGCGGATCGACGAAACGTATTATGCAACGGGGACTTCCTCCGAATGGGCTCCCTACTATCCGGTATTCACCTCGAAAGACTTGGTCAACTGGAAACAAACCGGACATATATTCGAGCAGCAACCGGAATGGACCCGATCGTCGTTTTGGGCACCCGAATGGTATTATCATAACGGCAAGGTGTACGTATACTATACCGCACGGAAGAAGTCGAACAACACTTCCTACATCGGGGTAGCCACCTCCGACTCGCCGACCGGCAAATTCAAGGATCACGGGCCGGTAGTCGAATTCGGGACGGAAGCGATCGATGCCTTTGTTCTCGAAGACAAGGGGGATTTGTATATCAGTTGGAAAGCCTATGGACTGGACGACCGGCCGATCGAACTCCTCGCCGGCAAACTGACTCCGGACGGGTTGAAACTTGCCGGCAAGCCGTTCAGCCTGCTCCGCGACGACGAACGTGTGGGGATGGAAGGGCAGCACTGGTTCAAAAAGGATGGCTACTACTATCTGATCTACGCGATCAACGGGTGTTGCGGTCCCAACAGCGATTATGCCGTAGCCGTCGCCCGCTCGAAGAAGCTCGAAGGGCCTTATGAGAAGTATAAGGGAAATCCGATCCTCCACGGAAGCGACGAGATACAATCCATCGGTCACGGCACGCTGACAACGACTCCTGACGGACGCATGTTTTATCTCTGTCACGCCTATACGAATGGCAGTGATTTCTTTTTAGGTCGTCAACCCCACCTTCAGGAACTGCGCTTCGGAGAGGATAACTGGCCCTATTTCGTCACCGGCGAATATGCCCGCCTGGCACAACCGATGCCTTTTGCCGATTGCGTGCAAGAGCCGGTAACCGGTTTCTTCGATCATTTTACCGGTTCGGAACTGCGCCCGGAATGGAGCTGGAACTATCCTTACTCGAATGTCCAGGCTCAAACCGAAGCGGGCAGGTTGCGGCTGAGCGGATCTCCCAAGCCGGGATACAAATCCGGGGAGGCACTTTGTCTTCGTCCAGCCGTTCCGGACTATACATGGGAGGCCGGCATCACCAACCAAAACGATAGTTGGAAAGGTATCACGCTCTACGGAGACAACAACAACTATATCGCTTATGGTTGCGTCGGCGACCGGTTGCAGATAAAACTCGTCCGTGAAGGGAAAGAACAATTACTGATCGACCAACCGTTGCCCGCCCCGGCCTTGCATCTGCGTATGCAAGTGAAAGAGGGACTTCCCTATCGGTTTGCCTGGAGCAAAGACGGCAAGAAATGGACATCGGCGGGACACGGGCTGTCGGAAGAGGATATGCGTTCCCTTATCCGTTGGGACCGGGTGGCGCGTCCGGGGCTTTATCATGAAGGGGACGAAAAGGCACCTGCCTTGTTTGAATATGGTTCGTTATCTTATCAGTAAGAACTAATTACATTAAAACAAAGTCAATATGCCATCAAACCGTATCCGGCAAGAACAGGAGATTGTCGAACAAATGATCCACCTCTATTGCCGTCAAAAAGAAGGCCATACGAAATTATGCCCGGATTGTAAAGAACTTTTGCAATATGCTCATGCCCGGTTATCACGTTGCCCTTTCGGAGAGAAAAAAACGACATGCCGATTATGTGCCGTTCATTGCTACAAACCAGATATGCGCAAGAAGATGCAGGAGGTGATGCGTTTTGCCGGTCCCAGAATGATGTTATATCATCCGATAGCTGCTATCCGGCATCTGCTCCAAGAATTTTTCCATCAGTAAAAATCCATTGTCATTAAAAATTCATGCTACAAAAAACAGATTGGTCTGCAATCAGTCCCAATGAATCAGAAAAGCTAAAAGATGAATTGGTAGAAGTATGGGAGGCATCCGTCCGTAGCTCCCATCATTTTCTGTCCGAAAAGGACATCCAGTTCTTCAAGCCGTTAGTCCGGAACCAATATATTCCGGTTGTCGAACTATACACCATCCGGAACGAACAAAACCGGATAGCCGCATTCATGGGGCTGAGTGACAAATTGATCGAAATGCTTTTCGTCCATCCGGAAGAACAGGGAAAAGGATACGGCAGTCAATTAATCGAATTTGCCATTTACCACAAACAGATATTCCAGGTAGACGTCAACGAACAAAACAAAAAGGCGACTTCCTTCTATCTGAACAGAGGGTTTGACATGGCCGGAAGAGATGAAACCGATCCAAGCGGCCATCCGTTTCCGATCCTGCATCTTTCGCTCAACGAAATAACCGTGCAGGTTTCAGACGACTCCCTTGAGATCCGGCAAATCCTCCGACAGAAGAAACGTTTCCTCGATCTCTTGTTGTTGGCCGACGAACAGGAATCGATGATAGACCGCTATCTCGAACGGGGAGAAATGTTTGCCTTGTACGCCCGGAATACAGTAAAAGCCGTTTGCGTTGTCACTGATGAAGGAGACAGAACGATCGAGCTCAAAAACATCGCCACCGATCCGCAATGCCAAAAACAGGGATATGGGAAAAGATTGATCCGGTTTATTTCCGAACATTATGCGGGAAAATACGACACCTTAACTGTCGGCACAGGCGATAGTCCGCAAACCCTCCCTTTCTACAAACGGAACGGATTCAGCTATTCGCATCGTATCCCCAATTTCTTTACCGACAATTACGATCATCCGATATACGAAAACGGACAACTGTTAGTGGATATGGTCTATTTGCGCAAAGCTCTTCCCTAACAACAACGTTGTCACAAAATCAGGAATACAGACAAATATATATAATAAAAAAGGCTGATAGTGAGAACTACCAGCCTTTTTGTGGAGATGGAGAGATTCGAACTCTCGTCCAAACGAGGAACTAATCTGCTTTCTACATGTTTATCTTCGCCTTCGATTGTCGGGAACAAGCAAGACCGAAGCCACCCACTTGAACCTTATCCTCTAAATTTCGCCTGAAGTCCGAGGCTTACTTCAAACTATCTCCGATATTGCTGCACCACCTGATCGGAACGCTTCGGAGCCACAGCATCCGGGTGATGTCACGTCCCCGCAACTTTTGCAGGGATTAAGCTTCAATCTACTGTTCTTCGATTAAGCAGCGAGAGCGTAATTGTTTTCGCCAGTTAATTGTTCGCCGTCTGAGATTTAAGTGCAAGCCGACCACGCACTACATGCTTACAAACCACTTCTACCCGCTGTCAAAACCGGTCATCCCCATGATTTGTGAGTACAAAGATACGAAAAATCGGATATCCTTGTACTCAATTTAGTTTTTTTATTCTATTACTCCGATCTCACGGAACCAATCTTCAACTCTGTCAGGCCATTCGTTTACAGCAGCTCCCGTATCTCTCAGACCATATCCATGCCCACCTTTACTATATAAATGCATCCAAGCGGGTACCCCGGCTTCTTTCAAGGCATAATAGTAGAAAAGGCTACTATTGATATACGATTTGTCATCTTCAGCCTGAATCATCATTGTGGGAGGAGTGGCAGAAGAGACCTTTACATCCGGAGCCAACTGAAAGTTTTCACCATCCAGGTAAGCGGGATAGACCAACAGACAGAAATCCGGACGGCAACTGACTTTATCTGCCGCATCCACAGCCGGATAGGTACGTTTATCGAAATTGTTACTTGCCATTGCCGAAAGATGTCCACCGGCAGAAAATCCCATTACCCCGATACGTTGTGGGTCCAGGTTCATTTCTTCCGCATGCGCCCGGACATATCCGATCGCACGTTGTACATCTTGCAAAGGAGCCTCATGTTTGGGACGACCTTCACGACGAGGAACCCGGTATTTCAGCAAAACAGCGGTAACCCCCAGGTTATTCAACCATTCACAAATTTCATCACCTTCCAAATCATAGGCCAGGATGTTATAGCCACCACCCGGGCAAACCACAACGGCTGCACCTGTTGCCATTTCATCGGAGGCCGGATAAACGGTAATGGTCGGTTCACTTACATTCGTGATGCGAAGAACCGTCTCGCCTCCGGTCTTTCCCCCATCCGTATCAGCCTTTTCAATCAATTTGGTTGTTTCACCCGGCGCACCTTTCGGAAACAACAAAATAGGATTATTTTGTGCCATGGCTGTACCCATTACACAACTCACTCCAACAAGCAGGAATTTCCATTTTCTTATCATAGCATACACAGTTTAAAGTATTTATACGAATCATTTTTTTTGAGGATAATTAGGACTATAGAGCATTGTCGTTTCCCGTACGACCAACTTTCCGTCTTTCACGAACGTTTCGCCACGCTCCGCCAGATGTTCAACCATCGCTTGGCGCATTTCTTTAAGCCGGGCTGCATAAGCCGGCTTGCCAGAACATTCCACCAATTCTTTCGGGTCTTTCCGAAGATCGAACAATTCTTCTTTTCCGGTATGGAAATTCCAAACATATTTAATCTTGCCATCGGTCAACGCGCACCAGTAATTATCCGGACTATAACAAGTAGCGTGTTCCATATCCAGATATTTGCGCCATTCGTTTTCCCGGCCCTGAACCAGTTTCAACAAAGATTTGCCATCCATATCGGGTGGTACGGATCCGCCTGCCAACTCGATAAAGGTAGGCAGAAAATCACGAAGTTCGACCGGATACTCGATCTTGGCCCCCGCAGGAACCGTTTTGGACATTCCGTCAGGCCATTTCACGATATAAGGGATATGAGTCGAACCTTCATAAGGATATGTCTTCCGCCAATGATAATGATCGCCCAACATATCTCCATGATCGGCCGTAAAACAAATGATCGCATTGTCATACATTCCTTTTTCTTTCAAGGCTGCAATGACCTTTCCAATCTGATCGTCGATAAAGGTAATATTCGCATAATAATGCCTACGGGATTTGATCGCATATTCATCCCCGAAGTTACCGAAAGGTGCATCCGGAGCCGCCTTTCCCGGATCCAGACGCTCCGCATATTTGCCACACCAATCACCGATAAACGGCTTGGGAATATCAACATCCTTATACATATCCAGATAACGCTGGGGAGGATCATAAGGACTATGAGGACGTGCAAACGAAACTTTCAGAAAAAGGGGTTTGTCACAATTATAATTTCGAATCAATTCGCAAGCGGTCTGACCCGTCCACGCCGTCGGATGCAACTCCTCCGGTAGTTTATAGGTATCTGCCCCATGGGCATTCCAACCGATACCAGTCAAATCCGGATTCTCACCTGGCGCATGAAGCTGAAACCATTCCCGATAGTCACTGATAAAATCTTTTGACTCGACACGTCCGCTCTCATCAATCAACGTAGCATGGAAACCATGAAGGGCTTTTTGGGGGAACCAGTGCATTTTCCCGACACCAAATGTATAATAACCAAGATTGCGCAACATTTGCGGCATCTCGTATGTATATTTTTCTGCAACCCGTCCATATCCTAACATACCATGATGCCAAGGTGACATACCTGTCAACAACCCGGCACGAGCTGGTGTACTACTCGGAGAAGCCGAATATCCATTAACAAACAAAGTTCCCTCTTTCGCCAAACGATCGAGATTAGGCGATATGACAGCAGAGTTTCCCATACAGCCAAGGGCATCTCCACGATGTTGGTCAGTCATAATCAAGATGACATGCGTTTTTTTGACCTGCACATTCTCTTCTACGGCTTCTTCCCTGGCATACGTATCAAACCCCAATCCGGAAGTCATTAATAATGATGATTTAAGAAAAGTTCTTCTCCTCATTTTAGCTATTTTTCTGCATTTAGATTTGGATAGCGAAGATAATATCTTATTTGGTAAATCTACCAACAAAACGTTATTATTTATCAAAGAAAATACCACAAAATCCACAAAACAAAAATAAATCAAAGACCAATAAAGTATTTATGGGAAATCCGAACCATCCGCTATAAACACGAAAAAGCCGACCCCAATTGGAATCGGCTTTCTTAACTAAAAACGGCGGCTATCTACTCTCCCACTTTTACGCAGTACCATCGACGTGGTTGGGCTTAACTTCTCTGTTCGGAATGGGAAGAGGTGGATCCCCAACGCTATA
>JAGBDR010000022.1 GCA_017937385.1 Parabacteroides sp.
GCGCCGATGCCTTCCACGCTCTCCATTCCATTGCCGACACTGCCTGGAAAAACGGGCAATCCCCTCTTGATGCCATCCTTGCTCTCGTCTGATAAAGGCGAGCCATTCCGGCATACCGGTTCTTTGGCTGAATAGTTACGCTGACAATAGGCAGAAACAGGTCGGGAAGAAATTGAAAAACGAAAAATATTTGTTACTAAAAAAACGGGACGACAAACATTGTGGAAAAGTTGAACTCCTGGAGAATCACTTATAGCAAACAAAAGTTTCCTCCGCTCCGAATATCTCAAAAGAAATTTCACCCTTTTTCGCCATGAGGAGGGACTTCATCGCCGTGACGACCGTCCTCATGGCTCTTGAAGTCAGACTTCAGGGTCTATGAAATCGGACTTCATGGCGACGACAACCGTCTTCGTAGTGAAAAACTGCGCACCTCACGACGAAAGGCCCCTTTTTACCGATGAAAAACTGGGATTTACAGCTATTTAAAAAGAATGTGTCTTATTGTTAAAGAAATAATAATATACAATAAGTCCATTCAAATTCTGGATCTTTCTCTTCCAAATTCATGCCTATAGGTATAGGGAGGAAAAACTATCTTGGGAAGGCTTCGGACAAAAGCCGCTTTTTGCCTGAACCTTTGCCACAGCCGTCACTTGCGTGTCGGTATTGATACTCCTCGTATAAGCAGGGACTTATTGTCTCTTTTTCAAAAAAGCCGTTGGTCTGAATCGAAACTACTCCCCTATCTAATTCGATTTTCTACCCCATATTTTTCAAATTACCCGCAAGGGTAATATTTTTTAATAAACAAGCGATTTGAATATATTTATATAAATCAGTCGCTTATGCCAATTACGCCTTTTTGAGGGGGATATTGTATTTATTGTAATATTCCTTTTTAATTTCTTACCTTTGCCGTTCATTTTATAAACGCAATACATTCTTATATATAGTATATGATTTCAGTAGACGGACTAACAGTAGAGTTTGGCGGTAGCGCATTGTTTTCAGACATATCTTTTGTCATTAACGAGAAAGACCGGATTGCCCTGATGGGGAAGAACGGCGCGGGTAAATCGACTTTGTTGAAGATTCTGGCTGGCGTGCGCGAACCGACTCGCGGAAAAGTGTCCGCACCGAAAGACACTGTTATCGCCTATCTTCCGCAACATTTGATGACGGAAGACGGACGGACCGTTTTTGACGAAACCGCCCAGGCTTTTGCCCATCTGCACGCGATGGAAGCGGAAATCGCCGCTCTCAACAAAGAGTTGGAAACACGTACCGATTATGACTCGGACAGCTATATGGAACTGATCGAGCGTGTCTCGACCTTGAGCGAGAAGTTTTATTCCATCGAAGAGATCAACTATGATGCCGATATCGAGAAAACCCTGTTGGGACTTGGCTTCACCCGCGAAGACTTTACCCGCCAGACAAGCGAGTTCAGCGGCGGTTGGCGGATGCGGATCGAATTGGCGAAACTGTTGTTGAAGAAGCCGGATGTGCTTTTGCTGGACGAGCCGACCAACCACCTCGACATCGAATCCATCCAATGGTTGGAAGATTTCCTGATCGACAACGGGCAGGCGGTTGTGGTGATCAGCCACGACCGGGCGTTCGTGGATCATATCACGACCCGTACGATCGAGGTGACAATGGGGCGCATCTATGATTATAAAGTCAATTACAGCCAGTACCTGCAACTGCGCAAGGAGCGTCGCGAACAGCAACAGAAAGCGTATGACGAGCAACAGAAGTTCATTGCCGAGACGAAGGATTTCATCGAACGCTTCAAAGGGACTTATTCCAAGACCTTGCAGGTGCAGAGCCGTGTGAAGATGCTGGAAAAGCTGGAAATACTGGAGGTGGACGAAGAAGATACTTCCGCCTTGCGCTTGAAGTTCCCGCCTTCGCCCCGTTCGGGTTCTTATCCGGTGACGATTGAGAATGTGTCGAAATCATACGGCGACCATACGGTTTTCCGCAATGCCAACCTGACGATCGAACGGGGAGACAAGATTGCTTTCGTCGGAAAAAACGGAGAAGGGAAATCCACGTTGGTGAAATGTATCATGAAAGAAATCGAGCATGACGGCACGTTGACGATCGGGCATAACGTGATGATCGGCTATTTCGCGCAAAACCAGGCTTCCCTTTTGGACGAGAACCTCACGGTGTTCCAGACGATAGACGATGTCGCCAAGGGAGATATCCGCAATAAGATCAAGGACCTGTTGGGCGCGTTTATGTTCGGAGGCGAGAATTCCGCCAAAAAGGTCAAGGTGTTGTCCGGGGGCGAGCGTACCCGCCTGGCCATGATCAAGTTGTTGCTGGAACCTGTCAACCTGCTGATCCTCGACGAACCGACGAACCACTTGGACATGAAAACGAAAGATATCCTGAAACAAGCCTTGATGGATTTTGACGGGACGCTAATTGTCGTTTCGCACGACCGTGACTTCCTGGACGGCCTTGTGACCAAAGTTTACGAGTTCGGAAACAAGAAAGTGACGGAACATCTCGAAGGCGTCTACGAGTTCCTGCAACGCAAAAAGATGGAGAACCTGAACGAGCTGGAACGGAAAAATTAAATCCGTATCCCCAGCCCGAGCATCAGGTCGTAGGTGGAATAATCTACCTGAGGATAATGCCGGTAGTTCGTCCGCCGTGAGAAATACCGGTTTGTCAGGGTGATGTTCCACTTGTCCTTTAATAAATACGCCAGTTTCATCGAGAAAATGGTCAAACGTGCGTTTCCGGCATCGCCTTGGGTATTCAGCGTGCCGGGGTCTATCTGCGACCAGTCGATCTCCGGATCATAGCCTTTCCAGGTAAAGATGTGGTAGTTTTCCAGGTTGAGCAGAAATGCCAGCTGTTTGTTGTAGATGATGCCGGCTCCGGTTTTTGTGCTGTAGCCGCTACCCAAGTTGTAGTCCCGTTCGCCGAGCAACATATAATCTGAAAGGCTGGCTCCCAAAGCTACGCCATTGGCATACAGTTCGGCGTAAATATCCGTTTTGTCTCCCGGTGTGGCCTGCTTGTAATAGATGAGGCCTCCTCCTGCCGCGGCTGGTGCCGCGATGCGGTAGGGAGGAACGGTCAGGTCGCTTCCGTTACGAAGTTCCGAATTATAGAAGTCGAAATGTTGGAACAAGCCGGCGGACAGCGAACGCGGTCCTTTCGTCCAAACGGTTTTTCCCCACAAGGCTCCGATGGCGTTGACCTGGCTGACAACCGGCTGGGCGGAGAAAAGATCCATGCCGAAGTTGAAACGGAACCATTCGTAGGGAGAATAGTAATCGTCGTTGATCGGATTCCCGTAGTTGATCCGGAAATTGATATTCAGACTGGTCGTGCCTCGTCTTGACCCCTCTTGTTCTGCCAGGAAGCGTGGTCCCATCGTGACGATGAAGTTGACGGGAACAGATGAGTAGGTACGTCCTTTTGAAGAACTGTGCCGCCAGGCTTCCCCCGAAAGGATACGGTTGAAAGCACGGACAGGAGAAAGAAGGCCTGCCAATACTTCACGTCCGACACGTTCGGCTCCCGACGAGCGGTTGTCGATGAACAGGTCGGACAGCCGGTAAGTGATTTCTCCCAATTCGATACCGCCGAACGTCGTTGCCAGCATATCGTTGATCGAGGGCGGTTCGTTCTCCATAAAAAACTCCCACATCAGGCTGCCGCCTGCCGAAAACGGAGCGGATTGCCAGAAGTTCATCCCGTTGCTACGGGCTGCGTTGAAATAGAGCGAACCGTGATAGGGATGGGAGAACAGGTTGGTCGTGAACTGGTCGGTGTCCCATACGGGGCCTCTTTTGAAATTGTTTTTGATCGTATGCCCATTGATATAGGCCCAGTCCTCTTTTACGATATACCGGTCGAAACTCCAGACGAGCATATTGAGCCCGAACGTTTCGAGGGCGGCCTTCCAGGGGCGGCGAGGTTGGAATAGAGTCGTGTCGCTTATGTAGTGACGATGCCTTATTTGCGGTATATAGTCCTGTCCCCATGTCCATGACGATGAAAACAGGCAAATCAGTCCGATTGAAATAAACTTTTTCATTTTTCTCTTAATTAGATAAACATCAGCACCTTTGAGGGCGTAAACTTATATATAATTAACAACCGGGTATTCGTTTGGTTTAAATTATTATCAGGTCATCTTGATAGAAAACCGCAACATTGCGAGGAAATACTTATTTTTGCAGAAAAAATCAAAATGATAGACTTCATTACGTTTTGCGATTATACCGGGACATTCGCGTTTGCAATTAGCGGTATTCGTTTGGCTTCTGCTAAACAATTTGACTGGTTCGGAGCCTATGTTGTCGGTTTAGTTACGGCAGTGGGAGGCGGTACGGTCCGCGATATTCTCCTCAATGCCACCCCTTTCTGGATGGAGCATGCTTCTTACCTCATCATATCGGCGTTGGCATTGCTCTTTGTTATTATCTTTCGGAAATATGTGATCAGTTTAAACAATACGTTCTTCATCTTCGACGCGATCGGGCTGGGGTTGTTCGGCGTGGTCGGTATCGAAAAAGCTCTCGTATATGGGTTCCCGATGTGGGTGGCGATTGTGATGGGGACGATTACGGGCGCTTTCGGCGGAATGATCCGCGATATTCTGATTAACGAGGTTCCGCTGATCTTCCGGAAAGATATTTATGCGTTGGCGTGCGTATTCGGAGGTATTATTTATTATGCTTGTTTACAGATGGGGATCACTCCGTCGTTGACGCAGTCTATCGCCGCCTCCGGAATCTTCGTTTCCCGGATTGTGGCGGTAAAATATCACATAAGCGTCCCTGTATTGAAAGGGGAAGAATAAAATTATTAACTTTGCGATTTATGACAGCAAATATAAGTACTCAAAGTGAGAAAGCCTCGATCTTGCTCATCTATACCGGCGGAACGATCGGTATGATCGAAAACCCTGAAACAGGTGTGTTGGAATCGTTCAATTTCCAACATTTGAAGGATAATATGCCGGAGTTGAAGAAGTTGGGATATGCCGTCTCGACCATCCAGTTTGATCCGGCTATGGATTCGTCGGAGATGGGGCCGGAATCTTGGATGAAGATCGTGAGGATCATTGCCGACAATTACCAGCTGTACGACGGTTTCGTTGTGCTTCACGGTACGGATACGATGTCTTTCACGGCATCCGCTTTGAGCTTTATGCTGGAGAACTTAAGCAAACCGGTCATCTTTACCGGTTCGCAATTGCCGATCGGCATGTTGCGGACCGACGGAAAAGAAAACCTGATCACCGCCATCGAGATTGCCGCGGCTAAGGAAAATGGCATCCCGGTAGTGCCGGAGGTCTGTATCTTTTTCGAAAATGACTTGTTGAGGGGCAATCGGACAAGTAAGATCAATGCGGACAACTTCAATGCTTTCCGTTCATACAATTATCCGCCGTTGGCACATGCCGGCATTTATATCAAGTATGACACCGGGCAGGTTTACCATCCTGTTTCGAGAAGGCCGTTAAAACCGCATTACCTCTTGGACCGGAATATAGCGGTGCTGAAACTTTTCCCGGGGATTTCACCTCAGGTGGTGGAAAGCATCCTGAACATACCGGGGCTGAAAGGGGTCGTGATGGAAACGTTCGGAAGTGGAAACGCTCCATGCTACGATTGGTTTTTGACAATGTTGAAAGATGCGGTAAGCCGGGGAATAGTAATTGTGAATGTAACCCAATGTAGTGCCGGAAGCGTGGAAATGCACCGGTATGAAACTGGGCATAAATTGTTGGAAGCGGGTGTGATAAGCGGTTTCGACAGTACGACTGAGAGTACTGTTACCAAGCTCATGTTCCTTTTCGGCCACGGCCTGACGCCAGAGGAAGTGAAGGACCACATGAACTGTTCGCTGATCGGGGAGGTAACGATCCCCGACACGTTTCGCTCGTAAATCCTGTTAAGGACTGAATTGGAAATTGAAATGAAACTATCATTTTTAAGTTTAGCAAGTGGAAGCAGTGGAAACTGTTATTATCTGGGAACGCCCGAGTTCGGCGTGTTGATTGATGCAGGTATCGGTATTCGTACCATAAAGAAGGTGTTGAAAGATAAAGCGATCGACTTCTCCAAAATTGTTGCAGTCCTGATCACACACGATCATGCCGATCATATCAAGACCGTTGGATATCTGGGAGAGAAACTTTGTATCCCTGTTTACACGACGGAGGCCGTCCACCGGGGAATCAATAAAAGCCGTTATGTGGAGGAAACGCTTGTCAGTTCACGCAAAGTGATCGAAAAGGAAGTTCCTTTTATGATCCGCGATTTCCGCATTACCGCTTTTGAGGTCCCGCATGACAGTACTGACAATGTCGGTTATCACATCGAGTATGGCGATCATGCGTTTACATTGGCAACAGATGTCGGCCATATCACCGAAACGGTAAGTAAGTATATGAGTATGGCAAACCATTTGATCATAGAGGCCAATTATGACGAAGAGATGTTGCAATTCGGCACGTATCCTGCTTTCCTGAAAGAGCGTGTTGCCAGTCCGACCGGCCATTTGAGCAATCGGGAGGCGGCTGAGTTTCTGGCTACCCATTATGATCCCAAGTTGAAAGATATTTGGTTGTGCCACCTGAGCCGTGACAACAACCATCCCGAACTCGCCTATAAGACAGTCGATTTCCGTCTGTTTCAGGAAGGAGTACGGGTTGGAAAGGATGTCTCCTTGCATGCATTGAAGCGGACCACCCCGTCTGAGATTTTTGAGTTCGAATAATTTTTTGGAGAAAAATACGGGAAAAGTTTGCAGATACAAATAAAACCTCTATCTTTGCACCCGCAATCGAGAAACAACGATAGCAAGAATGACTTGGTAGCTCAGTTGGTAGAGCAAATGACTCTTAATCATTGGGTCGAGGGTTCGAGCCCCTCCCAGGTCACTCAAAAAAACTAAAATGTTGACTTGGTAGCTCAGTTGGTAGAGCAAATGACTCTTAATCATTGGGTCGAGGGTTCGAGCCCCTCCCAGGTCACAAGTTGGAAACAAGTTATAGACAGTATTTTACAGAGTTAACTGTAAAATACTGTTTTTGTTTATAAGTCGTATTATTTTTCTTTTTCCTCTCAATTTTTGTGGAAATAGTCTTTCAACATTTAATTGCTATTTCCACAAAAATTGAGAGGATGAATCAGCGTCCGTTTTGCAGCGTGAAGCGCAACGTTCCGGCATTCACCAGTTCCTGCTGCGAGATCGTATAGCCTTTCAACTTTTTGCCACCCGCTGTCACCTCCTTGATATACAGATCTTCCGGAGTCTTATGGGCAGATTCGATCACAAGTTCGCCTTTTGGATAAAACTTCTTGTCCAGCCGGATCGTCACCTTGTTGAAAGTCGGCGAGGTCAGGACATAGTCCACATCGCCAGGACAAGCGGGATAGAATCCCATCATCGAAAAGATCGCCCAAGTGGACATTGTGCCCGTATCGTCGTTACCGGGAAGTCCATTCGGGGCATTGTGGTAATATTTACCCAACAACTCGCGCACCAGTTTCTGCGTGCGTCCAGCTTCCCCCTTAAAATAACTGAAGAGATACGGATAGGCGATATCCGGCTCGTTTGCCATGTCGTAATAACCTTTGTCGAAGACCATCTGTAACCGGTCGACAAACTTCTGTGGCCCGCCCATCAGCTTGGCAAGTCCTTTGACATCGTGCGGGACATAGAACGTATAGTTCCAAGCATTTCCTTCATGAAAACCGGGACTCGGCTCGAAGTTCTCCCCTTGCTTCGGATCGAAAGGCGCATAGAACGTACCGCCAGGCAGGATGGGACGAAGCGTGCCGAACTCTTTGCTGTAATAATGTTTGTAGCCCATCGAACGTTCGCGAAACAACTTGGCGTCCTCTTTCTTTCCTAACGCATCGGCGAGCAAAGAGAGGTTCCAGTCGGCAATGTAATATTCCAACGCATGAGAAACCGAATTGTCATACTGTTCTCGCAAAGGAACATAGCCTTTACTCATATAATCGTTGTTGTCAGGCCGGAGCAGGTTGAACTCGCCGGGCGTGGTCGCACCCTTGCGCATTCCTTCGTAGGCCGTCTCGATATCATAACCGCGCAAACCACGCATATAAGCGTCCACGATATAGGGGATAGACGGGTCGCCCTCCATCGTCAGCGTCTCGCGCCCGTACAGTTCCCACTTCGGAAGCCAGCCACTTTCCTTGTACATATCGATCATGGTACGGATAATGTCGAGTTGCTTTTCCGGATATAGCAACGTCATCAGCGTACTCACATTGCGATAAGTATCCCAAAGTGAGAAAACCGTATAGCGGTTACGCGAAGGGTCGAGCTTCCCGACCTCCAGACTCTCCATCTTCGGATACTCGCCGTTCCAGTCCTGCAGGATATTGGGATGGATCAACAGATGGTAAAGGGCGGTATAGAAAATGGTACGTTCGTCTTGGGTTCCTCCCTCCACCTGCACGCGCGACAGGTCGTTGTTCCACATCGTACGGGCTGCCTCCTGTGCCTGTTCAAAGGGGAATCCGTTCATTTCCTGCTCCATGTTCTCGCGGGCATTCTGGATACTCACGTATGAGATCCCCATTTTCACGGAGATCTGTTCCCCCTCGTTCGTATCGTAGTCGAACCATACACCGATGTCATCGCCACTCATCTCTCGGGTGTATCCGGTATAGAGCTTATACTTACCGGCATGGCTGTCCCAGGCGGCCTCGGCTTTCATCTCGCGTTGCTTCTTCCAGTATCCCATCTTCTTGGGGGCTTTGCTCACTTTCATCACGAAGTAAACCGGGAAGACAGCCTGCGCATTATAGCAAAAAGTTCCCAGGAGCTTGCTACCCTCAACCTCCGTGTCGCTCACGATCCGCATCGTGGCACCAGTTTCGTTCGTCAGCCCCTCACCCAAGTTCAGCAAAATATGGCTCTCCCCTTTCGGGAAAGTGAAACGGCTTAAGCCTGTACGCAGGCTGGCGGTAGCTTCCGCCTTGATATTATATTTCGTCAAGACATTACTGTAATAACCAGGGTTAGCCACTTCGTTCCGGTATTCGCTACCATATTCATGATAGTCCACATTCAACTCCCCGGTAGTAGGCATCAACAATAAACTACCCAGTTCCGGACATCCCACACCACTCAGGCTACCATGGGCAAAACCCGTGAAAAAATGATTGTCTGCCGAGTAAGGGGTAGACCACCACTGGCTGTCCTTGTCAAACCGATTCTTCTCCGACCCCATGACATTGAACGGGACTACACTCATCATTCCCTGCGGACAAATCGCGCCGGGGTTGGTCGTCCCATAGTTGCTCGTCCCGATAAACGGATTCACATAGTCTACCGGCTGTTGCGCAAAAACCAACGACGAGCAACAACCCAATAGAAAAGAAATCAACAATTTCTTCATAACACCAACTCTTTTAATTCTTTAAGTCCTTAACTCTTTAACTATTCAATTTACCACACCACAATCTCATCCGCAAAAATAAATCCCGGATTCGCCCGTGGCGCCTTCAGACGGACATAACGGGCTTTCCAGTCGCCACCGAACACATATTCCTGGAACAGGAGATTGGAATCATCGGCCGGAATCGTGGTCGGGACGATGCCGCGCGAAACGAAATCCTTACCATTTTCCGAAGTCAACAGCTCCACGTGTCCAGGCTGGAACACTCCCGGACCAATCAGTTGCATGAAGCGGATAGACACTTTCCGGATATCCGTCACCTCTTCCATATCGACCACACAGTCCAGATCATCCAGATATCCTTGCCAACGCCCGTCCAAATAGGTCAAACCTCCACGATACCCATCCAACAAGGCATTCATACCGCCCGCCATATAACCTTTGTAAAGTTTGCTATTATAATGTATAGGCTTGTTGACGGCCCGATGATAATCGATCTTCTTTTCCGTCGGTGTTCCCTGAAGCGTACCATCCCGGAAAATGGCAGCCATGATGTGGGCGGAATCTCGCACGACGATCGGTCCGGCATACAAGACGGAAGAGGCAACCGGCACGGAACCGTCTGTCGTGTAACGGATCTCAGCCGGATATTTCTCGGCATCCAGTATGACTTCGATCTTTCTGTCCGTCGTATCGACCTGCATGGTCACTTCCAGTTCGTCTGAAAGGGTAAAAGGATGGATTCCCATTTCCTGTAAACGGGCGATATGGGCATTCATGCGCGGTTTGAAATCCTCCCAAGTCCGCAATTTCTGTGGTGTCCACCCGATCTCAGCCACGGCCAAGGCACGCGGGAACATCATATATTCCAGATGTTCAGGCGTCTGGATATACTCGGTCCAGGTATTGGCCTGTACCCCTAAGATATGCCGACGTTCCTCCTCTGTCAACGAATCTGCCGGAACAGGATCATAACTATACACTTTCTTAATAGGCGTATAACCGCCGATAGCATACGGTTGCGTCTTCGGATCGGCCTGATAAAAATCGAAATACATATAGTTGCCGGGGGTCATCACCACATCATGCCCCATCCGTGCCGATTTGATTCCACCGTCTTCCCCCCGCCACGACATAACGGTCGCTTCAGGAGCCAGACCTCCTTCCAAAATCTCATCCCAACCGATCAGCTTGCGGCCTTTGGAAATCAGGAACTCTTCAGCCCGGTGGATCATGTAGCTCTGAAGTTCGTCCACACTCTTCATTCCTTTTTTCTTCATCAGGGCCTGGCACTTCGGACAGGTTTTCCAAGCCGATTTTCCGGCTTCATCACCACCGACATGGATATATTGGGACGGAAAAAGTTCGATCACTTCCGTCAATACATCTTCCATGAATGTAAACGACTGCTCGTTACCGATACAAAAATCGCCGTTCAAGTAAGGTTTACCGGAACAACTCAGCTCAGGATAGGCGGCCAGGACCTCTTCTGAATGTCCCGGAAATTCCACCTCCGGTATAATGTTTATATGTTTGGAAGCCGCATGTTCCACGATCTCCCGCAAATCTTCTTTTGTATAGTAACCGCCGTATGCGCCCGGCGTCCCTTCCGGCAGATACTTACGGTCACGGCCGTCCCACCACTTCCGCCAATCGGATTCGGTACGGAAAGCGGTCTCAGAAGTAAGCTTTGGATATTTCTCGATTTCGATACGCCAGCCTCCAGCATCCGTCAGGTGCATGTGCAAAGTGTTCAACTTGTAAAACGACATCACATCCAGCAACTTCTTCACTTCCTCTTTGGAAAAGAAATGGCGGGAAACATCCAGATGCAGTCCTCGATATTCAAAACGAGGATTATCTAAGATCGATACGCATGACACCTCTCCCCCAGCATAAAGTTGGCGTAACGTCTGCATCCCATAAAACAAGCCGTCCGGTGAACCGGCACGCAGGTCGATTCCTTTCGGTGTTACATTCAACCGATATCCCTCCGGACTACCGGACCAGGAATTATCAATCATCATATTGACCTTCTTGGACGGCTGCCCGCTAAACAAAGCAAGACTGTCGATCCGGAAAGAACCTCCGGTCACCGCTATCTGTTCCGGCTTGGGAATAAGACTGATCTGCCGGACCTCTTTCGGAGAACAGGCAACTAATAGTAACGAGCAAGCAACAGCCAGCCCGGTTACACAATTGCAAGATTGTTTTGGCAACAACATAAATAATACGTTTAGTTTGTTTAATTCTTAGAGGGTAAATATACGAAGAAAAATGGCACACTTGCAAAATTCCATCTACAAAGTAGATAAAAAAGAAGAGGCCCTCCCGAAAGAAAAGCCTCTCTTATGTGAAGAAAGCCGCACCGTAGATATGAAAAAACTCCGTATGACAGGATTTGAGTGCTTTGCCATCTTTGTAATCCGCCGTGCGAAGCATGCCCCGAAGGGTGCGGCCCGCCATTGATGACAAGAGCGTTGTCTCGGAATTAAAATAAACTGATGAGTTCCCCAATCGAACATGTGCGGCTAACTCATTTTTCATATTGCAAAAGTAGGTAATCGGAATGAAACTGCCAAATTTTTGACACAAAAAAAGAGTTCCGTTTTTAGAACTCCTTTTCTTCTTGCCATATAACGTCAATTACTTAACCTTAGCAACGATTGCTTTGAAAGCTTCCGGATGGTTCATCGCCAAGTCGGCCAGAACTTTACGGTTGATTTCGATACCAGCTGCATGCAAAGCACCCATCAAACGGGAATAAGACATACCTTCCAGACGGGCAGCAGCGTTGATACGCTGGATCCACAATGCGCGGAAGTTACGTTTCTTGTTACGACGGTCACGGAATGCATACGTCAAACCTTTTTCCCAAGTATTCTTGGCAACGGTCCACACGTTTTTACGTGCACCATAATAGCCACGGGTAAGTTTTAAAATCCGTTTTCTTTTTGCTCTTGAAGCAACATGATTTACTGATCTAGGCATAATACTAATCTGTTTTGAATGTTAGCGTCATCACACTCGGTTGATGATCTTATTTGCTAAATACATTCGGTTAATAAAAATCTTGTAAAACTCGCTTAATAAAAAAAGATTACTTCAAACCAAGCAACTGCTTAACGTTGCTTACGTCTACACCGGCAACCAAGCCTGTGTGAGTAAGATTTCTCTTCTGCTTCGTAGTCTTCTTTGTCAGAATGTGACTTTTAAAAGCGTGTTTTCTTTTGATTTTACCTGTTCCGGTAAGAGCGAATCTTTTTTTGGCACCGGAATTAGTCTTCATCTTAGGCATTTTCCAATATATTTTAATTATTAAACTTTACACCCGTTATCGGGTGGTTTCTTTCTCTCTTAATTACTCAGACTCTTCAGTCTTGGGCTTAGGAGCCGCAGGCGCCTTCTTCACCGACGGTTTGGAAGCGGAAGCGGATCCGGATTTCTTCGGTGTCAGCATGATGATCATACGTTTACCTTCCAATACCGGCATTTGTTCTACTTTCCCGTATTCTTCCAAATCATTGGCAAAACGAAGCAATAAAACCTCTCCCTGCTCTTTGAAAAGAATGGAACGTCCTTTAAAGAACACGTATGCTTTTACTTTTGCTCC
This sequence comes from Parabacteroides sp., assembly GCA_017937385.1. GTDB lineage: Bacteria > Bacteroidota > Bacteroidia > Bacteroidales > Tannerellaceae > Parabacteroides. The sequence continues at coordinate 13,038 of JAGBDR010000022.1, forward strand.
TTCTTCCAAAAATCCCTTCGCGTGTTTCAACTTGAAGTTGTAATCATGATCGTCTGTCTGAGGCCCGAAACGGATCTCCTTCACGACCACTTTCACAGATTTCGCCTTCTGCTCTTTCTGACGCTTTTTCTGTTGATAAAGGAATTTCTGATAATCAGTAATTCTACAAACGGGGGGCGCAGCATTCGGTGAAATTTCAACCAGATCGAGCCCTTGGTCTTCAGCCATCTTCAATGCCTGAAAAGTAGGATAAACTCCCTGCTCTACGTTATCACCTACCAAACGAACTTCACGAACACGAATACGTTCGTTGATTCTATACTGTTCTTTCAGACTGTCATTCTTCATTCAAATGATTTTATTCTCCTCGCTATTAGTTAATTAATTATTATCTTTCTTCCAGTGATTCATCTGATCCTCTATCTCACCTTTCAAAAGCGCTGCAAAGGTAGTAATTTTCATCGAACCTTTATCACCTTCGCCCTGTTTTCTTACAGAAACTTCATTATTTTCTGCTTCTTTCTCACCGACAATAAGCATATAAGGAACCCGTTTCAATTCCGTATCGCGGATTTTACGTCCGATTTTCTCATTGCGGTCATCCACCAAAACGCTCAAGTCTTCAGCTTCAAGCTGGCGTTGCACCTCGTATGCATAATCATTGAACTTCTCGCTGATCGGCAGGATTGCCACCTGGTCAGGCGTCAGCCACAACGGGAATTTACCACCGGTATGTTCGATCAGCACAGCGACAAAACGTTCCATCGAACCGAACGGCGCACGGTGGATCATGACCGGACGGTGCTTCTTGTTATCTTCACCCGTGTATTCCAACTCGAAACGCTCCGGCAGGTTATAGTCAACCTGGATCGTACCCAACTGCCAACGACGACCAATGGCATCTTTCACCATAAAGTCCAGCTTAGGACCATAGAAAGCGGCTTCACCATATTCGATCTTGGCTTTCAGGCCTTTTTCCTGGCAAGCTTCGATAATCGCACTTTCAGCTTTCTCCCAGTTTTCTTCCGAACCGATGTATTTGTCCCGGTTCACCTTATCGCGCAAAGAGATCTGTGCCTCAAAATTTTCAAAATCCAATGCCTTGAAGATGATAAAGATAATATCCATCACCTTCAGGAACTCGTCTTTCAACTGGTCGGGACGGCAGAACAGGTGGGCGTCATCCTGCGTAAAGCCACGTACCCTTGTCAAACCGTGCAACTCACCGCTTTGTTCATACCGATACACCGTTCCGAACTCAGCGAAACGCAGAGGCAGATCTTTATAGGAACGCGGGAACGATTTGAATATCTCACAGTGGTGAGGACAGTTCATCGGTTTCAACAAAAACTCTTCGCCCTCCTGCGGAGTATGGATCGGCTGGAACGAGTCCTTGCCGTATTTGGCATAGTGGCCGGAAGTCACATACAACTGCTTGCCGCCGATATGCGGAGTCATCACCTGTTGGTATCCATACTTTTTCTGAATACGTTTCAAGAAATCTTCCAACTTCAGGCGCAACTGCGTACCCCGCGGCAACCACAACGGAAGTCCCGCTCCTACCGCCTGGGAGAATGTAAACAATTCCAGTTCCTTTCCGATCTTACGATGGTCGCGCTTCTTGGCCTCTTCCATCAAGGCCAGATATTCGTCCAACATCTTCTTCTTCGGGAACGTGATACCATACAGACGGACCAACTGCTTGCGGTTTTCGTCTCCACGCCAGTAAGCACCGGCGACACTCATTATTTTGACAGCTTTCAAATAAGAAGTATTCGGCAAGTGCGGACCCCGGCACAGGTCGGTAAACGAGCCCTGCGTATAAGTCGTGATCTTACCGTCTTCCAATTCGCTGATAAGTTCAGTTTTATATTCTTCACCTCTGTCGCCAAACATTTTCAAGGCATCGGCCTTCGAAATATCCTGGCGTTTGATTTCCTCTTTCTTCGCTACCAGTTCAAGCATTTTAGCTTCGATGGCAGGAAAATCGCTTTCTTTGATAACGGCTTCACCCGGATCCACATCGTAGTAGAACCCATTCTCAATGGCCGGTCCGATACCGAACTTAATGCCGGGATACAATTCCTGCAAAGCCTCAGCCATCAAGTGGGCACTGGAGTGCCAGAATGCATGTTTGCCTTCCTCGTCTTCCCATTTGAAAAGTTTGATGGCGGCATCCTGGTTGATCGGACGAGTCAAATCCCAGACCTCGCCATTCACGCTTGCTGCCAAGACCTCCTGGGCCAGACGGGAACTGATGCTCTCCGCAATCTGCATGGCAGTCGTTCCTTCGGCATATTCCCTTACGGAATTATCCGGAAATGTAATCTTTATCATAATTTGTTCACTATAAATTCCTAAAAATTAATTAGGATGCAAATTTAGTATTCTTTTTTTGTTAAACAGAACTTTTATGAAAAAAGTTTCGTACTTCACTTTCAAAATTTCCAAACCGCCCAAACCGGATTTTCCGTTTCAGCGACTCCGGGTACACGATCTTCTGCGGCCACATCCGCGCGGGTTGGAAAAGCGACCCTATTGCCCTCCAGATACAAAGACCGCCTATTTATCCAGACTTCAACCGCTTATAAAGGAAGAGAATCAAGACAAATGATAAAGCGATTCCGCCCCAAAAGTAGCCCGGTGGACGGGTTGTCCGGCGAGTTTCCGTCCGGCTGTTCTTCTCTTCCGTACGCCGGGCGGTATAATCCGTTTGCCGATACACCGTGACCTGCCCCGTGTCGGCAAGCCGTCGGCTGCGATCCATTTGCCAGGTCGTAACGGATTCCGGATATTGTTTGCCTGTACTGTCAGGAGCGGAATACACAATCTGCTGCAAGTTCCAGGAGACCGTATCGAGCAGACGGATATCCTTGTTCCGTTTCCCGATCTTCTCGTCAGACAAACGGATATGCTCCAAACGGACCGCCGCATCCTGCCTGTGCTCCTGCCGGCTCACCCCGCATCCCGACAACAGGAGAACCAGTACCCAAAGACGCAAAAGCACCTGCATCCTGTTTTTGCCGCTCTTCTTTAGCGACAAATGGAGGAAATTCCGTTTCCGGTAATGAATCGCCTGGTCGAACGCAAGCCCCGACCGCCGCAAGACCGCCAGCAGTTCCGCCGTGTCCGGCACATAACAATCGGCCGCCTCTCCTTTCGTATGCTGGCTGCCGGGCACGCCTCCCACCAGCCGGTTGACCTCCTCACAGCGGTACCCGCTTGTCACCCCGATCGGCTTGCCATACAATTTCCGCAACGGCTCCAACAACTCCGCAACCAAATGTTGCAACGCCGCACGCGCCTCCTTTCCCGGCATATTCTCAATCCCGTTTTCCACCGCAGTCCTGCTATAACACATCTCATCCAACCTGAAATGCCCACTCTCCTCTTTCACCCTTTCACTCTTTAACTCTTTCATTCTTTAATTCTTTTCACTCTTTTCACCCTTTTCATTCCTTCACCCTTAACTTATAAGAATAATCCACCCCAAAAAGCGCCCCCGCAAACGTGCTGATCTCCCCGAAAGCCACCAACACGCTGTTATCCACCTCTCCCTTCGGATCGACCCAGAACCCGCAAAAGAGAAGGACAATCCCGCTCATTGTGAGCAGGACTGCCATTATCAACTGAACCGTCAACCTCTTCATGAGTATGATCTGAGATCCATAATCTCCAAATTGTCAATTGTCAATTCTCAATTGTCAATTCTAAAGCTCTCCCGGTCTCTCTTCTTCCCCTCCGCCGGTAACCGGTTCTTTCGTTTCCGGCAGGATCCGTTCGAAACTTGTCCGGCCTTTCATGGTGCGCAACGCCTTGCCCGGAAGAAAACGGACACGGGGTTCACGGATCAGGCCCGTGTTAAACTCCTCAACAGTCACGACCCCCTGCGATCCGAAGTTCAGACGGAATGTCCCCAATTCGCCCACACTCACCCGGCGACCGTTACGCAAATGACGCGCCAAAACCACATTCAGACGATCCAACACCGCTTTCACACCGGCGCTACCGGCAACCGTACTGTCACCCACTTCTTCCATCAGCTCTTCAAATGTCACATAATCGCCACTGATCATCTGTACATACACTTTCTCAGGATTCTCCACCTGATCTTTCCCTAAATTCTTTCTCTGAACCAATTTGTACTTCAATGCCATACTCTTTAAATTTTTAAATGATGAATAATTTGTTTGTTTGTGATCACATTGCAAAGATAGACTCCTCGAAAAGTGTTAAAAAAGCAATGAAACAAAGAACAATTGAGAATTGACAATGGACAATTGACAATTGACAATTACTTTTCCCCACATAAATCAAAAATCATAAATCATAAATCATATAAGCTCTCACCCCATCTCACTGCTTTTCTCCATCAGCTCGGCAAAATCGAACGAATCCATCCGGGCATACCGGATTTTGTCGGCCAAATACTTGACTGACACATGCATATCAAAAACAAGCAAAAGGGAAAAAGAAATTTCCGTATACGAAGATTTATGATTTTTATACGGATCCACCAACAAATTAACGACTTTCAGGAACAAATTTAACTCGTCCATCCGGTACAATAGCGCGCCCAACACCGTCTTCTCCCGGACATATTCCACAAACCGCTGCCGGTTCGCCTTGATCAGCCGCACTAAGAACAGCCGGTAAGCCAGGGGCAACTCCGCATAGCCGGACAAGGCAAGCCCGAACGTACGGTCAAAAAAAATGCCCCTTTTCTCAAGAGGCATCGCAATTAATAACTCATGATATAAACGAACAGTCGGTTTTGCGCCACCAAACAGCGCAATCAGTTCTTTCTTCATACTAACTTCCGGAGGGGGAAAGTTGATCCCTCGCACCCCGAAAGCCACCGGAACAGACCGGCTCTACCTCAAAACGCCCTTAAAGCCCTCCTCGCAAGATCTTTCTCAGTGGTTGGAAGAGACGCTCTATCAAACGCAATTCTTCTGTTACGATTCCGGCCGTGGCTTTCATTTCCTGCATCACAGGAAGACAGATCCCGTAGTGGGTGGTCAGTCCGTCGGGGAAGGCAATCTCCACCCGGTAATTGCCTTCCAGCGGGACTAACGAGACCGACGAC
>JAGBDR010000023.1 GCA_017937385.1 Parabacteroides sp.
CTGCTGAAGAAAATATCCGAGGCCAGTGTAGAGGATGCTGCCGTTTACAGGCAGCAGTACAACGCCAACCTGACGCGTATCGGAGAGTTGAAGGCAGAACTGGCCGAGTGGCAGAAGAAACAGAAGGAATACGCGGATGCGAAGCAGGAAGCGGCAAACGACAATGACGTGCCGACGGACGACTACTACCGTATCCCGGCCATCATGCAGGACTGCAAGACTGCCTACAGTCTGTCGTGGCAGGACGGCGGTTCGTGGAACGGATACACGTTCGTCCGCAAGGCGACCATGCCGAATATAGACGGCGAGATAACTTTCAAGGCAACCATCAGCATAGCACGCAAGCCGAAATACTTCCTCGGCATCAAGATTCACCGTGCCATTGTACAGATCAGCTGGGAACTGACCTCGCAATACACCGACACGTATGTGGCCGACGTGCTGACATTCGACCCGGACCTTCCGGAAGAAGAAAAAGAGCGGATCGTGAATGAACGTATCGCGGAAATCGCCCGGGAGCATCCGTCATGCAAGATCACGACGGAATATGCCCGTACCACCCCGATGGAAGATACCTCTACCGGAGAGGTGTACCACCTGCTGTGGTCAAGTGACCGTCTTGAAATCGCGCGTGAAGTGGATTCCCGGATTACGCAGATATACGCCGACCTGGTATCCCTGGAAAAGATGATGCATTACAAGCGCAGCATCATCGACGTGCTGAAGGATGTCCTTCCGGATCTGAATATGGACGAAGGGCGACGCCTCACTCTCGTGGAAGAATGCCATGACCGTTGGGTGGAAAACGCCCGTAGCCTGCGAAGCGGGAGAAAGGAGGAAAGACCATGAAACGGGCCTTGCTGATAACCATAGTGCTGCTTGCACTCCTGCCTGATGTCGTCAAAGCACAATGGACATTCGACGTGGTGTCCGTTGAAGCCTATATCAATGACCATAAGAAGCAGCGTAGCTTGTTGCTGGCCCGAAGTACCCTTGAGTACAGCAACCAGCTGCTGCACGAATACAGCCGCAAGGAGGTCGGCGAATACAAGGAACTGAATATCGACCTTGACCGGTACACCCGTGCCTTTGATGTCATTGATGTGATGTACCAGTCGTTACGCACGGTATTGAACGCAAAGAACACCTACAATACGGTAAGTGACCGGATAGCGGACTACAAGTCGATGCTGGAGGCATTTCACGAGAAGGTGCTGAAACGCGGACGCATCGAACCCTCCGACGCCCTGCTCATCACCATCAACGAGAAAGCCATACGGGATATAGCCCATGACGGGGAGCAACTCTACAAGTCGGTCAGCGACCTGGCGCTGTATGCCACGGGAGCGGCGGCCTGCTCCACTTCGGATCTGCTGATGGTGCTGGAGGCCGTGAACAGGTCTCTGGACGACATCGAACGGCATCTGAACCGGGCCTATATGGAGACCTGGCGATACATACAGGTAAGAATCGGCTACTGGAAGTCGAAGATATACCGTGAACATACCAAACAGGAGATAATTGAAGGAGCCTTCGGACGTTGGCGCAACTCCGGAAGGCTGGATTACTAACGATAAAAGGGAAAAAAGATGAACAGAAAACTCATGCTCATGACGGTTGCGATCATTGCAACAGCAACGGCACAGGCGCAGTATGTGACCTATAACCACGACTCGCCGAAGCAGAACCAGATTACGGTCATGGAAACCGGTGCGGGCTCCCTCACGCCGGAACTGTACTACTGGGCATTACACAACAAATACAAGAAATCGGCAGCGGCAAAGAACAAACTGGGGTTCCGCACGACAGCCGGCATCAACCTCTATAACCAGACGGACGAAGCCGAATCCATCGATTCGGCATTGGTGAGCCGCGCGAAAATAGAGGCCCTGAACGTGGCAGACCGACAGGCTGATATCGCCTGGCTTGCCGAAGGTGACAAGATCAACGGCCAGATGGAAAGGATGAAGCGTAACATCGACCGTATCCTTCCTGCCGGGGGCACCCCGGAGGACAGGGAACGCTGGACGGAATACTACCATGTTTTCCAGTGCGCCATTGATGCTACCAGGGATGCCTATATGCCCAATGCGCAGCGGAAGAAAGAGTATCTGCGAATCTACGAAGACGTGGTGCAGCAGAATGAGATTCTTGTCAGCTATCTCGCCAAACGGCAGAATGCCACCCTGACGAGCAACCTGCTGAACGCGACCTCGGACCGTACCTTGGACAAAGGCAGCGTCATCAGGGAAGCCATGAGCCGCTGGAACGAATCGCGTCTCGCGGTGCGTGGCTCACAGTCGGGCGGCAGTTCCGGAGGTGACGGTGAAGAGAGTGTAAACAGGTGAAACTAAAAAGACAGACGGCAAATGGCAGACGGAAATATACTCACTGATTTCGGTATCAATCTTCTTGAGGAGGAGATTGACGATGTGATTTTTCAAACGAACGAGTTCCTCACGGACGCGACGTTTACGGGTTCGCAGGGGCCGTTCTGGTGGATACTGCAGATGTGCATGGCTCTGGCCGCCTTGTTCTCGCTTGTCATGGCGGCAGGTATGGCCTACAAGATGATGGTGAAGCATGAGCCGCTGGATGTGATGAAGCTGTTCAGACCGCTGGCTGTTTCCATCGTTCTCTGCTGGTGGTATCCGCCTGCAGACACGGGTATGGCCGGCAGCGGAAGCAACTGGTGTTTTCTGGACTTCCTATCCTACATCCCGAACTGCATCGGTTCGTACACGCATGACCTGTACGAGGCGGAAGCCACACAGATAGCGGACAAGTTCGAGGAAGTGCAGCAGCTCATCCACGTAAGGGACACGATGTACCACAGCCTGCAGGCACAGGCGGATGTCGCCCACACGGGAACATCAGACCCCAACCTTATCGAGGCGACCATGGAACAGACCGGTGTGGATGAAGTGACCAGCATGGAAAAGGATGCGGCGGAACTGTGGTTCACCTCCTTGACGGCCGGTGTCGTCGTGGGAATAGACAAAATCATCATGCTGATTGCCCTTGTCGTGTTCCGCATAGGCTGGTGGGCGACGATCTACTGCCAGCAGATATTGCTCGGTATGCTGACGATATTCGGCCCGTTGCAATGGGCGTTCTCTCTGCTGCCGAAATGGGAAGGTTCCTGGGCAAAATGGCTGACACGTTACCTGACGGTACATTTCTACGGGGCCATGCTCTACTTCGTGGGCTTCTATGTATTGCTCCTTTTCGACATCGTGCTGTGCATCCAGGTGGAAAACCTGACCGCAATCACGGCCAGCGAGCAGACAATGGCGGCCTACCTGCAGAACAGTTTCTTCTCCGCCGGTTATCTGATGGCGGCAAGCATTGTAGCCTTGAAATGTCTGAACCTTGTACCTGACCTTGCGGCGTGGATGATACCGGAGGGCGACACGGCCTTCAGTACGAGAAATTTTGGAGAAGGCGTGGCACAGCAGGCCAAGATGACAGCGACAGGCGGTATCGGGGCAATCATGAGATAAGATAAAAAACATATAAACAACAATCCTTAAAAATAAAAAAGTATGAACGTACAAGAACAAATCAAAGAATGGTATCAAGACAGACGGTTCGTGAACTATGTGAATATGCGCGTACAAGAAGAAATCCGTCATGTATCGGAACAACGTCCCGACCAGAAGTACAAGGAACTGGACGATGCCTTTGACCTGGATGATCGGTATTTCGTCCCACTGACGACTTATCTGACCTATCGCCTGCAACTCGCCAAGTTGCAGAAAAACAGATCGAAACGCAGGCGTGGCATCTGGTGGGTGTTTGTGCAGATAGTCATACTGAGACTTTATACGGAAATCACCACCAAGGAGTTTGAGAAACTCCAAAAGGAGTCATACGGAGCAATCATACCGATGCTGCACAATGAATATGTAATGAAGTTGAATAGAATAAGACAATAAACCGATATGATTATCAAGCATCTGGAAAACAAGATACGGCTGGTGGGCATTATCTGCACGGCTTTTCTCGTGGGATGTGTCATCATCAGCGTATCGAGCATCTGGACAGCCAGGACAATGGTGTCGGATGCACAGAAAAAGGTGTACGTGCTGGACGGCAACGTGCCCATTCTTGTCAACCGCACCACAATGGAGGAAACGCTCGATGTGGAAGCCAAAAGCCATGTGGAGATGTTCCACCACTATTTCTTCACCTTGCCGCCTGATGATAAATACATCAAATACACGATGGAAAAGGCGATGTATCTGGTGGACGAAACAGGTCTGGCGCAATATAACACTCTTAAGGAGAAAGGTTTTTACTCCAACATCCTCGGCACGAGTGCCGTGTTCTCGATTTATTGTGACAGCATCCGCTTTGACAAGAGCACCATGGAGTTCACCTATTACGGCCGCCAGCGAATCGAACGCAGAAGCAACATCCTGATGCGTGAGCTGGTGACAGCCGGTCAGCTCAAGCGTGTACCGAGAACGGAGAACAACCCTCACGGTCTGCTGATAGTGAACTGGCGCACTCTCCTTAACAAGGATATAGAACAGAAAAGCAAGAGCAACTATTAAACAATCAAGGATATGAACATCAAGGGATTCAGACGGATGCTGCTGGGCGAAAAGATGCCTGACAGGAATGATCCGAAGTACAAGGAACGCTATGAGCGTGATGTGGAAGCCGGACGCAAGTTTGCCAAGGCGACCCGTATAGACAAGGCGGCAGCCAAGGTGCAGGGCTTTGCCAACGTGCACCGTACTCTTTTTCTGGTCATCGTGTTCGCTTTCGTGCTGGGCGGGCTGGCATGGAACATCTACCGTATAACAGTGGTATATCGTCACCAGCCGGCGGAGAGGACAGCGACAGAGATGCAGGATTCGGTATTGAGGGAGCGGCACAGGATGTTGCAGGAAGAGGAACTGAGGGAAACCGGGACAGGAAATACAAACCGTAGCAAAACAGACTTGCCATGAAAAAGATATTTGAGAAAATCAATTTCAGACAGCCGAAGTACATGCTCCCTGCCATTCTTTATATCCCTCTGCTCGGTGCGTCCTACTTCATATTCGACCTGTTTCATACTGAAACGGCGGATATACCGGACAAGACGCTGCAGACAACGGAATTCCTGAATCCGGAACTGCCGGAAGCGCAGATCAAGGATGACGGCATTGGCAGCAAATACGAGAACATGGAGAAATCGTGGGGCAAGATACAGGACTACTCGGCGGTCGGCAACATAGAAAGAGACGAACCTGATGAAAACAAGGAAGAATATGAATCACAATACACGCAGGATGACATCGCCCTGCTCGATGAGCAACAGCAGGAAAAAGCAGCGGCAGCGGAAATTGCCGCCGCCAAAGAGCGTGAACAGGAAGCACTCGCGGAGTTGGAAAAGGCCCTTGCCGAAGCACGGCTGAAAGGACAGAACATGGTGATGCCCCCTGAAGAGGCGGATACCACGGACACCGTTCCGCCGCAGAATGTACCGGAGGCCGGCACCATCGACGAGGAGAAACGTCCGGTGCAAGCACCGTCGGCAGACGAACCGCCCAGCGCGGTAGTCCGCAAGGTGAAGACCACCTCGGACTATTTCAACACGCTGGCGAAGGATGCCCGTGAACCGAAGCTGATCCAGGCCATCATAGACGAGGACATCAAGGCTGTGGACGGCTCGCGCATCAGGCTGCGCCTGCTGGATGACGTGGAAATAGACGAGTGCGTAGTGAAACGGGGTACGTACCTGTACGCCACGGTAAGCGGCTTCTCGTCCGGACGTGTCAAGGGAAACATCAACAGCATCCTTGTGGACGACGAGCTTGTGAAGGTCAGTCTCGCGCTTTATGACACGGACGGTATGGAGGGCCTGTATGTACCGAACAGCCAGTTCCGGGAAACGAGCAAGGATGTGGCCAGCAGTGCCATGTCGGGCAACATGAGCATGAGTACCGGAACTACAGGGAACAGCCTCGCCCAATGGGGAATGCAGGCGGTGAACAACGCTTACCAGAAGACGAGCAACGCCATCAGCAAGGCCATCAAGAAAAACAAGGTCAAGCTGAAATACGGGACTTTCGTCTATCTGGTCAATGGTCAGGAAAAAAGGAAATAAAAAGGTTCGAGACAATGGAAACAGATATTTCAAAACTACATGAGGGAACGGACGGCTTTTACTACGATGACTTCCTCGCTCCCGACAAGGCCGAAACATTCGTCGGGCAACTCGTGAGTACCCAATGGTGGCAGAAAGGTGGACGCTTCGCCCTAATATGCAACTTTCTGGCAGAGGACGGGCGGAAAATCGCCTTGTTCGCCTTCCAGAAATACACCGGCTTTTACGGGCCGGGAGACGGGGCGGTCAATTTCAAGCACGCGGAGATGAATACCTTCTGGGAGTGTGAGGTCCGGGAAAACCGGAAGGGACGTTGTACTTGGGCGAGTGCCCTGCAGCTTGGAGGGCCGAAAAACAACGCGATATGATAGAGACGGACAAGATATACAACATGGACTGCCTGGAAGGCATGAGCCGTATGCCGGAGGGAAGCGTCGATGCCATCATCGCCGACCTGCCTTACGGTGTATTGAACCGCGGCAACCGGTCAGCATGTTGGGACAGGCAGATACCCCTCGGTCCGCTGTGGGAGCAGTACCGTAGGATTATCAAGCCGGACAGTCCGATAATCCTGTTCGCCCAGGGAATATTCTCCGCGCATCTCATGCTTTCCCAACCGGGAATCTGGCGTTATAACCTCGTATGGCAGAAGGACCGTGTTACGGGCCATCTCAATGCCAACCGGATGCCGTTGCGCCAGCATGAGGACATTCTGGTGTTCTACATGAAGCAGCCCGTGTATCATCCGCAGATGACACCGTGCCCTCCCGAAAGGAGAAACCATGGACGCAGCATGACGGAAGGCAGTTTCACGAACCGGTGCTACGGGGAGATGAAGCTGGTACCGGTACGCATGGCGGACAACAAATATCCGACATCGGTCATTTTCATCCCGAAAGAACACAAGACAGGGGCATTCTATCATCCGACCCAGAAGCCTGTGGCACTGGTCGAGTACCTGATACGCACCTACACCGACGAGGGGGACACCGTGCTGGACAACTGCATCGGGTCCGGAACGACTGCCATTGCCGCAATCCGTTCGGGACGGCACTATATCGGATTCGAGACCGTGAAGGAGTACTGCGACATCGCCGAACTCCGTATCCGGGAAGAACTGGAGCGAATACATACGACGACATAAGGGTAAAAGAAAAACAAATGGAATATAAACAATCAACGACATGAATATGAATCTCAAGAAAATCGGAACGGTATTTCTTCTGACAGCCGGACTGCTGGGAACGCGGAATGCACAGGCGCAGACGACCTACGAGGAAATGGAACAACTGACGGTCAACGAACAGGTGACGACCGTCATCACGGCATCGGAGCCGGTACGCATGGTGGACATTTCCACCGACAAGGTGGTTGGCGACCAGCCTTTGGACAACATTGTACGGCTGAAACCCAAGGAAGCCGGACACGAGGACGGCGAGGTGATTGCCATCGTGACCGTCATCACGGAACGCTACCGCACGCAATACGCGCTGGTTTACACCACACGGCTTAAGGAAGCCGTAACGGACAAGGAGATACTCCCTCACGAGCGCAACGCCTACAACAATCCGGCAGTATCGATGTCAACCGCCGAGATGACGCGCTTTGCCAGACGGATCTGGAACTCTCCGGCGAGAATCAGGAATGTGGCCACCAAGGCACACCGTATGGTGATGCGCCTGAACAACATATACTCTGTCGGGGACTACTTCTTCATAGACTTTTCCATAGAGAACAAGACGAACATCCGTTTCGACATCGATGAGATCAGGGTAAAGCTCGTTGACAAGAAACTCGCCAAGGCCACCAACGCCCAGACTATCGAGCTTACTCCGGCGATGATACTGGAACCGGGAAAGACATTCCGACATGGCTACAGGAATGTGCTTGTCATCAAGAAGATGACCTTCCCGAACGACAAGCTGCTGACTGTCGAAATGACGGAAAAGCAAATCAGCGGCCGCAATATCAGCCTGAACATCGATTATGAGGATGTGTTGTCTGCCGATTCGTTTAACGCTGACCTGCTGGAGGAGGAATGATTATGAGAAAGACTCTGATTCTGATGTTTGCCTGCATGTGCCTTGCCTTCAGCGCGAACGCACAACGCAACAGCGGCCGTCTTTCACTGGGGGTCGGGCTGCTTTACAGGAACGGTATGGACGTGACGTTTTCATACGAACATGAAATGAACTACCGGCACGCGTGGGAGTTCTTTGCCAACGGCTACCTGCAGTGGGCCGAATGCGGCCCGTGCGGCCATATCTGTCCGGAATCCTTCTGGCGCAACTACCGCACCTATGGCTTTGGCGTGGCATACAAGCCTTGCGTGGTACGGGGCCGCAATCATTACGGCAACCTGCGTATAGGAGCTTCGGCAGGAAGCGACACGAAGAAGTTCCTGGGCGGCCTGCATTTCGGTTACGAGCACAATTACGTGCTGCGGTCCGGATGGACGCTGTACTGGCAGGCGAAGAGTGATTTGATGATAAAGGGCGCGGATCTGCTTCGGGTAGGTGTAGCCCTTGGTGTGAAACTACCGATAAAATAAGGGAAAAGATGAAACAGAACATTTTCAGAAAGGTGAGCCGGTTCGTACCGGTACTTGTCGCAGCAGTCGCCGTGACAGGTTGTGACGCGCATATAGACGTACCGGACACGGCTGTCCGCCCGGGACATGTCCTGTGCGAGGACGGAACGGCCTTGTCCTACACGGAATACCAGCAATCCGGGAAAAAGGCTGTGGCCGTCGTGTTCGACACCCGGCAGCATGAGGGTGCGGAAGGAAACGGCTACGCGGTTTACCTGTGGGACATCACCCCGCAGGCATTTGCCGACAGCCTCGGTATTGCCCAAGGCACATCTGCGGACCTCGCGGCACATGACGGCAATGCCAATACATTCGCTCTATATGAAACGAAGGAAACGGCTTCGCCGATGGCGGAAGCGGTCTTTGACCTCTGGTGTTACGGGCAGAGCGCATACGTTCCGTCGGTGGCACAGATGCGTCTGCTATATACTATCCGGGAAACGGTAAATCCTGTCATCGAACAGTGCGGGGGCGATCCGTTGCCCCTGACCGACGGCGACTGCTGGTACTGGACATCCACGGAAGTGGCCGAACAGGAAACGGCAAAAGCCTGGCTTTACTCGATGGGCAGCGGAGCCATACAGGAAACACCCAAGACACAGGCGCACAAGGTACGCCCGATTATAACCATCAACCGGTAAACCAGAGATATACGATTGCGTTCTTTGACATTGTTGGACAACATACGATTACAAACCAGAGCCGAATTCACGCAATAATGCCATCAAGCGACGTATGCTTTCCTCGACATCCGAGGGGGCCGGAATGGCACGATATGCCAAATCCGGGAGTTCACCCATGTAAACTGTCTGCAAGTTGCCCCAAACCTGCGGCAGATCTGTCATCAACGGGGACTCCTCCAGTCGCCGGTCACGCCAGCCTTCGGGCTTGTCAAAGCTCTGCCGGTCGTGTTCGAGCAGTGACCTGAAATCTTCGGGGAAAGCATCGCTATGAAGATACGTGAGGCACTCTTCATCTTTCAGCAGATGATGCAGATCGTAGAAATGACGGATTTTGGCCGTCAACTGCGGCATATACAGATTGGCCAGCGAGCATCGGATGAGTGACACCAATTTCTCGGTCAGCGTGCGGCGACGGTCAAGCACATTGACCTCGAACGGCTGCATCCCGTATTCCTCTATCATACGGTTGTTGCCGGTAGCCTGCAGGAACTCTGTCAGGAAACTGCAGAGAGAACGCCGCTCGAAAGGATATGGATTGGCAAAACTGTTGATTTCTACCAGGAGTTGCCCAGCCCGGATTGCTCCGACCTGTTCCGTATCTATGGCCCGTGGATAGGTGTAAAACGCCTTGTGGTAATGCGATCCCTTGCTTGTCATGCCGGGGATGACCAGTTCCTCCAGTCCGGCTGTCATATTCTTCGATGTACGGCGTATGAGGTTCTTTAGCTGGTTTCCGCTCAGTGTCCATGCTTCGGCGATGGCCACGTCAATGTCCTCGGAGAAACGTGCCCCGATGCCGTAGGCCTTGGTCAGGGAAGTTCCGCCCTTGAAAATGGCACGATTATCCTTGTCTCCGGTAGCCATAAGCGACAGCGAACGACAGATCCAATAGTCTTTCTCGATAAAGATACTCTTGATGCCGAGTCCGCCGTCCTGTACCGGACGTGCAGCCGCTTCTATGGCATCGGCAAACAGTTGCTGATTCTCGTGTAGTCTCATACGATGTTCCATTTTAATTTGGTGGGTAAAGCCTGTGCGGTGACAGGAAGTTTGTAGGTCGTGACCCCATTGAGTGTCGCACGCAATTGTCGGGTGTCAGCTCCAAGACTGTCCAGAATGGCACCCAGCAATGCCCGGACATACGGCTGGTAATTTTCGGCCAGGTCCGCCAGTTTCTCCAGATCGCCTTCGGACAGAGCGGCTATCAGCCGAGCAACGCCCCGCACACAATCGTCAGGTGATGTTGCCGGAATCTCACGGAGCAATTTGAGCGCGTCAAGGATCAGCAGCAGAGGAATGTTCTCCCGTGTGATTGCATTAGGCTGTACAAGGAAGGACACGCTGTATTCGCCCCGTTTCATAGGCCGGCGGTATTTGTTCGTGCCTATCGTAATGGCCGATGTGATCTGTGTCGTCAACCCCAACTGCGCAAATGCTGCCGTACCGGTCATATAGCCGATTGGCTTGCCGTTACGTTCCAGAAGGTCCTTGACCACCTCTGCCACCGGAGGCTTCAATGTGCCGAACACCGTCTGTTTAGGCTTGTAGTACCGTCCTTTGGCAATCTTGCAGATAGAGCCTTCTGCCACCAGACGGCTGAGTGCCTTGACCAACGCAGGCTGGTACTCCGGCAGCACATTGAAATCGGCAATGGTAAGCACCTTGCCCGGAGGCGTGGCGTCCAGTATTTCCTGTACCTGTTTAGTAATCACCATAATCGAATCGTTTTGTTCCGGATGCAAATATAAGAAAAGTCTTGTTTTTTACTGCAAAAACATGACATTTATTTTCGTCTGAATCAAAATAATCAAGTCCAACAATATCCGAGGCGATCAGAACCACAACCCAATAAAAAAGCTATAAAAAATGGAAGAAAGCAAAGAGTTACAAGGATTCTACAAGATATTCCGTGCAGTCGTCTATGTGTCGGTTCTGCTGGAGTTCTTCGAGTATGCCATTGACCCGGCAGTATTCGACCAGTGGGGCGGCATACTGACTGACATCCACGGACGTATCAAGCGATGGACGATCTATCAGGACGGCCATCTCGTGTACAGCAAGATAGCCACGATACTGCTGATCTGCATCACCTGTATCGGTACGAGGAACAAGAAGCATCTGGAGTTCAACGCCCGCAAGCAGGTGATTTTTCCCCTGACCGGCGGACTGCTTCTGCTTGTCCTGTCCGTATGGCTGTTCGGACATCCGATGGAAATGCGGCTCTATACGCTGCCGCTGAACCGTATCCTATACATGGCGGCTTCGCTCGTGGGAGTGATACTGGTACATATAGCCCTGGACAATATCTCCAAGTTCATCAAGGAGGGCCTGATGAAGGACCGCTTCAACTTCGAGAACGAGAGTTTCGAGCAGAGCGAAGAGATTCAGGAGAACAAATACAGCGTGAATATCCCGATGCGCTACTATTACAAGGGGAAGTTCCGCAAGGGATGGGTCAGTATCAGCAACCCTTTCCGCGGGACGTGGGTCGTGGGAACTCCCGGCTCGGGTAAAACATTCAGTATCATTGAACCGTTCATCCGTCAGCACAGTGCCAAGGGGTTTGCCATGGTTGTATATGACTATAAATTCCCGACACTTGCCACGAAACTTTACTACCATTACAAGCTGAACGAGAAACTTGGAAGAGTTCCCAAGGGGTGCAAGTTCAACATGATCAACTTCGTGGACGTGGAATACAGCCGTCGTGTCAATCCTATTCAGGCAAAATACATCAACAACCTGGCGGCAGCCAGTGAGACGGCGGAAACCCTGCTCGAGTCATTGCAGAAGGGCAAGAAGGAAGGTGGCGGCGGAAGCGACCAGTTTTTCCAGACATCCGCTGTGAACTTCCTTGCTGCCTGCATCTATTTCTTTGTCAATTACGAACGGGAGCCGTATGACAAGGACGGAAACATGCTGTATGCGGAGAAACGTCAGGACCCGGAAACCAAATTCTGGAAGCCGACCGGAGTCGTGCGTGACAAAGAGGGCGGCAACATCGTGGAGCCGGCCTACTGGCTGGGAAAGTATTCGGACATGCCGCACATATTATCGTTCCTGAACGAAAGTTATCAGACCATCTTTGAGGTACTGGAGACTGACAACGAGGTGGCACCGCTGCTCGGGCCGTTCCAGACTGCCTTCAGGAACAAGGCCATGGAGCAGTTGGAAGGTATGATCGGTACGCTGCGTGTCTATACGTCCCGTCTGGCGACCAAGGAATCGTACTGGATATTCCACCGTGACGGGGATGACTTTGACCTGAAGGTGAGCGATCCGAAGAACCCGAGCTACCTGCTCATCGCCAACGACCCGGAGATGGAGAGCATTATCGGTGCGCTGAACGCCCTTATCCTGAACCGTCTTGTCACCCGAGTGAATACAGGCCAAGGGAAGAACATCCCGGTGAGCATCATCGTGGACGAGCTGCCGACGCTGTATTTCCACAAGATAGACCGACTGATAGGAACTGCCCGAAGCAACAAGGTGAGCGTGACCTTGGGATTCCAGGAGCTGCCGCAGCTGGAGGCCGACTACGGCAAGGTAGGTATGCAGAAGATCATCACGACCGTGGGTAACGTGGTCAGCGGTTCGGCCCGCTCGAAAGAGACACTGGAATGGCTGTCGAATGACATTTTCGGTAAGGTCGTGCAAGTGAAGAAGGGCGTGACCATTGACCGTGACAAGACCAGCATTAACCTGAACGAGAACATGGACAGTCTGGTGCCGGCATCAAAGATTTCCGATATGGCAACGGGATGGATATGCGGGCAGACAGCGAGGGACTTCGTGAAAACCAAGACCGGCGTAGGCGGCTCGATGAACATTCAGGAGTCGGAAGAGTTCAAGACCACAAAGTTTTTCTGCAAGACGGACTTCGATATGGGAGAGATAAAGAAAGAGGAAGCCGCGTATGTGCCGCTGCCGAGATTCTACACCTTCAAATCGAGGGAGGAACGGGAACGCATCCTGTACAAGAACTTCGTGCAGGTGGGTCAGGACGTGAAGGAGATGATCAAGGATGTGTTGAACAAACGGGGTGCGAAATGAAGCACGTAAGGATGTTTGTCATCATACTGCTGGTATCTGCAGTGGCAACAGTCTATGGGAAGGAAAGGCATGGGACAGAAACGGGAACTGCCCAACTGTCCATATACAAGCTGCCACCGCTGGAGAGGGCAATCAGATGCACGAAATACTATGAGGGTTGGCATGGTGAGAAAAAACATTGGCCCTATGTGGGATGGGGTCATAAGGTTCTTCCCGGAGAGAGTTTTACCAACGACATCACAAAAGCTCAGGGAGACTCCATCCTGCGAGCGGACATGATGAAACTTTGCCGTCTGTTCAGCAGATTCGGGCGTGATTCTACGTTGCTCTCGTGTCTTGCCTACCAGGTAGGCCCGTACCGGCTTTTAGGTAGCAAAGACTTTCCCAAAAGCAAGCTGATACAAAAACTGGAAGCCGGAAACAGGGATATTTACAAGGAGTACATTTCCTTCCGCTGCTATAAAGGCAAGGTAGTTCCGAGCATCGAGCGGAGAAGGAAGGTGGAATATCTGCTGCTTTTTGAAGAGTAAAAAAGAAGGGAGAATCTTTCGGTGTATTTCCGTCAATTTTCCAGGATAGAAAAGAAATATTTCACAAAAGCGAGAGAACAAGCCTATTACCGCCGATATCCTGAAAAAAAAGGATAAAAAATATTTCTGGCTTCAGTTACTATTGCCGCTTGGTCTGTGGCTGATTGATTTGTGTTTAATCTTCTGGCTTTTTACTTGGTATCATTGAATGGAATATGGAGAAAAGAAGACATGAATATAATCAGGGAAAGAAGGATGCTGTTCTGCCGTTTCAACATGCAGTTCCTGCTGCCTTGACATTAACAAATACAGATTATCAAATGAAAACAACCCGCATCATGAACAAGATTATCATTTATCTGAGTGCCGTATTGCTGCTGTGCAGTTGCGGCAGTGCAAGACATTATGCAGCGTTTCAATATGACAACGGAGACGACTATGTAAGTGAAGGACTGTACCGCATAGTGGACCGGAAAGGGCGTATCGGTTACGCAGACGAGACAGGCAAGACCGTCATCCGTCCTCGTTTTGCCTTCGGCTATCCATTCGAGGGTGGCAAGGCGAAAGTCACCGATTCGGGGGAACGGAAAGAGGTGGCAGGCTCCGGCAGCGAGCACTGGTATTGGGAAAGTGATGACTGGTACTACATTGACAAACAAGGGAACCGGTGTGAGAATCAAGATACAGACAAGGACAAAACACATCCATAACACAGCAATAACCCCGGAGGTTCAGATGCGAGCCTTCGGGGTTAGCCTATAAGTACAGTACTTCCTCAATTGCCAAATCCGAATGACATGGCTGCCTGTTCACAGAAGCGTGCATATTCCTCTTTGTCAGTTCCGCTTTCAATATGGCGGTCTATCAGTTCTCCCAGTTCATCGAAGCAGACTTCGTCACTGAGGCACTCTATGTCTGTCCCGTTTCGGAGATATACTTCATAATAGTCCGAGCCGTTCAGACAGATCAGCACTTCCCCTTGGAAGAGTCTTCCGTTTACATGGAATTTCAGTCCCGGCAGGTCATTGAATACTGTTGCCATAAACTCCCCGATGCCCCATGACATAAGGACCGGCGTGTCGGTCATCGTTACCAGCTGTTCGCGAATTGTCGCAGCCACTCTCATTACATACTCTTTATCCATAATCTTGATTTTTAATAGATTTATATATTCATTTTATTCAAACCATTCCGGGTTGTCTTCTTTCAGCATCTCAACCAACTCGTCATCCGGCAGCTCAAGACTTCCGGCATCGGTGAAGAAAAAAATCTCATCGTATAATTTCTCAGCCTCCTTACTCGCAAAGCCCTCGTTCTCGCTGTCGAAACTACCGGGCTGGAGTGCGTCAAGCAAACCTGTTGAGCCGATAAGGAGTTCTTCACCTTCATTTGATTTCACCACACGGCAAGAATAAGTTCTGCCGGCAAATTCCACCTCTTTCTTTTTCATCGGTCTATCACTTTAATGGTATGTTTCTCCCGTGTTCTTTCAGGTACTCCATGATACATTTCGCTTCCTCGTGCGAAGCCATATTGCGTTCGTCGTACCTGCGGCTGTCATCCGCCATAACCTTGATGCACTCTTTAATCAACCTATACAGGCTTTGCTGCAGTGTCGGGTGCATGGTCGGTATTGCTGCTGCAAATCGAGCCGGATTGAAACTGTAATTGTTGACTGCCATTTCCCAGTCTTTAGCGAGACGGTACTCTCTGCTTTCTTTGATGTCCTTGTCCATAATTCTGATATTTAACGATTTTGTTTTTCTTCCCTCTGTTCGGCCTCCTTTTCGGAGGAGCCGCTTCGGGATTTACGGTGCATCGATAGACGGTCGTCAAAGCCTCTCCCGATGTTTTTTCCTGCCAATTACTCTTTCAGAGAAAGGAAGAATTTGCAGGAAATGCACTTCAAAACGGAGGGAACAGGCTCGACCGCCTACATTCGCACCAGTAAAGTCCACGCGGCGACGGGAAGGACGACGAAAGAAGAAATGACTCTCATGTCAATACAAGAGGGAAAATAGAAAGGGATAAGGGTGGTGGCGGGGGCTTATGACGGACGGCGTTAAAACAGGTGCCGCTATAAAGGTTCCCGGAGCGGCCGATGGCAGAATACGGCCCGTGCCGGATTCCGTCATCAGCCACAGATCCGGACCGGAGTGCTTACAGCAGCCCAGGGCTGCCGTCGTGCATGAAGGTTTTATAACAGTCTCCGCCTGGCGCACATGAGGGCGGCAGTATAACGGGATTTGCCGTGAAAAGAGATGCTGTCAAAGCATCCCTTCGTCCGCGTAGCTCAGATAGCCTGTATCCGAGAGGATGATATGGTCAAGGAGAGTGATGTCAAGGATTTCGCAGGCTTTCTTGAGTTTGCTTGTGATGGCATTGTCACTGGAGCTGGCCACCATGTTGCCTGACGGGTGGTTGTGGCTGAGGATTATGCCCGAGGCATGGGCCAGAAGAGCCGTCTGCAGGATGATACGGACATCCACAACGGTCTGGCTGATGCCGCATTTTGATATGCAGGAGAGTCCGAGAAGCCTGTTGGCTTGATTGAGGAACATCACCCAGCATTCCTCATGATGCTGCATACATTCATCGTATGCCTCCTTGAAGATGTCGTAGCTCACTCTGGAGGAGTTTACCAAGGTACGTTTTGCAGCATCGGCATCCTTGTAATTTACTGAAATCTGAGGGAAAGAAAATGTATTCATAATAACGAAGATTTAAGGTGAAACAATTTTTTTCGCCCGTGCACAGCTCTGTCTGGACTTCGTGCAAGATTTTGGGAAAGAATACTATCCGCAGGATTGGAGATTGTTTCCCAAATTCACCCGGATCTTGCGTTTGTCCGGAAAGATGCTGTAACTTCGCTGAAAACAAATGTTGAGACTACCGGGGTATTATAAGAGGTCCGGCTATAAAGGTTATCCGGGCCGGCCGATGACGGAAGACCGCCCGTGCGGCCTGTAGGAATCAGCCAGAACCCGGTCCGTACTGTTTCAGCAGACGGAGACTGCCGAAAGACAGGGAGGTGTATAAAAAAGGTCAGGCGGCGCCGGTCTGCCTCCGGCACTCAACAGAAAAGCAGGACGGATTTCTCCGCCCTGCATCTGAAATCAACTATGAATTATGGTCAAGCAGCAACCTCTTGGGATTGAGGTTGTTTTTCGTTGTCCGCATCGGCTTCAGTCTGCTCTGCTTCCTGTTTGGCCTGTTCCTGCACCAAAAGGACGGCTTTCTTTTCTTCGATGCGCTGATGTCTTTTTTCGTAAACTTCATTATGTCCGTTCTCGATGTCGGCAAGTCTTTCCGGCATGTGTTTTCCTGCAAATTCAAGCAACATGTCGGCTATGGCGTTGCTTCCGTATGCGTTCTTGAAATTCTCAATCAGGAAATCCCTGCGGATGACGGCTTTTGCCTTTGGGGTAAGATTGGCCACAATATTTGTCTTGTCCTCGTTGGACAGATAGGGCGAATGTTCTCCCTCTATGCCAACGGCGGCAAAGTGTTCCTTTCTCAACGATGAAAGCAGGAAGAAATAAATCATCTTTTCTTCGTCAGCCCCGAACTTGGTTTCGGTCATATCCACTTCCAAAATCTGTTTTTTGGTATCTTCCACGGTCTTTTCCCTGGCAATCTCCTTGTTTCGCTTGTCCTGCTTGTCCAGTTTTTCAATCGGGGAAAGCTGTTCCTGTCCTGCCTGTTGTCCACTGACGGCATTCATCATGGAATTCTCCACATAACATTTGACAATGTCTTCGTTCCCAATCCGTGCGAAGAGCGATATTTCGCCTACTTCTGCCCTGCGTACAAGTTCCTTGCCCTCTTCCATATAATCGTTCATATCCTGCTCATACTCAACCTTAGCTTCCTTATATTCGTCTTCCGTATCATATTCTCCGGCTTCAGGCTCTTCGGGAAGTGTCGGGTAGTCTTTGTATCTGCATTGCAGTGCCACAACCTCATAGCCCATTTCCTTGAGGCGATTAACCGCATCCGCATTATAGCAATATGCGTCATGGCTTAGAGATAGTGCAGGATAAGCCTTAATGGTCTCTATTGCCTTTTCCGTCAAAAATGCGGCATTCATTTCATCAAGACAGCCTTTGTTGGCGCATTTTCCGCATGTTCCCTCACAGAACAATGTCATGTTGTTGGTATTATGGGGGCATGACAGGCAAAGGGTCTTGTCAAAGTTGTAGCGTTCAAGGTCTGTCGTGAAGTGGCGCTCGATGTTCTTTGCCACCTCGGTCGCTTTCATGCCTCGCCAACTGCCAAACATGATACCCTCTTTCAAGTGCTTGTCGAAAACCTCTCTCTGGATGTCCTCGCCATATCGGCAAATTTCGCTTGCCACGCTGATAGTGATTTCATCCTTTTCCAACAATTCTGCTATTTCGGGGATAAGGGAGACGAACTTCAGTCGGGTGCGGATATAGGTCTCGTTCTTGCCGAACTGCATGGCCAAAGACTGAATGTCGTGCCGTCCGCTTTCTATCAGCCTCTGATAGGCGTTTGCTTCCTCGATAGGGGTTACATCCTTGCGTTGCAGGTTTTCCGTCACCGCCATTTCTTCGGCGGTCTCGTCCGAAACATTCAGAACGATTGCCGGAATTTCTTCCAGTCCTGCCATGAGTGAGGCACGATACCTGCGTTCCCCGAATATGATTTCAAAGCGGTTCTCCGCAATGGGACGCACCCCGATAGGCTGGAGGACGCCCTGCTGACGGATGCTTTCCGCCAATTCCGCAAGGCTTGCTACATCAAAATTCTTGCGTGGGTTATAGTTACTCGGCTGAATATCTGCCAAAACTACTGATACGATGTTCTTCTCTGCTACTGATTGAATGTTCATTGTTTCCATAATTCATAAATTTTGATTTGTTATACATTGATTTTCTGATTACTGCTATTCCTGTTGGTTGGTGTCATACTCGTACATTTGCGTATTGTCGTACCCCCCGAACGATAGCCGGAACGTGTCGAAGTCTTTCCTGCCGGCCAGCCTTACGGTATCGTTCTTTCCGATGAAATAGGGTTCAAGCATTGTCCGGAACGGTGCGCCGAGCGTAGTCCTGTCTGCCAATGTGCAAACCTTGTCGGGTTGTTGGGGCATGATATAGCCCAGTGCATATTCGTTGTAAACTACCAATCTTATTTTATCCATGTCGATGTCAATTTTGAATTGTTTTTTTATTTCCCTCTGGTCGGTTCTTTTCCCGTTTGAACCGCCTTGGGGTTTTATGGATGCGGTTTACAGCTGTCGGTACAGCTTCATACGACGGCTTTTCCTGCCAATTACTCTTTCACAGAAAGGAAGAATTTGCAGGAAATGCACTTCAAGCCGGAGGATCAAGCGCGACAGCAGACCTTTGCATCTGATAAAACCAAGGCCGGTGCGGCGGGAATGAAGCCGGAAAGCGGTAAAAGATGAATTATAAAAGAAATGTTCTATGGAACTATAAAAGAAAAAGATTACCGATAATTTACCGGTAATCTATAATATAATAGGGAGATGTCTTCTTGAAGAAGATGACATATATAAGAGGTTGTCCGTCTTTAGTAGGATAGTGAGAGATCTTTAAGCATGACAAACTCCTCTTCAGTCTCATGGATGATCTTAAATCCAAGTTTTAGATACATTCGGACGGCATAGTTCGCCTTTTGTACGGACAGAGAGACGCGACTATATCCTTTGCTCTCAAGTAATCGAAACATTTCACGCATAAGATGGCTTCCTATGCCTTTACTCCTGTATTCCTTATATAGGGATATGGAGAGCGATGGGGTCCTGTCATCCACATGTCCGTAATCATTCATAATACGTACCCATACTGCACCGACCACTTTCCCTTCACAGTCTGCGACCAGACAAAAGTCATCTTTTTTCTTTCCGAAGTCCTCAATATACAGTTTCAGTTCAGGTAAATCCACCACGTCCTTTGAGGGCGGTTTGACTCCTTCAGGGATATAAATCGCTTCGTAAAGAAATTCTCTTAGCAAATGGTTCTCACTACCTTGCAAATGGCGTATTATATACTTGGCCGATCCGTTCATTCTTGTTCACATTTTCTTTTCAGGTCAGCTATATACCGTTTCTGCTGTAATTTCAAATACAACAATGCAAAAGGATATAACCACCATTTCTTTAGGCTAATTGACTCTGTAAAAATCACTTCCGTTCCATTTTCAGCCTGTCTGAAATGTCCCGTCCACTCCCCGGAAAAGTTCACATTATCCATAAGAAATGAATATTTTAGAAAAGGCTCTATAACAGTAACAGTAAAACAGGTGACATAGCCTTCATTACTTATCTCCCTGAAATGGCGCTCGTCGGAAACTTCTATGTCCTTTATGTCACTTCGCCATGAATAGTCGTAAAGTGAAGTGACAGAATGCCAGACAGATTCCAAATCAGCCTGTATAAATGATTTTATCGTAGTTCTTATCATGGGACATTTTTATATTTCTCTTACCGTTTTTTCCAGTCCTCTCTGGTAAGCAAAGTAAAATGTTCTGTACGGATATCTCCTAACGGAGAAGTCTTTCCTTCTTCTGTGTGATGGTACTTGAATCCACATTTTTCCATTACCCTGCGGGATTTGATGTTTCCGTCATAATGTCCACACCAGACCCGTTTCACATCAAGTTCGACGAAGCAACGCTTCAACAAACGTTGTACGGCTTCCGGTATAAGTCCCTGTCCCCAATAAGGAACACCTATCCAATATCCTATTTCTGCATCTCCATCCTGCATATCCGCACTGTGTACGCCATCAGCGAACATAATTCCGACACTGCCTATCGGTTCATTGGTTTCTTTCAATACTACAGCGTATGTCTCGGGTGCAGAAAGGATATCGCGTATTATTTCTCTGCTGTTTTCCACAGATGTATGAGGAGGCCACCCGGCAATGGGGCCGATAGCAGGATCTTTGGCATAATTATAAAGAGACTCTGCATCGTTTTCTGTCCAGGGACGAAGTATCAATCTTTGTGTTTCCATATTCATCGCTATACAAGTAATTTATTGATTTCCTGCTGCAAGCGATCCAGGAACTTTGCAGCATGTGCCCCATCCATTTGAGTGTGATGGAATTGGAATGAAACCGTCAGTGTCGTCCTGAAGAACCCCTTACGGTACTTGCCCCATATTATAAACGGATTGTTGAAGATACCGCTGTACATACCTACCGCACCGTCAATTTCATATTGGGCCAGTGCGGAAGTTCCTATTACCATGCTTTCAGTCAAGTCGTGGTTCTCACAGCTTTGTGCTACTTCCGTTGTCAATTTCAGATAATCTTCATTGAATAGCTGCAAATCATCAGAAAAGGGCACATCGCATGAACTGACCTCATTGTCCTTGTTCATAACAATGGTATTAACCGCAATGGCATCATATTGCATCAATTTGTCTCCGACAGGCAGCATATAAAATTCCTTGATACCGCTTGCCGCCTTGCCGATGCACCAGCACATCAGCATATTGAATTTCATACCTGACTTTTTGCTGATTTTGACCAGACGACTGACATCCAAAGTCTTGAAAAATGTAACCATCGGCATCGGGGCTTTCATCCAAAGCTCAAATGCGTATGCACGGGTGGTTTCTTTGGGATTTATTTCTCTCATAGTGCGTCTTTCAAATTTTCAATCATTTTTCATGCTTCTCCAGATATTCTCTCATGGCCTCGTTGACGATGTCACGGAGAGACATGTTCTTTTCGATGGCCAGGTATTTCATCCTGGTATGAATGCTCTTGTTAATGACGAAGTTGCAATGCACCGCCGGTTCCTTTTCCGCCTTGGCCGGAACCGTTTCTTTTTTCTGCGGGGATTTTTTGGTTGATGAAAGCAGCCCGTCAAGGCCGCTTTTCATACCGTCTTTCAATAAATCGCTTTTGCCCATATTGTTTTTACTTTAGTTTCAGTACCTCCAGCGCCAAGTCCATATAATCCTTGGCCCCGTTGCTGTTTTTGTTATACTCGAAAATGTTCAGACCCTTGATAGGAGCTTCCGCCAGAGCCACGTTGTCCCGGATGACGGTCTTGAACACCTTGTCGCAGAAAGAATCGTTGATGAGCTCGGACACGCTTTTGTTAAGCGTCTTGCGCTTGTCGAACTGGGTGATCACGATACCTCCGATGCTCAGTCCCGGATTCAGGCGTTCCCTGACGATTTTAACCACATTCGTAATCTTTGCCATACCGCGCATGGCGAGGAACTGTGCCTGTACCGGGATAATCAGGAAGTCCGATGCGGTAAGCGCATTGAGCGTGAGCAGTCCCAGCGATGGCGGACAGTCAATCAGTATATAGTCGAATTTCCGGCTGTCAAGCAGCTTCGCAATCAGCCCTTTCAGTATCAGTTCCCGGCCAGGTTCGTTGATAAGTTCCGATTCGGCAGCCGACAGGTCAAGGCACGAGGGAACGATGGCAAGGCCGTTGTTCAGTTCGACCAGCGGCAAAGGGTATTCGCCCTTCATCGCCCCGTACACGGTCTGTTCTTCCTCGATGGACAGGCCGCAGGATTCCGTGAGGTTTGCCTGACCGTCCATGTCGATCAGGAGCACACGTTTTTTCTTCAGCTGCAGTGCGGCAGCGAGATTTATGGTAGTGGTTGTCTTTCCGACCCCACCTTTATGATTCAGAACTGCTATAATTTTTGTCATGATTCAGAGTCTTAATGTTCTGGTACAAAGATAATACTATTTTTAGTCTTCACTACAATTAGTATTTACTATTTTACTACTATAACATATTTTAGTATCGTAGTATTTACTACTCTACTAAAAGACTTAGCCACTAAATGTAGTATCTACTATTTTTCGTAACCCGGGATTTACTAATCTCCTAAATTACTACAATTAGTAAATACTACATCCGTGACCGTTTTCCGGAAGATGTCAGAACGGAAGGTCTTCCTCCCCGTCCTGTGGCATGTCCGCCGGAGGAACTGGTGCGTTATCGGCAGCTGCGGCTTGGCCGTCGGCTTCGGAGGTTGTACCTTCCCGTTTACCGGTATTGATGAACTCCAGGGCATCCGCCGTGATGGAGAGCTGGATCTGGCTGTCGCCGTTTTTGTCCTTCCACAGTGAAGTTGACAATGTTCCCCCGACAAGGACCATGCGCCCTTTGGTGAGGTATTCGGAGAGGCGGATATGGTTTTCCTTGTTGCTGCGTACCCTTACCCATGTGGTAACGGCGTTTCCGTGCGAGAAGTCATCTACTGCCATGTCAAAAGCAATAAACGAACCGTGTGTACCCTCGATAACCTGACAATCCTTTCCGATGCGACCGATAGTGTGAATGTATAGCATAATTTGAAAATGTTTTGCGGCAAGGTGGTTAGTCCTGCCATTACCTGTGACTTTGTTTTTTTCTTCCCTCTGGTCGGATCCTTTCTGCCGGACCGCCTTGGGGTTTTATGGTGCATGACAAGGATGTCGGTACAGCCCATTCGACGTTTTTTTGAAGCAAAATACTCTTGCCCGGCAAGGAAGATTTTCCTTCAAAATGCACTTCAAAACGGAAGAATCAGGCGCGACAGCCTACATTCGCACCTGATAAAACCTACGCGGCGGCAGGCAAGGTATGACGAGAGAAGGTAATCCCGATACAGATATAAAAGGCAGAATTGTCCCGTATATATAAGGGGATGTTTATAAAAGTGATGAATGACGGCTTGGGCGGGTAAAAGAAACGGTCTGCCGGGCAAACAAAATGGGGACTCTTTCTGCCTGTGACATGCCGGAGGCACGACGGACGGCACAAGCAGAATGTGTCACCGTTTGCCCACGACGCCGTCGGCCCGGAAAGAAAAGCTACGGACAGAAGGCGGAATGTGCCGGAGCAACAACCAGGCAGGATGCCCATATAGCGGAATACCGGTTGTTTCGACAGGTCGAAGCTCCGGCATGAAGCGGTATGATGCAGACTGCCGTTGATCGGGCACAGCCTTCCGTACCTTGGAGTGGAGGGCGGACCGCGGCACAGACATCATACCTTAATTTTCGGGTGGGGAAAGCCGGATAGAAAAGGATTCAATTTTGAAAGATGTAGATCTTGATGTAATAACACATGTATTTACAATTGTTTTATCATATTTGAAATAGCTGTTGCACCGAGCGATAATACATTATTTGAAACCGACTGGGAATTTGATTTATCTTCATTTAAGCCGAAATACTCAAAAGCCCTTTTTTTGTCTTTATCTAATTTCTTACTATTTCGATGAAGCATATAGGAACGTAAGGATTGAAGATTCCTGAGAAATACAATAAAATTGTAGCCTTCAATATTGAGTGTTTCTAAAATTCTATCAAGATGTGATAAGGGTTTTTCTTTAGTTGATTCCTTAGTTTTTTCACCATTTACTACTTTTTCTTTGATTTCAGTTTTAGCAGGAATAATCATTTCCATCATTTCCAAATCAAGGCTTTCTTGTAGCAATAGTGATAAATATTTTACAAGGTCAGTAAGAGCTTCATAATCATCTCTATTTAGAATACAAATTTGATTGAAATATTCTGCCTGGATTCCATTTAATGACTTAAACAGTTTCCAACCATACTTCTCCTCCCATTTAGCGACAAAGGTTTTATACAAATCTCGAAAGACAAAGTCTATAGACTGTGCAACACCATTCCATTTGCCTTCAATTATCGTTTTTTGAAAAAGTTTGCTAAATGTTCTGCCGTCAGGAGTAATATTAAAACCTTTCCATATACATTGTTCGCGATAAGGAAGGTCTTGAATATCACGTAAAAACACCACCACATAATCATTATGGTCATTATCGCACCTTAAGGTGAAGTTAGGACTTATGATACGTAATTCTTCTATACGGCATCCTTGATAATTATAATACGCTTGTACTTTTTTATCAAAAAAAA
>JAGBDR010000098.1 GCA_017937385.1 Parabacteroides sp.
GTTCTACCGTTCCTATCATGTGGACATAGTGGACACCCAGACCAAGTATCTGCGTATGAAAAAGGGCGGCGAGGAGAGACAGGATGACAAGATTGTGGCTCCCATGCCCGGAAAGGTTGTGAAAATTCCCGTCCGGAAAGGGGACCGTCTGTCAGCCGGAGATATTGTGGTGGTGCTGGAGGCCATGAAGATGCAGAGCAACTACAAAGTGACCTCGGACTGCACGGTAAGGGATATCCTGGTCAATGAGGGGGATTCCGTCAATGCCAACCAGGTGTTAATTGTATTGGATATTATAAAAGAAGACTGATCATGACAAGAGAAGAAATATACAACCGGTTTGAGGAACTGGACAAACGCGCGTCGCTGGGCGGCGGTGTGGACAAGATCGAGAAACAACATGCCCAAGGGAAAATGACCGCCCGCGAGCGCATCGGGATGTTGCTGGACAAAGGTACGTTCAATGAGCTGGACAAGTTGGTGAACCACCGTTGCACCAACTTCGGCATGGAGAAGAAGCAGATTGCCGGAGACGGCATGGTCACCGGTTATGGAAAGATAGACGGCCGTCCGGTTTTTGTCTATGCATACGATTTCACCGCGCACGGCGGTTCGCTGAGCGAGACCAATGCGGCCAAGATTGTAAAAGTCCAGCAACTGGCGTTGAAGACGGGAGCTCCCGTTATCGCTTTGAACGACTCGGGCGGCGCACGTATCCAGGAAGGGGTGAACAGCCTCGCCGGATATGCCTCCATCTTTTATCAGAACACCATCGCATCAGGAGTTATCCCCCAGATTTCCGCCATTCTGGGTCCTTGCGCCGGAGGTGCCTGCTATTCTCCCGCACTGACCGATTTCATTTTTATGGTGAAAGAGCAGAGCCACATGTTCATCACCGGACCGGATGTGGTGAAGACCGTGACCAACGAAGAGGTGGGCAAGGAAGAACTGGGAGGCGCCCAGACTCACAGCGGCAAAAGCGGTGTGACCCATTTTATGTGCGATAACGAGGAGGAGACGTTGATGAGCATCCGCGAATTGCTGAGTTTCCTGCCCTCCAATAATATGGAGGATGCCCCGCTTGTTGCCTGTACCGATGACATCCATCGTCAGGTGGAGGCGTTGCAGACTGTCATTCCCGAAGATCCGAACATGCCTTATGATATAAAGGATATCATCGAACCGGTGTTGGACAACCAGTATTTCTTCGAGGTGATGCCTCACTTTGCTAAAAATGTGGTGGTGGGATTCGGTCGCCTGGGAGGTCGTTCCGTAGGTATTGTCGCCAATCAGCCCGCCTGGCTGGCCGGTGTTCTTGACATTGACGCCAGTGACAAGGCTGCCCGTTTCATCCGTTTCTGTGACTGTTTCAACATTCCGCTGATCACTTTCGAGGATGTTCCCGGCTTCTTGCCCGGAACGGTACAGGAGCACAACGGCATTATCCGCCATGGTGCGAAGATTGTCTATGCATACGCCGAAGCTACAGTGCCCAAGGTTACTTTAATTACTCGTAAAGCTTATGGAGGTGCTTACATTGTCATGTCCAGCAAGCCGACGGGAGCCGATGTGAACTTGGCTTACCCACAGGCGGAAATAGCCGTCATGGGTGCGGAAGGGGCAGTGAACATCCTTTACCGCAAGTCTGCTCCGGAAGAGAAAGCTGAGATTATCAAGGAATACGAGGATAAATTCTCCAATCCTTATCGTGCGGCGGAACGTGGTCTGATTGATGAAGTGATTATGCCCCGTGACACTCGTTACAAACTTGTTCAAGCTTTGGAAATGTGTCACAACAAAAACCAGAGCAATCCGCCTAAGAAACATGGCAATATGCCTTTGTGATAAAAATCAATACCTCACTACAGATTACTCAGATTGACACTGGCCCACTATAAAACAGGGGTTCTCGATGGAAATAATCAGTGAAAATCTGTGTAGCCTGTGGTGAGGAAGTCCTTTATTTCGCTTCTTTGTTATTCTTTATTCAGCCATGTATGGATCTGTGTCTTGATTTCTCCTTGTGTGTCAGCGTCAAAGCTGCCGATACGGGTGGTATGGCTGCCGCCGGGTAACACATAAACTTTTATGTTTTTCTTGTTCTTCAGCCAAGTGACACCCGAAGCTGTCCAAGGGTCATCGCCACCATAAATATAGATCATTTCGGGATCATTCTCTTTCAGGAATGTTACCACCTTATTATATAGGGTCTTGTCAAATTTGAGATTGGATAGTTCGGGCGGTAACATGACCTTGTGAAGATAGTCACGGCTGCTCTTTATCGTCAGATACTTTTTGAAAGGTTTGATGTCATATCCGTAATACCCCAGTTCTTTGGCCGCTTGCACATTAAAGGAAGGGTAGGGAGATTGTTCGGAGAAATAATCCGGTTCACAA
>JAGBDR010000024.1 GCA_017937385.1 Parabacteroides sp.
CCAAAGGATTTTAAGTCCTTCGTGTCTACCGATTCCACCATTCGAGCATCCCTTTCTCTTAAGAGATGAGCGGAAGACGGGACTCGAACCCGCGACCCTAACCTTGGCAAGGTTATGCTCTACCAACTGAGCTACTTCCGCGTTATCGCTTTGTTTTCGTTTGCGAGTGCAAAGGTAGATGAAATTTTTGTTTCTGCAAATGTTTGGACAAAAAAATATGTCTTATTCTTGCATTTTTTAGTTTATCACGACCCATTCCTGCCCGCCGGATGAACGGGAAGAGACCGCATACCTTCTTAAAGGATATTTGGAAACCCCTTTTACCGGAGCACCGGAACCACCGTAAGCGGCTATGTCATACTCCGTTCCGCATTCGGGGCAAGTGGCCGTACCTGCACTGTTCGGTTCGATAACGATGCTTCTTTTGGCTTCATGGGGACAACAGAGGTCGAAAGCGAAATAAGTCGTATTGCCATACGAATCGATTCCGCAAACGACCAATACGCCCGAAAAGCCGGTCTTTTCTCCGGCAGTACGGGCTTTGGTGATGGATTTGTGATTGTATATGCCTACTAAATCTTTGTCCTGATAGCGCAAGTCTATTTCCAAATAGACTGGTGCATAAGGAATGTCCGATTCCTCAAACTTGGAACACGAGCCTGCCAATAGGATAAGTAAGCAAAATAGAAATCGTTTCATCGTTTATTCGGATAACAGCCGTTGTTCGGCTTCGTTTACTTGATTAAACGCGAAACCTTCTACAATATTTTGCATCAGGGCGGAAATCCGGTCATTGCATAAATTACCGATACTTCCTTCGTGCGTATGGTGGACTTCCTTGACCGGAACGAATTTGCCCGCTTCTATGTTCAGTCCTACCTGCTTGTAAGCGTCCCGGAAAGGCACACCTTCCAGAACGAGCCGGTTTACCTCTTCCACACTGAAAAGAAGCGCGTATTTATCATCTTCCAGGATATGTTCGTTCACTTTTACTTCCCGCATCATGTGCGTAACCATGCGCAGGCAATCTTTCAATTCATCGAAAGAGGGAAGGAATACTTCCTTGATAATTTGCAGGTCGCGGAAATAACCTGACGGAAGATTGTTGCTGATCAGCGTGATCTGTTGGGGTAATCCTTGCAGCTTGTTGCATTTGGCACGAGTCAGCTCGAATACGTCCGGGTTCTTTTTATGCGGCATGATGCTGGAGCCGGTCGTGAACTGGTCCGGCAATTTGATGAAACCGAAGTTCTGGCTGTTGAACATACAGGCATCGAAAGCCAGTTTGGAAAGTGTGCCCGCTATTCCTGCCAAGGCAAAAGCGACGGTCCGTTCCATCTTGCCGCGTCCCATCTGGGCATAAACGACATTGTAGTCGAGCGAGTCGAAGCCCAACAGGTCCGTTGTCATCTGGCGTTTCAACGGGAAAGAAGAACCATATCCCGCCGCGGAACCTAACGGATTGCGGTTGCAAACCTTATAGGCGGCCTGCATCAGTTGCAAATCATCGGCCAGGCTTTCGGCGTATGCACCGAACCAAAGGCCGAACGACGACGGCATGGCAATCTGCAAATGCGTATATCCGGGAAGCAGTACCTCCTTATACCGGTTGCTCTGCGAGATCAATACTTCGAACAGGCCGGATACCAGTCCTACGATTTCCTGGATCTGGGCGCGGGTGAATAGTTTCAGGTCCAGCAACACCTGGTCGTTGCGCGAACGTCCGCTGTGTATCTTTTTTCCGATGTCTCCCAAGCGGCGTGTCAGCATCAGTTCCACCTGCGAGTGGACATCTTCCACGCCCTCTTCGATTACAAACCGGCCGCTGTCGGCAACGGCATAGATATTTCTCAGTTCAGCAAGCAGGACTGCCAGTTCCTCTTTCGTAAGCAGCCCGATGCTTTCCAGCATGGTGATATGCGCCATCGAGCCGAGCACGTCATACTTGGCGAGATAGAGATCCATCTCACGGTCTTTGCCTACCGTAAAGGTATCCACTTCCTGGTCTACCTGTACATTCTTTTCCCAAAGTTTCTGAGCCATCAAAAATACAATTAATAAGACAAGGATGCCAATACAGTCGATATTTTGTCGATTGCATCCTGTAATGGTTTGGATACCATCGGTTTGATAAATGAATTCAGTTCGGCACGGACGGTCAGTTTCATCCGCGTGTCGCCCTCGGCTACCTGTTTCAGTTGGATCCAGAGGAACAGGGGAACCGGCGAGTTCGTAGTCGTGAATTTGATCGTCTTGTTCGGCTCACGGTCCACGATCTGGAACGTGATCTTGCCTACCGGTGTGACAGAAAAACTGCAAGAGTCCTTGTCGAACTCGAAATCTTGAATCTTATCCTGCGGTATGCGGTCCCGCACCTTTTCCAAATTGGAGAGGTCGGACAGCATATTGAAAATACGATCCTCGTTAAAGGGGATCGTTTTTATTTCGCTAACAAATTCAGTCATTTCCGTTTACTTTGCTTCGGGATTCCAGTTTGCCGGATCTTTGCGCCATTCCTGAAGGACGGCCACTTCGGATTCGTCAATGTAATCTGTGCGCAAGGCTTCTTCCAAAACGGCATCGTAGTTGCTTAATGTCGTCAAGGTGACTTTGGCTTCTTTGAAAGCCTCTACCGCAACGGGGAAACCGTATGTGAAGATAGCGACCATGCCGATCACGTCGCAACCGAAATTGCGGACTGCCTGTACGGCTTTCAAGCTGCTGCCGCCGGTAGAAACCAAATCCTCTACGATTACGACTTTTGAACCCGGTTTCAATTCGCCTTCAATCAGGTTTTCCAATCCGTGGTCTTTAGGAGTGGAGCGGATATACACGAACGGCAACCCTAACAGGTCGGCTACTAATGCGCCCTGAGCGATTGCTCCGGTGGCAACACCGGCAATAGCATCGGCTTTTTCGTATTTTTCGCTGATTGTACGAGCCAGTTCCAGTTTAATAAAACTTCT
Organism: Parabacteroides sp.; assembly: GCA_017937385.1. Classification (GTDB taxonomy): domain Bacteria; phylum Bacteroidota; class Bacteroidia; order Bacteroidales; family Tannerellaceae; genus Parabacteroides. The sequence continues at coordinate 2,967 of JAGBDR010000024.1, forward strand.
GATTTCCGGATAGGAAAGGGTTTTCCTATTGTCGTTGTAGATTGGTGATTTCCAACCGGATGCCCATGTGAAAGGATTGGCCGGCTGCAATTTGACCGCCTTGATCTTTAATAATCTCTCTGCTACTAATCTTTCCAGTGTTTTCATACAATCTAATAAATATGTTTATATTAGTCCGCAAAGGTAGATAAAGGGAATGAGATAACCTTGTAGTTCTTCAAAAAAATAAGCTGGATATATTGTAGAACAGGTTTTGTCGGGATTTTCTCCCTACAAGGCTGTGCTAATACCGAAGAAGCTGATTCGGATGCCCGGTACCTCTTGGAGTGCTTGGGCGCAGGCACGGAGGGTGGAGCCAGTCGTGATGACATCGTCTATCAATATTATATGTTTGTCTTTCAGTGCATCGACATGGTTCAGGCGGAAGATCCCCTCCACGTTTTCCGACCGTTCGGACAGTTGTTTATGGGTTTGGCTTTCGGTCTTCTTGATACGGGAGAGCGAAGTGGTATCGATAGCGGTTCCGGTGACGGATTGGATGCCGCGTGCGATCCATTCCGACTGGTTGTAACCTCTTTCCCGCTGCCGCTTCGGGTGGAGCGGGACCGGCAAGAGAAGATCGACGGTGTCGAACAGGCCGCTTGTTTGATAGGCGAGGGCGGCCATGCGCCCTAATTCGTGGCCGAGCTGCTTGTTTCCGTGATATTTCAGGGAATGGATGAGTTTTTGCCCGCTTCCTCCCTGCTTGAAGTGGAGCCAGGCGGTGGCGGCGACGAACGGAACTTTCTCTTGAAAAAGCAGGCAAACCGGATTCGTTTTTAGAGCTGTAAAGTGTGTGTAGGGCAACTGCCGGATGCAATGCAGGCAGATATGCGCTTCCCCTTCTACCAAAGGGGTTTGACAAAGCAGGCAGAGGCGGGGAAAGAATAGGTTCAGGAGGTCATTCAAAATCATCTTCATAGTCGTTCCCGTTGAACAATTGTTTCAGGCAACCACATGCATCTCGGGTCTCGAAGCCACGTCCGGCAGCGAATCGCAGGAGTTTGGTGTAGACATCCCGGTCATCCTTGCCCCGGGTTGCTTTTTTCTTGCTTTTCAACAGGGACAGGAGCAGGCTGTGATATTCTTGTTCGTCGATGCTTGCCAATGCTTCCGAACGGATATCCGACGGAATGCCTTTCCGCTGCATCTCGTAGTTGATTTTGATGCGTCCCCATTTGTTGAAACGCAACTTGTCGTTCACGAAATAGCGGGCGAAGCGGCTTTCGTCGATGAAGCGTTCTTTCAACAGGCGAGCGATGATCCGGTCGCTTTCTTCTCCGGTCAGTCCTGCCGCCTTGATTTTCTTTTCCACGTCCTGGATGCAGCGTTCGCTGGCGGAACAATAGGCGGCTGCCCGATGGAGCATCTCTGATTCGCTGAGTTGTTTCATTTGCTTGCTTTTACGATTCGTTCCTTTCCGGATAAATCCCGGATCACTTCGATGTCGCGATACCCTTCCTTTGTCAGCATCTGCCTGGTTATCCCGGCACATGCCGCGTTGATTTCAAAGTAGATCCGTCCGTTTTCGCTCAGTCTTTTCTGTCCGAACCGGGCGATGTGGCGGTAGAACAGAAGCGGGTCGTCATCGGGGACAAAGAGAGCCAGGTGCGGCTCGTAGTCCAACACGTTCTTCTCCATCTCCTTTTTCTCCTCTTCCTTGATGTAAGGCGGGTTGCTGACGAGGATGTCCACGGTGAACGGGAGGTTGGCCTCGGCCTTTTCCGGGTTCAGGATATCGGTTTGTATGAATGTGACGGTCGCTTGGTTGCGCATGGCGTTTCGCCGGGCCGTTTCGAGTGCATCGGATGAAACATCCGCCGCGATTACGGTGGCTTGCTTCAGGTTTTTCTGCAACGTGATGGCGATGCAGCCGCTCCCCGTTCCGATATCTAAGATCCGGACCTTTTTGCCGGCATTGTCGTGCAGGACCTGTTCGACCAGCTCTTCGGTTTCCGGACGCGGTATCAGGACGGACGGGTTCACCTCGAACGACAAACCGCAGAAATCGGCCGTTCCCATTATGTATTGGATCGGTTCCATCCGTTTCAACCGTCTGACGATTGCATGGATTTTCGCTTTTTGCGCTTCGGGAATTTCTGTTTCAGGGCAGCTCAGGTACTGATGCGGCAAGATACCGCACACCTCTTCCATGAGCAAGCGGATCAGGGCTTTGACCTCCGATACCGGATACACCTCTTTGAGCGACTCTTTGATATATGCGAGGGTTTCAGTCATACTTTTCTTTTGAAGACAAAAGTAAGCATTAGATTGGTTCCGACCAAAAGAAAGTACGCATGGAATTGTAATCCCATGCCCATGGAATTTTAGTTTCCTGCCTATGGAACTATGGTTTCTTCGGCAGGAAACTGTATTTTTGTGCGGATAAAAACATGAGAAGATGATAGTCGAAGAGAAATACATGGCGCGTTGCATCGAGCTGGCGCGGGGAGGAGCGGGCCATACGGCTCCGAATCCGATGGTCGGTGCGGTGATCGTGCATAACGGAAAGATCATAGGCGAAGGGTTTCATCGCAAGTGCGGTGAGGCACATGCCGAAGTGAATGCGGTGGCATCCGTGCGGGATGAAGCGCTTTTGCGGGATTCCACGATCTATGTGAGTCTTGAACCCTGTTCCCATTACGGGAAGACGCCTCCCTGTGCGGAGCTGATTATAAAGAAAGGTATTCCGCGGGTCGTGGTCGGTACGTTGGACCCGTTTCCGGAAGTGTCGGGGCGTGGTGTCCGTATGTTGCGTGAGGCGGGTATCGAGGTCGTGACGGGTGTATTGGAAGAAGAGGCACGTGCCCTGAATCCGGCTTTTATGACTTTCCAGATGCGGAAACGCCCTTACATCTACCTGAAGTGGGCACAGAGTGCGGACGGCTTTCTGGATGTCCGGCGGGAGGATGCTTCCGAGCCTCCGGTACGGTTGTCTTCGGCCGAAACGTTCCGAAGGGTGCACCGGCTTCGTTCCGAGGTGGCGGCCATTCTGGTCGGGACACGCACGGCGTTGTTGGACAATCCGTCGCTGACCGTGCGGCATTGGGCCGGCCGTTCTCCGGTCCGGGTTGTGCTCGACCGGATGTTGAAGCTGCCGGCCGATGCGCATCTGTTGGATGGCACGGTGCGCACACTCGTATTCACGGCCCTTGAAGCTGAAAGCCGGCCGAATGTCGAGTATGTGCGGATTGATTTCGGGCAGGAGGTCTTGCCGCAAGTCCTGCACTATTTAGCTGGGCAACAATTGAACTCGTTGATGGTGGAAGGAGGCGCAAGGTTGCTGGCGGGTTTCCTGGATGCCGGCTTGTGGGATGAAGCCTGGGTGGAAACGGCTCCGGTCGTTCTGGGCGCAGGCGTGAAAGCACCTGCCGTTCCCGGTGTGCTGGTTGCTACGGAACAACGGGACGGCCATCTGTTGGCAAGATGGAGGCAAGAGATTTGAAGTGTATTTCCGATTGATTGACACTAAAATATTATAAATATTCCCCTATATGAGGGATAAAGCAAAAAATGTTTCTACTTTTGTGCCTTTATATGCAACAAACTTATTTTTGGATGAAAAATAGAATAGTACTGTTTATAGCCGGATGTTGTGCTCTGTTGTTGTCATCCTGTCTGGATTCGGAGGAGACGCAATATGAGTTGAGTAGAGATTGTCAGATTCTATCTTTTTCTTTGTCGAATGATTCTATTCCGGGGCTGGAGGATGTCGTCTTTACGATCGACCAGGTGTCCGGACGCATCTTCAATATAGATTCCATGCCTTATGGGACGAAGCTGGATGAAAAAGTGGTTTGTACGGTGCAGTTGGCTTCGACGGTCTACACTTGCCAGGTCATGCAGGAGGCGATCAGCGATACGTTGAGCTATTGGAACAAGGAAGACTCGCTGGATTTCTCCAAGCCGGTGAAGTTTGTGAACACGTTGTGGGATGGCCAGACCACAAAGACCTATTGGGCGCAAGTCAATATCCATCAGGTTGTGCCCGACTCGATGGTCTGGGGCCTTTACAAGGAAGGTATCGTAGACGGTGCTATCCAGGAAGAGAAAGTGCTCGTTTTCGGTGAAGGAAATGACGAGTCTTATTATATGTATACGCAGCCGGCCAACGCAGGCGAAGGCTATCGGTTGTACCGCTCGGCCGTTGCGGATGGACGGAACTGGACGGAACTGGCTGTTGCAGGCCTTCCGACCGGCGAAATCCGTCTGTCTCAGATGACGGTCTATGCAGGTGCGTTTTACGCTGTTACGGAGAAGGGCGGCTTATACCGTTCGGCCGATGGCCAGAACTGGTCGCTGGTTGAAAATGCTCCGGTGATAAAAGCGCTTTTGGGTGCAATTCCTGTGGATAACGACTTTGTGGGAAGCGGCAAGCAGCCGTCGGCCCTTAGCGTGGTGATCGACAAGGAGGGCACGCTTGTTTACGGGGCTATGAATGAAGCGAAGGAATGGAACGAAGGAACCCTTCTGAACGACGGTTTCCCTCTGTCCGGTTTCGGCAATCTTACCTATAATTCCATGTTCCGTACCCGTCTGTTGGTGGTTGCCGGAAGAGATAAGGACAAGAACCTTACGAATACGGCTTGGGTGACGGATGATGGCAAGGTTTGGGTAAAGCTGACGGATGAGGAAGCGGCGGCTCCTTTTGACAAACAGGAGGGTGTTGCAGTAGTTGAATATGACGATAAGCTGTTCATGTTGAGCGGAATCGATGAAACCGGCAAGGCTTCTTCCACCATTTACCTGTCGCGTGACGGAGGTATTAACTGGAGCGTTTCGGATACCTTGGTCGTGATGCCGCAGGAATTCAAAGCAAGAGGATTCTCGTCTATCCATGTGGATAAGGATCATTATATGTATCTTTTCGGCGGAAAAGAAACCAGCCGTTCGAATGTATTGAACCAAATCTGGCGCGGTCGTATCAACCGCCTGGGTTTTAAATAAAGGATAGGCTCGTGAAGATCCGTGTACTCATATTAGTTCTCTTGGCCGGTTGCATGACCGGGCTTCGCGCACAAGAATATAAGTACGAGATCGGAGGAATGGCGGGCGGCGCCTATTATATGGGCGATGTCAATAAGAATGCTTTTTTTAAAGGGCTGAATCCCGCGTTTGGAGCCGTGTTCCGCTATAATGCCAATTTCAGGTGGGCGTTCAAAGGCAACCTGATGTGGGGACGGGTTTCCGGTACGACGGAAGGGCAGGAGAATGTTTTTCCGGATGGCGCACAAGGCTCTTTCAGCCGGAACCTGATTGAACTGGGCGGACAGATGGAGTTTAACTTCTTTCCGTACAGTGATAAGTTCGCTTATTCCAATGCAAAGCGTTTCACGCCCTATATCTTGATGGGATTGGGTGTGACGGTTGCGCCGGGGAACGGGAAGACGTTTGCCGGCCCGAACATCCCGCTTGGCATAGGATTGAAATACAAGGTGAAGGAGAGGATTAACCTGGGATGTGAGTTTTCGTTCCGCAAACTGTTTGGCGACGGGCTGGACGTGACGGACGACAGCAATGCGTTTTTGGATGATCCTTACCACATGAAGGGTAGTTTCTTGAAGAACAAGGATTGGTATTCTTTTCTGTTGTTTACGGTTACCTGGGATTTCGGTCCGCGGTGCAGAACCTGCAACAATGCGAAGAATATAGATAATATACAGTAGTTATAGATGAAAACACGATGTCGTTGATTGAACAAATAGATAAAAACCGGTTGCCGCAACATGTGGCGATTATTATGGACGGCAACGGACGCTGGGCCAAAGCGAGGGGAAAGGACCGGAGCTACGGGCACCAGGAGGGCGTTGTTTCCGTCCGTAAAGTCGTGGAAGCCGCTACAACCGTGGGGTTGAAATATCTGACGATGTACACGTTTTCGACAGAAAACTGGAATCGTCCGGAGGCGGAGGTCCAGGCGTTGATGAGTTTGCTGGTTACGGCGATCCATCGCGAGACTCCCGACCTGATGAAAAATAATGTCCGGTTGATGGCGATCGGCAATCTGGACCGCTTGCCGGCAGATGCACGTGCCACCTTGCAGGATTGTATCGTGCAAACTTCAGCCAATACGGGCGTTACGCTCATATTGGCTTTGAGCTATTCGGCCCGTTGGGAAATTACTGAAGCCGTGAAACAGCTGGTTCGTATGGCACAGGATAACGAGATTGACCCGGAGGAAATCACCGAAGCCGTCATTGCGGACCACCTGACGACTCAAGGGATTCCCGATCCGGATTTGTTGATCCGTACCGGAGGAGAACAACGCGTCAGCAACTTCCTGCTTTGGCAATTGTCGTATGCCGAGTTCTTTTTCACCGATGTGTATTGGCCGGATTTTAGAGAAGAAGAGTTGTATGGAGCTATATTGTATTACCAACAGCGTGAACGGCGCTTCGGTAAGACAAGTGAGCAATTAATCTTATAAACAATAGCTGTTATATGTACAGAAGAATAGTGCTGTTTTTTGTTTGCTTGGGATTTGCTTTCGGTGCTTTTGCCCAGGAAACTGACACTACCAAGGTTGAAGAACCGGCAGAAGTGCCGGTCATATCCTATTCGTCACCTCCCAAAAAGTATATTATCGATAGTATTCGGGTGACAGGGATTACGAATTATGATGATTTTGTGTTGATAGGCTTTTCCGGTTTGTCGAAAGGGGATGAAGTTACGATACCGGAACCGGGAGGAGCGATTACAGATGCTGTAAAGCGTTTCTGGAAACATGGACTATTCTCGGATGTGAAGATCTTGGCTACCAAAATAGAAGGCAACAAGGTTTGGCTGGAAATCCGGTTGAAACAGCGTCCGCGTATTTCGGAAGTCAACTATCACGGCATCAAGAAAGGGGAACGCGAGGATCTGGAAGCCCGTCTGGGGTTGCGCAAAGGATACCAGGTGACTCCGAACGTGATCGACCGTGCGAAGGTGTTGATCAAGAAGTTCTTCGATGGCAAAGGGTTTAAGAATGTGGATGTTGAAATCCTCCAGAAAGATGATCTTGCGCATGAAGGCGAAGTGATTGTCGACATCAACATCGATAAGAACGAAAAGACTAAAATTCACAAGATCCATTTCGATGGAAACAGCGCGTTGACGGATCGCGACTTGAAAAAGGCGATGAAGAAGACGAACGAAAAGTTCAGCCTGTTCAACGACTGGAAGAGTAGTATCCTGGAGGCATTCAGCACGAAGAAGTTTACGACGGAAGAATATGAAAACGACAAGAAGAATATCATCGCGAAGTATAATGAAAAGGGATATCGTGATGCCGTTCTTTTGGAAGACAGCGTTGTCAATTATAATGAAAAGCGTGTGGACATCTTCCTGAAGGTGGAAGAAGGCGACAAATATTATTTGAAGGATATCAATTTTGTCGGAAATACGAAATATCCGACCGAACAGTTGATGGCCTATCTGAACATGAAGCCGGGCGATGTCTACAACCAGAAGAAACTGAACGAACGGTTGACCACGGACGATGATGCCGTTTCCAACCTTTATTACAATAACGGGTACATCTTCTTCGGTGCCGATCCGGTGGAAGTGGATGTCGAAAACGACTCCATCTCGCTGGAAATCCGTATACAGGAAGGGCCGCAGGCTACCATCAACCGGGTGATCATCAACGGTAACGACCGTTTGTATGAAGACATCGTGCGTCGTGAACTCCGTACGAAGCCGGGTATGTTGTTCAGTCGGGAAGACTTGATGCGTTCAACCCGTGAAATCGCGCAGATGGGACATTTCGACCCGGAAAACTTAGTGCCGCAGCCGATACCCGATCCGGAGAACGGAACGGTGGATATCCAGTACAACCTCGTTTCCAAGGCGAACGACCAGATCGAGTTCTCCGCCGGTTGGGGACAGACGGGTGTGATCGGTAAGTTGAGTTTGAAGTTTACGAACTTCTCCATGAAGAACCTCTTGAACCCCAGCACCTATAAAGGTATTATCCCGCAGGGGGAAGGACAGACGCTGACGCTGAGCGGACAGACGAACGGCCGTTATTACCAGGCGTACAGTATTTCGTTCATGGACCCGTGGTTCGGAGGCAAGCGCCCGAATACGCTGTCGGTGAGCGCCTACTTCTCCAAACAGACGGATATCAGTAGTAGTTACATGAGCAATAATAGCTATGGTTACGGTTATCCTTACTACGGTGGTTATGGCGGCTATCCTTATTATGGTGGCTATGGCGGTTATGGGTACGGCTACGGATATGGCTATGGCGGTTACGGGTATGGTAATTATGGTAACTACGAGTTGGCATACGACCCGGACAAGTCGATCATGATGTTCGGCCTTGCAGCCGGTTACGGTAAGCGTTTGAACTGGCCGGATGACTACTTCCAGTTTATGGCGACTTTGAACTACCAGTTGTATATGATGAAAGACTGGGATTATTTCTTGGTCAGCAATGGAAATTGCCATAATATCAACCTGGAGTTGAACTTGCAGCGTAACTCTATCGACAACCCGCTTTACACCCGTCGCGGTTCGCAGTTCATGTTCTCGGTGACGGCTACTCCGCCCTGGTCGTTGTGGGACGGCAAAGACTATGAGCACATGAGCGATCAGGATGAAGCCAAGTTCCGTATGATCGAATATCACAAATGGAAGTTCAAGGCGAAGATCTTCTCTCCGCTGGCTCCGATGACAGTGAAGCGTACGCCGGTGTTGATGTCGCGTGTCGAATACGGATTCTTGGGTTCTTATAACAAGTATAAGAAATCTCCGTTTGAAACCTTCTATATGGGTGGTGACGGTATGAGCGGATATTCCAGTACGTATGCGACCGAAACGATCGGTTTGAGAGGTTATGAAAACGGTAGTATTGCCGGTAACGGTGGTTACAGTTCATACGGGTATGCTTATTCACGCTTGTCGATGGAGTTGCGCTATCCGTTCTTGCTGGAACCCTCTTCTACAATCTATGGTCTGGTATTCGTCGAGGCAGGTAATGCCTGGAGAGAGTTGAAGGATTTCAATCCGTTCCAGTTGAAGCGTTCCGCCGGTGTCGGTGTCCGTATCTTCCTGCCGATGATCGGTTTGATGGGTATCGACTGGGCGTACGGTTTCGACCGTCCTGACGGAAGTTCTCAGCGTGGTGGCAGCAACTTCCACTTTATTATTGGACAGGAATTTTAGGGAATTGACAATTGACAATGGACAATTGACAATTGGATGAGAAATAGGGGAAAGAGGCAATTGGAGAGAAATCTGGTTGCCTCTTTTGTGTTGGGGGCGTTTCCAATTCTGTTAAATTGTTAATTGTATCTTATTAAGTTTCAATTTTCAGCTTTCAATTTTCAATTCTTTTATCTTTGCAGCCAGAAGGTATAACTATAAATGACATGTGTATGAAAAAGATTATTGCCTTAAGCTGTCTGTTGTTCCTCTGCACGTTCGCAGGGCACGCACAGAAGTTCGCTTTGATAGATATGGAATATATCTTGAAGAATATTCCGGCTTATGAAATGACGAATGAGCAGTTGAGCCAGGTTTCCAAGAAATGGCAGAACGAGGTGGATGCACTCCAGCAGGAAGCGCAGAACATGTACAAGACATACCAGAGCGACCTTGTGTTCCTGTCTGCCGAGATGAAGTCGAAACGCGAAGAAGCGATCGTCCAGAAAGAGCAGGAAGCACAGGATCTGAAACGCAAGTATTTCGGCCCCGAAGGCGAATTGTATAAGAAGCGCGAAAGCCTGATGAAGCCGATTCAGGACGAGATTTACAATGCCATCAAGGAAATCTCCGAAGACAAAGGCTACCAGATGGTCATGGACCGGGCGTCGTCGATGAATATCATTTTTGCTTCTCCGAAGATCGATATAAGCAATGAAGTCCTGATAAAATTAGGATATTCAAAATAAATGCTTACATTTGTGCGCTTTAATGAAGCAAGCGAAGAATAGATTAATAACAAGTAATATTTTATAGAAAAATGAAGAAACTGATTATCTTTTTGTTGATGATGCTCCCGCTGGGTGTTTTTGCTCAGGAATCTAAGATTGCGATTGTAAATACGCAGGAAGTGATCCAGGCTATGCCGGAATTTGCCGATATGCAAAAACAGATTGCGGATATGGAAGCCAAGTATAAGAATGAAATGCAGGTGATGAATGATGAGTATAATAAGAAATATTCAGATTTTGTAGCCCAGCAGGATTCGTTGACAGAAAATATCAAGATGAGAAGAATGCAGGAACTGCAGGATATGGAACAGCGTACGCAGAACTTCATCCAGATCACGCAGCAGGATTTCCAGAAGAAGCAGGGCGAATTGTTCGCTCCGATCCAGGAAAAGCTGAAAAATGCGATCAAGTCTGTCGGTGACGAAAAAGGATATGTTTATATCCTGGATCCGCAGATCGTACTGTATCAGGGTAGCGCTGCCGTTGATGCCACTCCGTTCGTAAAAGCGAAATTGGGTATTAACTAATCAGATTAGTAATTATAAAGATAGCGAGGCGATATCTCCTCGCTATTCTTTTTTCAGGCACGGACCACACGGACTGTTGCGGATATTCTTTCCGTATTTCCCGTATGGCCCGTGTTTGGTTTATACACTATATATTAAAGACTTCTGTTATGTTTTCTTCTGCACCAGGTCCGATCGGTATTTTCGACTCCGGTTATGGAGGGCTTACGATCTTTGATAAGATCCGGGAAGCTATGCCGGAATATGATTACATTTATTTGGGTGATAATGCCCGTTCGCCTTACGGCCCACGTTCGTTCGAGGTCGTCTATCATTTTACACGGCAGGCGGTGGAGACGCTTTTCAACGAGGGTTGCCGGATTGTTGTCTTGGCTTGTAATACGGCTTCGGCAAAGGCTTTGCGCACGATCCAGCAACGGGACTTGCCGCTGTGGGACCCGTCTCGCCGGGTGTTGGGCGTGATCCGTCCGACGGTGGAGCGGATGGATGCGGTCAGCAAAAGCAAGCATATCGGGATTTTGGGAACGAGCGGTACGATCACATCCGGCTCCTATTCGTTGGAAATCAAGAAAATGTTTCCGCATATCACGGTGACGGGCGAAGCCTGCCCGATGTGGGTCCCGTTGGTCGAGAACAAGGAATTCGATTCGCCGGGCGCGGACTATTTCGTGCGGAAGCATCTGGAGCATATCCTGGCCGCCGATCCGGAGATCGATACGCTGGTCCTGGGCTGTACGCACTATCCGTTGCTGATTGATAAGATCAAAGCTTTCTTACCAGACGGGATTACTTTGTTCTCACAAGGGGAATATGTGGCGGCAAGCCTTGTGGACTACCTGCACCGCCATCCCGAGATGGAGAGCCGTCTGACCAAACAGGGGCGTTGCCGTTTCCTGACAACCGAATCGGCCGCCAAGTTTTCCGATGCCGCCTCTGTCTTCCTGAGCCAGCCGGTAGCGGTGGAACAGATTTCGATCGATTGAACCATGTATCCCTATCTCTGCATCCTGCTGTTGTTGCTTTCTTCCGTTTTCAGCCAAGGACAGGAGCTGGACCGCTATATGGCGGAGCGGAAGTTGGTGGATGTCTCTTCCCGGGATACGACGTTGCGGGTGGAACTGGCGTATGCAACGGCGGAGAACTTTCTTGGGCAGGCAGTCTATTCCGGGATCACACGTGCCTGGTTGCATCCCGATGCGGCAAACAAACTACTTGCCGCCCACCGACTGTTGAAACAGGAACATCCCGGCTGGCGGTTTGTGATCTATGATGCCGCACGCCCCATGTCGGTACAGCGGAAAATGTGGGCACTTGTCCGCGGAACGGATAAAACCAACTACGTCAGCAATCCGGCAAACGGTGGCGGCCTGCACAACTACGGGATGGCTGTCGACCTGACGATCCTCGACGAAAACGGGACACCGCTTCCGATGGGCACTCCTTTCGACTATTTCGGGGAAGAAGCGCACACAGATAACGAAGCGTCCCTATTGGAAGCGGGACGGATCAGCCGCGCCGAATATGAGAACCGCCGCCTCCTGCGACGGATCATGCGGAAAGCCGGATTCCGCGCCATCCCCTATGAATGGTGGCATTTCAATGCTTGCACCCGCGCAGAGGCACGCCAAGGCTATCCGGTGATAGACTGACCTTTTCTGCCGTTTAAACGACATTCTTTCCGAATGGTGCGAGAGCCAACGCCGACATCTTGAAATGCTGCCGGCCGAAGGGGATGCCGATGATCGTGATGCACAACAACAGCCCGAAGAACAGGTGGGTCAGGCAGATCCAGAAGCCGCCGATACAGATCCAGATCACGTTCATAATCAGGCACAGGCAACCGCCCGAATTGCCGTCGTCCGTCACCCGGCGGCCGAAAGGCCAAAGGGCCAGCATTCCCATTTTCAAGGTCTGCAATCCGAAAGGGATTCCGATGATCGTCACCATCAGCAGCAAACTGGATATCAGATATTCCACGGCAGTAAGCAATCCGCCGCAGATCAGCCAGATGATATTTCCTAAAAACTTCATAGCGTCTCTTTCTATTTTTAATTGTTCTTTATTCTCATGCTGTCCAATTCCGCCAACACCGTCTGCGTCACGATCGCGAAACTGTCGCGCAGTTCCGGTCTGACCGGTTGCGAGGGAGGTGCCTCCATCTGCAACGGGTTGATCGGTTCTCCGTTCTTATAGACCCGGAAATCGAGGTGCGGACCGGTCGAGAGCCCGGTCGATCCGACGTAGCCGATCACCTGTCCCTGTTGCACATGACTGCCGACTTCGATCTCTTTGGCATATTTGCTCAGGTGCATATAGGAAGTCGTGTAGACGGAGTTGTGCTTCACTTTCAGCGTGTGTCCTCCGCCGTTCATGTAGCCTTTGGCAATGACCGTACCCGCCCCGATACTCTTGACCTCCGTCCCGACGGGAGCCGCGTAGTCTACCCCGTGATGCGCCCGATAGCGTTTCAGGATCGGATGGAAACGGGCGTTCGTGAAGCGCGAGGTGATGCGGAAGAAATCCAACGGCGCTTTCAGGAACGCTTTCCGGAGGCTGTTCCCTTCGAGGTCGAAATATTCGAAGACGCTGTCCTGCGTGAACGGTATGGCGGTAAACTCTTTTCCCTGATGCGTGAAGACCGCTCCTTCGATGGAGGTGATGTTCAGGGCGGTCGTGTCGTCTATATAGGCGACATCATACAAGACCCGGAACGAGTCCCCCTCTTTCACGTCGAAAAAGTCGATCTGCCAGGCATAGACATCCGAAATCTTGATGGCCAGCAACGGGTCCGCCCCGCTTGCCTTGATCACGTTCCAAAGGGAAGAGTTGAGTGTTCCTTCTGTGTAATGTCGTTTGATGGTGATGGGCTTGTTGAACTCGTATGCCTGGATCGAATCGCCCGTCAGGTCGATGACGGCATAGTCGACAAGCGACTTGGCAAAGGCGATATAGCGGATGTCGGCCACACTGTCCTGGGTCGTAAACGTATAGTAGTTCATACCTGCCCGGAGCTTCGTCGGGTTCAGGACTTCGGTGGAGGCTTTCGTGATGCTGTCCGCTTTCAAGGCAGAGAATCCGAGGCCGGAAAAGATGGAGGCCGGGTTGTCGCCGTTTTTCATCTTATACTCCGTCACGTCCAACGAGTCGATACAAACGCCGTATTGGTAGACGTGTTGCAGGCTGTCGATCCATTCGCTGTCCACTCCCTCTTCCTCTTCTTCGGGCTGCCGCGGGGTGCGTGTGCAGGAGAAACAAACCAACAGTCCTGCCAGCAACCCATATAGGGTGATGTTTTTATTCATGCTCTCTCTTCTGATACGATTCTCTTTTTCTACAAGCAACAAATATACGAATTAATCCCGAAAATCACCGTTAATAGCGCGTTGTTCGGCCAGTATTTTCTCTTTACCGGAGGAGGAGGAGAAGTCGCGTTTTTCCTCTTCTTCCCTTTCCTTTTTTTTTCTTTTCTCTTCTTTCCTTTCCATTTCTTTCCTTTGTTTTGAAGACGGCGAATTTTCGGTAGGTTGGTTGGTATTTTTCGCTACCATTGTCGCTTTTGGTTGCGAATTTTCGCTTTCACAACCCCCCTATTATGCGAAGCGCTTACAGCGCCTTTTGACACAGTGCTTTCAAACTCTGCCTCTATCAAAGCGATTTTGGTGTCTTCGAAGGAATCAACTGAGATTGGGAAATAATCAATACCTTTCAGAATCATGGTGTTTATTGTATTAAAAATTTATTAAAACTATACAAATATAAAACATGGAAGAGCAAATGTCAAGAGAAGAACCGGAAAAAAATGCACCGGCATGGAATTAGAAATGCACTGGCATGGAATTAGAAACGCATCGGCATGGAATTTCGGATGGACTGGCATGGAATTGAACGTCTCCGGTTGTCAAAAGACAATCCGTTGGTGGCCGTTGTAGCAGCGCTTTGATTAGGAATCGGATTTTCGCTTGGATAGTATTAAGAATGGTTAAATGACAAGCTTTCCGGCAACTTTTTGCCATCATTTTGCGTCTTATTTTTACGAGTGATAATTATAAAAGAAAAAGGACAGATGAAAAAGATTATTTTGACACTTTTGATGGTTCCTGCGTTTGTCGGGATGTTGTGTTCTTGCTCTGAATCCAAGACAGATGCAAAGAAGTTGGACGGAAAATGGAACATTGTGGAAGTAAATGGCAACAAGATAGAAAAGGAGGGATTACCGACGTTGGAGTTTGATATGAACGAAAAGAAGGTGCACGGTAATCCGGGATGTAATTTGTTCAATTCGTCTGTGACATTGGACGATAAAGACGTTTCGGCTCTCACGATTGCTCCGGGGGCGATGACGATGATGGCGTGTCCGGATATGGCGTTGGAAGATGCGGTGGTGAAAGCCATTGGCGAAGTGAAAGCGGTAAAGGCCGGACAGACTGAAAGCGAAATGCTGTTGGTCGATGCGGACGGCAAGGTATTGTTGGTCTTGTCAAAAAACTGATGGAATGAAGATGAGGACGAAGACGTATCTATATGTTTGCCTTGCGCTCGTTTGTATCGGCCTGTTGGCTTCCTGCAAGGCAAAGAAAGGAGTGGTCGCGACTTTCTCTGATTTGGATGGCAGTTGGAACGTGGTCGAGTTGAACGGCAAGGTGGTGGTTCCTGCCGAGGCAAACCAGGTGATTGAGTTTGATATGGTCCGTCATACTCTGTCCGGAAAGACCGGTTGCAACCGGATGATGGGGAAGATCGAGTATAGCGATTCTCACAAGAATATCATAAAATTCCCGCAGGTGGCGACAACCCGTATGGCTTGTCCGGATATGAGCGGCGAGCGTGAGTTGTTGCAGGCCTTGGATAAAATCGTCCGCTTTGAGGCGGAAGGAGAGTTGGGGCCGGTTCGCAGAATCGCTTTATATGGCACGGATAATACCAAATGGATGGTCATTGAAAAGAAATAGTTTTTCATTGTGAAATGTTTGAAGGCGGTTCCGATAGACGGGCCGCCTTTCTTTTATTGATAATCGGGGTAGAGCAAGTATTTCTTCCTGATTTTCTTGTATTCGTTCAGGGCCGGTTGCCAGCTGGCGCGTATTTCGTCTTCTGTCAAGCCGCGGACAATCTGGAAACGTAACTCTTTGGTCCCGGCAAGCAGGTCGAACCAGTGCGGGCGGGTGAAGAAAAAGGCCTGTTCGTTGCCGGCTTTCTGGTAGAAGTCGAGGAAGAATTTCAGTGTCAATCCGCCGGCAAAGGGATATTCCCGCAGGTCGGTGCCGTAGCATTCTTTGTCCTGGTGCAGCGGTTTGGTGTCGAAACCGGGCAGCGAGGTCGGCGTAAAGGTGAAATCGCCGTATTTCGGATCGGGCGCTCCCAAGATCTGGAACGGGTAATAGGTGCCGCGCCCGACACTGATTGGGGTTCCTTCAAAGAAACAGAGCGACGGATAGAGGCGGATGGCCTGGTCGTTCGGCAGGTTGGGAGAGGGCTTTACCGGTAGCCAGTATGGGTCGCCGTGACGCCAGTTTTCCATCTTGACGATATGCAACCGGCAGGTGTCGGGCGTGCTTTTCAGCCAGCCTTCCTTGTTGATCATCCAAGCCAGTTCGCCGACCGTCAGGCCGTGCAGCAGGGGCAACGGGTCTACGCCGACAAACGATTCGAATCCTTTCTGGCGGACAGGGCCGTCGACGAAATCGTTCGGATTGGGGCGGTCCAGGACAATAAATTCGATGCCACTTTCGGCACAGGCTTCCATGACATAGTGCATGGTGCTGATGTAGGTATAGAAACGGGCTCCGACATCCTGGATGTCGAACACGACCACGTCCAGGCCGGCCAGTTGTCCGGCGGTCGGTTTCTTGTTCTTTCCGTATAGGGATATGATGGGAACGCCTGTTTTTATGTCACGGCTGTCTTTGATCTCTGCGCCGGCATCGGCTGTCCCGCGGAAACCATGTTCGGGGGCGAATACCTTCTTCACGCTGATACCTTCTTCCAACAAGGCGTCCAGCAGATGTTTCTGTTGCTTTTCGAGGATGGAGGTCTGGTTCACGACTAATCCGACCTGTTTGTCTTTCAACAAGCGGGTAACAACGTCCATCCGTTCGGCTCCCAATCGCAGCGGTTCTTTCTGGGGAGCGACGGCCTGAATTTCGGGCATCAGGAACAGGCTTAACAGCCAGAAAGCACACCTGATAACTGTTCTCATAGACTCTTCCTTACTATTTGTTTCTGCAAAAGTAACGATTCTTTTTGTTTATTGCGTATCTTTGCCTCTCAATAAAGCGATTGAATGTAATGTTATGAACCCTTTAGATATTATTGCCAACTATTATCCGGCAACTTCGGAGGCATACCGGATTTTGGTTATTCATAGTAGAAATGTGGCTGATAAAGCTTTGACTATTGCCCGGATGCATCCGGAGATGAATCTTGACCTTACCTTTGTGGAAGAAGCGGCTATGCTGCACGATATCGGCATTTTCCGTTGCAACGCTCCCGAGATCGACTGTCATGGGGAGGCGGAATATATTTGCCACGGCTATCTGGGTGCCGAACTGATGCGGGCGGAAGGATATCCCCGCCATGCCCGTGTGTGTGAACGGCATACGGGAACGGGTATCACGTTGGCGATGATCGAAGAACGAGGCCTGCCCCTTCCACACCGCGACTTCATGCCCGAGACCTTGGAAGAACAATTGGTCTGTTTTGCCGACAAGTTTTACAGCAAGACGAAACTGGAGCAAGAAAAGCCGGTCGAAAAGGTGAAACAAAGCCTCTCCAAGTATGGGAGCGATACGGTCGAGCGGTTTGATAACTGGTGTAAACTCTTTTTAGGGGAATAGAAAGGGATGGGCTCGCTAAATTGTTATACATTTGCCCGCTGTAACACACTGCAAATAACGACGGAATGCTTTTAAAATACAAATGTCTGATTATTTTGTTGCTTTTCCTCACCGGAAATCAGATGACTGAGGCGCAGGATCTGATTGCTCCGACCGACACCGTGACGGCGGTTGTGGGCGATACGGTCGTATCCGCCAGGCAGGATAGTGTACTTGCATTGGATAGCGTGCCGAAAAAGCAGGCGGGGCTGGATGCTCCGGTTTCCTACCAGGCGAAAGACTCCATTATCATGACGGGGACGAACTGGGCTTATCTTTTTGGGGAAAGCAATGTGAAATACCAGCAGATCGAGCTTCAGTCCGAGAATATCGAGATGAACATGGACAGTAGCTTGGTGTATGCGACGTTCGGCCTCGACTCGATCGGGGAGGAGTTCGGCTATCCGCTTTTCAAAGATGGCGACCAACAGTATGAGTCTAAGACAATGCGCTATAATTTCAGCTCGAAAAAGGGATACATCACGGATGTGATCACGCAACAAGGCGAAGGGTATGTGACCGCCGGACAAACCAAGAAGATGGATGATGATGTCCTGAACATGAAGAACGGGCGGTATACGACTTGCGACGACCATGAACATCCTCATTTCTATATCCAGATGACGAAAGCGAAAGTCCGTCCGAAAAAGAATGTCGTGTCGGGGCCTGTCTATATGGTGTTTGAGGATGTCCCGCTTTATCCGATCGCCTTGCCTTTCTGTTTCTTCCCCTTTTCAAGTACCTATTCTTCGGGGATTATCATGCCTACTTTCGGGGATGAAAGTTCGCGCGGTTTCTATCTGCGTGACGGCGGGTACTATTTTGCGTTGAGCGATTATATGGACCTGGCTTTGACCGGCGAGATCTATACGAAAGGGTCGTGGGGATTGTCGGCTCGTTCTTCTTATAGGAAACGGTATAAGTATTCGGGCAGTTTCAATGCCTCTTATCTGGTTACCCGTTTGGGCGACAAGGGGCTTCCCGATTATAGCCTGTCGAAAGACTTCAAGCTGAACTGGACCCATTCGCAGGATGCAAAGGCCAATCCGTACCGGACGTTCTCGGCAAGCGTGAACTTCGCGACCAGTAGTTACGACCGTAACAACCTGAACAGCTTCTACCCGGGCTCGCAAGGATTTGCGGACGCGAACCAAAATACCAAAGGATCGAGTATCAGCATCACGCAGCGTTTCCCGAATAACCCGTTCAGCCTCTCGGCCACCATGAATGTGAACCAGCGTTCGAAAGACTCGACGATCTCGTTGACGTTGCCCGATATTACGATTACGATGAGCCGTATCTATCCGTTCAAACGGAAGCATGCGATCGGCAAAGACCGCTGGTATGAGAAGATTTCCATGAGTTACAATGGTTACTTGCGTAATAGCATTGACACGAAAGAAAACCTGTTGTTCAAATCGAGTTTGGTGAAAGACTGGCGGAATGCCATGCAACACCAGATTCCGGTGAGTGCGACTTTCTCTTTGTTCAACTATCTGAATATCTCGCCTTCGTTCAATTATACCGAGCGTTGGTACACCAGTAAAGTGGATAAGGCATACGATATGCAACAGAAACGGGTGGTCGCGCGTGATACGACCTATGGTTTCTACCGCGTATATGATTACAGCGCTTCGATTTCGGCTTCCACCACGCTGTATGGTTTCTATAAGCCGTTGCCTTTCTTGGGAGACAAGGTCAAGTTGATCCGCCATCGTTTCGAACCTTCGGTCACGTTAAGCTATACGCCCGATTTCGGAGCTGCCCGATATGGTTTCTGGAAAGATCTGATGTATGAGGATCAATACGGGCAGATGCAGCATACCACTTACTCTCCGTTTGAAGGCGGTATGTTCGGGACGGCTCCTAACGGGAAAGCGGGAAGCCTGAGTTTCCAGTTGGACAACAATGTTGAAATGAAGATCAAGTCGGATCGCGATTCGACGGGAGAGCGCAAGATCAGCTTGATCGACAAGTTGTCGTTGGGCATGAGCTATAATATGGCGGCCGATTCGTTCAAGTGGAGTGACCTGAGCGTAGGGTTGCGCCTCAAGTTCTCGAAGAGCTATACCTTGAACCTGAACGGTACGTTCGATACCTATACATACGGCTACAACGAGGCGACGAAGACCGTTCGCCGGCTGGATATTCCGCGCTGGCAGGCGGGTAAAGGAATCGGCCGTCTGCGCCAGACCGGTACGAGCTTCTCTTATACCTTTAATAATGATACGTTCGGCAAATGGTTCGGCAAGAAGAAGGACGGTTCCGACAAGTCTTCGGACGATTCCAATGCGCCGGACGAATTGGAACAGCTCTCACCGGATGAGGAGGGAGGACAACCGGATAAAACGGAAGGGGGCCGCTTGCGTGGTGCCAAGAAAGATACGGGTGAGTTCGACTCGTATGGCTACCTGATCAACAAGGTGCCCTGGAGCCTTTCGTTCAGCTACAGTATGCAGTTGCGTTATGGCGACTTTGATCCCCGCAAACTTGAATATAAGTACAAGTTGACCCATTCGTTGAGCTTTAACGGGAATCTCCAGCCGACGAAGAACTGGCGTTTTAACTTTAATGCCACTTATGACTTCGATACGCATAAGATCTCCTATATGACTTGCAATCTTACCCGCGACCTGCATTGCTGGCAGATGACCGCCAGCTTTGTGCCGGTAGGACCTTATAAATCCTATACCTTTAATATCGCAGTAAGTTCGTCTTTGCTGAAAGACCTGAAATGGCGCCAGAGCAGCAACTATCGGGATGGACAGAAGTGGGAATGATTTGGGGAATTGACAATTGACAATGGACAATTGACAATTAATTTGTGTGATTCAAAATTGTCAATTGTCCATTGTCAATTGTTTTTACCAGTTGATCGGTTCCTGCCCGGTTGCGATCAGGTAATCGTTTGCTTTGCTGAAATGCTTGTTTCCGAAGAATCCGCGGTAGGCGGAGAGGGGAGACGGGTGGGCTGATTTCAATATCAGGTTGCGGGAGGCGTCGATGAAAGCGCCTTTCCGTTGTGCATACGATCCCCACAGGATGTAAACGATATGGTTCCGCTCTTCTGCCAGACGGTGTATCACGGCATCTGTAAATTCTTCCCAACCTTTATTCTGGTGTGAACCTGCCTGGTGTGCACGGACCGTCAGGGTTGCGTTGAGAAGCAGGACGCCCTGGTCTGCCCAACGGAGCAGATTGCCGGTTTGCGGGGCCGGTTTGCCCAAATCGCTTTCGATTTCTTTGAAGATATTGACGAGCGACGGGGGAAAGGCGGTCCCGTCTTGTACGGAGAAACAGAGTCCGTGTGCCTGTCCGGGTTCGTGATAGGGGTCTTGCCCGAGAATGACGACTTTGACTTTGTCGAATGGGCAGTGTTCGAACGCGCTGAAGATGCAGGGACCGGGAGGATAGACGGTCCTTTGACGGTATTCTTCCTTGACGAATGTGATCAACCGACTGAAATATTCCTTTTCAAACTCTGAACTTAATCGCTCTTTCCAGCTCTGTTCTATCTTGACATCCATAAATGATAATTGAAAATTGATAATTGACAATTGACAATTCGTTTGTGCGACCCAAAATTGTCAATTGTCCATTGTTAATTTAAATAAGGTACATGCCGGCCGCTCGGGCTTCACGGCGCATTTCTTCCGGCCATATACTCGCCTGGATCTCGCCGATATGGGCTTTGCGGAGATAAAACATACACAGGCGGCTTTGTCCGATACCGCCTCCGATACTGAGAGGAAGTTCGCCGTTCAGCAGGCGTTTGTGGAAATAGAGTTCTTTCCTTTCTTCCGCATGGCAAATTTCTAACTGGCGGAGCAAGGCTTCCTTGTCTACACGGATACCCATGGAAGAGAGTTCGAGCGAACGGTTCAGCACTTCGTCCCACACGAGCAGGTCACCGTTCAGTCCGACTTGTCCGTTTTCCGCAATTGTCGACCAGTCGTCGTAGTCCGGGGCACGTCCGTCATGTTTCTTTCCGTTACTTAACTGACAACCGATGCCGATGATGAAAACGGCTCCGTATTCTTGGGTAATCGCGTCTTCCCGCTCTTTAGGCGTGAGAGTCGGGTATTTTTGTAGCAAATCTTCGGCGTGTATGAAATGGATTTGTTGCGGTAATACCGGACGGATTTCGGGAAACATCTCATAGACCAAGTATTCGGTACGGACCATCGCGGCATAGATACGGCGTACGATCTCTTTCAGGAAGTCTATGTTCCGTTCTTCGGCTCCCATGACACGCTCCCAGTCCCACTGGTCGACATATAAGGAATGGAGGTTACCCAACTCTTCGTCGGAGCGGATCGCGTTCATATCCGTATAGATGCCGTATCCTTTTTCGATTTGGTAATCGGCGAGCGTAAGCCGTTTCCATTTGGCAAGCGAGTGGACGATTTCCGCTTTGGCATCGCCCAGGTCCTTGATTGGAAACGTGACAGCCCGTTCCGTACCGTTCAGGTCGTCATTGATTCCCATCCCTTTTAAGACGAACAACGGAGCGGTGACACGGCGCAACCGCAGTTCGGAAGACAGGTTTTGCTGGAAGAAGTCTTTGATCTTTTTGATACCCATCTCGGTTTGCGATAGGTTCAATAAGGCTTTATATCCTGTCGGTTTAATTAAGTAACTCATATCTTGCTGTGCTTATATTAGTAAACAATGTGTGGCAAAGATACTAATTAATGGAAAAATAGCAATTATTCTCCTATTTTTATTCGCAAAATGGAAGCGATTCTTGTAAAGATGCTTTCAAAATATCAAAAGCAATCTTTTTTTGCTCGTTCATTTGTTTTCTTGCAATATTATATATACTTTTGCATCGTCTTTGGCTGGGTAGCTTAGCTGAATAGAGCGTCAGATTCCGGTTCTGAAGGTCGTGGGTTTGAATCCCACCCTGGTCACATTTTAATATTTGTTTATAATTGGCGATGCCTCATTAGAGGTGTCGCCTTTTGCGTTTTATATGTGTATCAACATATTGCGCGCCTATTTAAATATGAGTTGTTTAACAGAACTTCACTGCGATTTTCGGGGAACGAATCGTTTTTGGGGAATAAAATGAATATAGAAGATGCCGGTTTTTAATGTTGTGCAGCGAAAAATAAATAAACGTGGGGAAGGACCTTTGTATGTCGCTTTCCGTGTTGATGGTAAAAAAGTAGAAATCCCGGTCAAATACAGTATTGCACCGAGTGATTTTGATAAGAAAAAGAAACGGGTGAAACAGTCGTGTCCTTTTCATAAGGATGTCAATTTGATAATAACGAATATCATAGCCAGGGCGAATGATATCTTTGTAAAGTATCGTTTGAAGAATTTGGATTTAACGGAAACGGCCTTTTGGTGTGAATATCGTAATCCATGCGATTACACGAGTTTTTTTGATTTTTGCGAACGTTCCCAACAATTACGCTTTCAAGAGCTTGCAGACGGGACGCAGCGCCATCACAGAAGTTGTTTGAAGATATTACGGTCATTCAAACAAACGATTAATTTTGACGAATTAACGACGGACTTTTTCAGGCGCTTTGTTTTATATCTCCGGAATAAACGGGGTAATAAGGAAGTGACGGTGGCAAAGACTTTGAAGTCTATATCGATTTACGTTAATGAGGCCGTCCGGATGGGGTATTTGAAAGAAAACCCGATCAAAAAGATACCTCGACGCGGCTACAATGAAACGACCGCACAGTATTTGCTTGAATGGGAATTACAGGCTTTGGTCAATTTGTTTAATCAGCGTATTTTGTCGGAAACATATCAGAATGTATTAGAGTTCTTTTTATTTATGTCGTTTACTTCTTTGCATATCGGTGATGCAAGAGATTTGAAAATAGATCAAATCCGGGAAAACGAAATTGTATATATGCGAAAGAAACTAAAGAATGTACGGCCGAAGTTTATATCTGTGCCATTATCGGAACCGGCGAAAGCTATTATAAAAAGATGGGTGGGGACCAGAACTGAAGGTCTGATATTTAAAGGGCTTGTTTGTGATGCTCGGATCAATAAATATTTGAAAGAGATCGGCTCCATGGCCGGTATTGATACGGTCTTGACGGCAAAGGTCGGCCGACATACTTTCGCTACTATCTTTTTGAGGGAAACCCGGGATTTGAATACGTTAAAATCCATCATGGGACATTCTAATATCAAACAAACATTAGTATATGCTCACGTCCTGGATGAAGACCGTCAAGAGGGAATAAAGGCATTCAATCGTTTTTCTGTATGAGAAAGGGCAGCTTTCACCGGCTGCCCTTTGTGCTCTATTTTTCGTAAATGGCCCAATGAGGTTTCCCCTCGATGAACTCCGTTTTAAACCCCGCCTTATCCATCAGAAGTGTTACTTCCTGAATGCTGATCGTAACCATTTCGGATAATTCCCTTACAATATCCGCGCTGGTAATGTAGTCTTTCTTATCACTTTCTCCGACCGGAGTGTAGTTTTCAGCAATGTATCGGACGGTTAGTTCTTCCGTAAGGTCCCTTTCTTCATTCATAAGGTGTCCTCCTTTCCCTCCAGAGAAGCCAAAATATCCTTTATGTGGCAAAGGTCCGAAACCAGCCGTAAAGCTTTGGCCATACTTTCTTGTCCGGTACCTTCCGTTTCCGTAGCAATAAAGGTGATCGCCTTGTCGAAAACCCGGAGTATATTATCCATCGTCCCGTCATCCTCTTGCAGGAATTTGATATTATCGATCATTCTGTCTGTCAGTTCAATACCTTCTATTGTCATGGTGTACCTCCTTTTTATCCGAAAATTGCGATTAGTACCGGGAATACGAAGAAGAAGAGACTTCCCAGGACGAGCCCGCCCAGTAAAGCTTGTGTGATAAACTTTGCATCCTGCACGGTTGCACGATTAAACTCTAAGAAAGAGGGGAGGACGCGGCGATAAAAGGTAGCGACATTTTCCCATGTAAACGGGTTACGGATAGTGATTGTAACAAGTTCCCGGCTTTGGGAAGCTGATACGGTTAATGAATTTGACTTCATACTTTGATGTTGTTTAGCATTTTAGGCAGAAAAAAAGAACGGCTGCCATTTCCCGTGTCGCTAAACAACATCAAAGTACCTCCGAAGAGTCCTAAAAATGCTGGGAAAGGCAACCGCCTTATATCATAATATTTGCTCACGGTTAAATACCGGTAGCAAAAGAAAGGGCATAAAAAAAGCCCAACGTATGTCTGAGCCACTAACCGGAACTCTATCGGCAAGGTCTAACCTTGATGTTGTTTAGCACTGCAAACATACGGAAAGTTTTTGGATTTGCTGTGCTACCATATCAGAAAATTTTCAATTGCTATTTGTATTGTTGGTGTTTGTCATGATTATACATTGGTATTTTTTTGTTGACTTTCAACAATGTCCTTTATTTGGTTGTCATCATTTAAAGATGATGCTTCTGTTAAAGACATATGGTTGAATTTTCTATAGATTATTTTTGTTGGATTCGGAAATGAGTCTCTAAAATCTGAACTTTCTGCATGTTCTGTATAGTCTGGATCTATTTCATATCCATAGATTTCATCTGATAACTCGTTCTCTTTATCTGTAATAACTACCATTTTATCAATGATATTAGAGAAATCGAAATCACCTTCAATGCGCCATTCTCTGAGCCATGAGAAATCATGTGTGTCATTTAATAATTCAATTCTCCAATGTAAAGAACTATCGATCAATTTTTTTTCATTATTGGACTGTATTGTTAGGACTGGTAATGCATTATATTTTGATCGGAGTAATTCTCGTGGAAAACAAATACCATAAGGTAGATACATGGGTTTGGGTTTACTATTGAAATATTCGAACATATTTCGTGCTCCGGATAAAGGCATTTCTGTAAAACAAACTCTTCCATAAGGAGAAGTTAGTTTTAAATCAGTTAATATTTTCCTTAATGTTTTTGGTCCATCCTTTTTAATGAAATGGAACAAATACGGGGATAAATCAGTTCTCGTTTTAATAATATCTTCTTTTCCTGGCATAGTGTATCTGTTTTTATTTGAAGGGTTGCAAAGATACAAATAAAAAACCGTCCTATTCTCTCGAACTGGTCGGTAGGTGGTGTTAATGTGTATTGAAAATAGAGTGAACTTTAACTATTTATTCTATTTATCGTCTGCTTCAACTTCGGTGCTGAGAACCGCAGTTGATAATAAGTATAATTGATATTAATCGAAAAGTTCCGGTTCGTTCTTCAGTCGTTCTTCCCGGAGTTTTTCCAGTTGTTTCTTTTTTTCAGAAATAGAAGCAGTCAGATTTGCTTTCTGTTGGCTTAGATCGGCCAGTTCCTCCAGTAACTTGATCTCAACTGAATTTTGCTCAATAACCCTTTTCTGGGTGCCAAAGAAATAGCGGAACAGTGCTTTATTGCATTCGATCTGGAACTTGATCAGGTTGTCCCGAATTTTTTCTTTCACGTTTGCTGGGTTAATGGAGAACAGCCAACCGGCCAGGTATTCGATCGGAAGACAAACCATTTCGTATTGCTTACCGTCAGAACCAGTTGTTGTGCTCAGCACAACAACTGAACCATAAATAGAGTGTTCTTTGATTTTTGTAAATTGAGATGCATAATTAATTCCAAATACTTCACAAATGGGTCTAACCGGTACTAAACCGTCAGATACTACACTTGCTAAAATTTCTACACCATTGATTCTTGTAACTACTTTTGTTTCCATAATATAAAAAAGAGGTATGGTTTCGGCGGATGCAACGCCTACTCCCAATACCTTTAAAATTTCTTTCTGATGCTGTCGTTTGCATCCCGATCAGCACGCCTTTCATTAACGTGCTGCAAAAATATAGTCAAAATTTTTGAAACCCTTTATCAAAAATGGAGATAATTTTGTACAGGAGTGCTGTAACAACGTTTAACAGATAACGTATTCTATGATAGCTATTTGATTCCTGTCGGGAAAGAATAAAAACAACGTGTAATCATGCTGAAGTACTGAAAAATGAAAAGCCCCTGCATGGTTCGAATGCAGGGGCTTTGATGTCAGATAACAGTCTATCAGCATTTGATGGACAGCGAACCAATTTTATTGCTGATATCGCGCAGGGCAAAATTCAGCGTGTCTATTTCTTCCGGACTGAGTTTGTATATTTGTCCTCTAACTGCGTTGCCGTTAATGCGCTGGTATAACCAGGCACGACTTTTGCCGAAGTACTTTTTAGCGATATAGGAAAGAGAAACAACTTCCGAAATATCTTTCAGTTGCTCTTTAACAGTCAATTCCTTATTAATATCATCTATTTCCGATTTAATGTCGGCAAGTTCCCCCAGGAGATGTTTGCGGATCTCCTCTTTGTCTTCCGGTGACGTATAACGGGCTTTCATGTCAACCAGGAATAAATCCAATTCCTCTCCGGAAAGGGAATCCATCTTTTTTAGATCATCATTTAATGTACTCATAATATCTGGGTTTTAGTCCCCTCCGAAGAGGGGACGTTTTTACTTTTTCTTTTTTAATTCTTCGATGCGCTGCTTTAGCTTTACGATCTCGTCTAACATCTTGTCGGTTTCGACTTCATCTGTATGGGGATCGATTTCCAATACAGCGACTTTTCGTTTCCAGGAATAGATTCGGGCTTCAACCTGCACGATCTTAAATTCCAGTTTTTGAATGTCATCCATCATTTTCAACTTTTGAAATTAATATTCTTGTTATCTGACAATGCAAATGTACATAATCTTTTGGTTATGTACAAGCGGTGACGATAAATTTATTTCACTTCATAGAATGTCCCGGTGATTTCAGGGTGTATTCCTTCGTTCGTGATCCTGTATTCAAGTTCCTTGCAAATGAATAATTTATTGTTTAAAATGAACTCAGCTCGTACATCTGGCAATATGTTGGAAATGAACTTGATTGTGTATTCGCGAGTAAAGTCTATTTTAAGGTTTGGTTGGTAATATTTTTCCACTAACCCATCAGGACCGGTCAGGCGGAATGTTCCATATTCTTTTTGATACCAAGAGTTTGAAGAGTGATAATCAGCAACATTATCATTTAAAGTGAAATAAATTCCGTTTAAAGCCGGGTGAAATGAAGATATGGCAACCTGCTTTTTAGTGGAATTGAAATCTTTTGCACCATTTTCGATCAATTTTTTTATGCTGTATTCTCCATCTTGCTCTTTGTCGCTGGTACCAGGCAAATAAGGTATCCTTTCCGAGTCTATATACCAGGGGGTACTATCTTTGGAAAAATAGACACAGGGGAAAAAGCTCAATTTAAGGAAATCTTCATCTTTGTTAGATTGGTATTTTCGAAAAGTATGGACTTTCCTCGGATAATAATAGGTTGTTGCTGCTTCAGGTGGATTGCCAGGAAAATTATAGCTTCTCTTATCTATAATGTAGTATGAATCGGTTTCAACTACATGCCAAAGGTAAGACGAGTTATATAACTGATCTCCCAAACTATCAGGAAGGACGGAGCCGTCAGGTCCTTTTAATTTATTAATAAGGTCATCATAGGTTTGTGATGTATCAAGTAACGCTCTGTCAAGAACTTCATCTTCTATGCATTGGAATCTGTATTCTGTAGATGAAGGAAAGTCGTAGCAAATATTTTTGTATGAAACTTTTTCATTATCATCGACAATTGTACGTTCAAAAGCATCCAGAACATTATTGATAGTATATGTACCGGTTGTGTTGTTTGATGATGCACATAGTATTTTTACAGAACGGTTTGCGTTATCAATAACAAATATCAGGTTCATGAGCTTTTCGCATTCTTCCAGAAAGTCTTTAACTTTCCAGCCTGGTAGAATCCTGTTGTACATTCCGCTTTTATCAGAATTGAGTAGGAAGATACTGGAAAGAAAATTATCATTTCTGGCTTCGTTATATTCTATTTTGTATCCTAATGCTGTCAGAATTTTTTCTATCATGGCCAGTAGGAAGGGTTGTATTGCTATGTTGGAGAATACATAAGGTTTCCATCCTTGGGGATCGAGATCTAATGCTGGATGTTCATTATAAATAGAACTTCCAATCTTGACCATAGGAGTAACAAAATCTGTATCAGGAAATCCTTTTTTAATGACTTGATTTAAGCGTTCGTTACTAAAATCGGTTTCTTTACCCAAGTCAAGTGAAGATATATAGACGTCAGTCCCCATGAAATAATTGAGTTCAGAGTTTCCCGATAAAAGTTGGATTTTAACTTCTTCGTTAGTATTACTGATAAAGGCTTCTGTTCCGTTGATTATGATATGACCATCGGAGATAAGAACGGCTTTTCTTTTATCAAAAACACTGGATGCCTGCAGTCGTTCGATATGCTTGTACAAGATAGAGTTATTCCGTTCTTGAAGGGATAAAGTCAGATCAAGCGTAAACGTTCCGTTTTTGGTTATCAATGGGTTTTGCTGCTTTACTTTTAAATCCAGGTCTGCGGGTAGCATAACCGGTTTGTTATCAATGAATAATTCGGTCATCGTGTTGCATTTTTTATCAGTTTGTCATAATCGGCCATGTTCTGTTTAACTCCGCGCGGTCCATCAATATATACTTCGCCAACGAACGGTTCTTCCAATTTCTTCTTTAATGCGGCCATCGTTCGGGTGTTGCTGTCGAGCGCCCGGATGATATCCGGATTGGTAGACGCTGTTTGTCCGATTGAAATCGGCGAATTATTCGATGTACTTACCGATGGAGCGGAAGGAGAGCCCAATGCACGTGCCATGTCGGGTCCTGTAAGGGCGGCAACATTCCCGGTTCGTTGTGCGTAATCCATAATGTCGAATACTGGGCGTAAAATCTGTACGGTTTTCTTGTTGGCGACAAATTCGCCACCATGTGTTTGTATGAGTTTCTTTTTTTCGTATTTGCCTCCTTCGCCGGTATAACCTCCGTCCCACATGTTGGCCGCCTGTTCACGTTGTTGGTTGGCTACTGCAATTTGTGCAGTACCGGCAGCTATGGCTGCAGCGGCGGCAGCAATTCCCAGGGCTGGACCGACAATAGGAATACCAGCCATAGCTGAATAAGCTCGCATAGCTGCTACAGCAGTATCGGCTGTAATAGACAGGACATTCATTGCAAAGGATTTGTCTGCGTATTTTTTCCGGACAGCTAACAGTTCCGCTTCTTTTTCTTCTTCCAGTTCTGCAGTTGCTTCGTTATCACCTTCGGCCAGGAGCAATTTGTATTTATATTTTTTTTCAATGGCAACTTCTTCTCGTGACTGTGCTGATTGGATAACAGAAACGGCAGAGTTTGCCAAACTGGAAATTGTACTTAATACGGATTCTCGAATTTCCTTTTCACGTTCGGCGGCAATTTTATCTTTAGTTTCTTTTTCTTTTCGATATTGTTCATCCAGAATACTTTTTTTATATAAATACTCTTGATGTGAGATCAGCCCGGCTTTATATTTAGCTTCATTCATGGCAATTTGTATTTGGGTTCCTTTTGCCATTTCCGCCCAAAGCGGATTTTCATCCGGTTTTTCTTCTTCTGGAGCAAATTTCAATTTCTTGACTTCTTGGGTTGCTTTTTGTGCTTCTGTTATGATTTTGTCCCAAAGAGTCCCTTCCAGTTCTGTCGTATCTTTTCCGAATTTTTTGAACAGTTCGATTTTCGCATACAGAAACCTCATTTCCTCGGTATAAAGATTGTCGTGCATCTGATCGGCCGATATCTTCCGTTCGATATATTCTTGTTTGATGATATTGGTTTGTTTGCGATAGGCAGTTTCCAATGCTTCTGTTGCCTCCCTGAGAGCTTTATCCTGTGCATCGTTTGAAGCGGGAAAATTGGTGGATGGGGTAGAAATAGGAGTGTTTACGTTTTTTCCGGTCGGTGTATTTATATCGTCCATGGATTTGGCTACATCTTTATAGATATTCAGGTAAAATTCTCCCTGTTGGTTTAATTCTTTCATCTGTTCTTCCATATCTCCCAATTTACCTTCCCAAATACGATAGGATTCACTGCCGACAGGCGTTTTGTCAAACTTTTGGCGTATGTCGTACATTTGGGCTTCCAGGTCGATTTTTTTGCTTTCTATTTCCGTAATCTTACCGGAAGCTGCTTTCATTTTAGCATTTGCTTCCAAAGCTTTTGTATATTTTTCGATAGCCATGGTTGCATCAAGGGTATTTATGTTTTCAAGAGACAGGTTTCCCAGGTACTTTGGGCTGATCTTGTTAATGGCCTCGATCGCTTTTTCTCTTTTATGTTTTGAAGCCGTTTCATCTTTGGCGATGGCCAACAATGTTTGGAGTTGTGTTTTTTCTTCGGCAATGGATTTATTGACTTCTGTATTTAAAGAGGCAAGTCGGCCGGCGTTCGAAGCTGCATCCTGAGCATGTTTATACCATTGGTATAAAGCTGTTCCGGCAGCTACAATAGCGGTTGTCAGTGCAACCCAGGGATTGATCTTTAAAGCTGCTAATAATTGTATCAGGCTTTCTTTCATACCTTTTAGGTTCAACATTAATAACCTGTGGACGGTATTCAAGGCCAGATATCGAGTATTTAAATCCAGGATGGACGTTGCTAAAAGTTTATTCAATATTATTTGTCTTTGGTTCCACAGGTATAATGTCTTGGAAGCAAGGATATATGCTGCCAAGCTGGAGACAACGACCGTGATTGCTGGGCCGAACTTTATAAAAAAGTCGATTAGGGCCGAAATGATACTCAATAAGCTACCGGTCTTGGATATGACTTTATTCATGTGTGGAGCCAATTTCTCTCCGAGTGTATAGGTATATTCCTGAAATTTCTTTTTTGCTTTTTCGATAGTAGCTTGTAAAGTGTTGTTTTGAACGTTATATTCGTCAATAACAGAGGTTCCGGCTTCAAATGCTTTTGTTGCAACTTCCTGTTCTTTCCTGATTTTTCCAACATTGGCCACTATCGTGTTCAGTACTCCGATCGCTTCGGTCCCGTCCAGTTTCATTTCTTCGAATATCGGGGCTAAACTGGCAAGACCACCGGCTTTACTAAGATTCTCCATTAATTGCAAGAAAGCTTCGTTTGCATCGGAAAGAACTAAATCAGTAAATTCCTGAACACTTTTTCCGGCAAGTTCAGCGAACTTGACTGGTTCCTGATACATTTTCAACCAAACCTTTTGTACGGCTGTTGCTGCCATTTCAGACCGTAGCATATTTTGATCTAAAACAGAAGCATAGCCCATGATCTTAGGAATAGCAATACCCGCCTGATTACCAGTTCCGGCAACCCTTGCCGTAAATTCAACCAGGTATTTTTCCGCTGCGGACGAATTTTGTGCAACTTCATTGACAGCAGAAGCAACCGATAACATGCCGGCTTTTAACCCCTTTTCATCGGCAGTACCGAACATTTGTGCCAGTTTTCCGATGTTTTTTACAGCATCTTCTCCCAAATCTTCACCCAGTGACACATTGATGATGTTGGCACCCTCGACGAATTCTAACAGGTCTTTTTTCCCTTGAATACCTAAACGGCCGGCATCGGCGGCCAACTGGTTCAACTTGGTCCGTGCCGCTCGCGTATCCATGTTTTTAAAGGCTTCGTTAAGGTCTTTAACTTCTTCCTTTGTCATGCCTGTATATTTACGGACGTTGGCTTCTTCCTCTTCTAAGTTGGCAAAATCATCCACACATTTGCGCATAGCAAATGTTAAGCCGGTAAAGCTGGCGATGAAAGCCGTTATCATTCCGAAATATTTATTGAAAGCATCTGTTATCTTACCCAAAGAAAGAATGCTGGTCTTAGTCTTTTCAATTTCAGCGTTAGTGCTACGCCATTGTTTCCGATGTTCCTGTATAATGGAGTCAAGGGCTTGAATTTTCTTTCCGGTCTGAATATATTTTTCGGAACCGATCGTCATTTTAGCCTGTTCATTTTGGAGTTTCTTAAATTCTCCTTGAACGGATTTGAGATCATTGTTGATTTGTTGTCCGTTTATATAGAGATAAATACCTCTTTTTGTCACAATTTTATCATCAGCCATGGTCAAGGTGTTTTGTCTATTAAAAGTTTGTTTGCTTCTTTCAGTACAGCGGTAGCTGCTTTATCCCCATGATAAGCCGCGGCAATGTCTGCCAGGCGTTCAATATTTCCCCGAATTTCGATATCCAACCAGTCGAAGCCGTGACGGGCTACAGGCCTGTGATCTCCAGCATATTCTTTCCAGGTTTTAGCCGGTCGACCTCGATACATCCGATATTTGTCATTATCTCCGCGATGGCCACGTATAACTGTGCCACCTTTACGAATATATCCCCGGCCTACACCGTAATGGATGAATACCAGATAAAAGCTGAATTTGAAACCTGTGGAATAGATTTCACCGAATTGGGATTTGAAAGATGGTGAAATAGTTCGCAGGCCCTTACCGGAACTTTCACCGGTTGTAGCTTGCCGTAATCGTCCCTTTGCTCTACCTCTTACCTGGAAAGTCCAGTCTTTGACCTGTTTGTTAAACTGTTCAACGGCAATGGGAGTCTCGATTGGTTGGTTTGAGTTCGTTTGCATTGGCAGTCAGTTTTAAGCAAGAACCGCCCGGACTTCACAGTTGGGGCGGTTCGGGGTTAATCATGAACAATTATTTTTCTACATTTATAAATAATTCCTATTGCTAATATTATGGAGAGTGTAGCGATCATCCATCGAGGAGGTTTAAATAACCGGCTATCCGTTTTTTTATCCTGATGCTCGATTTGCTTACGGATATCATTTTCTTTTTGGTCGTTACTTAAACCAGTTCTGTTTTCTTTCTTTTGGTTTGAAATCGTAGTTTCTTCCCCTTCTAACTCAATATCATACTGTGTTTCAGAAATGACAATCTGATTTCCGATAGAGTCGGGTGGAGCGTAGAAACGCTCTGTCTTTTTGATGGTCGCTCTGTAATGAGAGAGAAGAGAATCCAAAACAGACGAATTTGTCTGTTTATGGAGTTCTAAGCGTTCTAACGTTTCCCTGCTTATTTCGGAATCTCGATTCGATGTTTCTGAAGCTGTCCGGCAAGCCGTTAAAATCAGGAAGAATAATATGAATAATTTCAGTACCATTAGCCTAAAAATTTAAAGTCATTGATACGATTTATCCAACCTTTGAGGAATTTGTTTTGTGTGGGGTCCTTTCTGCAAATATCCTGGCAGAATTTGATGCGTTCAGCTTTTAGGACTTCAAAGAATACAGAAGGGTTGACCTGATTAAGTGTGGCCAGTGTGATTTGCCCGACAATTCCGTCCGGATTGACATTTAAGAGACGCTGCGGAATGACGATACCCCATTTCCCGGAAGCCCAAACCCAATCGACCAAAATGTTTGCAAGGGATTGATTACGAATATAATCTGCTTTCCATCGATTCCAGTAATGTGTCCGAAGTAGGTTAACGACATCTTCGCGTGTAATCAACTTTAGATCATCAACATCGATATCCCCGTCACCGTCTTTATCGTAGCCACAACTTTTCCAGGTGGCAAGAGTCACACCCATGTTTGTTTTACCGCCTCTGTCTTCTTTGACATCTGACCAGCCACCTTCCCACTGAAAGATAATAGGTGCCAATAATTCAATTTTAGCCATTCTGTCCCTCCTTTCTTTGTTTTAAGAAGGATTCCAAAAAAGGAACTTTTTTCATGAACTCGAAACTGATAAGCCAATAACAGAAAGCAATCCATTGGGACCCGGGGAATATCCGTTTGAGGTTTTTAAAAACATTGACGGCATAGAAGTATAAAACCACATGCGTTACAATTGAGATAGAGACAAGAGCTTCTCCAGCATTGTCCATGTGTTCACCGATCGTAAAAACAGATGCGACAAAAACTACGAACACACATGCTTCGGAAAAGCAAGAAAAAGCTTTTTTAAAATCAAAATCTTCTTTGCTAACCAGCATCCCGGAAAGGTAACCGGCCATAAAGTTTAGAACAAAAGCCAGGGTTACGGCGAAAAGAATACCGTTGATCGGGCTTAAATATGCCATCAATGATGACAAAGAAACAACAATGATAGTTCTTAAATCTTCCATTTTAGAGGTTAAGGGTTAATGTTTTTGATACAAAAGAAAGGAAAGGAGCCTTTATGAAAAAGGACACCTTTCGCATTAGGGATAGCAGGGGAAATCCGCGAAGCGATTGGAACGAATAGCCCGACGGCTTCGCCGAAAATGCCCTGAATCTATTTAGTTCGGCAAAACTGTTCCATCTTTAACAGTGATAGAAAACGGCTGAGAGTTATTTTCGGAAGGGAGTAAGATTTTTTCCAGAGCTTCCAATCTTTTTTCCAGGTCAGTTTTTCGTGTAATTGTGACGGTGAAAAGATTACTTTCCATATCAACCAAAATTGATTTTCCTTTTTCAAAACCGATCAGTTCTTCCACTATTTCTGTTGTGCCGTTGTTGTCAGTAGTGATGGATAGGGTTTCTTTACCGAATAAGGCAGTTTTAATTTCATCCATTGAAGATGCCTTAACAATGGTAGTAAGTGTATCGCCTACTACTTTGTAATTGTGACAGTTTAAATTTTCGATTTTCATTGTTTATTATTTTACGGTGAATATTTCCAAACCTAAACGATTTTCATTGGGGTAATAGGTACCAAAGTCATAAGTAATACCTCTAAGAGCCACTTTTTTAGGATTGTAATTTTTGGTTGCGTTTGTTATTTGTTCATTAATGAGTTGATTATTATTTGCCATTGAAGAAACAATAAATGAGTTAGTTCCAGAACCGGTGTCTTTGATGTACGTAATGAAGGCAATAGTATTGCCAGTAGCGGTTTGTCCTGTGCAATGGTTTCCGTTTGAGGCACCAGTATGCGAATATTCTTTTGTTGATTTTGTGAAAGCAGATGAAGAATTGAGAGCTGAATACAAAATATCGCTGTATGAGTTAATAACAGAGTCAACTGCTTTTGCTGCAATACTGGAGGCGGCTACCGCCGACAATGATTGTAAACCAATTAAAGTTGAGTTGTTTATGTTTGCATAGGTTGCCAGGCCTTGACCAAATGAATATTGTACATTCCAGAAAACTTCTTGTGCTGCATCGTTTTCCATGATCGCGGCCATGGCCGTTGCACTACCGGCAACCGCGGCCATGGCCGTTGCACTACCGGCAACCGCGGCCATGGCCGTTGCACTACCGGCAACCGCGGCCATGGCCGTTGCACTACCGGCAACC
>JAGBDR010000025.1 GCA_017937385.1 Parabacteroides sp.
ACCCTCTGCTTGTAAGGCAGATGCTCTGAACCAGCTGAGCTAAACGCCCAAAGTGAAATCAATTCGTTATGAAAGTGGGCGTTGACGGATTCGAACCGCCGACCCTCTGCTTGTAAGGCAGATGCTCTGAACCAGCTGAGCTAAACGCCCTTTCATTTTCTTTTCATTAAGTTTATAGGCTTTATCTCTCTAAAGCGCTGCAAAGATACGGCTTTTTTTATTACCTCCAAATATTTTTGAGAAAAAATCGGGGCAACCGTATCAAATATTACATGCAAGAACCTATTCGTCCTTCCTATAAGGTCTGTTTTGCTCCTATAACCGTTATTTTAAAGGAAGAAACCGATATTCTATTCCTTCTCACAGTTGTGTTCTTTTTGTTTCACAGCTGTCTTCTTTTTGTTTCACAGATGTGTTCCTTCTGTTTCACAGCTGTGAAACAGAAAGTGGATGGCTACAAAATCAGAAGATCATCCGGGTGAAGCAAACAATCTACCCGTTGAATAAAAGAAAGTCCGGACTTCTTTTTGAGCTCAATCTTCAATTTTGGTTAGAAGAGAATATCCGGAAGTTCTCATCTGTACTTTTTATGTTTTTGATACGGTTACCCTGAGAAAAAATAGAAAAAAACATTTTCCCTACCTATATGTATGAAGATTTTAAGTAACTTTGCAACTCCATATTAATAATGTATATGATATTTTCGACACTGACAGCTATTTCGCCTGTTGATGGGCGATACAGGAATAAAGCCGAAAACTTGGCGGCTTATTTTTCAGAGTATGCACTGATTAAGTATAGAGTGCAGGTTGAAATTGAGTATTTTATTACTCTGTCTGAGTTTTTACCGCAACTTCATGTCTTGGCGACTGTGGAGAATAAAGAGGCTTTGCGGAAAATTTACCGTGAGTTTTCAGTTGAAGACGCAACGCGTATTAAGGAAATCGAGAGTGTGACGAATCATGATGTAAAGGCTGTTGAATATTTTATAAAGGAAAAATTCGATTTGCTGTCTTTGCAGGCATACAAGGAATTTATCCATTTCGGGTTGACATCCCAGGATATTAACAATACATCTGTTCCATTGTCAATCAAGGATGCGTTGAATGAAGTGTATTTCCCCGGCTTGCAAGAAGTAATCGACATGTTGAAGAAATATATCGAAGATTGGGCTGAGGTACCGATGTTGGCCAAAACGCATGGACAACCGGCTTCTCCTACCCGTTTGGGAAAAGAAGTGATGGTGTTTGTTTATCGTTTGGAGCAGCAGATAAAGTTGTTGAAATCGACACCTGTTTCCGCCAAGTTCGGTGGGGCAACCGGTAATTTCAACGCGCACCATGTAGCTTATCCGGATTATGACTGGAAGGCTTTTGGAAATAAATTTGTGAATGAAGTGTTAGGGCTGAGCCGCGAGGAATGGACAACGCAGATTTCCAACTATGACAACATGGCTGCGATTTTTGACGGGATGAAACGGATCGATACGATCCTGATCGATTTGTGCCGTGATTTCTGGCAGTATGTTTCGATGGAGTATTTTAAACAGAAGATCAAAGCTGGCGAGGTCGGTTCTTCCGCGATGCCGCATAAGGTGAATCCGATCGACTTTGAAAATGCGGAAGGTAATTTGGGGATGGCAAATGCGATCCTGACTCATTTGGCTGGCAAGTTGCCGATTTCACGTTTACAGCGTGATTTGACGGACTCTACTGTTCTTCGCAATGTCGGTGTGCCGATGGCCCATATCGAAATTGCGTTCAAAAGTTTAACAAAAGGACTGGGTAAGTT
This sequence comes from Parabacteroides sp., assembly GCA_017937385.1. GTDB lineage: Bacteria > Bacteroidota > Bacteroidia > Bacteroidales > Tannerellaceae > Parabacteroides. The sequence goes on from JAGBDR010000025.1 coordinate 1,792, forward strand.
GTTATTAAACGAGAAAGCATTGTATCGGGACTTGGATAATTGCTGGGCTGTAGTGGCCGAAGGGATTCAGACGGTCCTTCGTCGTGAAGGATATCCGAAACCTTATGAAGCGTTGAAGGCCTTGACCCGTACGAATGAGGGTATTACTGCCGAGTCGATTCGTAATTTTATTGATACGTTGCAGGTTAGCGATGCTGTTAAAGCTGAATTAAAGGCGATAACGCCGCATAATTATACCGGTATTTAGTGAGAGAAAAGGGTAGCCGTGAGGTTGCCAAGTTTTAATTATCATTTAATTTAATCAAATGAATACAGAAGAAAGAGATGATTCTCAACCGCGTCCAAGAAAGGTGATACCAAGTATCAGACGGGAAAACACAGATCAGGATTCTGAAAGAAGACCTTACAACCAAGGTTATAGCAGACCTGAAGGAAACAACTATGAACGGAGACCATATAACCGTCCTAACCGGGATGACCGTGGCGGTTATAATTCTTATGGGGACAACCGCTCTTCTTATGGGGATAGACCGAGTCGCCCACGTACGTACGATAACCGTGATGGTGGTTACGGGAAACCGTATAACCGCGATAATGGGGGAAACCGTAGCTATGGCAACTCTAATCGTGAAGGCGGCTATAACAGCAGACCTTCTTATGGGAACAATCGACCTTATGGCAATGGCGATCGTCCTTCTTATGGCAATGATCGTCCGTACAATCGTCCGTCTCGTCCAAACTATGAAGACAGAGGCAAGGCTTATTCAGCCACTCCATCCAATGAGGGGGTTCCGGGCGATGGTGTAAAGAAAAGAAGGCCGCGTGTAGGTGACACCCGGGTAAGTCCGTCTTATGACAATCGTGATAATCGGGGTGGCAGACCTTCATACGGCAATAACAACCGGTATGGAAACAACGGTGGCGGACGTGGCGGCTACAACAATAACAACAGACGCCCGAACAATAATCGTCGTTCTGGCGATTACAATCCGAATGCCAAGTATAACTTCCAGAAGCAACTGAAGTATAAGGAAGTGCTGGCAGATCCGAACGAGCCGATCCGTTTGAACAAGTTCTTGTCCAATGCTGGGGTTTGTTCGCGTCGTGAGGCTGATGAATTTATCCAGGCTGGAGATGTCCAGGTAAATGACCAGGTTGTAACTGAATTGGGTACGAAGATTACCCGTCAGGACAAGGTGGTGTTCAAAGGCCAGCAGGTTCAGATTGAAAGCAAAGTGTATATCGTTCTGAATAAGCCGAAGAACTGTGTGACAACATCTGATGATCCTCAGGAACGGTTGACAGTTATGGATTTGGTAAAGAACGCTTGCCAGGAACGCATTTATCCGGTAGGTCGTCTGGACCGTAACACGACAGGCGTACTGTTGCTGACCAATGATGGTGATCTGGCTTCCAAGTTGACGCATCCTTCTTTCAAGAAGAAGAAGATCTACCATGTATGGTTGGACAAGAATGTATCCATCGAAGATATGGAAAAGATCGCTAACGGGCTGGAGCTTGAAGACGGAGAAATCCATGCGGATGCAATCAGCTATGCAAGCGAAGACGACAAGAGCCAGGTGGGGATTGAAATCCATTCAGGACGTAACCGCATCGTTCGTCGTATATTCGAATCGTTGGGCTATCATGTGGTTAAACTGGATCGTGTCTATTTTGCCGGTCTTACTAAAAAGAACCTGGGACGTGGAAAGTGGCGTTATCTGAACGAACGTGAGGTGAACGCGCTCCGCATGGGTGCTTTTGAATAATATGGAGTTTAGCCGGTCGGAAAAGCCGGCTAACTTGTTTTGATTACCTAAGAATAAACATATAAACATGGAAGCAATTAAAAGAACAAAGGTTGTAGACGTGCTGAAAAGTGAAGCTTTCGGTACGACCGTTAACGTGAAAGGTTGGGTGCGTACTCGCCGTGGTAGTAAACAGGTTAGTTTCATAGCCCTGAACGACGGTTCTACAATAAATAATGTTCAGATCGTTGTAGACGTGGATAAACTGGGTGAAGAGTTTCTGAAGCCGATAACAACAGGTGCCAGTATCAGTGTGAACGGTACGTTGGTGCAGTCGCAGGGTAAAGGCCAGAGTGTGGAGATTCAGGCTACTGAAATCGAAATATACGGTTCTGCCGATCCGAATGTTTATCCTTTGCAGAAGAAGGGCCATTCGATGGAATTCCTGCGTGAGATCGCTCATCTTCGTCCACGTACGAATACTTTCGGTGCTGTGTTCCGTATCCGTCATAATATGGCTTATGCCATTCATAAATTTTTCCATGACAGAGGATTCTTCTATTTCCATACACCCCTGATTACGGCTTCCGACTGTGAAGGTGCCGGCCAGATGTTCCAGGTGACCACCATGAACCTGTATGATCTGAAGAAAGATGAAAACGGATCGATCATTTATGATAACGATTTCTTTGGCAAACAGGCAAGCTTGACTGTTTCCGGACAGTTGGAAGGGGAGTTGGCGGCTACGGCTTTGGGACAGATTTATACATTCGGTCCGACTTTCCGTGCGGAAAACTCCAATACGCCGCGCCATTTGGCCGAGTTTTGGATGATTGAACCGGAAGTGGCTTTCAATGATATTCTGGACAATATGCAGTTGGCGGAAGAGTTCATCAAGTATTGTGTGCAATGGGCTTTGGACAATTGTATGGACGATGTCAAATTCTTGAACGACATGTTCGACAAGGGATTGATCGAACGTCTGCAAGGTGTGTTGAAAGACGACTTTGTCTGTTTGTCTTATACGGAAGGAATCAAGATCCTGGAAGAGGCTGTTGCTAACGGTCATACGTTTGAATTCCCGGTATATTGGGGTGTCGATTTAGCTTCGGAACATGAACGCTTTTTGGTTGAAGAACATTTCAAGCGTCCGGTTATTCTGACGGACTATCCGAAAGAGATTAAGGCTTTCTATATGAAGCAGAATGAAGATGGCAAGACGGTTCGTGCGATGGATGTGCTGTTCCCGAAAATCGGTGAGATTATTGGTGGGTCCGAGCGTGAAGCCGACTATGACAAATTGCTGAACCGCATCAATGAATTGGGTATTCCGATGAAAGATATGTGGTGGTATTTGGATACTCGCCGTTTCGGTACAGTTCCTCATTCCGGCTTTGGATTGGGATTTGAGCGTTTGTTGTTGTTTGTAACGGGTATGACAAACATTCGCGACGTGATTCCTTTCCCGCGTACTCCGAAGAATGCTGATTTCTGATTTTGTTTGGACTTTTTACATAAAAAACTCCGCATAGTTCTGAAAGTTCTATGCGGAGTTTTTTTATTTAATCTTCATCGTCCAAGTCGATTGGGATTTGCCGTTTGAATGCTTCCTTGAAAGAAATCAGCGATTCGGTGCGGGCGAGGCCTAACGGTTGCAGTTTATTGTGGATAATGCTTAACAGATGCTGGTTGTTTTTCGCATAGATCTTTATAAACAAGTCATATTGTCCAGTCGTGTAATGACATTCAACCACTTCCGGGATTTCTTTCAGGGCTTCAGTTACCGAGGGAAACTGTCCGGGGGATTTGAGGAATAATCCCATATAGGCACAAGTTTCATAGCCTACTTTTGTGTTATCGACGATAAATTCCGAGCCTTTGATTACGCCTAAGCTGGTAAGTTTCTGAATGCGTTGATGTATTGCTGCACCCGATACATTACACTCTCGGGCAACTTCGAGGAAAGGCATACGGGCATTGCCAATGATTAGTTTTAATATTTTCTCGTCAAGTTCATCTAATTGATGGTGTGCCATAATTTTCCTATATTTGTATATCAATATAATCAGTTCTTACAATCTTAGTACAAATATAGATAATCTCTAATGATTAATCTTCATTTTTGGAATGGAATATTTTAGTTTGTAAGTTCCTTTGGAAGTAATAATCTTTAATATTATAGTTTTATGAATGCACAGTCAATAGTAACGTGTAGGCCTGTAAAAGACTTTTCCGATCCGGCTTTGGACTTGATAGAGAAAACCTATACGGAGTCTTTTCCGGAAGTGGAACGCCGTGACTTCTCGCTTCTCCGTGGTTTGGTCAAAGATGAATCCCGGTTTGTCGTGTATGCATTATCCAGAGAAGACCGGTATGTCGGTTTCATCACGGGTTGGCGTTTTGACGGTTATACTTATGTCGAGCATTTCGCAATTGATCCGGCCGCCCGTAATGCCGGATTGGGAGCGGAGGCTATGAAGCAATTCCTGGCCCTTTGTGCTACTCCGGTTGTCCTGGAAGTAGAAATGCCTGTTGATGAGATGAGCAAACGCCGGATCGGCTTTTATGAACGCCAGGGATTCAAATTGGACGATCATGTTTATCACCAGCCGCCTTATCGAAAGGGTGGAGAATGGCTGGAGATGCGGCTTATGACGTATGGAAATGTAGAGTTGGAGCATTCTTTCGAGCAAGTGAAAAATTGCCTGCACAAGCATGTATATGGAGTCCCGGAAGCCTGACCGATTACAACCAGGCTATATTAACCGTAAGGTAATAGAAAAGGCGAGATTGAAAACCTCGCCTTTTCTATTTTTGTATCCCAAGATCACTCTGTCGCTTGACGGGCAGAATAGCTGATCTTCAATGCGTATGCTTCACGAAGCGCCTGCTTGACGTCTGTGATCAGACCCATCTTGGTGTCCTTGTCGGCCTTGATGGATACGGTCATGAACGGCTGGTCTGCTTCGTCCATACTGGATTTTTCCTGAGCAATGTAGTCCTGAATTTCTGATACTTCAGCGAACTTGTCGTTCAACTGCAAGCGGGCTTCAGAACCCATTTTAGCCTGATATTCCTGAGTCGGCTTTCCAACATAGATGAATGTAACCAACGATTTCTTTTCCAGCTTCTGAAGTTCAGTAGCTTGTGGAGCGTGGAATTGCACCATCAATGTTACTTCACGCATGGATGTTACCATCATGATGAAGAACAAGAAAGCGAACACCAAGTCAGGTAATGATGACGTATTCAATTCGGGCATTTCACGTCCGCCCGCTTTACTAAACTTTCCCATTACTTCTTATCTCCATAATTTTTAGGTTCTGCCTCAGAAATCTTTTGCGGATAAATCTGCTGCACAGCCTTTTGTTGATCTTCATCCAATTCTGCGAATGTTTTTCCGAATTTCTTTTTGGAAACAGCATCACGCAGTTCGTTATATGCTTTCGCCAATTCGTTCTGGACGCTGATATAAGCCTGATATTCTGTTCCACGGTCGTTCTGCAAAGAGATAACGCCTTTTGTCGCGCACATCACTTTTCCAAAGAACGGTACGTCTTCTTCAACTTTTTCCGGCTTATTTGCGTCGTTGTACGGATTATCAATGAACTCTTTAACCTTGTCTTTCAGCTGCTTGATGTCAGTGTACTCTCCACCACACGAGATCTGGTTGTTACTGTTGATCAATACAACCAACAGGTTTCTCTTGTTGATCTCGACATCATTTTTATCTTTTTGATCTTTTGGGACAGGCTGGGGCAGACGTCTTGCCAACCCCTTGTCTGTATCCATGGATGTAGTAATAAGGAAGAAGATAAGCAACATGAAAGCAATATCGGCAGAAGACGATCCATTGATACCCGGTGTCTTTCTTTTCTTACCCATTTCTTTCTTGTTTTATTTTCGTTATTACTATTATCTGTTGACCAATTTTTTAACTGAGCCCCAAACAACGCAAGCAATGATCATAACCAATAACACCAATGTAGACATGATCCACATATCGGTGATTTGCAACCAGCCGGCTGTGTTGAACTTTTGAGAGTCTGCGTTCAATCCCTGCAACGGAGTCCCGTCACCCATCGAGTATGTGATGAACAGCATGGCTACGAATGCTACTGCTACAACCAAAGACATGATTGCAGATTTGGGATTAGATGTCAGCAAAGTGACGAACTGCCAGATTGCAAACAATACCATACAAGCGATTGTCGCAAAGAACAAACCGGTTGTCCAGTTGATCAACAAACCTGTATTTACATATTCTTTCATTTCTTCGCCCGGATTGGCTACGCCTCCGCCGAAGAACATACCCAGTACGACAATACTGATAAGTGAAACTACCAGCAGTGTCCAACTGGACATTTTTCTAATTTTAGTTACTGCCATAGTTGTTTATTATTTTCTGAATTTGAGGTTGTATTTGATAACTAAGTCCAGCAAAGAGATAGAAGCGTCTTCCATCTGGTTCAGGATTGCTTCCAGCTTGCTCAGCAAATAGTTATAGAATACCTGAAGGATCAAGGCTACGATCAAACCACCTACTGTTGTGATCAAGGCCACTTTCATACCACCTGCTACAACCGTCGGGCTGATATCACCAACCTGTTCGATTTTATCGAACGCCATGATCATACCTACTACAGTACCCAAGAATCCTAATGACGGAGCCATCGCGATAAACAATGTGATCCAAGACATGTTCTTTTCCAAAAGACCACCCTGAACACCACCGTAAGAAACGATAGATTTTTCAACCACGTCGATACCCTGGTCGATTCTCATCAGACCTTGATAAGCGATAGAAGCGATAGGACCTCTTGTGTCACGAGCAATTGCTTTTGCACCTTCTACATCTCCCTTGTCAAGAGCTTCTTCAATGCCTTTCAGCAACTTGCTGGAATTTGTTTCAGCCAAGTTCAGATAGATAATTCTTTCCAAGCAGAAAGCCAAACCGAAGATCAAGGCAATGGCAACCAAACTCATGAAGTCTGCACCACCTTCGATAAACTTTGTCTTCAAAGCCTGATACATACCACCTTCAACAGCAGTTTCGGCTGCTTCTTGCGCGAATGCTACAGAAGAGATTCCAAGAGCACATAAGCTCATGAACGTTTTTGCAAAATACTTTTTCATTGTGTGTTTAATTTTTAAGATTAATAATTCTCTTATTTGTTTTTATTTTTTTGTTATTAATAATTATCATGGTATCTTAAAAGCGGAGAGAGCGGGATTCGAACCCGCGAAACCCTTTAGGAGTTTACACGCTTTCCAGGCGTGCCTCTTCAACCACTCGAGCATCTCTCCAAACAAGCCGCTGCTGTTCTAAAACGGGTGCAAAATACGAAAAAAATCGCATATCCAAACGTTTCAGTGCACAAATCTATGGTTTTTGCTTGACATATACACCATATCTGGCAGATAAATTTTGAATACACGCGAAAAATATCTTATGTTGTGGCCCTATTCCCGATTTTAAACAGTTTTAAAGCGTTTATCCGGGTGGTTTCGACGGTCTCTTCAAGCGTCAGCCCGTATGTCTGGGCTACTTTTTCCGCCGTTTTCCAGATATAGACCGGCTCGTTCCTTTTTCCCCGGTAGGGGACGGGCGCGAGGTAAGGAGCATCTGTCTCCAATACGATTTTCCGGATGTCTGTCTGCCGGATGATTTCCGACAGGCGGGAGTTCTTGAACGTAATTACCCCGTTTATCCCGATTTTGAAATTCTCTAATTTGTTTATCTCTGCCAACTCGGCTTCGTTTCCGGTAAAACTGTGAAAGACGCCGGTGAGCGCGTCGGCTCCTACCTTATATAAAGAGTCGAACACCTCCGGGTATGCCTCACGGGTGTGGATGGCTACCGGCAGATGGAGGTCGAGGCTCCATCGGAGTTGTTCTTCGAATGCCTCTTTCTGTTCTTTCAGATACGTCTTGTCCCAATACAAGTCGATGCCGATTTCTCCGATTCCGCAATAGGCGCGTTTGCCGAGCCAAGCCTCTGTCGTTTTCAGGTTCCGGGCGTAATGCCCGTCTACGCTGGTCGGGTGTAATCCCATCATCGGATAGGCGAAATCCGGATAGCGGTCGCACAGGCCGTGCATCCGCTCGATGGTGGTCGTATCGACATTCGGCAGGAGCAGAGCTTCTATACCCGACTCTTTGGCGGTGGCGGCCAGTTGATCCTGTTCGGGGTCAAACTCCTCCGCATACAGATGGTTGTGCGTGTCGATCAGTTTCATCTTAAGATTGGCGGTTCATTAAACGGGCGCTGACTCCTTTCAGTATCTCCAGCCTTTCGGGAGCCACGCTTAATGCGGACAGGCAGTTCATTGCCTGATTATAATAGGTATGTATTTTCGCTTCGGACAACTCTTTCAACCGCAGTTGGTCGTAGAGGGCTGTCACGGCGGCGATTTTCTCTGCCGGGTCGAATCTCTTCAGGCTGATCCATCTGTCCAATTCCGCTTTCTGGGTATCCGAAGCGAGACGGAGCGCATTGATCAGCATGAATGTCTTTTTGTTGCAGAGGATGTCTCCACCGATGTTTTTGCCGAATGTGGCGGTGTCGCCGTAGACATCCAGCAGATCGTCCTGCAACTGGAAGGCCAGCCCGATGTTGATGCCGAACTGGTACAGTGCTTCTGCATCGGCTTCAGGCGCATTCCCCATAATGGCACCCATTTTCAGGGCGCAAGCGAGCAGTACGGCTGTTTTTAACCGGATCATCTCGATGTATTCCGCTTCTGTCACGTCTGTTCTCGATTCGAACTCCATGTCATACTGTTGTCCGCCGCATATCTCAAGCGCGGTGCCGGTGAACAGGTCCAATATCTCTTTTAATGATCCGGATTCCGTCTCGCCGATCAGTTGGTAAGCCGCGATCAGCATGGCGTCGCCGGAGAGGATGGCGGTGTTGGCGTTCCAGACTTTATGAACGGTCAGTTTGTTCCGCCTCTTGTCGGCTTCGTCCATCAGGTCGTCGTGCAACAGGGTGAAGTTGTGGAACACTTCAAGCCCCAAAGCCGGTTTGATCGCTGCATCTACGTTTTCCTTATATAGGTTGCAGGCCATCAAGACGAGTGCCGGACGGATTCTTTTCCCTCCGAGCGAGAGGATGTATTCGATCGGGTCGTATAAACTTTTGGGCGGATAGGTGAATTGGAGCCGGGCGATTTCCTGCTCTATTCTTTGTAGGATCTCATTGAAAGCGAACATAGATAATGGATTTAAATAAAAAAGGCTGCGATAGAGGCAGCCTTTTTGTACGATATTACAAGTTATTATTGCAATCTGAACATAACAGGTACCGTGTATTTTACACGAACAGGTTTCCCTCTCTGTTTACCGGGCGACCATTTGGGCATGGTATTGATCACGCGGAGCGCTTCCTTGTCCAACGACGGGTCTACACCACGCATGATTTCAGCATCTACGATCGAACCGTCCGTATTGACCACGAACGAGCAAGTGACACGACCCTGAATACCGTTTTCCTGAGCAATAACCGGATACTTAATGGATTTGGCAATGAATGACATCAAAGCGCCTTGTCCGCCCGGGAATTCAGGCATTGTTTCTACAACTGTAAAGATCTGCTGTGAAGATTCTTCTTCTTCTTCGACTACTGCAGGAGGCGTATAAGCTTCAACCTGTGCTGAAGAGGCATCGTCTTCCGTAGATGCGATGTCGACATCGTCCAACTTGACGTCATCTTCTACAACGGTTAATACTTCTGCCACGGCAGGTGCAGGGGGTGGTGGAGGAGGAGGAGGCGTGTCCTCCGGTCTCGTGATTTCAACTTCTTCTTCCGCGATGATATCAGCAACGCCCTCGCTTGTGGCGATTGTGATTTCACGGTCGCTCCATTCGAAGCCCACGAACAGTACGGCAAGGCCGACGATCATACCCATCAGGATACCCATCATCTTACCTTTTTCCAGGTCCGCTTTAGGTGATTTTTTTACTTCCATATCTCTTAATTTTAAAGATGTGTTTTTCTTTTGCGACAAATATACGGAGTTATTTGGTTCAATCCGAACAATTCGTATTAAATCTGCGCGATTTTTACTTTTTTTTTGACTGTGAATAAAAATAACAGCCTCCGTATACCTTTTTCGGCTTTTTCCCGTTTTTGTAGATGGGATGTAATGCCCGTATTTGATTATCTTTGTATGTTTTTACCCGAGAAATATGAGAAATAGTCTATTTATACTTTTCTTTACCTGTTTGTTACAGGCTGTTGCCGCCCAGACCGGCAACACCGGTTATACCTTTCTCCGCTATCCGGCTTCGGCAAGGGCCAATGCGATGGGAGGCAACACGGTATCCCTGGTTGAGCGGGATCCGTCCTTGATTTTTCATAACCCGGCGTTGCTGGGCGCCGAGATGGACCGGATGGTTCATCTGGGTTACTTGAACTACATATCGGATATCCATGTCGGAAACGCTCTCTTCACTAAGGCTTGCAAGGAAAAAGGCGCCTGGGGCGTGGGAGCCTCGTTTTTCAGCCAGGGGAAGATACGGGGAATGTCGGAAGAGGGCCTTCCGACAGGCGATTTTACAGCAAAGGACATCAGCCTGAACGGTTTCTTCGCGTATGACCTTTCCGAGCGTTGGCGCGGCGGGGCGTCGCTGAAGTTTTTGTATTCGGGTATCGGCGATTACACCTCGATCGGCTTGGCGGTCGATGCCGGCTTGAGTTATTATGATGCTGAAAAAGGGTTCGCTTTCGGTTTTGCCTTTAAGAATATCGGTGCCCAACTGAAAGCCTATGAGGACGAACGCCAGAAAATGCCTTGGGACATTCAGCTGGGAATCACCAAACAGATGGCGCATGCGCCGATTCGCCTGTCGCTTACGGCCCAGTATCTGACGAAATGGAAGGTCGCCTATGTAGACGATTCTGACCGGGACTATACGGGAGACAAATTCTTCAAGTCTTTGATGAAGCACCTGGTAATCGGTGTCGACTATGTCCCATCCGACAACTTCTGGATCGGTGTCGGATATAATCCCAAGACGGCATTGGATATGAAGTTGCAGGGCGGCAATGCGCTTGCCGGTTTCTCCGGCGGTGCCGGGGTGCGGATCAAGCGGTTCGACGTCGGCGTTTCCGTGGCCAAGTATCATCCGTCGGCTCTCTCCTTGATGCTGGGCATCTCCACTACGCTCGGCGATTTCTGACCGGACCGGACTTTCTGATTGTTCGGGCGGGCACGCCGGAGGAGGATGTGTCCTTTTCTTCTGCATGGGTTTGTTCTTCCCTGCCGTTTCATTCGCTTTTTTGTCGTATCTTATTGGTCGTCCGCTTGACGGGGAATGATTGTCCGCTTGGCGGCGAACGATCGTTCTCTTGGTGGCGGACGTTCGTTCGCTTGCAGGCGGACGGCTTACAGGTGATGTGGAAAACAATAAAATATAAGGATGTATAGGATTATTTATAAAGGACGGTGCGATAAACTGTTGTATATTTGCATTCCCTTTACATTAATATAGAGAGTGATGAAAAAGATAATCATAGCGATAGATGGTGTCTCTTCCACGGGGAAGAGCACGATGGCAAAAGATTTGGCCAAGGAATTGGGATATACCTATATCGATACCGGGGCGATGTACCGGGCTGTCACGTTGTACGCTTTGCAGCACGGGTGCTTTACAGACGGCGGCATCAACGAACGGAAGTTGCAGGAATCCCTGGACGACATCGACATCTCTTTTCGCTTTAACCCGGAAACCGGGCGTCCCGACACTTATCTGAACGGAGTGAAAGTGGAGAAAGAGATACGGGGCATGGAAGTGGCCAACCACGTGAGTCCGATCGCGGCTTTGGGTTTCGTGCGCCGGGCGATGGTCGCCAAGCAACAGGAGATGGGGAAAGCGAAAGGGATCGTGATGGACGGCCGCGACATCGGGACGGTGGTCTTTCCGGAGGCGGAACTGAAGATCTATGTGACGGCCAGCCCCGAAGTGCGTGCCCAGCGGCGTTTGGACGAACTGAAGGCCAAAGGCGAGACGGCCTCTTTCGAGGAGGTCCTCGCGAATGTGAAGACGCGCGACCATATCGATATGACTCGCGCCGAGAGTCCGCTCCGTAAGGCCGGGGATGCGTTGGAACTGGACAACTCGCACATGACGATTGCCGAGCAGAAAGCCTGGCTCCTGGAACAGTATGCAAAGGTCGTTACAACGGTACAGTCATGATAGAGGTCGAGATAGATAAAGGTTCCGGTTTTTGCTTCGGTGTGGTGACGGCTATCGAAAGTGCCGAACGCGAGCTGAAGAATACGACTCCGTTGTATTGCCTCGGAGACATCGTGCACAACAGCTTGGAGGTGGAACGATTAGAGAAATCGGGGCTGCGGACGATCGGGCATGACGAGTTTTCCCGGCTGAAAGGGGAAAAGGTGTTGCTCCGGGCACATGGCGAACCGCCCTCGACCTACGAGATCGCCCGGCAGAACGACATCACGATCGTGGATGCGACTTGCCCGGTGGTGCTCCAGTTGCAGCGCAAGATCCATACTTGCTACGAAGCGACGCGCGAAAGCCATACGCAGGTGGTGATCTATGGCAAGAAAGGCCATGCCGAAGTGAACGGCCTGGTCGGGCAGACGGAGGGGACGGCCATCGTCGTCGAGAAGGTGCAGGACCTCGAACGGCTGGATTTCAATCGGAATATCTGCCTCTTCTCGCAGACGACCAAGTCGCTGGACGGTTTCCGCGAGGTCGTGGCCGAGATCCGACGGCGCGTTGCGGATGGTGTGCGGTTTGAATATTTCGATACGATCTGCCGCCAGGTTGCCAACCGTCTGCCGAACATCAAGGCGTTCGCTTCCCGGCATGATTGGATCTATTTCGTTGCCGGCAAGAAAAGCTCCAACGGCAAGATGCTGTTGGAGGAATGCCGGAAGGCAAACCCGAACACGGTCTTTATCTCCGAAGCCAAAGAGATAACCGAGCCGCTGCCGGAAGGCGTGGAACGGGTGGGCGTGTGCGGAGCTACGTCTACTCCGAAATGGCTGATGGAAGAGGTGGCGGTGCGTATCCGCGAGCTGAATGCCGGCCGCTGACTTTTTCAAACTCTATGGGATGAAGTTGTGGAAAAGAGACGGCTTTTTTGCAAATAATGATTACTTTTGTGGCAAACATAATAAAATATAAGGCGCTATGTCGACAGTTAAGTGTATTGGCATTTTAACGTCCGGAGGTGATGCTCCCGGAATGAACGCTGCCATTCGTGCAGTGACACGTTCCGCTATTTATAACGGAATGTCCGTTAAAGGTATCTATCGGGGATACAAAGGTTTGATAACCGATGAAATTGAAGATTTCAAGACACAGAATGTAAGTAATATCATCCAGCGTGGCGGTACGATTCTGAAGACGGCCCGTTGCGCGGAGTTCAAGACACCGGAAGGCCGCAAGCAGGCTTACGACAAGCTGATGGAGCACGGTATCGATGCGCTGGTTACGATCGGGGGCGACGGGACGCTGACGGGTGCCCGTATCTTTGCGCAGGAGTTTAACTATCCGATTGTCGGCCTGCCCGGCACAATCGACAATGACCTGTATGGCACGGATATCACGATCGGTTATGACACGGCTTTGAATACGATCATGGAGTGTGTCGACAAAATCCGTGATACGGCGACTTCCCACGACCGGCTGTTCTTTATTGAAGTGATGGGACGTGACGCCGGATTCTTAGCTTTGAACGGGGCGATCGCTTCGGGTGCCGAGGCGGCGATCATTCCGGAGATTTCGATGGAAAAGGACCAGTTGGCCGAGATGATCGAGACCGGTTTCCGCAAGTCCAAGAACAGTAGTATCGTGCTGGTGGCGGAAAGTGAAGTGACCGGTGGCGCGATGGGTGTTGCCGAACGTGTGAAGAAAGAGTATCCGCAGTTTGACGTGCGTGTTTCAATCTTAGGACACCTGCAGCGCGGTGGTTCGCCGACGGCACAGGACCGTATCTTGGCTACCCGGATGGGAGTCGCTGCCGTCGATGCCTTGTTGGACGACCAGCGCAACGTGATGATGGGAATCCAGAATGACGAGATTGTCTACGTCCCGTTCTCCAAAGCCATCAAGAATGACAAACCGATCAATCGGGATCTGTTGAATACGCTTCGTATTTCTTCTATTTGATTGTCGGCAAGTATATAAAAAAGCCCCGCGGACGTTTTCATCCGCGGGGCTTTTTGCGTATAGCAAGTAGCTTGCTTTATTCGTTGCATTTGAATGCATAGACATTGCCACCGAAGTCGGTTGCGAAGATCATGCTGCCGTTTGTCGTCAGGTTGGAGAATAGCGGGGCGCCTGTTTTGTGTTTCCAGACTGTGTGTCCGCTTTCCTTGTCTACGCCATAGAGGATGCCGTCGGATGCTCCGAAGTAAATCGTATTTCCGATGAGCAACGGGTTTGTCTCGATCGTGGCAACCGGATGGCGGGAGTAAGGCGCTGTGTAGACCAGTGCCGGAGAGGTCTGGGCTTTCCATCTGACTTCGAATGTCTCCCGGTCGAGTGCGATCAGGCCGTCAGTCTGTGTCCCGAAGACAATCAGCTTGTCCGTGACCAACGGGGTTGAATTGACCTGGACGTTGAACGGCAATTCTTTGCGGACAATGACTTTTCCCGAACGGCTGTCGATGATGAATAGCGACTGGCGCGAAGCGACATAAAGCAAGTTGCCGACACAGGCCGGTGTCGCGCCTCTGTCCGAGATGCCGTCTTTATCCAGTTGCCAAAGCTGTTCTCCTGTTTGTGCATCGTTGCCATACAGTCCGTGCCAGTTGGCACCTGAAACGACTACACCGTTAGCCAACAGGGGCGTCGATGTCGTGGCTTCTCCCTGCGACCAGCCTTTGTTCAGCCAGACGGCTTCGCCTGTTTTCCCGTTGTATGCTCCGAATGCCTTTCCGCTTCCGGCATAGACCACGCCTTTGGCGGCTGTCAGCCCGTCAACTAAGACGGGAAGGCCGGCGACATTCATCTTTTTGTCCCATTTCAGTTTGCCGGTCTGTGCGTCGATGGCGTATAGATAGCCTTCCGCATCCTGTGCGAAGACCGTTCCTTCGTCAGCGGCGATGTTGTTTTTGATGGAGTTGCGGACCGGATATTTCCATTGCACTTCCCCGCTCTTTGCATCCAGCGCGAAGACGGCGCCTTCTCCTTTCAGGTCTTCATCGAGGGAAGCGACATACACTTTGTCGCCGACAACGACCGGAGAAGAGAAATACAGGTTGGCATTGACATTGCGGGTCCATGCCAGCCGAGGTGTTTGTCCATCAGGCTCTTCCGGCTGATACACGAAAGAGGAACGGCTGACGGCTGTTTCTCCATTGTTGAACAACGCTTTTGCTGTGATGAAAACCCGTTTGCCTTTGCAGGTTGCCGGGAGTTGCGACGTGCCGGACCAGTTCCAGTCTGTCGTCTGGACCAGTTGGGTTTCCGGTTGTACGGTCTTGCCATCCAACGTGCAGCTATAAGTAACACGCACAGTGGGAGCGGTTGCATGATAGGTGTTGACCGATACCGGGATCTTTCCGTCTGCCGTCACGGCGCAGGCATCGTTGGCGATAGAGGCGATTTCGATAGACTTATTTATATAGGTATAGCGAAGCGCGGTCCGGACATCTCCTTTCCGGTCTACATCAATCACGCGGAAAGCGGAAGTCGAGTGGTCGATTCCCCCTTTGTCGAGCGTCGCGGTCGAGATGGTCAGGACATCGCCTTGTTTCCGCACGAAATGGTTGTGCCAATGGCCGTACAGCCAAGCTTTCAGGTTGTGTTCGTTCAGGTTGACCCGTTCGTTGTCGTTGATACCGAAAATGAACTCGTTGCCGTAAGTCAACAGGTCGTGGTTGAAGACAATGACCGGTTTGCCCGTCGGAACCTGCGCCAGGTCATTCTTCATCCAGCGGTAGACATCTTCTCGGGTATAGCCGGGCTGATGGTCGCCTCCCGCCATCGGAGTCACGATGTAGTGAGTGCTGCCGAAGTCGAAGGAATAATAGACCGGACCGTAAACACGCTCGAAGACCTCTTCCCCGTATTTCCCCTTTACCAAGTCATGGTTGCCGACGCAGTAGAACATCGGGCAGTCCATGTTTGACGTGTTCATCAGGTGGATATGGTTCCTCAATCCGTTCTCGTAACAGATGTCGCCGGTGTGGATGATGAATGCGATATCCTGGTTGGCGGCATAGTCGCGGATGTTGTTTGCCCAGTCTTCCTGGTTCATCGTGTTGAATATCTCGGTGTCGGAGATGTGGATGAACTTGTGGCTGCCGTCCGGCCGGATGCGTCCTTGCCAGGTTTGCAGCCCGAAGTCGTAAGTCTGTCCGTCCCCTTTGATCCGTTGATAATAGCGGTTGTCTGTCTTGTAACCGGAAGGAGTGGTGATGAAGATAAACCGTTCTCGTTCATGTCCGGGAAGCGTGTAAAGCCCTTCGGCATTTGTTTTCACCACGTTTAAGCCGTCGGAAACCCGGACGTCTTTTAATACTTTCTCTCCTTTGTCATAGATTCCGTTCCGGTTGGAATCGATGTACACGCGGCCTTGATACGCGGCGTTGGCCTGCGTGATTGCCGCACAACTTAGTAATAGCAGTATAAGTTTCTTCTTTCCCATTTATTTGTTTGCAGATAGGTTTTCCAAAAACAGGTCCATCATCCGTTTGGCGGCGACGAACGAACTGATCTCGTTGTTCAAGACCTGCCGTTCCGTGAAGTTCAACATCCGTTCCACCGCCGGGTTGTGATAGAATGTTTCGCGAAGCGTGTCGTTGATGCTTTCGTACATCCAATACTTGGCCTGTTCGTTTCGCTTGTAGTCGAAGTAACCGTTCTTTTGGGTGAATGCCATGTATTCTCCGACCATGTCCCAGATCTCTTTGATCCCCAAGTTGTAGTAGCCGGAATAGGTCAGTACTTTCGGGAACCAGCCGGATTCGGGCGCTGGGAACAGGTGCAGGGCGTTGCGGAACTGTGCCGCCGCCAACTTGGCCTTTTCCAGATTGTCGCCATCCGCCTTGTTGATGATGATCCCGTCGGCCATCTCCATGATGCCGCGCTTGATGCCTTGCAGTTCGTCCCCCGTTCCGGCCAATTGGATGAGCAGGAAGAAATCGACCATCGAATGGACCGCCGTCTCGCTTTGTCCGACACCGACCGTTTCGACAAATACCGTGTCGAATCCGGCGGCTTCGCAGAGCACGATCGTTTCGCGTGTCTTACGGGCCACACCGCCTAAGGAACCGGCCGATGGCGAAGGGCGGATGAAAGCGTTCTTTTCGCGTGACAGAGCTTCCATGCGGGTTTTGTCGCCGAGGATGCTGCCTTTTGAGCGTTCGCTACTGGGGTCGATCGCCAACACTGCCAGTTTACGCCCTTCTCCGATCAGGTGCATACCGAACGCATCGATCGAAGTGCTTTTACCGGCTCCCGGTACTCCGGTGATGCCGATACGGACCGACTTGCCTGCGTGAGGCAGGCATCTCTCGATAATCTCCTGGGCTACTTGCTGGTGTTCGTATTTGGCACTTTCCACCAGTGTTACCGCCTGGCTGAGGATCGTGATGTTCCCTTTCAGGATACCTTCCACAAATTCAGCGGGCGTGTAGGCTCTGCGTTGGATCCTTTTTTTCAGATAAGGATTTACGGTCGGTACATCGGCGACTCCCTTGTTCACCTTTAATCCTTTGTACAGATCGTCGTTTTCGGGGTGTTCCATGATTTTAATTGACAATTGATAATTGACAATTGACAATTAGGAAGACATAAATAATTGTCAATTGTCTATGGGTTATTTTTCCGCTGTCACCTTTACCAACCGTACCGGACCGTTCGGGTCGTTGCATACGAAATTGATGAGGGCTTCCAGTTTCGTCTTTATCTCTTTCGGGCGGATCGTCACTTTGAAAGTGGCTGTCGCACCCGGTTTGATTTCTTTTTTACCACCGGAAACGGCTACCCGTTCGTCGTCGCAGGTCGCGCTGTAGATGACAAGCGGTGATTTTCCGGAGTTGGTAATCTCGATCGTACCGCTTACCCGGCCACCGACCAGTGGGATGAAACTGCCTTTGTTGGGGAGTTTGCCGAAGTCGAGCAAGGTCCCGGACAACTGGGCTACCGGAGCTTTCGCTTTCTCGGATGCGGTCAGTTTGCTGAAATCGTCTATGAGGTTGGCGGCAACGGACAGGTGGCTTTCCGTCCCCTTTTTCTGGCCGACACTCTCGACGGTCAACGGGATTTCGGCTGTCAAACGGCCTTTCCGTTTCGCCTCTTTGGCACTGATCAGGATGGAGATTTCGCCTGTCTCACCCGGAGCCAGTTTGGTCGGATTGGCCACGATGTTCAGGTAATGGGGCACTTTTCCGATCTGGATCTCCAAGGAGGTCTTTCCCTCATTGATGACGCTGATCTTTTCGCCCAAGGTCTCTTCCGGCCGGACAGTGCTGTAGAGGACACTCTTGGTCTGCATCTTCAGGTCGCCGATGTTATACGGATAGACCAATATGGGCTGAACCTCTTTGGGAGTCACGTTTCCTTTGATCCCTAAAGAAAAACTGCCTTTTTTGCCGTTGCTGTAGATGGATATGGTCTTGTAGAAAGGACCGGGACGTCCTTTCGGGTTGTAAGTTACCTTGACATCCCCGGTCTTTCCCGGAGCGATGGGTTCTTTGGTCCATTCGGGTTGCGTGCAGCCGCAGGAGGCTGTGATCCGCGTGATGACGAGCGGACCGTTACCTGTGTTTTTGATTGTAAATACATGACTTGCCAATCCATCCGATTCACTGATCGTGCCGAAGTTATAGATCAGTTCGTCTGCACTGATTTGGGCATCGTTTTGTGCCGATATACAGTTTATGGCAAACCATATACCGGCAAGTATAAAGACCAGTTTGTTTCTGTTCAACATGCTTTATCGTTCGTTTTTCCTGTTATTATTCTACTTCTCCCCGGATCGTCAGGATGAAACTGCCGGTTTTGCCGTTGCTGTATACGGAAATGGTCTTGGTGAAGGGACCGACGCGGTCTTTCGGGTTGTAGGTGATTTTGATGTCGCCTGTCTTTCCCGGGGCAATCGGTTCTTTGGTCCATTCCGGTGTCGTACAGCCGCAAGAGGCGATGACACGTGTCAAGACTAACGGCGCTTCGCCTGTGTTTTTTATTTGGAATGTATGCGACACATTGCCGTTCGCTTCCTTGATTGTTCCGAAATCGAATGAAGTTTCTTCTGCCGATATAACGGCTTTCTTCTGTTGGGCTGATGCCATTCCTGTTGCCAGCAAGATGGCCATACAAATAAAAATAATCTGTTTCATCTTCTCTTTTTATTTTGCGATTGATTAGAATGCAAAGATAATTATAAATTGGTAACTATACTCAAATATGCCGATAACAATGCCCATCGTAAGGTTGTTTGGATGGGCATTGTTAGATCCTTTGAATAGGCATTGTAACGACCTTATGATGGGCATTGTCATTTTCTTATTCCGCCCGGACCCTGTTTCCTTCCGTATGGGAGACGAATTCAGGGGCATAGAGGCATTGGATCGTGCTGATTCCGCCGGCATATTCACCTGTGCGTGAAACATATACGGAATACTCCAGGACAAAAGTCCCTTGTGGCAGGCGTTCGAAGAAGAAATTCTCTGATACATCGGTCGGCGACTGGTAGTACCGGACGCCGTCTCTGTATACAGAACCGGAAAGTGGGTTAGCCGGTTCAAAACATCCGGCACGAAGGTCTTTCAGGCAGACGTAATCCATCTCGCGATCGGTGTGGACAACGAGGCGGACGATCACTTTGTCGCCGATCCGGAGCGGTTGTTCCGGGGTGACGGGGCGGAGTTGCGGTCCGGTTCCGTCATTCGTCTCTACGAACAGCTTCTTTTCGACGTTCAGGACTCCTTTTTGTTTCTTTATGTCGTTGATGTGTTGGAAATACTGCGTGTAGACAGCTCCCCATGCGGGTGCTGGACCCTCTTTCCGGATGGAAAGGGTGTTTCTTTCGGATGCGGTCGTCTGGTCTTCCGCTACCGTTACTTTCAGGTAGCCGGTTGCCGTCTCGCCGTTGGCCGTGCTATAGGTTTGTTGGCCCCATTGGGCCGTGCAGGTGTTATGGGTGTCCAGCCAGTCGCTGCCCGTCAGGAGCAAAGCGTAGATGGCGTTGACCGTTGCCGGCACGGATTCCCAGTGCTGCGTCCGCTTCTGGCTGAGCAGCCATTGTTTCAGACGGTCCGTTTCCTGTTTGTCGGGCGAGATTTCCTGGAAGAGAGCCATCAGTTGGCAATGGGTGTCGAGCGGGGAGGCAAAGGAATCGCTCCCTCGGCGGTTGTTCGCCCAGTACATGCCTTTGTCCGATGAGGTCGAAGCCGTTTTGCGCAACCAGGCGATGATCTTTCCGGCTGCCTCTTTCTTTCCGTTCCGCCATAACAGCCCAGCTATTTCTCCTTTCCCGTAGAGGGATTGTTTGTCCCATTGCTTTTCCGCCAAGTCCGTATAGTAGCGGATTGCCTCGCGTGCCGAACCTAATTCCGGAATGTCGCGGTAATGGCTGCGGACGAACAGGTATTCGATTTCCCACGGCAAGATGTCGTTCCGTTGCCAATTGGCGATTTTGAACAAGGCTTCATGGTCGCTTTGGATTTCCTGATCCAGGAATGTCAAGGCCTTTATTTGCATCTCCTTTTCCTGTTGGTTGTATTCGACCGCATTCAGTTCGGTCAGTTGGCTCATCCCTTTCAGGATGTAGAGCGTGATTTCCCGGCTCGGGTACAGACCTTTGAACCAGCTCCAGCCTCCTTTCGGCGTTTGCAGGTCGAGGAGGTGGCGGAGAGCGGTTTCCCGTTGTCCGACTGCCCGGTTCAGGTCGAACAGGAGGGAGAGGCGTTGTTTCTGTTCCGTTTCATTGTCGGCATCCAATACCCATGGGGTTTCCTGCAGGAGGATGTTTTTCAACTCAGCGTTCTTTTCCAGGTTGGCATAGAGCGTAGAGGCGTTTCCGCCTTGTGCTTTCCACTGGCTGATGGCCTGTTGGATGCGCGGGTGGGCAGCGGCGATGTAGCTCGCCAGTGTGTTGCTGTAATAGGAGGCGAACCAGGAAATGGCGTTGTCGTTTTCCGGTTGGGCAAGGGTCGGCAATGCCTGTACGGCATACCAAACCGGGTTGGCAGTCAGTTCCAGAGTCGTGCGGAATGGCCGGATGCCTTTTCCGTTTTTCAGCCGGATCACCTCCTCTTGTTTGTCGAACAGGTAAAACGGGGTGCTTTCCGTTACCAATATCTCGTTCGGCAGCACCGGAATCAGGTGTTGTTCGCCATCGCTTCCCTGGTCGGATTCGGCGATGATCCGGCAACCGATAACGCCGTTTGCAGAAGCCGGAACCCGGAATGACCAACTCACGGTCGTCGTACTGTCGGCTCCCAAGGTGAAAGGTTTCTGTGATTGGTGCAGGCTGACTACCGGCTGGTCGTTGTCCGGATCGAACAGTTCCAAGCGGGCGCGTCCGTCCAGCGTGCCGGAGGACTGGTTGCTGATTTGTGCCGTAAAGGTCACTTCGTCGCCCTGGCGCAGGAAACGTGGCAGGTTGGGCGTTACCATCAGCGGTTTATGCGTGATGATCTCGCGGGACAGATAGCCGTACTGCAAGTCTTCCGTCTGGGCAAGCAATTGCAGCTTCCAGGTCGTGTTGCTTTCGGGTATCGTGAAACTGAACGACACGTCGCCGGCTTCGTCGGTCACTAAGGCCGGATAGAAGAAGGCGGTTTCGGCGAAGTTCTTGCGTAGCTTGATCGGTTCGGGCAATTCCTCCTCCGCAATGATATCCGCAACACCCTGGTCGGCCCGTACGGCGGATTCTTCCAGAACGGCGCTGTCTTCTGTGATGCTGAGGGCTTCGGCCACAGCCGGAGCAGCCGCCGATTTCATCATGACTCCGGATGCGTAGATGCGGTTACTTCCGTAGCGGGAGCCTAAAGACAATACATCCTGCCAGTTGAGGCGGTCGTACTGGTATTCGGGTATGAGCAGGTTCTTGTTTGTCCCCGTCTCGTACTTGCTGTTGCTTGTAAAGGCTGTCCCTTCCGAGAATTGCGGGGCATAGAGATTAATATATCTTTTGGGGACGAATGACCAGCCGAAAGGCATGATCTTATCTAATGATGTGTCGTACATACTGGCCAGTACTTCGGCTGTGGCAGCGACGGAGTCCACATCCGTAATACGGAATTTCCAGTTCTCCTTGTTGCCCGGCAACAGGTGGTCGCGGAATGTCTCAGCTAGGATATTCAGTCTTCGGTCTGGCTGGCGGCGATAGACGGGAACCTGCTTGACGTACATTTTTCCTTCCTTGACAAAGGTAAAGGTGACGGAAAACCCGTCTTCGTCCGTTTCCTTAAACGGGAGGCGAAACGTCCGATTTTCATCACTCATCCGGATGTATTTCCGTTCCGTGCATTTCCGGTCGCTACTGTAGACTTCGTATAAGACGTGTGCATCCTTGTCGGATGTACCGAACACAAACTCGGCGTCTTCTCCCGGCTCACAGGTCGTGCGCTCCTCGATCAGCCAGGTGTGCATGAATACCGGCGGGCGTTTGTCCCGGCGGCTGTAGAGGATAAAGTCCTGGTTAGCGGAAACTTCTTTTCCGTTGGAGTCGGTCGCTTTCACTTCTAAGCGGTAACGTCCGGCCGGGAGGTTTCGGAACAGGGCGGGCGAGAGTTCATCACCCGTTATAAAAGTGCCGACGGTCATCAGTTTGTCTATCTTATACTGATCCATGCCGAACTGGTCCGGTTCCGTTTTCTCGTCTGACAGGGAGTAAATCGTGTAACTGCCTTCGGCGGATGCTTTCTGCCTGTTTACCGTATAAGCCGTTATTACCGCTTTCGCGGAGTCGTTTTCCATTTCCTCTCCGGGCATTTGGATATCCAACAGGATGCCGGTGTCGCCTACGGAGAAGGTATATTGCGCTTCCTGTGTTTCCCCTTTGCTGTCGGTCAGGGTTGCCGTTACTTCATAACTCTGGTAGGCGGGGCGCATGCCGGTCGTTTCCGGCCGTTCGGGAACGAAGGAGAGGGAGAAGTTTCCCTTGCTGTCGACCTTTGCCGTTCCGTTGGCGACTTGCTCGTATGTATAATCGAATGGATTCGGCATGTAGAAGCGTGCCCAGA
Source organism: Parabacteroides sp. (assembly GCA_017937385.1). GTDB lineage: Bacteria > Bacteroidota > Bacteroidia > Bacteroidales > Tannerellaceae > Parabacteroides. The sequence goes on from JAGBDR010000025.1 coordinate 24,719, forward strand.
ACGGGCGGCGGGTGATGGTCCAGTTGACTTCGCCTGCCTGGAGGGCGATGCCGGAGAATGTCTGCGCTTCACCTGTAATCCTGACCGGTTTTCCGAACGTCACCTCTTCCTTGATCGGCAGGAAGTCCACCTTGAAGGTCGGACGTTTGTATTCTTCCACCCGTATATTCGTGCGGGCTCTTTCCGACACGAGGGTAAAGTTGCCGCTTAATGTCTGTGCCGGTATGGTAAATTCGCCGTTGAAGGAGCCGAACTTGTCGGTCGTGAGTTTTTGGGTTGCCACTTCCTTGTAGTTGGCATCCCGCAAAGTGACTGTATAGGTTCTTCCTGCCACAACATGCGGATTGTCCGTGTTTTTTATGTAAGCGATCCCTTTGAAGAAGACGTTCTGTCCCGGACGGTAAATGCTGCGGTCTGTGAAAAGAGACAGTTCCACCTGTTCCTTTTCCGGGCGGAAGGAGCCGTAAGGATAGATGCTCGTGATGATGGAAGCGGTGTCATCACGGAAGACCGGACGGATTTGTTCGATCTTCTTTTTGGCGGGAAGGACAGCTATGCCTAAATGGTCTGTCTTCACTTCTCCCTGGCGTTGAAGCGCTCCCTTCATCATATCGGTTTTGTAGTAGATCACGGTTGCGCCTTCGATGGGTTTGCCGCTTTCCAGATCGGTGACGAGTACTTCCGAGTTGTTCGTCTGGCTGCGGGTAAGGGCGGCCAGGCGGCTCACGCTGAAACGGTTGGAGACGGTCAGTTGCTTGCCCGGAACCGTGATGACGTATTCGTACAATCCTAATTTATCTATCGGAATGGAGAGTGTGGAATCGCCTTCGGTGTAGGTATCGGGCATATTCATCTTGAACGTCTGCTCTTTCACTAACTCGCCCAACATGTTCTTGTTGTTTTTATTATAGTTCCGCCAGGCTTCCTGCGGCTGACGGAGGCTTTTGTAGATGCGGACGGTCAGTTGCGGGGTGTTGGTGTATCTAATCTGGAGTGTCAGGCTCTTTCCCGGATAGACGTTGTTCTGCGATTCGACGTTCAGGACGGGCATTTCCATTTGCCCTAATTGGTTTTTGAACGCGTTGACGCGGTCGTTTTTAGCGTACCGGGCGATGCTTCCCTTGCAAAGTGCGTAGATGGCGGCCTGGATGGAATCCTGGTGCGCTTTGTTGCCTTGATAGCGTTCGCGTTGGAGACGATGCATCTGTGCGATCTCTATTTCGATGGCAAACGGTTCGTTCCCGTATACCTGAAACAGGCTGTCTAATGCGTTTTTATAGTCTGCCGCGGTTGTCAGCCGGTTGTCGTATTTATATTGCCAGTAGTCCAATTCGTCTATCAGCAGGGCTTTCTTTTCCGGCTGGGTGCGGCGGAAGGCGATCAGGCCGTTATACCATTCTGCCGCTGGCTGTATCTCGATGGCGCGGAAAGTCAGGAAGTCGTACAGTGTCGGACGGAGTTCGGGGCTGTCTTTCCCTTTCTTCAGGATCAGGTTGTATTGGCTGACTGGTGTCTGTTGCAACAGGCGGGCAGGTTGGAGGGAGCGGGCCAATTCCTGTTTGATCTTATCCTGGAACAGGTTGGTGGTCCATTCCCGGATATCATCGGGCACGTAACCCGACAGTTCGGTCCGTTGTTGGATGTTCCAACTGTTCTGCCAATAATAGGTATGATACATCTCCGCGATCATGGAGTGGAGGATGGCGACGGATGCGGAATCGGGACAGGTACCGGCATACGCTTCCACTTCCTTGATCAGATCGGGAAATGTGTCGGCATCTTTTTCCAGTTGGCCTTTCATCCGGACGATCAACGACTGGATCAGTTGCGGAGTGTTTTTCGTTTGGATGGCTTCTATGATTGCCTTTCCGTCGTTGGATGCCCGATTGGCTTTCGCGTAGCATATCGTCAATACGATTCCGCACGCGATCAGGGCTAAAACAATAATTGCTCTTGTCTTCATGTCTATTGGATTTATGATTGAAGATTTATGGTTTGTCATTGACGCATAAGTCATAAATCTCCAATTCCCGTTTCCTATATAGATACAAAGAAAGAGCAAAAAGTTGTAAAGTCGCCGTTAATTAGGCATAAATTTACTTTTTACGGACGTATGTCAGGAATGTATAGGGATACGGGTTCTTTTTGTCGGCCGGAAATTCCTGGCGTTCCACCTCTTCCCACAAATCCCAGTTGACAACCGGGAAGAACGCGTCCGCATCGGGGAAGTCGCCGTGTACACGGGTCAGATACATCTTGTCGGCAATACCTAATCCTTGTCTGTAAACTAAGGAACCGCCAATGATGAAGATGTCTTCTTCTTTTTCACAAATATCCAAAGCGTCGTGCATCGATTCGCAAGCGAAGCAATTGACGAAACCGGCTTCCGGCATAGTCGTCAGTACTACATTTTTGCGGTTGGGCAGTCCGCCTTTAGGTAAAGACTCGAAAGTTTTACGTCCCATTATTACGGCGTGGCCTGTTGTCAGGTCTTTAAAACGCTTCATGTCTGCCGGCATGTGCCAGAGCAGTCCCAGATTCTTCCCGATAGCATTGTTGTCGGAAATAGCTGCTACAATTGAAATAGTACTCATAAACTTATCGAATTTAATGAATCTTGCTGTCTTTATTTTTATTTAGACGGCCACTTCACCCTTGATATGCGGGTGCGGGTCGTATCCTGTCAGAGTAAAGTCTTCGTACCGGAAACCGAATATATCTTTTACTTCCGGATTGATTTCCATCCGGGGTAGAGGACGCGGGTCACGTGTCAGTTGCAATTTCACCTGTTCGAGATGGTTCGTATAAATATGCGCATCTCCGAGCGTATGGACGAAATCTCCCGCTTTCAGTCCGGTTACCTGTGCCATCATTTGTAATAACAAAGCATACGAGGCAATGTTGAAAGGCACACCTAAAAAAATATCGGCACTGCGCTGATACATTTGTAGGCTCAGGCGGCCGTCGGCAACATAAAATTGGAAAAAGGCATGGCAAGGCGGCAGGTTCATATTGTCCAAGTCTGCCACGTTCCAAGCGCTGACGATGATGCGGCGTGAATCTGGATTCTGTTTGATTGTTTTTACCGCTTCGCTGATCTGGTCGATGCTACCGCCTTTATAGTCCGGCCATGAACGCCATTGGAAACCGTAGATGTGGCCTAAGTTTCCGTCCGGATCAGCCCATTCATTCCAGATCCTTACGCCATGTTCCTGCAGGTATTTGGCGTTTGTGTCGCCTTGGAGGAACCAGAGTAATTCGTATATAATGGATTTCAAATGCAGTTTCTTGGTTGTGAGCAGAGGAAAACCGTCTTCAAGATTGAAACGCATCTGATGTCCGAATACGCTGTATGTACCGGTTCCTGTCCGATCTTCTTTCTTGACTCCTTCACGGAGAACACGATCGAGTAATTCTAAATATTGTTTCATTTTTCTCTATTATGGCAGACAAAAGTACGAAAGTGATTTGTATTAAACAACATTATTCTACAGCATCGTTTGTTTTTGATAATAATGGTGTATATTTGCCGTCTATCTAACAAACATTTAATTTATTTAGTATCAAAATGAAGAGACTGTGTATGGCTGTCATGGCAATGTGCGTGTTGTTGTCATGTGCTGAGAAAAAGGAGGAGGCCACTCTTTCCGGACTGATGAAATCTGATTTCGTATCAGAGGTGCAGGGAAAACCGACTGCATTATATGTGTTGAAGAATCAGAAGGGCGCGGAAGCCTGTGTGACAAACTGGGGCGGACGCTTGGTGTCGGTCATGGTTCCTGACAGGGACGGCAAAATGACGGATGTCGTTTTGGGATATGATAATATCCAACAGTATGTGGACAATCCGAACAATAACTACGGTGGGTTGATCGGCCGTTACGGAAACCGTATCGCAAACGGCAAGTTCTCGTTGGACGACGTTGAATATCAGCTTCCGCAGAACAACAACGGGCATTGTTTGCACGGAGGTCCGGATGGCTATCATACGGTGGTGTGGGATGCCAAACAGGTAAATGACCAGAGCGTGGAACTGACCTATCTCTCCAAAGACGGTGAAGCCGGCTTCCCTGGAAACGTGAACCTGAAAGTGACGTATACCTTGACGGACGACAATGCCGTCGATATCAAATATGAGGCTACGACAGACAAACCGACTGTCGTGAACCTGACGAACCATAGTTATTTCAACCTGTCCGGTGTTCCGGGTTCCCAGATCCTCGACCATACGTTGATGATCGCTGCCGATACGTATGTGCCGGTAGATGCGACCTTGATTCCGACCGGTACGCTTGATCCGGTTGAAGGAACTCCGATGGATTTGCGTACGCCCGTTGCCATCGGTGCGCATATCGATGATCCGTTTGAACAGTTGACTTACGGAAAGGGATACGACCACAACTGGGTGTTGAATACGAACTGCGACATTAAAGCTTTGGCTGCAAAAGCTGTTTCTGCCAAAAGCGGTATCGGTCTTGAAGTCTATACCAATGAACCGGGTATCCAGTTTTATGCCGGTAATGCAATGGCAAAAGCGGGAGATACAGGTAAGTTAGGTGTGGTTTATCCGCATCGTGGTGCTTTGTGTCTGGAAACCCAACATTACCCCGATTCGCCTAACCAGCCGAACTTCCCAAGCGTAGTGCTCCGTCCGGGCGAAAAGTATTTCAGTGAGTGTATTTATAAGTTTACGGTAGAAAAGTAAATATTTTTCCATGCCCATGCAATCGGAAATGCATGGGCATGGAATGGAAAATACATGGGCATTCTCTGTTTTTTGTGTTTGGAAAGATTATGCTTACATTTGTCCGCTAATCCCAGCAATTATTATGGACGGAAGAGTGCTCGAAAAACTGAAGATATTGGCTGAGTCGGCTAAGTATGATGTCTCTTGCGCTTCCAGTGGCACGTCGAGAAAGAACAGGAACGGTGCGATCGGAAGTGCGGCGGGATGGGGTATTTGCCATAGTTTTGCCGAGGACGGCCGTTGCATCTCTTTGCTGAAAATCATGCTGACCAATTATTGTATGTTCGATTGTGCCTATTGCATCAACCGCCGCAGCAATGATATTCCCCGTGCCACCTTGACTGTGACAGAGCTGGTGGACCTCACGATCGAGTTCTACCGTCGTAATTATATCGAGGGGCTTTTCCTCAGTTCCGGTGTCGTGCGTAATGCCGATTACACGATGGAACGCCTCGTCCGGGTGGTGAAAGACCTTCGGACCGTACATCGGTTTAACGGTTACATCCACTTGAAAAGTATTCCCGGTGCCAGCCAGGAATTGGTGAACGAAGCCGGACTCTATGCCGACCGTATGAGCGTGAACATTGAGATCCCGAATGAGAAAAGTCTTCAGTTGTTGGCTCCTGAAAAGGATTTCCAAAGTGTTTTTCAGCCGATGCGCTACATCCAGCAAGGCGTGTTGCAGAGTGCCGAAGAGCGGAAACGTTTCCGCCATGCTCCGCGTTTTGTGCCTGCCGGACAGAGTACACAGATGATTGTCGGGGCGACGCCTGATTCGGACAAGGACATCCTTCGCCTTTCGTCAGCCCTTTACCAGCGTCCGACAATGAAGCGGGTTTATTATTCCGGCTTTATCCCCGTCAACGCATACGACAACCGGTTGCCTGCCTTGAAGCAACCACCGTTGGTACGCGAGAATCGCCTGTACCAGGCAGATTGGCTTCTGCGTTTTTACCAGTTCAAAGTAGATGAAATCGTAAACGATGCCTATCCAGATCTTGACCTGGAGGTCGATCCGAAGTTAGGCTGGGCGTTGCGCCATCCCGAACAGTTTCCGGTCGATATCAACAAGGCGGATTACGAGATGCTTCTGCGCGTACCCGGTATCGGGGTGAAGTCGGCGAAACTGATCGTCGTCTCCCGCCGCTATTCCCGCTTAGGGACGGAACAGTTGAAGAAGATCGGAGTCGTGATGAAGAAAGCTTGCTATTTCATCACCTGCCGCGAACTACCGGTCCGCACCATCAACGAAGTGTCGCCAGAGGCAGTCCGGCAAATTCTCACCCGGAAAGCAGGGCGGAAGAAAGTGGACGACCGCCAGCTTATCCTCCCATTCCAAGAAGAACCATGACGATATTTGTGTATGACAAGACCTTTGAAGGGTTGCTGACCGCTGTCTTCGATGCTTATTCTCGTCGCAGTTTTCCCGATATGCTGTTGGCGGAAGGAGAACCTTTGCCTCTGTTTTACGATGAGGCGGTGACGATCTGCACGGACGATGCCAAGGTGGACCGTGTCTGGAAAGGATTGCAGAAGAAACTATCCGCGACGGCTCTGTCTGTGATCACCGTCACTTGGCTGTCCGAGCTGCCGCAAGTGGATATATTGCTTTTCCGCTATATCCGCAAGGCGATCGATACGCCGCGCACGATCGAGTTGAACTTCGGGGATCCTGATGTCCTTGAAGTTTCCAAAATCTGGAGGAAGGTGACGAACGAACGCTTGCGTGTCATCCAGTTTCTTCGTTTCCAGAAAGCGTCGGACGGAACCTTTTTTGCTGCCGTCAAGCCGATCTATAATGTCCTTCCGCTGACATTGCCGCATCTGAAAGACCGTTTTGCCGACCAGTGCTGGCTACTTTACGACCTGAAACGCGCGTACGGTTACTATTATGACTGCCGCGAAACGACCGAAGTCCGTTTTGAAGAGCAGGAAGCCCATTTGCTTTCCGGCCTGCTCAGTGAAGAGCTGATGGATGCCGACGAGAAACTTTTCCAACAGATGTGGAAGACCTATTTCCAGTCCATCGCTATAAAGGAACGTCTCAATCCCAAGCTCCACCGTCAGAATATGCCTGCTCGGTTCTGGAAGTATATGCCGGAGAAGCTGTAAAATGAAGTTACAATCTCAGTTATGCCCTTGTGGGGATATGGACGGAACGATTATCCGACGGGATGTATTTGTCAATCGTTGATCTCTACGCCTAACATCCGAATCAAATCCAGGGCTTGCAGGGAAGATACGGAAGAGCCTCGTAGTTCGCTATTGGCGAGGTTCGTAATGAGGATACCTGATATTTCCGAGTTGGACAGGTCAATGCCTTTCAGGGAGGTACGGTATAACTCCGCTTCCGTCAGGTTACAGATGTCGAATGATACGTTCGTCAACAGGCAGTCTTCTATTCCGGCACCTTGTAAGTTGGAGCGGGTGAATTGTACATATCGCATTTTGCTCATCGAGAGATTCATGTATTCTCCCCTGCATGCTTCAAAAGTGATATGATTGAATATCCCTTCCGCCATATTGGTACCCACCAGTTTACAACCGATAAACGCTACCCGGTGAAAGCCGCAACCGGTAAGGTCCACGTTTGACAGGTCACAGTTTCTGAATACGACATCGCTGAATTGGGATTTCCGTATGCTGCATGTTCCGAAGCTGCAGTTGGCGAAAACGCAGGATTGTACAGAAAGATGCTGCGTTTTCACCTCTTCTATGTGCAGGTTTTTAAAAGCGTATTCGGTTAAGTCTTCGTCATTCTTTTCCAGCGCGGCTTGGATGTCTGTACTTTCATGGAGGGTGTTTGCCAAACGAGGAGATGTAATTTTCATATTGTGTATGTTTTTATCCGTATGAATAAAAAAGAAAAGAGGAAATATCTTTCGATATATCCTCTTTCTTTGTAGTCGGGATGAGAAGACTCGAACTTCCGACCTCCACGTCCCGAACGTGGCGCGCTAGCCAACTGTGCTACATCCCGTTTTCGATTACGGGTGCAAAGGTACAACTAATTTTTAAACTACAAATAGTTTTGCCGTTTTTTTTGAAGAAAAACGTGATTTTTTTCTGTTTTCTGCGTCTTGAGGCTATTTAGTCCCCTTTCAAGGAGGACAAACAAGAGGAATTGCCGGGTAGTCGGGGATGGAATTGTGCATTTTCTGGTTCTTCTTTTGAAATAAACAAATAAAAAGCCGATAACCACCGATAAGTTGACTATATTTGTCCGCAGATAAGATGTTATATGCGAAAAAACGATGAAATAAAATTAAACTCTTGCCTGATTCCTCTTTCTTTTTTGTATGGAATAGGAGTCTGGTTACGAAATCGACTTTTTGATTGGGGGATTTTACATTCCGAACAATATTCGATTCCTGTAATTTGTATAGGAAACTTATCTGTCGGAGGAACGGGTAAAACTCCCCATACGGAATATATCATCCGTTTGCTGAAAGATAAATATCGCATTGCCGTATTAAGCCGAGGGTATAAAAGACAAACATCCGGATTTATTTTGGCTGATTCGGAAAGTTCCAGCTTGGAGATCGGGGATGAACCATTCCAGATGAAAAGCAAATTTCCGGATATCCTTGTGGCTGTTGATGCTAATCGGCGTCGGGGAATCCAAACCCTTTTGTCTTTGCCGGAAAAAGAGAAACCGGAAGTGATCCTGTTAGACGATGCCTATCAGCATCGATATGTGCGCCCTTCTCTTTCGATCGTGTTGAGTGACTATCATCGTTTGTTTTATCATGACCGGCTGATGCCTGCAGGACGTTTGCGTGAACCGATAAGCCATATTAATCGGACGGACATCGTGGTGGTTACCAAATGCGACGAAAATATGAAGCCGATAGATTATCGCATTATTGGTAAAAATATGAAGTTACGGGCTCACCAGTCGCTTTTTTTTACCAGCATCGTTTATGGAGAGATCAAACCCGTATTCCCTGTAGAGGCACGTCCTCTAAGTCTGAAGGATATAAGGCGGGAAGATGATATTTTATTAATATCAGGCATAGCGGCTCCTGTTCCGTTTATCCGTGAGGTGGAGAAGTATTCAGACAAGGTGTTGCCGATGGTTTTTCCCGATCATCATATATTTGGTAAATCGGATTTCAAAAAATTGGATACGGTATTCAAGGAAATGACTTCATCAGGAAAACTGATTCTTGTAACGGAGAAAGATGCTGCCCGTCTGAAAAACAGTCCTCTTGTTCCGGAAAAGTGGAAGAAATCGTTATACTATTTGCCGATTGTGATCCGGTTTTGCAATGGACAACGTTTTGATGAAACGATAAAAAAGCATATTATCACATTCAGAAAAAATAATATTATAAATAAAAAATGAGTAACAGAACAGAAATATCGACATTAGGCGAATTTGGTTTGATCCGCCATTTGACTGACAGAATCGAAATAAAGAACAATAGTACGATAAAAGGCGTAGGTGATGATGCGGCAATTCTCTTTTATGGGGATAAGCAGGTCCTTGTCACCACTGACCTGTTATTGGAAGGTATCCATTTTGACTTGACTTATGTGCCACTCAAGCATCTTGGGTATAAATCGGCTGTTGTGAATTTCTCCGATATTTATGCTATGAATGGCCAACCCAAACAGATAACGGTATCATTGGGTATTTCCAAACGTTTTTCGGTTGAAGATGTAGAAGATTTTTATTCCGGGTTAAAGTTGGCCTGTGATGTGTATGGGGTTGATCTTGTCGGAGGAGATACTTCTGCATCTCTTACGGGACTTTGCATCAGCATTACTTGTATTGGAGAGGGCGAGAGAGGCAAGGTGGTTCTTCGCAATGGAGCCAAAGAAACAGATTTGATCTGTGTCTCCGGTGATTTGGGTGCCGCCTATATGGGATTGCAGTTGTTGGAGCGCGAAAAGCGGGTATTTAAGGGAGAAAAGGATTTTACACCTGATTTTGCAGGCAAAGAATATTTATTGGAACGCCAGTTAAAACCAGAAGCTCGTAAAGATATTATTGAAATACTTCGCAATGCAGGAATTGTCCCGACAGCCATGATGGACATATCAGACGGTCTTTCTTCTGAACTTTTGCATATTTCCAAAGAAAGTAATGTCGGATGTCGCGTATATGAAGATCGGATCCCGATCGATTATCAAACAGCTGCAATGGCTGAACAGTTTAATATGAATTTGGTAACCGCAGCCTTAAATGGCGGTGAAGATTATGAGCTACTTTTCACCGTTCCTCTCACTGATCATGACAAAGTATCTGAGATGAAAGGAATTAAAGTAATTGGCCATATCACAAAACCTGACCTCGGCAACTATCTGGTAGGCCGTGATGGAGGCGAAGTCGAACTAATAGCGCAAGGTTGGAATTCTCTGGAGGAATAAAAAATCAATAAAAAGTTGCTTTACCTATTGCAAGATTCAAAAAAGTCCGTATCTTTGCACCCGTTAAACAAAACGACGGTGCCATAGCTCAGTTGGTAGAGCAAAGGACTGAAAATCCTTGTGTCCCCGGTTCGATTCCTGGTGGCACCACCTTAAAATCAGGCAGTTACAATCAAAGTAACTGCCTTTTTTGTATCTTTTCGGTAGTTTTTCCATTCTAAATTCCATTATTTTTTGTGTTTTTCGTGTTGAGTTTACAGAGTCATGTAAACCGAGATGTAAACCATGAGTGCTACAATTAGTATCGTATGTTACAAATCTAAAGTATTGAAAAACAATGAATTTTATTTAATGTTGCGTATCTGCAAAGATGGTAAACGGAAGTATGAAAGCATTGGAATTCCACTTGATCCCAAGTATTGGAATTTCAAAACCAATAAACCTACTTCTAAACGTACAGGATAATTCCTTTCAAAAGATCAGACTATGATAAACATGGGCGTTTGCAGGAACTTCTAACAGAATTGAATCTGGATAAAGAACCATTCAGGGCGTGTTGGCCGTTGTCAGGACATCGCTGGGAGTTACCTCCAGCATCTGATTTCACTTTTTCTTCAAATCAGGATAACTGATTCGCGTATGGTACATGATCTTCAGTTTTTCCACAAAGACGTTTTTGATTGTTTCCACGTCTTTGAACGTCAGCGGGGCGTTGCGCATCAATCCGTCTGAGATTTGGCCGTCTATGATCTTGTCGACCAGGGTGCGTATGTTGTCCTCCGTGTGTTCTTTCAGGCTACGGGAGGCTGCTTCGACAGAGTCGGCCATCATCAGGACGGCTGTCTCTTTGGAGAAAGGGTTCGGGCCTGGATAGGTGAAGGCCGTTTCGTCTATCTCGCGGTCGGGATATTGGTTCTTGAAGGAGTTGTAGAAGTATTTGGCTTTTCCGCGTCCGTGATGGGTACGGATAAAGTCGATGATGGCTGGGGGCAACATCGCTTTCTCGGCAATTCGGATGCCGTCGCTCACGTGGTTGATGATGATTTTTGCGCTTTCGTCAAACGGGAGCTGGTTGTGGGGGTTGATGCTGCTCTGGTTTTCGGTGAAGAACGCCGGGTTGGCCATCTTGCCGATGTCGTGATACATGGCGCCTGTGCGCACCATCTGCGCGTTCGCACCGATGGCAGCTGCGGCTTCGGAGGCCAGGATCGACATCTGCAGGGAGTGCTGGAACGTGCCGGGGCACGTTTCCGAAAGTCTTTTCAGGATCGGCGTGTTGATGTTGGAGAGTTCGACCAGCGTGATGCTGGAGACGTAGCCGAAGGTCTTTTCCAACATATATACTAATATATAGGTAAACATCAACAGGATGAAATTGATGCCAAAGTAGAGCATCATCATCCCGTGTATTTTTTTGATATCCGCTTCCTGGTAGATGGACAGGCTGATGTAGCAAAGCGTGTAGGCCAGGAAGATGAAGAAGGCGCACCGGATCAGTTGCGAGCGTTCGTACAGGTCTCTCAGGCTGAACGTCACGACCATACCGGCAATGATCTGGAGTAACAGAAACTCGTGGGGGAAGGGAACCATCAGCGAGCAGATCAACGCAATGACCAGGTGGGTGAACAGGGCCGTGCGCGAGTCGAAGAATGTCCGTACGACGATCGGCACAATGGCGAACGGCAGGATATAGATGTTGAACAGTCCGTAGGTCACACATAGTTCTGTCAGGATGCAGCTCACGAACACGCATAACACGAGGAATAGCGCGTTTTTCCTGTTATGTAGAATTTTTAACCGGAATGACCACAGGTACAGCCAGAAACAGAAGAGAATCCCGAATACCAGTACGAATTGGCCGCCCATGATGATGCTTTGTCGCTGGGTTCCTCCGGACTTGGTCTCGTGTACGATCTTGAGGGAACGGAGCACGTTGTAGGTGTGGTTGTCGATGATCTCACCCCGGTCGACGATCCGTTCTCCCGCCTGTACCAGGCCGTTGGCCAACGGAATACTGTTCAGGATCTCTTCCCTGACTTTGTCCGATGTCGTCTTGTCGTATGTGACATTTTCCACCAAGTAGTTGTTGATATCGCACGATTGCAGGACCGACTTGTCCAGCTGGGCAGGACAGTTGTTGATGATGAACTCATACGCCGTCTTGACTGTAAAGAACTCGCTGCTATAGTGTGACTGCGCGACGTTGCCTGCGAGCAGGTTGATACGGGGATATCCGGCCTTTTTGAGCTCTTCCAGGTCTTGGGGGGAGAGGATACCGCTGCGGTATAGTTTCTGCAATTTGCTTTCGATGTATTGCATATAGGCGGGAGTAGCCCGACGGTTGAGCATTGTCCGGTAGTCGGCGCGGAGTTTGTCTATCTTTTCGGATTCGATCGTGTCGTCCAGCCGGTAATAGGGTTCGAATTTCTTGAGGGCGCTGTCGCGTTCGGCCTGTACTTCCGCATCCGTCTTATAGATCGGAAAGTCGCTGGGGGCGGTGAGCAATCCGTATCGCCAGGGTTTCCCTTCGTAGAACTGGTAACGGAACTTTCCTTCCCGTGGAAAGAAGTAAGCAATCAACAGGGCCGCTATGATAAAATAGACACTTGGATGTATGTTGTAGTTCTTTGCGTTCATAATTCCTACCGTTTGAAAGGCGAAATGTACATAAAAAATTTAGTAAGAGAAAAAAAAGGGCTACTTTTGTCGCATAAAATGCAGACAATTGGCAATAGACACTCATAATTGTCAATTGTCAATCGTTAATTGTCAATTATTAAAAGGTTATGACTCAAAGGAAAGTTAGAGTTCGGTTTGCGCCGAGTCCCACGGGGGCCTTGCATATCGGAGGTGTTCGTACAGCTTTATACAATTATTTGTTTGCCAAACAACAAGGAGGGGATCTGATTCTTCGTATCGAAGATACCGACTCGCAACGTTTCGTCCCCGGAGCGGAAGCTTATATCATAGAAGCGCTTACCTGGCTGGGGATCAAGTTTGATGAAGGGGTAGGCTTCGGAGGTGAGTATGGCCCTTATCGCCAGAGTGAACGCCGGGATATTTATAAGAAATATGTCAATCAATTGTTAGAGGCCGGTTGTGCCTATATCGCGTTTGATACTCCCGAAGAGCTGGAGGCCAAACGGAAGGAAATACCCAATTTCCAGTATGACGCGTCTACCCGTATGCAGATGCGTAACTCGCTGACTCTTTCTGCCGAGGAGGTGAAATCCCTGATCGACGCGGGGCGGCAATATGTGGTCCGCGTCAAGATCGAGCCGAATGAAGACATCCATGTGAACGACCTGATCCGTGGCGAAGTGGTGATCAACTCGTCTATCCTGGACGATAAGGTCCTGTATAAATCGGCCGACCAGTTGCCGACCTACCACTTAGCCAATATCGTGGACGACCATCTGATGGAGGTGACACATGTAATCCGGGGGGAAGAATGGTTGCCGAGCGCTCCGCTCCACGTCCTGTTGTACCGCTATTTCGGATGGGCGGATACGATGCCTCGGTTCGCACATCTGGCGTTGCTTCTGAAGCCCGAAGGAAACGGCAAGCTGAGCAAGCGCGACGGCGACCGGTTGGGCTTTCCTGTGTTCCCCTTGGAATGGCATGACCCGAAGAGCGGCGAAATCTCTTCCGGCTATCGCGAGAGCGGCTACCTGCCCGAAGCGGTAGTCAACTTCCTGGCTCTGTTGGGATGGAATCCGGGCAATGATCAGGAGGTGATGGGCATGGACGAGTTGATCCGTAGTTTCGACCTGAGCCGTTGCAGCAAGAGCGGGGCCAAGTTTGACTATGAAAAGGGAAAATGGTTCAACCATCACTATATTCAAGAAAAGCCCGATGAGGAACTGGTCGCGCTCTTCCGTCCGGTGCTGGAGGCGAATGGCGTGGATGCTTCGGCCTATGACGGAGACTATCTGGCCCGTGTGGTTTCGCTCGTCAAAGGACGTGTGAATTTTGTCAAGGAATTGTGGGAGCAAGCTGCTTTCTTCTTCCAGGCCCCCACGTCATACGCCGAGAAGGACGTGAAGAAGCGTTGGTCGGAAGATACGCCCCGGATCATGACTGAGTTGATGGACATCTTGCGCGGGATCGAGGACTTCTCGTCTAAGCCTTCGGAAGAGGTAGTGATCGGCTGGATTACGGAGCGTGGCTATCATATGGGCAACGTGATGAACGCTTTCCGCTTGGCGGTAGTCGGCCAATGCAAAGGGCCTCACATGTTCGACATAACCGAGCTGTTGGGCAAGGAAGAGACGTTGGCACGGATTGAAAAAGCGATCGAGCGGTTATGACGTACGTTCGCTGGCGTGTGCTGTATGCCTTTTCGGACCTTTTGTTCGGTCTTTTATACTATATTGTCAGGTATCGGCGGAGTATTGTCCGCCGGAATCTGACGGAATCTTTTCCGGAGAAAAGCCCGGCGGAGATCCGGCGGATCGAGAAAGCGTTTTACCACTTCTTTGCTGACTTGATCCTGGAGAGCGGCAAATTGGCCTTTATCACTCCCGACGAGATTAGTCGGCGGATGAGGTTCACGAATGTCGAGTCGATCAATTCGTCTCTTCGACAAGGAAAACCGGTCGCCATCTATTTAGGGCATTATGCCAACTGGGAGTGGGTATCTTCCATGCCTTTATGGTTGGAAAAGGGGACAATAGGGGCCCAGATCTACCACGAGTTGCGCAGTAAGCGCATGGACCGGCTAATGTTACACATCCGCGGGCGCATGGGGGCAGTCTGCGTGGAAATGCGCAAGACGGCACGATATATCAACGAATGGGCACAAAACCGGGAGGCCTGTGCCATTGGTTTTATTGCCGACCAATCACCCAAGAAGCGGGAAGTCCGCCATTTCCTCTCCTTCCTGAATCACGAAGTTCCCGTTTTGACTGGGACGGAAAAGGTTATAAAACGGTACGGATTCGAGGCTTGGTACTTGGATGTGAGGCGGGTGAAGAGAGGGTTTTATGAAGCTGAGTTTGTCCGGCTCCACGAAATGCCGCGGGAGTTGTCCGATTTTGAATTGACGGCTCTTTATTTCCAGCGTTTGGAACAAACGATCCGGCGGCAACCGGAGTTGTATTTGTGGACACATAACCGTTTTAAACATGCGAAGAAAGCGTAAGGATTAAACGATATGGATATAGACTTTGTAATCACGTGGGTCGATATGAATGACCCGGAATGGCAAAAGGAGTTTGCCAAGTATTCCGGCGAGAAAGATAATACGAAGAACGGCGTTTCGGAAGCCCGTTTCCGCGACTATGGTTTCTTGAAATACTGGTTTCGGGGGGTGGAGAAATTCGCCCCGTGGGTACGTAAGATCCATTTCGTGACCAGCGGGCAGAAACCCGACTGGCTGGACGGGAACCACCCGAAGATCCATCTGGTCGATCATAAGGATTATATACCGGGGGCGTTTCTGCCTACTTACAATTCGGTGGTGATCGAACGCTATCTGCACAAGATCGACGGGCTGGCAGAGCATTTTGTTTATTTCAACGACGATTTCTATCTGACCAACCGGATTGCTCCCGAACGGTTTTTCAAGGACGGGTTGCCTTGCGACATCGCCGCTTTCCTTTACAACCCTTCGTGGTCGCAATGGTACAGGAGGATCAAGAATAATTTGAAGATCATCAACCGCCATTTTGATAAACGGGAGGTGATGGCTCGCGACCATGACAAGTGGTTTGATAAGAGCTATGGTTCGAAAGCCCGTTGGAACTACCTGTTGAAGCCATACAGCAAGTTCATCACCTTACGGACGCCCCACAATGCACAGCCTTTCCTGAAGACCACTTTTGAGGAGGTGTGGGCGGTTGCAGGAAAGGAGCTGACCGAGACGTCGGCCAACCGGTTTCGCGCATTGACGGATTTTACGCCGGAGCTTTTCCGCACATGGCAGATCTGCCGGGGCAATTTCGAGCCCTATAATACGTATCGCGATACCAAGATGTTCCCCTTGATGATCAAACCCAAACAGGCTGTCCGGGCCATCCGCGAACAGGCCTATTCGTTGGTCTGCTTGAACGACAACGTGCATATCCGCCATTATGCGCAGGTCATGGAGAATATCAGAAACGCTTTCGAGTCTATCTTGCCTGAAAAATCAAGTTTCGAGTTGTAACGTATGAATAAAATATTGGCTGAAATCATCGCAGGGGTTATTCCGCATAAAATGACCCGGAACCGGTGGCGCGGACTTCTGCGTTACGGGTTTTTCAACGCCCTGAAGTTGAAATACCGGTTGAAGCGTGATTATACACGTCCGCGGTATTACCTGGCAGTGTGTGCCATTGCCAAAAACGAGGGCCCCTATTTCCAGGAGTGGATCGAATGGCACCGGAAGATGGGGGTGGAGAAGTTTTACATCTATGACAACGAGAGCGCAGATGGCACGAAAGAGGTGCTCGCCCCTTACATAGAGTCGGGGGTGGTGGAGTACACCTTCTTTCCGGGGCAGAAGCGGCAATTGGCGGCCTACGACGATTGTTTTGAAAGGCATCGTACGGAAGCGCGTTGGATCGCCGTGATAGACCTCGATGAATTTATCGTCCCGGTGAAGGACGAGACGATCCCAGCCTTCTTGCATCGGATGGAGGCGTTTTCTTCCGTAGAAATTAACTGGCTGGTCTATGGAAGCGGAGGGGCGAAGAAGCGCGAGGCAGGAGGCGTGATGGAACGGTTCAGATCTCATTCCTTGCCGGAACATCGGTTAAACACGCATGTCAAGAGCATTGTCGATCCGCGCCGTGTCTGCACAATGACCGGATGCCACGAAGCTGCCCGCTTGTCCGGCCATTCGGCCGATTCGCATGGCGAAGTGTTGAAGAAAGGCTTCCGCGACCGCCGGCCTCAACAGGATGTCATCCGCATTAACCATTATGCCGTAAAGTCGTATGAGGAGTTCCTTTCTAAACGCGCCCGAGGCCGTGCCCGCATTAATAAATTGCGCGATATGAGTTATTTTGATCAGTATGATTTGAATGATATTCAAGAATAAGTTAAAATGGCAACCTATTACGGATGGAAATACAAGTTGTTAGAATTTAGGCATTTATTAAAAGAATTTTTACTTGTAATTAAGATTGCGTTAAAATCAAAAGAACTTAACAAGCCTAAAACCGCGAAGCCTGTTTTTGTTGCGATGGTTGACGGTGAGTCATTTCATGGAGGAATGTGTGATCGTTTTAAGGGAATAATCTCTTTATACGCTTATTGTAAATATCACGGGATACCTTTTAGGATAAGATACACATGTCCGTTTAAATTGGAAGATTATTTGTCTCCCGCCTCCTATGATTGGACTCTTAAGGAACATGAATATACGGATAACCCAATGTTTATCCGGGTGCTTTATATGAGAGGAGAACATTTAGCCAAAAGACTATTAAATTTAAGAACGACCAAACAAGTCCATTTTTATAGCAACCGGGATTGCCTGGCGCAGATCAATGGCGCTTATGCAAAAGAGGATGGATTCAATTGGGGTGAATTGTTTTGTGAATTGTTTAAGCCCGGAATAGTTTTGGATGAGCGGATTAAATCTATAAAGAAAGATTTGGGTTGTGATTATTACGCGGCTGTGTTTCGTTTCCAGAATTTGCTTGGGGATTTTCATGAATATCACTTCGAGTCTATTAAAGATAAGGATGAGGCAGAAAAACTGATCGGAAAATGTCTTGATTCAATAAAGACTTTGAAATCCGAACATGGAAACAAAGCGTTGTTGGTTACATCCGATAGTATATCATTCTTGAAAAGGGCATCCCAGATAGAAGGGGTATATATCATTCCTGGAGTTCTAATCCACATGGATGGGAAAAAGAATAATATTCCGGAAAACCCATACGAAATATATTTGAAATCATTTCTTGATTTTTATATGCTCAGTGATGCTCAATGCATTTATCGTATAGGGACTTCATATATGTATCCCAGTGAATTTCCCGTATATGCAGCCAAGGTACATAACATTCCATTTAAGAGTATTACAATCTGAATTTTATTTTTTCAGCCGTTTCCCGATGGCCGGATAATATGTGAGTATCTTGTCGAGTGCCTCGCGGTTGCGGTCATCGTCCGGTTGGAGATTAACTGTTTTCAAGGATAGCCGGGCCGGTTTCCCAACCTCCGAAGCACTGGTTTTTCCGAATGGGACGGGGACTACATAGGTACCATGCGATACGGCGGCTGCCCAAAACCATACGTCATCACACGTTGGTGCCAATTGTGTGAAAAGTGTAGGATCGAGCATTCTCTCGTCTAATACGTGTGGAGGATATAAGACTCCGCCGACTCCCGTTTGCATGGCGCGATAGTTGAAGTGGTATTTTTTGAAAATAAAGTCATACCATTTATATTTTCTCCATTTGCTATAAGGTTTGTCCGGCCGGATTTTCCTTACGCGGTGCGCTATGATGGCTTCCGGTAAACGTTTGTGCAGGTCGACTAAATCTTTTAATAGATTTGTCGGGTAGTGGATATCATCGTCTATCGTTATGATTATGTCATCGGGGAAATCCTTTAATGCCGGAACCAGTTTCTTATACGAACGCATTTCGATCGGATCGAATCGTACTTCAAAAATCGCACATGCGTTTTTGAGCGCCTCCAGTTCTGGAGGAAGTTTCCCGACGGGAAACTGGAAAGTATCGAGGTATAATACGATTTTATCAGGGAGCATCGATCCCTGAAGGATGGAGCGTATGGCCTGGATTGCATAGGGAAGGGCTGCCGGAAATGAGGTCAGTGAGACGATTATTTTCTGGTTATCATTCATGTTTGTCGATTTTGTCTAAGTGTCATAAATTGATTCGTTTTCCTATTTCCGGATACCTTTCGAGAATCGCTTGGAGGACGGCGGCGTTCCGGTCTGTTCCTGCCTTGAAATTGACGGTTTTCAACGATAGTTCCCGGGGTTTACCCAAGCCGCGCGGCTTGTTGTACCCGAAAGGGACGGGCACGATTTTCGTACCGTTGGCTACAGCGGCGGCCCAAAACCAGATGTCGTCTGCCGTCGGGGCTATCTCCGTAAACAACTCGATGTCGAGCATTTCCTGTTTGAGAGAGTGGGGTGGATAGAGCACGCCGCCTACGCCGGTCTGTATGTTGTCAAAGTCGGCATGGATTTTTTTGATCAGGAAGTCATACCATCTGTATTTGCTCCATTTGCGATAGGATTTGCCAGGCTTCATCCGTTTGGCGCGGTGGGCCAATATCGCATCGGGGATTTGTTCGTGCAGGCGCAAGAGGTCGCGCACCATATTCTTATGGTACCTCACGTCGTCATCAACCGTTATGATCGTGGCATTGGGGAAATCGGCCAAAGCGGGGATCAATTTCCGATATGAACGAATGTCCCTGTCGTAGTCGCGAATCTCGAAGATCGGGTTGTCGTTTGCCAATTTCAAGAGTTCTTGGGGAAGCCCGTCCTCGCCGAATTGTGAGAACGTAAGGTAAAGAACCACCTTGTCGGGTAGGATAGTCCCGTCCAAAATGGATTGGATCGCCTGAGCCGCATACGGGATTGCCGCCGGGAATGAGGTCAGGGAGAGGATTACTTGTTCTCTTTTTGCCATTCTTGTTGAATATTTTTCCGTTTATAAAATCTACTTTGAATTCAAAGCCAGATGCAAAAATAGCAAAAACTTCTGTTAAAGGAGGGTGAAACCAGTTCTTCTTCGTACTTTTGCGATAGTAAGGATAATAAAAAGGCATGATAGACTCTAAATTTTGGACTATAGGAATAGCTTTGCTATTCGCATTCACTTCGTGTGATGTGAAAAAAGAAACACCGGTGTCTGTTTCTTCATCATTGACTCCCTCATCTTATGTAAACCCGTTTGTAGGCGCCTCTACGAATACCAAATTGGCGGGGGCCAGCCACGGGCTTGGAAAGACCTTCCCCGGAGCGACCGCCCCTTTTGGTATGGTGCAGGTCAGTCCGAACACGATTACCGGGGGAGATAACGGTTCCGGTTATAGTTATGAACATACGACCATAGAGGGATTCGCGTTTACGCAGATGTCCGGTATCGGCTGGTATGGCGATCTGGGTAATTTCCTGGTGATGCCGACTGTCGGGCCTCTTCATACGTTTGCCGGACTGGTTGATCAGCCGGAAGAGGGTTATCGTTCGCGTTATGACAAGGAGTCCGAAAAGGCTTCGGCCGGCTATTACTCCGTTTTCCTTTCCGACTATAAGATCCGGGCCGAAGCGACCGCCTTGCCTCATAGCGGAATGCTTCGTTTCACTTTCCCTGAAAGCAAGGATGCCCACGTCCAGATAGACTTGGCGCGTCGTGTGGGAGGAACTTCAACGCTTCAGCGTATTGAGGTGGTGGACGATCATACCATCAAGGGATGGATGCAATGCACGCCTGATGGCGGTGGCTGGGGAAACGGAGATGGAAAGGCCGATTATACGGTCTATTTCTATGCTCAATTTTCCAAGCCATTTGTCGGACATGGTGTTTGGTCGGCCGATATTCCGGACGGCTGGAAACGTCGGCGCCAGGAGGTTTGCAGCGAGCCTTATCGCGATGCGATCCGCCGGTCGGCCATCCATCCATCCGTGTCTGTTTTTGAAGGCAAGCATATTGGATTTTATGCCAATTTTGAAACCTTATCCGATGAGGCGATCTTGCTTAAAAGCGGTATTTCGTATACCAGCCTGAAGAATGCCGAGGAGAATTTGAAGGCCGAGATGAAAGGTTTTGATTTCGAACAAACCCGAGCCGCTTGTGTCCGCCTTTGGGATGACGAGCTGGCGAAAATCTCTATCGAAGGAGGCACCGATGAGGAAAAGAAAGTCTTTTATACGGCTTTGTACCATACGCTCATCGACCCGCGTCTTTGCAGCGACATCAACGGCGAGTATACTGGGGCGGATAAGCAGATCCACCAAACCGGCAAGTTCCGTAAGCGGACGATCTTTAGCGGATGGGATGTCTTCCGTAGCCAGATGCCTCTTCAGACCATCATCAACCCGGCGATGGTGAACGATCTTGTCAACTCGCTTGTGGAGATCGCCGATCAGAGCGGTAATGAATATCTCGAACGGTGGGAGCTCTTGAATGCTTACTCCGGTTGCATGGTGGGCAATCCGGCTATTTCGGTTCTGTGTGATGCTTACCAGAAGGGCATTCGCGACTATGACGTGGAAAAGGCTTATCGTTATGCCCTCAACACTTCCCGGCGTTTTGGCAATACCGAAAACGGTTATACGCCCGGCAATATTTCCTGCACGTTGGAATATGATTATACCGATTGGTGCATGGCCCGTTTAGCCGAGTGGTTGGGGAAAGAGAACGACCGGGTGGAGTTTGACAGGCGTGCCTTGTCGTATCCGACTACGTTTGATTCCGAATCGGGATGGTTCCGTCCGCGTGACGAGAAAGGCGTTTTCGCCTCTTTGCCTGAAAAAGGCCGCTTGCAGGAGGGGTATGGTTGTGTGGAGTCCAACCCGTATCAGCAAGGATGGTTTGTGCCGCACGATGTCGAGGGAATGGTCCGTCTGATGGGAGGCCGTGAGAAGGCGTTGGCCGACCTGACGGATATGTTTGAGAAGACACCGAGCGATTATCTTTGGAATGACTATTACAACCATGCCAATGAGCCGGTCCATCATGTGCCGTTCTTGTTCAACCGTTTGGGTATGCCTTCACTTACCCAGAAGTGGACCCGAGACATTTGCCGGAATGCTTATCACGATAGGGTGACCGGCCTGGTCGGAAACGAGGATGTCGGGCAGATGTCGGCCTGGTATGTGTTGGCAGCTTCCGGCATCCATCCGATTTGTCCGGGTGATGGCCGTTATGAGATCACCAGTCCGATCTTCGATCGGGTGGAATTTCGCTTGGATCCGATCTATGCAACGGGTGGTACTTTTGTGATCGAAGCCCGTGACAATAGTCCGGAGAATCTCTATATCCAGAGTGCGACGCTCAACGGAAAGAGGTACGATAAATGTTATCTGACGCATGCAGACCTGGCGGCAGGAGGAACACTTGTCCTTCAAATGGGTGCAAAACCTTCGGATTGGGGGAAGGAGTGAATGTGATTCCTTGCTTTCACCCTTAATATTTAGATTGACAATTGACAATTTAAGTCTATGACCCATAACTGTCAATTGTCAATTATCAATTGTTTTTACTCTTCTTCCGCAAACATCGGGTCCCAAGCCGGTAGGCGGGTTGGGGTTTGTTTCAGGACTTCTTTCACTTTGTTGGTGATGAATTTTTTGTTGACGACTAAGCGGAACATATATTCGTTGAACCATTCGTCGGTCATGATCAAATGGCCGTTGTTGGCACCCGGTCCCCAACTGTTTTCCACCATCCATTTTTTCGGTTGGCCGTTATCGTCCAAGTCTACTGCCATCAGAGTCATGGCATGGGAAGAACCGCTGGCGAATGTCTGGATGCGTTGTTTCTTGTTCATGCCGAAAGTCGTGCCCATCAAAGAGCCGTAGTCGTAATAGTCGACATCAAGCACGCCACGGGTACGGTCGAAGAATTTGCCCACGTCACAAGAGAAATACATCATAGTGCTGTCTTTGATGGAGGCGATTGCCATCTCTTTGATCTCTTCTATCGGGAGGTTGACGTATGTCCAGTTCTTACCGTCATAGGCATGGCGGTCGAAGTCGATCTCATAGAGTTTGTAGTAGTCGCGGCTCGGATCGTTCATCAGCATGACGTAGTTGTTCTTCAGGTCTTCGCCTACGAACTCTTGATAGAACGATTGCGGGGTATATTCTTTGGTTTCGACCGGTTTACCGCTTGCATCCTTGCGGGTCCAAGTGAATTTCGTAGGCGGTTCTCCGAGGTTGAGGACCAGCATTCGGTAGATTTCGCCTAACATTTCGGTCTTGCGTTTTGCCAGTGCATTTGTTTTCGCGCTTTTGGCATCGCGCAATTCCAATCCGTACTCTTTCAGCTTCAAGCCGATCAGGTTGGACATACGGCTGGTATTTTCGCTACTATACGTTTCGACCATGACATCTGAGGGGACGATACCATATTTCATCAAGTTGTCGGATATGCCGGTGAACTGTCCGCCGTCTCCGATCGGATTCTTGAACAGCCATTCCACCATTTTGTCGTCGATCGGTTTTTCCCGTGTGTCGATGATTCCTTGCAGGAAGAGGTTGGCTTTTTCAAGCTGGTCCCAGAAGAAGTTATAGTTTTGGGAAAGTTCGAATTCCGGCAGGTTATACTTGGCGATGACCTGTGCACGAATGACGTTCAACCCCGTAAACAACCAGCAACGGCCGGATGATTTCTGGTTCGTGATGCCTTTGCTCTTCACCCGGTGGGAGAAGTAGGGATCGAAATTGTTTTTACTGTCATTGTTGACGGCCAGTTTGTTGATGTCGTTGTTGCTGATCGCGTTGTGAATGGCTTTGTCGGCAGGGGTTCCTTTGTAGGCTTGCTTGATTTCCTGCAACATCCCGGAAGAGATACCGCCTTCAGACTGTTGTCCGTAAGCCGATAACGAAAACCCGAATGCGAGGGCTGTTATCCATAGATTGCTTTTTCTCATGATATAATTTGTTTTGTTTTTAAATGCTCTGTTACAAAAGTAGTTTAATTTCTTTATATACAGGTATCAGCCGGTCCATTTAGTGCTCTATTGGGACATGGTCCCAAAATCTGAATGGATGAAATAATTGTATGTTATATTGAATAATATTTATATACAGATGAAAAATATTTATTTTTACTTGTATGATTATAAACTGTTGTGTATTTTTGTTGCAAAATAATCTTTTAATATAGTCCCGAATGAAAATGAAACAGATGAACAACGAAATTAAAAGAAGATTGCCCTTGCAATGTCCGGCTTGTGACGCACCGCTGAGAGTGGGCCGGATGTTTTGTGAACAGTGCGACACAGAGGTGTGCGGTACGTTTGAGTTGCCTGTATTGGCCAAACTGACGGATAAGGAACAACAGTTTGTGATAGACTTCATCAAATCCAGTGGAAGCCTGAAAGATATGGCGAAAAGCATGGGAGTCAGCTATCCGACCGTCCGGAATATTTTAGACGATCTGATTGATAAACTAAATAAAATCGAATAGGCTATGAACAGACAGTATTTTTATGGATTGATTAATCCCTTTGAACGGATTGCCGGTCTGGAAGCATTGCTTTGGGGATTGGCTGGAATGGTGGTATCGACAGCTCTTTCTTATTATTCCGGCTGGCATTATCACAGGTTGTTACATTTTGGTCCGGCTCCGAATCCGGCTTGGTGGTGCTATGCGGTGGAGCATCTTGTCGTTTGGCTGATTCCGGCAGCTCTGTTCTATTTAGGAGGATTGTTGCTTTCCCGCTCCCGCATACGGATGGTCGATGTGTTGGGTACGGTTGTTTTCGCACAATTGCCGTTGATCGTCATGAATCTTCTCAACCTTTTGCCGCCTATGCAGAAACTCGCGCAGATAGATGTGAATATGCCTCCGGCAACGCTCTTGCAACAGCCCGGATTTGTCGTCGGGGTGTGGTTGTCGCTTGTCGCTCTGGTGTTCTTGATCTGGACGTTGGTCTGGATGTTCCAGGCATTGAAAGTGTCCTGCAACCTGAAAGGCTACAGGTTGGGAATCCTCTATTGTGTAGGGATTTTCGGCGGAGACGTACTTTGTCGTTATCTGATAAAAGGATTGTGCTATTCTATGTAAATAGTAACAGAGAGGGGCAATGCTTGGAAACCTTTTATGTGGCAGGTACCGATTGCATTGCCCATCCGGTTCTTGTTATCTATTCCTCTTCTTTATACCAAGATGAGTACATGTGATAGTTCTTGGCAATTTTCTGATTGATCTCTTTTGCCTGTTCCGGGTCCACTTTCTTTACGAATTTGGCCGGTACGCCGGCATAGATGCTTCCCGGTTCGACAACGGTCTTGCTCAACACGACCGATCCCGCCGCAACAATCGCGCCTTCGCCAATTACGGCATGGTCCAGTACGACCGATCCCATTCCGATCAGGGCTCCATTGCATATTTTGGCCCCGTGGATCGTGACATTGTGGCCGACCGAAACATCGTCGCCGATCTCGATCGTCGATTTCTCGTATAAGGTGTGCAGGACAGAGCCGTCCTGTATATTCACCCCGTTGCCGATCCGGATGGAGTTTACATCACCTCGCAGCACGGTCCCGAACCAGATGCTGCAACCTTCGCCGATCTCTACATCGCCGATGATGGTGGCGTTGTCGGCTAAAAACGTGTCTTTACCTATCTTCGGGGTAAAGCCTCTTACTGATTTTACTAAAGCCATAACTTTTTGAATTGACAATTGATAATTGACAATTGACAATTTTAAATAGACAACGACCCCTAATTGTCAATTGTCCATTGTCAATTGTCCATTGATTAGATTTCTGCCGTTTTCTCCTTCAGCCAAGCCTTTTCCTCCTCGTTCAGATGCGGGCTTATCAAGTCGTAGACCATCTGGTGGTATTTGTTTAGCCAGGCATGTTCGCGTGCGGAGAGCATGGACGGAATGACTAACTTCGTATCGATATAACATAAAGTCAAAGTCTCGAAGCCGAGGAACTTGCCGAATTCTGTTTCGCTGTCTTCCCGGATCAGGACCATGTTTTCAGTACGGATACCGTATTCGCCGGGGCGGTACATGGCCGGTTCGTCGCTCATCACCATGGCCGGTTCCAGGATCACCGGGTTTTCTTCCATGCGGATACTTTGCGGTCCTTCATGCACGTTCAGGCAATGGCCGATACCGTGGCAGGTCCCGTGCAGGTAGTTGATACCGGCATCCCACAAGGCTTTACGGGCGAAAGCGTCGATCAGGCAACCCCGTATGCCTGCGGGGAATTTGCATTTGGCAATCCCGATCGTGCCTTTCAGGGCACGAGTGAAGTCTTTCTTCATCTGTTCGGTCGGTTCGTCGCAAAGGGCGATCGTACGGGTGATATCGGTCGTCCCGTCTAAATACTGGGCTCCGGAATCGAGCAGGTACAAGCTGTCCGTTTTCAGTTCCACATCCGTTTCGGGTGTAGGCGAATAGTGCACGACTGCCCCGTGCGGGCCATAGCTGGAGATACTGGCAAAGCTGTCCATGACATATTGAGGCTGTTCGGCACGCAGGGCCGTCAGTTTGGCGGCGGCACTCAGTTCTGTTACCTTTTCTCCGGCTTTAAGCATTTTTTCCAGCCAAAAATAGAATTGGGTCATGGCGATGCCATCTTTCAAGACAGCGTTGCGGAATCCTTTTATCTCGGTCTCGTTCTTAATGCTTTTCAGGTGGTTGGCGGGTGATATCCCTTCTATCAGGAGGCAGCTTTCGGGTAGTGCGTTGTAGATCGCTACATTTGTCCGTTTGCTGTCGATGAACACCCGTGTCTGTTCGGGCAATCGTGACAGGAAAGTCGCTAACATACCGTAATCGGCCAGCGTCACCCCTTCTTTCTTGAGATGTTCCGCAATTTCGGCCGGGAGTTTTTTCGGATTCACGAACAGTACGTTTTCCTTTTCGGAAATGAAAGCGTAGCTGATGACGACCGGATTATAAGCGACATCCGTTCCCCGGATGTTAAAGGTCCAGGCCACTTCGTCCAATGCGGATAGGATGGTACAGTCGGCTCCTGCCTTGTGCAACATTTTGTTGATATCGAGAAGTTTGTCTTCGACTGATTTCCCGCTTAGTTCGACCGGCATTTCAAACATCGGGGCGTCCGGGATGGCGGGGCGTTCTTTCCAGATCGGGTCGATCAGTGAAGCGCTTGTATTCAGTTTGATCTTTTTTTCAGCCAGCGACTTTTCCAGTGTGCGGGCATCAGCCAAGCTATATGTTTCGCCGTTCAGTCCGACGGTTTGTCCCTCTTTTAGTTCGTGCGCCAAGAATTCCGGAATTGTCAGGGTTTCGGGGAGCATCATTTTGAACAGTTCGATACCGGTCCCATCCAATTGGGTGGAGGCTTGCAGGAAATAGCGGGAGTCGGTCCAAAGTCCGGCTTTTTCGGCTGTGATGACAACTGTTCCGGCCGAACCGGTAAAGCCGGAAATCCATTCACGGTATTTCCAGCAATCGGCCGGATATTCACTCATGTGAGGGTCGGAGGTCGGAATGATATAAGCATCGATTTTATGCAGCTTCATTGCTTCCCTTAAGGCGGCAATGCGTTCGGAAATGTTTGTTTTCATCGCATTTTGTTTTATGTCAACATTACTATTGGCAAAGTTATTAAATTTCTCTTGGAATAAAAAATCCATATTAGTTTGTATCAGGGCTACCGCGTCGAATATTACATGCAAGAACTTATTCATCTTTTATATTAAGGTCTGTTTTGCTCCTATAACCGTTATTTTAAAGGAAGAAACCGACAGTCTATTCTATTTCACAGTTGTGTTTCTTCTGTTTCACAACTGTGTTTTTTGTGTTTCACAGTTGTGTTTCTTGTGTTTCACAGCCGTGAAACAGAAAGTGGATGGCTACAAAATCAGAAGACCATCCGGGTGAAGCAAACAATCTACCGGCAGAACAGAAGAAAGTCCGGACTTCTCTTTGCGCTCAATCTCCAATTGGAGTTAGAGGAAGCATGCCCGGAAGTTCTCATCTGCACCTTTTATGACTTTGATGCGGTTGCTGGCGTAAAAAATCTTGTTTTTATGTATCTTTGCAAGAGAACCATTTGCAAAGAAATTAGGACAGAAAAGTGAAAGGTTCGTATGATGAGAAATATAATGTGTTCGCTTATGACTGAAAAAGTTATGGTTGCCTGTACAGGGCAAGAAGTAAAGACGGACGGTTGTGCGTCTTTACGGGATAATTTCAACTATGTCGTGGATCAGTTTGCTGATCTTCAGATACTGCGTTATCAAGTTCCGGGATTTGAATCCCTTTCTTTGAGGCAGAAACAACTCTTGTATCATTTGTCGGAAGCCGCCCTGATGGGCCGGGATATCCTGTTCGATCAGAACTGCCGGTATAATCTGTCGGTCCGCCGTACGTTGGAGGCTGTTTATATCGGCTATAAAGGAGATCGTACAGATCCTCAGTTTGTTGCATTGGAAACCTATCTGAAACGGGTTTGGTTTGCCAACGGCATCCATCACCATTATGCGGAAGATAAGTTCATTTCCGGATTCACACCTGAGTTTTTCCAGACTTGCCTCTCGCAGGTCAGGGCTGCTGCGCTTCCGTTGCGGGAGGGGCAGACGGTGGAACAGTTTGTCGCCGAGATCAGCCCGGTTATCTTTGATCCGGCTGTGATGGCGAAACGTACGGTGCAGAGTGGCGATGCCGACTTGATCCGGGCTTCGGCCAACAACTATTATGGCGAAGGAGTTACCCAGGAAGAGGTTGAGGATTTCTATGCCCGGATGAAAGCCGGGAAAGATCCGGTTTCTCCTGTTTCGTATGGCTTGAACAGCCGTTTGGTCAAAGAGAATGGCGAGCTGGTCGAAAAGGTATGGAAAGTTGGCGGCCTTTATTCGCCGGCAATCGAAAAGATTGTGTCGGAGTTGCAGAAAGCCATGGCTTTTGCCGAGAACGAAACGCAAAAAGCGATCATCGGAAAACTGATCGAGTATTATCGGACCGGCGACTTGAAGACCTTTGATGCCTATTCGATCCTGTGGGTGGAAGATACGGCTTCGGATGTCGATTTTGTCAATGGCTTTATCGAGACATACGGCGATCCGTTAGGGATGAAAGCCAGTTGGGAATCTACTGTGAACTTTATCAACAAGGAGGCGACGAAGCGGACGAAGATGATCAGCGATCATGCGCAATGGTTTGAAGACCATTCCCCGGTAGATAAACGGTTTAAGAAAGAACAGGTAAAAGGTGTCAGTGCCAAAGTGATTACGGTCGCCATGCTGGGAGGTGATTGCTATCCGGCAACCCCGATCGGCATCAACCTGCCGAATGCCGACTGGATCCGTCGTGATCATGGTTCGAAATCCGTTACGATCGAGAACATCACCGAGGCATACGACAAAGCCTCTTTGGGAAATGGCTTCCAGGAAGAGTTTGTCTGGAGCGACAAGGAGCGCGGAAGATTGAAGAGATACGGGTTCATCACCGACAATCTGCATACCGATTTGCATGAATGCCTGGGACATGGTTCCGGCAAATTGCTTCCCGATACCGATCCGGATGCCTTGAAAGCATACAGTTCGACCTTGGAAGAGGCGCGTGCCGATCTTTTCGGTTTGTACTACCTCGGAGATGCCAAGTTGGTGGAACTCGGACTTGTGCCGGATGCAGAGGCTTATAAGGCCGAATACTATAAATATATAATGAATGGCCTGATGACGCAGCTGGTCCGGATCGAGCAGGGTAAGGATGTCGAAGAGGCCCACATGCGTAACCGCCAGTTGATTGCCCGATGGGTATATGAAAAAGGAAAGGCTGATAACGTGATCGAATTGAAGCGTCGGGAGGATAAGACATTCGTGGTGGTCAACGACTATGCCCGGTTGCGTGAACTGTTCGGGACTTTGCTGGCAGAAGTGCAGCGTATCAAGAGCGAAGGCGATTTTGCCGCCGGAAAGCAATTGGTGGAAACGTATGGGGTAAAGGTCGATCCGGCTTTCCATGCCGAAGTGCTGGCTCGTTATGCCAAGTTGAACTTGGCCCCATATAAGGGATTTGTGAATCCGGTGATGAAAGAGGTCCGGAACGACAAGGGAGAGGTGACAGACGTTGTTCTGGATTATACCGAGGGCTACGCCGATCAGATGTTGCGTTACAGTAAGGAGTATTCGTTTTTACCTTCTTATAATGAATAAAACGTATGTTACAGGATGAATTAAAGGAAATACGGACCCAGCTTCGCCTGGCGATGAATGGGGTGATCGCTACCAGTATGCGTGAGAAAGGCATTGTATATAAGTTGAATTTCGGGGTTCCTCTGCCTGAAATCAAGCAGATTGCCGCTGCCCATGAACCGAATTCCGAATTGGCTGCCGCTTTGTGGAAAGAAGATATTCGTGAATTTAAGATATTGGCTTCACTTTTGCAGCCGGTAGGCGAATTTTCGTCCCGGAAAGCGGGGCAATGGGTAAAGGAAATCCCTTATTTGGAAATCGCGGAGCAGTGCAGCCATAATTTGTTTTATAAGTTGCCGGATGTGGAAGATCTGTTGCTCGGTTTGATTTTTAATGTGGAGGATGAGTATGCCCGCACGGTGGCTTATTTAGTCTGGGCCGAACTGTTTAAGGAGGGGAGGACGCTGATCGCCCCGGTGAAGGCCGCATTCATTGTGGAATGTATGCGGACGATTGCCAGGCCTGACTTCGGGGCATCTTTTAAAGAGAAGCAGGCTGCGGTAAAAGCCATGAAGTTTTATGGAAGGCAGTCGGCTGGACAGGCGCGGCAAATGTTGGATGGGTTCGATGAATTTCCCGAATTCAGGCAGACATCCGAAGGAGAGGAAATTTATAATGATTTAAAATTTGAATTTGAATATTGTCGTTAAGGCTTTGCGTTTAAAATAAATGCGCTAACTTTGTCGGTCGCGTGGAGTCGCATTTGAAGATGGAAGCAAAAAAGTATACAGAGATGCAAGCCCTGTTCACCCGGTATCTTACCGAGAAGAAATTGAGGAAGACGGAGGAACGATATGCCATATTGGAGTGTATATGCCATATTTCCGGTCATTTCGATATGGGTTTGCTCCATCGGAAACTGGAGGAAATGAATTTTCATGTCAGTCGGGCTACTGTCTACAACACGGTCGATGTCTTGGTGGATTGTGGTTTGGTTGTGCGCCATCAACTGGCGGCTCAGGCTGTGCAGTATGAATTGCGGATGTTGGCGGAGACGCATTTGCATCTGATCTGTACGAAATGCGGGGAGATCCGTGAGTTGAAGGATGCCATGTTGAAGAGGAATGTCGGTTCGTTGAAGATACCGCGTTTTACTCCGGAATATCATGCGTTTTATATTTACGGCCTGTGCAGCAAATGTAAGTATCGGCTTCAGCGGAGGAAGTGAGAATATTAACATCTATATAATATATAAACGATGAAAGTTGACGTTCTATTAGGATTGCAGTGGGGTGACGAAGGCAAAGGTAAAGTTGTCGACGTTTTGACTCCGAATTACGATGTGATAACTCGTTTTCAGGGAGGTCCCAATGCAGGACATACTTTGGAATTTAACGGCGAAAAGTATGTATTACGTTCCATCCCTTCCGGTATTTTCCAGGGAGGCAAGATAAACGTTATCGGTAACGGTGTCGTACTGGACCCGTTGTTGTTCCAGCAGGAAGCGGAAGCGCTCGCTGCCAGCGGACACGACCTGACCAAACAACTGTGTATCTCTAAGAAAGCTCATTTGATTTTGCCTACTCACCGTATATTGGACGCGGCTTATGAAGCAGCGAAAGGTTCGGGCAAGATTGGTACGACCGGTAAAGGGATCGGTCCGACTTATACGGATAAGATCAGCCGTAACGGTTTGCGTGTAGGCGACTTGTTGCATAACTTTGATGAAAAGTATGCGGCTGCAAAAGCTAGACATGAAGCAATTCTGCGCTCTTTGAATTATGAATATGATATTACGGAACTGGAAGCGCAGTGGTTCAAGGCACTGGATTATCTGAAACAGTTCCGCCTGATCGACAGCGAACATGTGATCAACCACTACCTGAAAGAGGGCAAGTCGGTGTTGGCTGAAGGCGCACAGGGCACGATGTTGGATATCGACTTCGGTTCGTATCCGTTCGTGACTTCCTCCAATACGATTTGTGCCGGTTGCTGTACCGGTTTGGGAGTTTCTCCGCGTAACATCGGCGAAGTGTATGGTATCTTCAAGGCTTATTGTACACGTGTCGGAAGCGGTCCGTTCCCGACAGAACTGTTCGATGAAACAGGCAGCAAGATACGTCAGATCGGTCATGAATATGGTGCCGTAACCGGACGTGAACGTCGTTGTGGCTGGATAGACCTGGTTGCACTGAAATATGCCATCATGATCAACGGCGTGACGAAGCTGATCATGATGAAGAGCGATGTGCTGGATGGTTTCGATACGGTCAAGGCTTGCGTCGCTTATAAGGTCAATGGCGAGGAAACAACGGAATTTCCGTTTGAAATCAATGAAGGTATCGAGCCTGTGTATGTGGAAATGCCGGGCTGGAATGTCGATATGACAACGATGCAGAACGAAGACGAATTCCCTGAAGAGTTCAACGCTTACCTCTCTTTCCTGGAAGAGGAACTGGAAGTACCGATCAAGATTGTTTCCGTCGGTCCTGACCGCGAACAAACAATTGTCAGATATACCGAAGAATAAAATCGGAAAATAATACAAAATGGCAGAAGAACATGCTTGTAAAGGCAGATCTCCTGCCATTTTTGTTTTTGGCAAACATTTTGTCCTATATAATTGTATAACTATAAAAACAGAAAGAATATGAGCATATATTGGATTATATTTATCGGTTTTGCCCTTCTTAGTTGGCTGGTTTCATCCAGACTCAAGAACAAGTTTGAGCAATATTCCAAGATTCCGATGCCGAATGGCATGACTGGAAAAGATGTGGCAGAGAAAATGTTACGTGATAACGGTATCTATGACGTAAGAGTGATTTCTACTCCCGGGCATTTGACGGACCATTACAATCCGGCAAACCAGACCGTCAATTTGAGTGAATCGGTTTATTACAGTAACAGTATTGCTGCCGCCGCCGTTGCGGCTCATGAATGCGGGCACGCGGTCCAACATGCTACGGCATACGCGCCTCTCCGGATGCGTTCGGCTTTGGTCCCGGTTGTTAGCTTTGCATCCAACATCATGAACTGGGTGCTGTTAGGCGGTATGCTGTTGTTGCATACATTCCCGCAGCTGATGCTTTTCGGCATTATCCTGTTTGCAACGACGACTTTGTTCAGTTTCATCACGCTGCCGGTCGAGATCAATGCCAGCCAGCGGGCGTTGGTTTGGCTCAGCAAGGCCGGTATCACGAATGTTTATACACATGACAAGGCGGAAGATGCCTTGCGTTCTGCCGCTTATACGTATGTGGTGGCCGCATTGGGATCGCTTGCATCCTTGTTGTATTATATTATGATTTTCCTGGGGGGAAGAGACCGGGATTGAACAGGATGTATTACCTTTGCAACTTGAATAATAAATTAATAAATCATGCAAAAACCGTCTATTCCCAAAGGAACAAGAGATTTTTCGCCAGAAGAAATGGCGAAGCGTAATTATATATTCAATACAATTCGTGAAGTGTATCATCTTTATGGTTTCCAGCAAATAGAAACTCCCGCGATGGAGACGCTTTCTACTTTGATGGGAAAGTATGGCGATGAAGGTGATAAGTTGTTGTTTAAGATACAGAATTCCGGTGATTATTTTTCCGGATTGACAGATGAAGAACTGTTGAGCCGTAATGCGGCGAAACTGGCTTGCAAGTTTTGCGAAAAAGGACTTCGCTATGACTTGACGGTCCCGTTCGCCCGTTACGTGGTGCAACATCGTAATGAAATAACATTCCCGTTCAAACGTTACCAGATACAGCCGGTATGGCGTGCTGACCGTCCGCAGAAGGGGCGTTATCGCGAGTTCTACCAGTGTGACGGCGATGTCGTCGGTTCCGATTCGCTGGTAAACGAGGTCGAATTGATCCAGATTATGGATGAAGTGTTCCGCCGTTTCGGCATTCGTGTCTGCATCAAGATGAACAACCGCAAGATCCTTTCCGGCATTGCCGAAATAATCGGAGAGGCCGATAAGATTGTCGACATCACGGTTGCCATTGACAAGCTGGATAAGATCGGTCTGGATAATGTGAACGAAGAATTGCGCTCCAAAGAATTGTCTGAAGACGCGATAGCCCGTTTGCAGCCGATCATTATGCTGAAAGGAACGAACCGGGAGAAGTTGGCGATCTTGAAAAAAGAATTGGCCGCGTCGGAAATCGCAATGAAAGGTATTGCCGAAATGGAATTTATCCTGGACCGCATCGAAAGGTTGGAACTGACAGCCGAACTGGAGCTGGACCTGACGTTGGCTCGCGGCCTGAACTACTATACGGGTGCCATCTTTGAAGTGAAAGCGTTGGATGTCCAGATCGGAAGTATCACGGGAGGCGGACGCTATGACAATTTGACCGGCGTGTTTGGCATGGACGGTGTGTCAGGTGTCGGGATTTCTTTCGGGGCCGATCGTATTTTCGATGTCTTGAACCAGTTGGATCTTTATCCGGCTGATTCTTTGAAGACTACGCAACTGTTGTTCGTGAACTTCGGCGAGAAAGAAGAAAACTATTTATTGCCTTTGATTTCGAAAGTGCGTGCTGCCGGTATCCGTACGGAGTTGTATCCCGAGTCTGCCAAAATGAAGAAGCAGATGGGCTATGCCGATACGAAGAAGATCCCGTTTGTGGCGATTGTCGGTGAAAACGAAATCAACGAAGGCAAGATCAATCTGAAGAATATGTTGACGGGCGAACAGTTTCTTGTCACATTGGAAGAACTGATCGAAAAATTCTAACATGGGTTTTATCCTGTATAACCCTATGCTTTCGGTATCGTAAAGCATAGGGTTTGTTGTGTGAAAGCGTCGGGTTTCAGAAAGGATATAAGTCGTTTTGAATGAGTCATACTGTCAGATATATTGGCATTATATACTTTTCGGAAATGTAAAATTGGCAGTCTTTTTCCTGATAACTGTTTTGGCACAGTTTTCGCATAGACATTTGCGTGCGATGGAAAAAGCACAAGAGTAACGTAATATTATTAACAGCTAAAAAATATATAACGATGAACATTAAACCATTAGCAGACAGAGTGCTGATTAAGCCGGCTGCAGCAGAAGAAAAGACACTTGGCGGAATCATTATCCCCGATTCAGCAAAAGAAAAACCTTTAAAAGGTGAAGTTGTTGCCGTAGGTAACGGAACAAAGGATGAAGAAATGGTTGTGAAGAATGGTGATACGGTGCTGTATGGCAAGTATGCCGGTACAGAAATCGAACTGGACGGTGAGAAGTATCTGATCATGCGTCAGTCTGATATTCTGGCAATTATTTAATAATTGACAATTGACAATTTGAGAGAATTATAGAAGAAATAAAAACGATATTATAACGAATAACATCATGGCAAAAGATATTAAATATGATATGGATGCCCGCGACCTTCTGAAGAAAGGTGTGGATGAACTGGCTAATGCCGTAAAAGTAACATTGGGCCCGAAGGGACGTAACGTGATCATCGAAAAGAAATTCGGTGCTCCTCACATTACAAAAGACGGTGTAACAGTAGCCAAAGAGGTTGAACTGGCTTGCCCGTTTGAAAACATGGGTGCCCAGTTGGTGAAGGAAGTTGCTTCCAAGACAAACGACAATGCCGGTGACGGTACGACTACTGCAACTGTCTTGGCACAGGCTATTATCGGTGTCGGCTTGAAGAACGTAACAGCTGGTGCTAACCCGATGGACCTGAAACGCGGTATCGACAAAGCTGTGGCTAAAGTCGTAGAAAGCATCGCAGCACAGTCTGAAGCGGTAGGCGATCAATTCGAAAAGATCGAACACGTTGCCAAGATTTCCGCTAATGGTGATGAAGCTATCGGCAAACTGATCGCTGAAGCTATGCAGCGCGTAAAAACCGAAGGTGTTATCACGGTAGAAGAAGCGAAAGGTACGGAAACAACTGTAGACGTAGTAGAAGGTATGCAGTTCGACCGTGGTTATATCTCTCCGTATTTCGTTACCAACACGGAAAAGATGGAATGCGAGATGGAAAATCCGTATATCCTGATCTACGACAAGAAAATCTCCGTATTGAAAGACTTGCTGCCTATCCTTGAACCGGCAGTTCAGAGTGGTCGTCCTCTGTTGATCATCGCTGAAGATATCGATAGCGAAGCATTGGCGACTTTGGTTGTAAACCGTCTGCGCGGCTCTTTGAAGATCTGTGCGGTTAAGGCTCCGGGCTTCGGCGACCGTCGTAAAGCGATGTTGGAAGATATCGCTGTCCTGACGGGTGGTATTGTGATCTCCGAAGAAAAGGGCTTGAAGCTGGAAGGTGCTACCATGGATATGCTGGGTACGGCTGAAAAGATTACGGTAGACAAAGACACGACTACTATCGTAAACGGTGCAGGCGATAAAGACGCAATCCAGGCTCGTATCGGCCAGATCAAGACACAGATTGAAAATACGACTTCCGACTACGACAAAGAAAAATTGCAGGAACGTCTGGCTAAGATGGCCGGTGGTGTTGCCGTACTCTATGTAGGTGCTCCTTCTGAAGTGGAGATGAAAGAAAAGAAAGACCGTGTGGACGATGCTTTGCATGCAACTCGTGCCGCTATCGAAGAAGGTACGGTTCCGGGCGGTGGCGTCGCTTACATCCGCGCTATCGAAGCATTGGAAGGCCTGAAAGGTGAAAACGAAGATGAAACAACCGGTATCGAAATCGTTAAGCGTGCGATTGAAGAACCGTTGCGCCAGATCGTTGCCAACGCTGGTAAAGAAGGTGCTGTCATTGTACAGAAAGTAAAAGAAGGTAAGGGTGACTTCGGTTACAATGCCCGTGCAGACAAGTATGAAAACTTGTGTGCAGCCGGTGTGATCGACCCTGCCAAGGTAACACGTGTCGCTTTGGAAAATGCCGCTTCTATCGCTGGTATGTTCCTGACAACGGAATGTGTGATCGCAGATAAGAAAGAAGAAGCTCCGGCAGCTCCTGCCATGAACCCGGGTATGGGTGGCATGGGCGGTATGATGTAATTCTTCCCATCAAACATAAAACCGGAAACGGCTGCTTCCCGAAAGGGGGACAGCCGTTTTTTTTGTGAAAAAGTCTTGGTTATAGTTTGGCGGTTTCAAAAAAGTTACTACCTTTGTAACCGCAATCGAGAGAGATTGTTTCACTGGAAAGTGTTGAATTGCCCAGGTGGCGGAATTGGTAGACGCGCACGTTTCAGGTGCGTGTGTCGAGAGGCATGCAGGTTCGAGTCCTGTTCTGGGCACAAGAAAAGCGGTTTAACAAGGTGTGATCACCAAGTTGAGCCGCTTTTTTGTTTTTGATTCATATATCTTTAAGAGCCAGATTAAACCTTTATGGACATTTTCCGTCTGAATAGACCGGAAAAGGGAGATAGTAATGATTATTTTCTTATATTTACCCCAAATTAGAAAGTAGGAATGCAACAGTATATAGAGGAAGAGATAATAAAGCAGTTACGTGATCCTGCGCATCAGCGTGATGCTTTTGCGCAAGTTGTTAATTTCTACGGTGAGAAGTTGTATTGGCAGATACGAAAGATGGTGTTGGACCATGACGATGCCAACGACTTATTGCAAAATACATTCCTGAAAGCTTGGACGAATATCGACTATTTCCGGGGAGAAGCGAAGTTGTCGACCTGGTTGTATAAGATCGCGATAAACGAATGTATAACCTTTTTGAACCGCCAGCGTATGCAGAACAACGTTTCGATCGATGATACGGACGTGTTTATGCTGGAGCGCCTGAAAGGGGACGATTATTTCGATGGAGATGCCGCACAGATGAAGTTGCAGGAAGCGATTCTGACATTGCCGGAGAAACAGCGTGCCGTTTTTAATATGAAATATTTTGACGATATGAAATATGAAGATATGTCTGAGATTTTCGGGACTTCCGTAGGCGCTTTAAAAGCGTCCTATCACCATGCGGTGAAAAAGGTGGAGGAGTTTTTAACAAAAGACATTTAAACCTTTTGTATTACGGTTTGTCAAAAGAACATAAAAGAGAGATGTTATGAAAACAGAACAAAACAGTCTGGACCGTCTTAAAGGGAAAAATCCTTTTATTGTGCCTGAAGGGTATATGGAGGGATTGACGGCAAACATTATGAGTCAGCTTCCCGAAAGAGAACCTGAAGAGGAGGCAAAGCGAGTTTCCTTGATGGATCGTGTTCGCCCCTGGTTATATCTGGCAGCCGTTTTTGCCGGATTGGGGTTGTTCTTTAAAGTTTTGGTCGGGCCCGAAGGTAAAGTGGCAAGAACGGACTCGTTGCTTGTAAAAACAGAAGTGTCTCCGGCCTCAGTTCCCGCTCTGCAAGCCACTGAGGATGAAGAATACTTGGAGTATCTGGAAGAACAGTATGCCGGTTATATACTGGCAGAAGAAATAGGTGAAGCAGAATAAATTGAAAAAAATCAAGTTGGATGAAATATTTTTGAAAGAATACTTGTATGAATAAAATATTTTTTATTACATTTGTGGCGTGTTCAGTTGTGCTCTCATTCAATGCTCAAGCTCAAAATGAGAAACAGCATCGCAATTTTGATAGAGAAGCGTTTCTCGCAAAGAAGAATGCTTTTATTACGGCAGAGATGGGGTTAACCCCTGAAGAAGCAGCTTCATTTATACCGCTTTGCAATGAATTGCAAGAGAAGATGTTTGAAGCCGGTCGTGAATGTCGTAAACTATCTAGAGATTTAAAGCATAATGAAAATACAACCGATGCTGATTACTTGAAAGTCATTGACGAGTGTGTGAATGTGAATGTGAAGCAGGCGCAATTGGAAAAAGAGTATTATGAAAAGTTTAAAAAGATATTGCCTCCGAAGAAACTTTACAAATACAAACGTGCGGAAGGAAAGTTTGCACGGGAGTTTATGAAAGGGGGAGGCGATAAAAAGGTAGAGAATAAGAAGAAATAAAATATTATCATTATTTGTGTTTTTTGTTTAGATTTAGTTTTGGCGTTTAAGTTAAGGGAGGGGTGGCGACGTGATGTCGGTTCCCCTTTTGATTTTATAACCCTTTCGATTTAGCTTCGTTCCAAATCCGGTCCATTTCTTCCAAAGACAGCTCCTTTAATGATTTGCCCTCTTTGATGGTATGCTCTTCTAAATAGTTGAAACGGCGGATAAACTTTTGGTTTGTGCGTTCCAAGGCATTGTCCGGATTGATTTTATAGAGGCGGGCTGCGTTGATCAGGCTGAAGAACAGGTCTCCGAATTCGGCTTCCATCTTGTCGGTATCCATCTTGTCGATTTCGGCCTTTAATTCGGTAAACTCTTCGTGCACCTTATCCCAGACCTGGTCGCGTTGTTCCCAGTCGAAACCGACGTTGCGGGCTTTGTCCTGGATGCGGTGCGCCTTGACTACGGAGGGCAGGGAAGCGGGGACACCTTCGAGAACGGTCTTGTTGCCGCCTTTTTCCTTTAGTTTGAGTTGTTCCCAGCTCTGTTCCACTTTGCCGGCTGTATCGGCTTGGGCATCTCCGAAGACATGCGGATGGCGGTAGATCAGTTTTTGGCAAAGGCTGTCGCATACATCTTTTATGTCGAATGCTGTTTTTTCTTCGCCGATCTTAGCATAGAATACGACATGCAGGAGCAGGTCGCCCAATTCTTTTTTGATGTTATTGTTGTCATCTTTCATGATGGCATCACACAACTCGTACGTTTCCTCGATCGTATTCGTACGAAGGCTTTCGTTTGTTTGTTTACGGTCCCACGGACATTTCACACGGAGCTCGTCCAGTATGTCGAGCAACTGTCCGAAGGCTTCCATCTTTTCTTGTTTGGTTGCCATTTTTTTTGTTTGTTATAAAAATTGGAGAGAATGTAAAAAAGCTGGTACGCGGATCAGGCGGATATTCGCACCATCCGCGTACCAGCTTTTTGGGGGATACATGTTTATAAGATATTATTTATTCTTTTCTTGTTCTTTAAATACCTTCAACCCATTTTCCAGGAACTGGATATAGTCGGAAACACTTTCATTGAAAGCGTATGACGGACCGAGCAGTTCGCCATCGGCATTCAGCAGGATGTAGAACGGCTGGGCGTTCGCTCCGAACTTGCTGCGCTGCAAATAGCTCCATTTGTCACCGATTGTTTTCAGTTTGCGGGTTTTGCCATGCTCTTCGATCGTGATAGGCTGCGGCAGTTTGGTCTTGTCGTCGACCATCAGGGTGATCAAGACATAATCATTTTCCAATATCTGTTTTACTTTTGTGTCGGTCCAAACGGATGCTTCCATCTTCCGGCAGTTCACGCAGCCAAAGCCGGAGAAGTCGATCATGACCGGTTTGTTTACTTTCTTGGCGTATGCCATACCGGTTTCGTAGTCGTCGAAAGCAGCATGCACTTCACTATTGTACAGATTGAAATCTTGCGTATACAACGGCGGAGCGAAAGCGCTGATCGCTTTCAAAGGCGCTCCCCAAAGCCCCGGAATCATATAAATAGCAAAAGAGAAGGAAATGATTGCCATGAACAGGCGAGGTACGGATACATACGCCAGGTCGCTGTCGTGGCTGAACTTGATCTTTCCTAACAAGTAACAGCCCAACAAGGCAAAAATCACGATCCAAAGTACGATAAACACTTCGCGGTCCAGCAAGCGCCATCCATAAGCCAAGTCGGCAACCGAGAGAAACTTCAGTGCCAGTGCTAATTCAAGAAAACCTAACACAACTTTGACAGAGTTGAGCCATCCGCCGGATTTCGGCATACTTTGCAGCATATTCGGGAAGATCGCGAAAAGGCTGAACGGAATAGACAGGGCCAACGCAAAACCGAACATACCGATAGCCGGTCCTACCGCCGTTCCCATTGAAGCCGCCTGTACTAACAGCGTCCCGATGATCGGGCCCGTGCAAGAGAAAGAAACCAGTACCAGCGTAAACGACATGAAGAAAATACTGATAATGCCCGTCGTCGAATCCGCTTTCGTGTCCA
This sequence comes from Parabacteroides sp., assembly GCA_017937385.1. GTDB lineage: Bacteria > Bacteroidota > Bacteroidia > Bacteroidales > Tannerellaceae > Parabacteroides. The sequence continues at coordinate 65,544 of JAGBDR010000025.1, forward strand.
ACTTGTTTGTCCAAGACGAAGGCAATACCATTTCGAACGCCCCGAAGAAAGAGATAGCGAAGACTACCAACAACAGGAAGAACAGGATGTTGAAGAGTGCATTCGTCGACAAGTCATTCAATGCGCTTGCCCCGAATATACCCGTAATCAGCAATCCCATCACCAAGTAAATCACAATGATCGAAAGTCCATACGTCACCGCGTCGCGGATCGCTTTCTTGCGGTCTTTTGTCCGTTTGAGGAAGAAACTGACCGTCATCGGGATCATCGGCCATACGCAGGGAGTCAGCAGGGCGATTAATCCGCCCAAGAAACCGGCGAGGAAGATGAACAGCCAAGAGGTGTCGGTCGCAGAAACCGTTGTGTCGCCGAAGGTCTTCAACTGGTCGATGACAGGAGTCCAGAGAGCCGCGTTGTCGGTCAGTTCGTTGGAGATACGGACCGGTTTATCCTCCGCTTTGTTCTCGGTAGCGGTGGTAGGTGTCTTCGGTTCAACTACCTCTTCTGCCACTTTTTCGGTATCCGGCTGTACGGCCGTCACATCGTTTGGCTCGGCTTCCGGCTTTTCAGCTATCGCCTCGGTGGTAGCGGCTGTCATTTTGATCTGTTTTTTGTCGAACGTGAAGCTGACGCGGTCGGGCGGCAGGCAAGTTTCGTCGTTGCAAGCCATGAATTCTACTTCACCCTCGGCTTTGAACTTGGCCGGATCAGTCACTTTGAACTTTTGGGTGAATGAAACAGTGCCCGGATACCAACGCAGGTTCATAGCGAACAGTTCGTCGTACACGGTGGTCGGTTTGACCGATGGGGTCGGTTTACCGATCAGTTCGGCTCCTTTCAGGGTTTCGAACGTGAACGAAGTGGAAACAGGGCCCCCTTCTGGCAGGTCCTGGTCGTACAGGTGCCAGCCTTTATCGGCTGTGGCGGTAAATACGATCTCTTTCTCTGCGGAGCCGGAGTCGTTCAGTTGTATTTCCCATTTCACAGGCTGGAGAATCTGTGCCTGTACGGTCAGTGCAATGAGCACCAACATCAAGGTACTAAAGAGTTTCTTCATATGACTTCTATTATTTTGTATATTTAGCTAAAGAGGTGAATTTGTCAGGAATACGGGTTTCGAAATGCATCTCTTCGCCCGTTACCGGATGAATGAAGTCGAGCCGTCGGGCGTGGAGCATCAGCCGTCCGGTGGGATCTGTCTCCGCACCGTACTTGTAGTCGCCGGCAATGGAATGGCCGATCGATTGCATCTGTGCACGTATCTGATTCTTGCGTCCTGTTTCCAGATCGAGTTCCAACAGCGAATAGGCCCCGTTGCTGTGCAGCAGGCGGTAACGGGTGATTGCCTCTTTTCCGTCTCCTGCGGTTGTCACGTAGACCTGCATCTTGGCATTTTCAGTCAGGTTGGAGATAATCAGGTCGGAGTCTTTTTCCAGGCGTCCTTCCACTACGGCCACGTATGTGCGTGCTGTGATGGCGGAATTCCAGTTCGATTGCAAGGCTTTTTGCACTTGCAGGTTCTTGGCGAACATCATCAGCCCCGATGTGTCGCGGTCCAGACGATGGAGCACGAATATCTTGTTGCGTGGGTCTGCCTTCTTGACGTATTCGCTGAGCAGATGGAAAGCGGTCCGTTCCTTTACACGCGCACTGGAGACCGAAAGCAATCCTTCCTTCTTGTTCACGACTATCAGGTTGTCATCTTCCCAGACAATCGTGAGCAACGGGTTGTTGAACTCGACTTTTCCCCGTTCGTAGCTGACCAACACCTCGTCGCCCGGCACAAGCGGTGTGTTGAACTGGGAGGTGACCGTACCGTTGACTGAAATTTGTCCGTGGGCGAGTAGTGCCTTGACAGAACTTTTACTCTGTTCGTTTAAAAGACTGAACAGGAAAGGAAGAAGCGTATTTTCTTCTTTCACTGTGATTTTACGTCCTCGAGGGGCTCTGGATTTGTCTGTGCCTCTGTATTCTGAGCGTCTTACCATATTTATCATTCTATATAATTTGCAAAGATACCGGCTTTTATGTAATGCTGCAAGGAGATGCAGGCAAATAAAAGCCAGTTCAGTTTCTGATCAGCCGGCTGATCTCTCCGACCCAAAGCACCAGCGAAGTCGAGCCGATGATGGTTCCCCAGTCTTTCCAGGATAACGGTACGACATTGAACATCTCGCCGCCGAATGTGACGATCAGGTATTGTCCGACGATGACGAGCAACGTGACCATCAGGAAACTTTTGCTTTCTTTCAGGTTGGCGAATGCCGAACGCTTTTCCATAAATGCTTTTGCATTGAACATATTCCAGAACTGGAGCATCACGAAGAAGCTGAAGAACCAGGACAGGTCGTGCGGCGTCAGTCCGTCCTGTGCATGGAAGTGGAGCAATACCCCCATCAAAATGATGACGAATGCGAGCCCGACACCGAAAATGCGGTAAGCCATCGGACGGGTGATGATAAAGTCACCGTCCTTGCCGCTCCGGCGAGGTTTGTCTTTCATCACCCGTTCGTTTGGGGGCAACGAAGCTAATGCGCCGGCGGCAAATGTATCCATGATCAGGTTCACCCAAAGCATCTGAGTGATCGTGAGCGGAGATTCGGTCCCTAACAGAGAACCCAGCAAGACGATCAGACATGCGGCAACGTTGATTGTCAACTGGAATAACAGGAATTTCTGGATGTTCCGATACAAGGAACGTCCCCACATCACTGCACGGGAAATGCTGCTGAACGAGTTGTCTATGATCGTGATGTCGCTTGCTTCTTTAGCCACGGAAGTACCGTCTCCCATTGACAAGCCGACTTGTGCCGCTTTCAAGGCAGGGGCATCGTTGGTCCCATCGCCGGTAACGGCAACAACGGCTCCTTTTTGCTGCAACAGTTTTACTAAACGCTGTTTGTCGGTTGGACGGGCGCGGCACATGATCTTCAGATCCAGCACACGTTCCAACGCTTCTTCGTCTGTCAAAGCCTCAAAACCCGGTCCGGTGATGAGGTTACGTTCGGTGTCGTCCGCTTTCCAAATCCCGATCTGCCGGCCGATTTCTTTCGCTGTTCCCGGCGTGTCGCCGGTTACGATTTTGATGTCGATGCCGGCATCTAAGCAATTCTGGACAGCTGCCGGGACATCGGCACGTACCGGGTCGGAGATGGCGACGATACCTAAATAGGTGAGATCCGTATTCTGTAATCGTCCATTGGCAAAAAAGGCAACCTCTTCTCCCTCTTCGATGATCTGATAGGCGAATCCCAGCGTGCGCATGGCCTGGTTCTGATAGTCCAGCAACTGTTTTTCGATGTCGGCTTTGCAGTCCTCTACCGGTTTGTAGCTTCCGTCGGTTGCCACCCGCTTGCTATTTGCCAGTACGATTTCCGGAGCTCCTTTGACATAGAGTACCCGTTTGCCCAATAAAGGCGATTGAACGACAGTTGCCATATATTTCCGTTCAGTGGAAAATGTCAGTTGGTCCAGTACTCCGGCATTTTCCCGTATTTCCAGGTAATTCTGGTGTTGGCTGTTCAACCATAACAGCAAAGCGGCTTCCGTCGGGTTACCCAAGGTCTGGATCTTCTCTTCGGAAAAATCGAGGAAAGCCGTTGAATTGACTGATATGCCCTCTTTGATCAAGTTGCTCAGTTCGTCATTTCCCAATTGCTGCTCCTTCAGGTTGTAAAAGTTCGTTTGGTACACCTGCATCCGGTTCTGTGTCAAGGTCCCGGTCTTGTCGGTGCAGATAACGGTTGTGGCGCCCATTGTTTCGCAGGCGTGCATCTTGCGGACGAGGTTGTTCGTTTTCAACATCCGGTTCATGCTGAGTGCTAAGCTCAGGGTAACGCTCATCGGCAAGCCTTCCGGAACGGAGACGACGATCAGTGTGACTGCTATCATGAATATGTTCAGTATATGGGCGATCAGGTCCATGACCGGCATTCCGGATGCCGACAATAGGGTTTTTGTCAAGAGCGCGATGAAAGTGATGGCGGCAATCGCATAGCCGGCTTTGCTGATCACTTTCGCCAGTCCTGCCAGCTGTATCTGTAACGGTGTGTCGATATTGTTTTCTATCTGCGAACCTTCATACACCTTGCCATATCCGGTTTCATCGCCGACTTTTTCAACGGCCATGACACCATGTCCGTCGACAACCGTCGTTCCGCGCATGACGACGTTGGATGGGTAGGTCGCTTCTTTATCGAAATCCGCCTCGTTTGTCGTTTTGCTGATGATCGGTTCGCCGGTCAGTGTCGATTCGTTGATTTGCAGGGAGATCGCCTCCAATAGCCATCCGTCGGCCGGAACCTCTTCTCCTGTTTCCAGCACGACGATATCACCGACCACCACCTCTTTTCGCGGGATCTGGCAGATGTTCCCTTCCCGGATCACTTTGACGGAAATATCGTCGTTTACCGTGTTGAGTACGTCAAATGCCCGGTTGGCCTTGACTTCGAAAAAGAAACCGACACAAGAAGCCAGCATGATGGCAAAAAAGATACCGACCGGTTCGAGGAAAGCCGTGAGGCCTTTGGCTTCCGGCCCCCAACAGTGTACGCCGGCGATAATCATGGACAAGAACCACGCCACTAAAAGAATCTTGATAATCGGGTCATTGAATTTCTCGATAAATTGGCTCCATAGAGAGGCTTTCTCCGGTGGAGTAAGGGTGTTTTCGCCATGCAGGCGTCTGCTTTCTTCTACTTCTTGTTTGGTTAATCCTTGATATTGATGTTTTTTCTCCATAAATTTATTAATCTGTTTCCGAAAATTGTGGGAACAAATTACGCAAAGTTATGGGATATACACAAATGTTGCGTGTTAATTTTAAAATGTCAAAAATGAAAAGTTTAAACAAACCACGAGACCCACAGAACCCCCCCCCCATAAAAAAAGCAATTACCTAAAAAGATAATTGCTTGATTTTGTGAGCCGAAAGCCGGACTTGAACCGGCGACCTACGCATTACGAATGCGTTGCTCTACCAGCTGAGCTATTTCGGCAACACTCAATATAACATGTTGAATTATTGATATTTACAATTCAATTCTGTTATCTTTCTGATTTTATGTAATTTCTGGTTTACATCTGAGTTTACATAAGCATTTTGTTAATACTATTGTTAATTATCTCATTTTCAATTTCATTATACACAAGATCACCCAAGTAAGCAAGAATACTCTTTGCTCGCTTGGGTGATCTTCTTTATATCCTTCTACTGGAAGGGAGCCTTAAATAAGAAATGTAAAGTATTGTTATAGAAATATTTTTATTTATACTTCAATCCTCGATACAATACATCTTTTCTATCACTGTAGGAATAGTAATCACCTTTAAGTGTTTTATCCTCAAAAATTATATTTTCTTCAAAGTGATCTGAATAATATCCTTCGTTGTCAAATATAGTATGCCTCAAAACAATATATCCAAAATCATTTTCTTGATAACATCCTATTTCTCTGACTTCTTTTCTTTGTATCAATCCAGTTTTAGTTGTATTCCATTCATATATATTGAAAGTATTGCAACAGCATCCATTGAAACCATAAGCTATTATCCTTTGATTATGTATATCAATACTCCAATAAGGGTCAATCTCAAAACCATTGTCATTACTATCCAACAGTAATTTCAATTCGGGAAATGTGTAGAGAGAGTATCTTGACAATCCTCTTTGACCTCCACCAAAGTCTTTTTGTATTAAAATTTCTTTCTTACCATCAAAATTCAAATCAACCAATGTAAAAAAAGTATAATCTAAAAACATTCTACCACTAAATTTAGCTTGGTTGTCTCTTGCAAGTGTATTATTAATTGTATAATCAATAGAAACAATATCTCCATCCTTGTTTAACCAATCAATTGAAGTAGTTCCAATTTGTTTACTAAAAATTGTGTTTCCTTTATTCGTTTCAATGGACAAATCTGCATATATATGTTCTGATGACTTTTCTTGTTTAAATATTACTTTAAACTTATATTCATCAACGTATTGTTCTTTTTCCCCTATTGTTTCTTGTTGCTCTGAGTTTGACAGATTCTCTTGTTTACTTGGCTGATTGTTACAACTAAGCAAACATAATCCAAGTAAGAAGATAAAGTGTTTCATCTTCTATTTAATAAGCAAATCTATTATCTGCACAACTCTTTATAAACTCTATATGAGGTGTATAATTGTCATAAGTCATGAATTTAGGCCAATTCCCTTCTGCAGAAAGAAAAGAGTAGGCATACAATTCTTGGCAAGATTCTAAATATGACTCAAACAATTTTCTGTTCTTTTCCAACATCTTATTCCAATCTCTCATACTTTGAGCTTTAACATCTAATTTGGCTCTTTCTTCTTCAGCTACTTTTCCTTGAAAAGTATGATATAAATATACATTTTCATAAATATCGTCTTCTGAAATGAATGCCCATTTATATGCTCCATCCAAGTAGTATTGATTCAAACGTTCTTCAAAACGAGTAAAATAGAATCCTGCAGTAGAATAGAATCTATCTATATAATAAGCTCTAATACATTTTTCTATATCTTTTGGATGTGATAAATGTGCATAAGTATTCAAATTATTTAAAAGAGTATCAATCATATCATTACTCAAATTTGGAATGGAATCACTATTAGTATAATATTTACCATCTTTGCTATATCCTAACTCTTCCAACCACTTATCAAAAGTAATATCAAACAAAGCCTGTTTCGATACCAACCTTTCTAAATTCTTACAATTAGAAAAAGCCCCATATCCAACTGAAATATCATTAGGAAGTATAACAGTTCGTATTCTATCATTACCCATAAAAGCCTTTGGTCGAATATACTTGATTGTAGTTTCTTCCAAATCCAAATAAGATAAGCTATCCATATTTTGAATCGTAATCATATCCCATTCATTGATTTTCCCTGTTACAATCAATGTGTCAATGACATCTTTATTATAATTACTCAATAAAGAATCTAACGTTCCTGATTTTGAGACGTTTACTGTAACTGACGTTTGTAAAGGTGTGTTATCATTACAAGCAAATAAGCATAATACAAGTAAGAGAATATAGTATTTCATTTTCTCCATCATTTTATCTATCCTATTAATTTTCATACATCAGGTAATCCTAATCTTTCTAACTTCATTGATAGTACCTTTTTTCAATGGGGTATATAAAACCGTTATCCATCAAAAAAAGTACTCACTTTAAAAATACCGTTTATATTACTCATTATCAATCAAAAATCTTATATTTATTTAGTTGTGTTAATTCATCTATCAATATATCCACACCTTTTGTCGCAACTTCTTTTATGTGAACAAATCCATTTGGAATTTTATTAGATAAATCAGATGGATCAATCACGTAACAAGGTGTTTCAGAATTAGTATAATTAATCAGTGTAGCTGCTGGATTTACTTCTAATGAAGTGCCTATCACGACAAAAATATCTGCATCTTTTACATAATCAATAGCTACTTCCATAGCATATAAACATTCTCCAAACCAAACTATGAAAGGTCTTAGCTGTGATCCATCCTCTGCCTTATCTCCTATCAATATGGGCTTATCCAATGGATATTCTTTGATACAGTGAGGATTCAGCATTTCTTTGGACGATGTTACTTTTGTCAATTCTCCATGTAAATGAATCACATGGCTGCTCCCTGCCCGTTCATGTAGATTATCCACATTCTGAGTGATAATTGTAATATCAAACCAGTTTTCTAATTCAGCTAATAGTTTATGGGCATGATTAGGTTCAACTTCTAAAAGTTGCTTTCTTCTGTAATTATAGAAGTCCAATACCAATTCTGGATTTTTAAGCCATCCTCCAACACTTGCTAATTTCAATGGATCATACCTATTCCACAAGCCACTTTTATCACGAAATGTAGATAATCCACTTTCTGCACTGATTCCTGCTCCAGTAAATACCACTAATTTCTTTTTTGAAGGTAGCTTATTCTTATTTATACTATTATAAATCATATTGTATGGAATCAAAATCAAACTGTCTACCACAATTTACGTATATCTTCATATAATCTGAACATCCCATAAGATTATATAAAACTGTTATCTATCAAAATAAGTATTGTTATTAAAAATCAATTGTTATCTTATTTCCCATTCCAGTTTATGCAACTCTTCATTAGACATTTTCGGATAACCATATTTCTCTTTTAACTCTTCTTCCGTAAATGTTTTATCAAAATTATCCCCTAATAAGAAAATGATTGATTTTTCGATTTCATTGATATGATGTTCATATAGATTCTTCGGTAAGTCATTTACGAAATTATTAGATGTATCTATATATTCAAAGATATTTGTTACATTCTTTAAAGCAATACGATACCTAAACAAAGCAGCACATAGAAATCGATTTGTACAGGAAGGAGAATTGTTTCCTAAATTACTAAAAAAACAATCCTTTTTTTTACGATCTGAAAAACCATTATCCAATAAATCATATAACTGGGTAAGTTTATCTTTAGAAATTTCATCATCCACTATAAAAAAAGGTATTCGTTTCAAATTAGAAATTTCTTTCCCTGTATATGCTGATATAACAGACAAAACCCTTTCGCAACGAATTTTATCAGATGTTATTTCAGAATCTTTATTGTAGTCATAAAACCTGATCATATTATTATCATAATATGATAATTTTATCACTTTCTTCAATAGTCTATAAGCATCCCATCCACCAATAGAAAAATTGATATTCGATTTTATTTTATTGGCTATTAGATCAATCTGTTCATCTAAATCCTTTTTACCTTCCAAAAACACATTTAATTCTTTCTCTTCTAATCTCGTCCTTTCTGCATAATCATGTATAACGAGAGTCGCGACAGATTTTTTTATTTCGTACTCTTCAACTAATACATCTATCAAGTATTTTGTTCTTAACTTTAAAGCATGTGGATTTGAGCCATCATATTCCTGAGGCCCCCAAAAACAATCAATATAATGCCCGTCCCTAAGGTAATATGAAGTGCTGCTAATAATATAATCATCCCAAGAAACTTTTTCGTGTGGATCAATTTTCTTTTTCATTTTCATTTTCTTCTGATTTTAAATGATTCACTATCCCTTTAATCACATTCCCAGCCATCACACCACCAGAAGGATAACCCTTTTTCGGATTAGATATAATGACCAAACAGGTATATAAAGAACCATCCACAGTAAAATAGCCACAGAAAGATACTTCTTTTCCCTCACTTGTTATTGTAGTACTGGTTTTTCCTGCAATTTCCGTATCATCAGAATCGATATACTTTCCTGTACCACTTTCAACACAGAATCTCATTAGATCCTGAATATCCGGAATGACCTTTTCATATCCATTTATTTTATTATGGGCAATATCTTTATATAAGTGAATTAACTTGATAGGGGAAACTTTTGTCTCATATCCGATAGACAACCACGGTAGGGCAATTGAATTCCAATTTACAGTATCAATCGGAAATCCTAAGCCTATCATGGAAGAGGCAAATTCCATCTGATTATCCTCATATCCTTTCAGCATCAGTTTAGCCATGCCAATATTGGAATTATACCCGAATACTTGTTTAGCCGTAATAACTCCATATCCTCCTTTATCGTGATTATGATCAACCATTCTTGCACCTTTATAAATATAAGAACCATTTCCAACATCAACAGTATCGGAAAGATTAAGAAGATTCTCCTTTAATGCAATCATCATAGGAAAAGGATAAATCAAACCTCCTATATATCTCGGCTGATTAAAGACATCCGTTCCTCCATCTGTATATTTTTTATTTTTTGAAATTAGATTAACTTTGGCTGCAATCTCATTGTCCTTTATCAGAATCACCAAACCTGAATCAGCCTGTACTTCTGTCAGTTCTTTAGATAGAACCTCTTTTGAAATGGTTTGAAGATTTTCTCTTTGGCAACCGGTTATAAGCACAAGTAAGAGAAAGAATGTACTGATTTGTTTCATTTCTGTTTTCTATAATAATGAATAAAACTGTATCTTTTTCGGTTTTTCAGATAATTCAAATCGTAATGATTGGTCTACGCTTCCCGTTCAAACTTATTCCCGTCTGATTTTACAGGATAGCCAATCAACAATGCCGATCAATATACAGATTCCACCTCCAATAGTCATTTTAGAATAGGCACGAAATGTTCCTCTTGTCATTTCTTGGTCTCCACAAAGAAAGTTTATAAGTCCAGCACCCAATAATATCATACCTAATACCAAGAAATACTTTCCACTTGAAGATTTTTCTTTCTTTTCTTCTTTATCTATTTCTTGTATAATTTGGACAGCCAACTCTTCCTCTGCCCCTTGCCTTATAAGAGCTTTCTTTATCTCCTCATGTGAAACATGGTTTTGATACAAAGTAGATGCGTATTGTATCAACTCTTCGATTTGTTGTGACTGTTCCATTGTATTAATTTGATTTGTTTCCATACTCATATTTAATTATTTAGTGCAAAAGTATTCTAATTTGTCAGAAAGATAGTCATTTCACACGCTCCATTGTATGAAATGTACGTTGGAGTGTGTGAAATGACGGATTTTTGTGGAATAAGAACTTTTTAAAGATTCTTTAAAGAATATTTTGTTGATAAATTGAATATTAAACATACAGATGTCTTTATTCATTATTTATGAACATGATTTAAATAATCCAACAATAAGTAATAGTACCAATGCAATAGGAACTAATATTTGACATATTGCCAATAGAGATACAAATCCTAAACATCCACCTTTAGGAATTTCAGACATATCATTATTACTTTTTCCCATTTGGTAAATTATTCCACCAACTATAAATACAATTATAACAATAGTTAATTCTGACATAATTCCATTATAAATTAAATTTAATATTAGTTTTCCGATTTCTTTGAAACAGCATAATATCATAAGTTGTATTCTTGCAATATATAACTTAATGACCTAATACTCTAACATTTGATTCTCAATGACCAATTAATTTCGGAGATAAATAATGCTGTTAATATTATAAATACCTTACTATATACCAGGTTTAGGAAGATTTATAACCATTGAAACAGAATTGTCATTTAAGATAGAATTACATCTATACAATTATCTATATATTCATTCAACATTCTGGTTATAGCATGATTATTTACCTCGTTATGAATATGTAAAGCTGTTGTATTGAGAATATCTCGACAATAACGCTTTTGTCTGGAAGAAGAAAGATATTTTACTAATTCTTTCAGAATGACCTCTTTCTCCATTTTAATATCACCTATAACATTTATAGCTCTTTCTAATTCAAAATCAGAAAAATTCACTTCTTCCTTTACTTGGTCAAAATAAGTAATGACATATGAACCATTTTTACAGCCGTGAGCCATCATAAAATATTGAATCATACATTGCATTTCACTTATGAGTAATACTTTTGCAATAGAGTTCAAACTCGGTTTGAAAATCCATGGAGTACCTGTATATTTGATAGGCATAATTATTAATTTTATTATATTGAAAAATAGATATTTATGATTAGTTCTTATAAGAACTTCTTATAATTTCTCTTATAGCATTTTTCCCATCTTCTGTAGAACAGAATTCTTTTACTTGATTAGTGATTATAGCATCAGTATTTTGTGAAAATCTTCTACCATTTTTATAATAATCAGTTGCTAATATTACAATAGCTATACCTTCACCAATAGAAGTTTTTTCTCCCAAAATGCCTGTATTATATGTATAACGTCTAAAATATGATGAGAATGGGTCTTGAAATTCTTGTGCTATGCAAATTAATTCTCTTCTTAAAGAATTATATTTATTTGCCGCCAATTCCCAAGATATTTCTCTACAACTCAATTTCACTAATAAGTTCCAGAAATCAACTAATTTATCTTTGAACTCATCTTCTTTGCTTGTTCCAAACCATCCCATAATTCCAAATTACTAAATTAGGCATTCAATTTATATTACAACCAACAGGTAACATAGAATGGATGAGTTTTTTCATATTCAGAATTTACTTGCCATTTATAATCAGGATATAATGGAGGAATCTTTTCAAACTCATTTTCTAATCTATAAGGATTAGGATATGAGTTTAATAATCTCTCTACTCCTATTATTTCTTTAGTAGAAGGCTTTCTGCCATCATGAGTAAACATTTCTTTAAAGATTCTTCTGAAAGAACATTGTCTAATTTTATCCATTTTCCCAATTGTAGTTGGAAATATTAATGGATTTAAACTTAATATTGATTCTATATCTTCTTGATTGAGATTTAAAATTCGAAAAGTAAGCCAATAGAGTATTTGTTCGTCTTTACTATTTACAGAGCTATTGCTCCAAACTAATGTGTCTCTTAAAATTCTAACTATGATTTTCTTTTGGAGATATACTGTTGCCTTGTCAGTATTTACCATTTCTAACCAATCCTCATTTGTCCAATTTAAATTATTATCCATATCTCGATCTTTTTCTTTCCTTGTTCCCCTACGGAAAGTGAAATAAAAAAAGAGCGTGGGAACTGTTTTAATATCTTATCTGCTTTAGAGGTATCGCCAAACACCTACCGAACAAATAAAAAACAACAGTCCCACGCCTATATGATATAATATCCTTGTCAAGGATTATGTATATATCACAGGCGTGAGCGTTTCTGTTGCTATTATTACTTGTTCGGTTTTTGAAAATTGGCGATTTTCTAAAGCAAGAATAATATCTTAAAAACGCTCTTCGTTAATTATGTCCTTCTATAGAGGTTCAACGCCATGAACGTGTAGAATTGTCACAAAGGTACGAAAAGTGTTTATATTTCAACCAAATAAGAGAATAGAATTTTTTATTTGTCCTTAAATTTCCCTGTTATCCAGAAAAAGAGAAACAAACAGCCATAAAACAGAAGAAAAAGAGTTGCTATAACTGGGTATATGTCTGGATTCCCAATCACACAAATAAGAAGCACTAAGAAAAACAACCATTTCATAATAACCTCCCTTCGTTTGAATATGAATAATATCCGCTATCCGTTACTATGATATGATCCAACAACTGAATATCAAACAGTTTTGCAGCCTTTTTCACCCTGTCCGTTAATAAATCGTCTTGGTTGCTTGGCTGTTTATTCCCAGATGGGTGATTATGGCTAAGGATCATTGCGGAAGAGTTTCCCAATATCGCAGCCTGCATAATGATCCGTATATCGGCAGATGTTGAATCCAATCCACCTTCTGAGATATGCACAATCCCCAATACCTTATGCGCTCTGTTTAACAGGATCAGTTTCATATATTCCTTGTATTGGATTGTTTGGGAATCATATATATGATCCATCAATAAGGAATAAGTACTATTGGAATCCCTTACAACAGCCCTTTCCGAACTCTTTACTTTTGTGTTGTACGTCAATTTAACGTCACAGACTTTATACATTCCTTCCATACGTTTGTAGTTTAATAAGTTAATTGATTATGAATTACGGATTTGAAAGAAAGAAAGGAATACCGCTAAGTAAGAGATACAACCTGTATTTTCAATATCAAATGGTAGATTCAACCAGCTAAATATATTTCTTTCTGGATTGAATGGTTGTGTACCCGTTTGAACTTGAAATCGTGATTGGTTGATTCTATAGGTTTTTAGGTAGGATATTCTTTTCTATTTCTTATACATGGAGGGGTGTTTTTAAAGTTGTGTGCCTATGAACGTATAAGATACTTGGTTGACTTGCTCTTTTGTGTTATCCAAGTAAAAGGAATATATATAATAATGTATAGAGAATTTTAAATGTTAGACAACATTTTATCAATAGCCATTTTTACGGCTGGCAGGTTGTTTTTCATTACATCAAAAACGATAACTGCATCTATATCGAAATAATGATGTGCTATAATGTCTCGCATTCCCATAACTCCTTTCCAATCAATTTCAGGATAATGCGATAAAAGTTCTTTATTTGTAGCTTTATCAATACGCTTGATGCTTTCTCCGATCGCAATCAGCAGCATACAAATACTTTCCAACCTCTCAACTCCACTTGGTGTCGTCAAGAAATCGTCTGGAGAAAGTATTGTTTCCGATCTCTTTAATATTCTATCTAAAGCCGTTTGTATCTTTATTAAAGAAGAACGGATTAACTCTGTATCACACATAAATACCCTCCTTTTCAATTCGGTTTCTCAAAAAAGAATCCATGTGATCCCGTAATCGGACAATATCGACATTACAACCAAACAGGGTTTGCAGATCATCTTTTATATGTACCAATGCAAACATATTCGGCTTTGATGTTTCCAAATAAACATCAACGTCACTATCTTCTGTTTGTTCTCCTCTGGCAACAGAACCGAATATCCCCATACGGGTAATGCTATATTTGGAAGCGTTCTTCGCCATATAGTCACGCAAGATGTTTATATATTCAGTAGTTGATTTCATATTCTTTTATCTATTTACCACAAAGATACGTGTTCAATTGGAAAAATCAAACAGGAAGTATCGTTTTTCTCCTTTTTTTGAATTACTCACAAATCACTTTTTTAACTCCTTATTTATCTGTAACTTCGTGTGTTCTTCCAAGTTAAAGAGATTCAACATGTTTCCAGATAATCCAATATTCATGATAAAGAAATTCACTATGTACGAATATAGCCCCTTTAACAGAATCGAAGTTTACAGGGAAATCGTGGAAACCATCAAAAGAAGACACATTTTGCCAACAGAAACTTATATATCCATTCCCATTGTTAGAAATCGGATCAAGAAAAAAAGAAAAGCACATAATCGATTTTGCATTGATAATTAAGTATTTTAAGACGGATGTTTCCAGAAATGGGAATATCCGTTTTCTATTTGATCCTAAATAAAGAAAAATCCTGAAACTGTTTAACAGTAACAGGATTCCAATCATTAGACCTTTTTTTCGCTTAATTTTTCAGATTCAGGGGATTTTTCAAGATTTTCTCTTTTATATAGCCACTCCTTAAAAATCCCCTAAATCCTGCTTAGGCTTCTTTAAGAGATACTTATAGGGCTTTTTTGTATGGGTGTCTTTTGTCCAGAAGTAATCTTCTATTGTATTCAGCTTCACAGAATATAAAATGTTGTGTTTCTTATAGATCATTTCCAGATGGTCCCTTATCTCTTCTTTTTCAATCCATATATTAAGATAGAACTCACTCTGTATGTCTTTTATGATCTCAGGAAGGAAACGGTGGATCATTTTGTCATATTCTTTTACAGCCTTGTCTATTGTACTTTTTTTATATTCAGCCTTTTCCAGTCCTTCTTTTCCTATTTTCTGGAATGCGTCAATTGTATATGTGCCTTGATCTTCTTTCCTTAAAATATCCAAGTAAAAGGAAATATCAATTTGATCTTGATTTGAATAGAGCTTGCTTAATTGTTCAGTCAACAAACGACGTTTTTCTATATCCGTTTTGAATTTTCTCAATGTCAACAAATCATCTTCTCCCAAAGGTTCGATTACGGAAGCATCCATTACATTAAAATGATTGGTGGCATTATAAGCGTTAAAAAGAGATTCCTTTGTCTTATAATATCCCTTTACCCTCTCTTCATTATACAGGTTATCAACAGAGAAATAATTGATATTTCCTTGTTTGTCCAACAAATCCGCATATTTTACGGCTTTCATATCTTTGAATATAGCTTGCAGCCTATATTTATCTGTAGCTTGTTCCAGCCTGTCCTTTAACTGGTAATAGGTAATCTCAAACTCCTCAATCATACCTTTAATAGCTTCATCGCTTTTCACATCCAAATCAATCTTGACATTTGAGATATGAGTTAGTGAATTGAAACCATTGCGGAAACGACCTTGTATCTGAATCGCTTCCGTAAAAGGATCAATCATTGTGTAAACCGCTTCATATAAGTTGGTAAGTATTAAAATATCAGGCTTTTGCTTTAACTTTATATCCAAAGCGGAAAAGAAACGGCAAGTAAAGAAATTGTATTTAGCCAAAGGCTCAAGCATTTCATATACATTATCAAACTCCCTTTCTTTCAACTTCTTCACACTCTGATTGGAACAAAACACTTTGTAATCAGTCAGATGCAATGAGTCAATTATCTTATTGATTCCATCAGTTGAATTGAGGAATATACAGATACAGTCGCTATCTTTCAATGCCTGAAAGCGTTTCCTTACAGTACTGTCATAACTATTTGTAACCACTAATTCCAAAGGAATCTGATAATTGTATTGAGGGACTATCTTCAATTTCCTGAAATTTTGCTCAACCAATGCAGGATGGCTTATTTCTAAAGGTGTTGCAGAAACCAACGCTTTCTGTTGAAATTGGAAGAACTCATATATAGGTTGAGTGATCCGCTTTCTATAATCCACGTCTTGAATGAATTTTTCGCATTCATCCATCAAACAAAAATAATCAGTGTAAATATTCAGGTTCAATTCATTGGCGACTTCCCTGATTTTTGAAAAACTTTCAGGTGTACAAATCAGTTTTTTTCTTTTATTTGTTGATTGCAAGTATTTTTCAACTTTAGAAGGTGTGCAATTCTCCCAAACTGCCAACCAGTCTGGATTATCTTTTGTTTTTTCAAGGATAACGGGGACATTGGGTTCTATGATAATGGAATTACGGTTTGAGTGTAATTCCGTATGGGTAGCTCCAAGCCCTGTAAGTGTCTTATCCAGAATCACGTTTGACGGGATATTTTCATATCCTTGTCTCTTTAAAGCGTCCGTAAGCCATTCTCCTTTATGTATTTTTATTTCCTCTGTCTGCATGGTAGAAAAAATCTGAGTTAAATGTTACTTTAAGATTGGAAACTGGTAGATTAGGGGATTTTTAGAAAATTCCTCTTTTATATAGCCAGTCACCAAAAATCCCCTAAAATTAAAAATTTAAACTGGAAATACGCCTTAGTTTTGATTTTCTTTGAACGTATTCCTTCACAAGCCAAATAAAAGATATAGAATGATATTGGCTTTAGTTTAAAAGTTGGAGGTTTATCCTTTTACCCAAGGTAAACCTCTAAACTTTTGGAAGATAGGATTAAGCGACTTCTTTTAAGAGTTTAATAAAATCATCGCCATTTTTCACAGCTTTGATCTTTTTCTGGAAATCTTTCAATTTGCCAATTCCTTTCAATGCTCCAAAAGCCGTATCATCATTTGTTGAAGTTGCGTATGAGTTGAAACCATCAATGTAATAATGTTTTGTTATCAGGTTTACTTCCATTCCTGCCACTTTGCAAAGTGTAATAAATTTGTCTCCACGTTCTTTATTGAATGATGTCCCTTTAGGATATTTGACATCTTCGCCTTTTAGTGCTTGATTCAAGCAATTAGAAGAAATCTTCTTCCCTAAATAGATTATGGCTGCTGTTGAAGGATTAAAGCCTTCTCCGATCTTTTCTGAGATTGTTTGGATAGCTTCTTCTTTAGATGTCAATCCTGCAACGGCATATTTGTCTTTACTATCCCAGCTTTTGGCAGCGTCATTAATATCAACCAGATATTCACCGATATTTTCTTCGTTACGGATATGGACGTTTGGAATTTCAATATCCTTATCTGCTGTTGCCAATTTCGCAAATGCCATACCTCTATGCTGTCCATCTAAAATAACATAATACTCTTTTGCTTCTTCTCTGTTGATCTCCTGTCCCTTTACATCAACAACAGTATAGCTATATTCAAGTATCTTTTCTGCTTCTGCCACAATGATAGGATAGGCTTTCTCATATTTGTTGTTTCCAATCAAGTGAATGAATTTATCAACTCTCTTCATGTCAATAGGTCTATTGTGCTTTACAAATGCGATTTTCTTTGATTCTTTTGAGATTTCACCATCTTTTACGACATTGAATGTCATAAAGCCTGCTGTTGCTGCTGATTGGATTGCTTTTTCAGTTGGAGTGTTTTTTATCTCTTCCAATTCACCTTTTACCTTAGCCACTGATCTCTGTTGAGCCTCGATAACCTCTGCATTAGCACCTCTTTTTACCAACTGGTTCAATACGCTTTCTTCTTTCTTTACTTCTGCCTGTACTTCTTTTAAATTTTTCATGTTTTCTAAATTTTAATTGTTAATATTATTTGTCTTATTGACGTTGCAAAAGTATAGCGGTCTGAGAACGTATATAGGATAAGTTTTGGCGGTGCGATTTGTATCCTTTATTTTAATATCCAGCCAGCATGTATTTCCAGTTCATATTTATGGGACATATTCATGGATAAGCCTTTGAAGTCTTTCATCAGTTTGTTGTAATAGCCTAAGTCCAAGTAGTTTTCTGGATTATCTGCAAATTTGCATACATAGAGTAAACATAAGATCAACTCCTTTTCTTTATTTGAGATAGTGGCTTTTCCCCTTCTTTTAATATTAGAGATTCCCTCTATTTGCAGGAATTGGGTTAGTTGACGTGCAAAGAAATAACTGATCTTTCGTCTGGAATCTGCCTTTTCTGTTGCTGATAGAGGTCTGAGATCATTATGAAACTGATCTTTTTGGCGGTCACTCATTTTCTCTTCCTGCAAATATACAGCCAAGAAGTTAAGGATCAGTTTATCAGATATAGTATAAGTCTTTTTATTGGTGGTTTTAAATGTCAGTGATTCTATACGGGGATTCTGCTCTAAGAACTCACAAAATTCATTGTAGGTTTCTTGGTGTGTCTTTTGTGGTACGAGTAAATTCTTACAAGCGTCCGTAGTATAGTCATACAGATATAGGATCAGCCCCCAGAACGATTCCTTGTCCAGATTCAATTCCGTTAGAAGTTCCTGTAAACGCTCGTGCTTATCATAGCCTGATCTTTTGAAAGGGATTGATTTTAGAATATCCTCATACCAGTGGGCGAATCCAACAGGATACCAAGTATTCATTAAATACGTCTTGCCATCTTCATCTTTTTCTAAGATAGCTTGGTAAGAGCCGAAGTATTTCAGTACATACGTCAATAACGGGTTGTCTATATTCTGTATCATTTCCTTTTACTTGTTTGATATGGCAAAATTAAGATAAAAAGAATCCCGTCCCCATTTCTGGAAACAGGATTCTTTCGTTTAGAGTAGGTTTTTCATAGCGTCTTCCATCTGGTCATTACCGAAGCTGTCCAAATAGATTTGGGTTACTCTCTCAGAACTGTGTCCTAAAGCCTCACAGATTAAAGAGGTATTGACACCTGATCTTTTTAAAACTGTAGCGAAACTATGTCTTGCAACGTATGTTGTCAAGTCAATAGGAATATTCAACCTTTCTCCTATTTCTTTCAAAGACTTATTCACTTTCGCTATAATCTTATGAATCCTATTTACTTTCTGCTGTTCTGTCTTATGAAAATTAGATAGAATAGGGAATAAATAGGGATTATCAGGCATTGAGTATTTCTGAATCAATTTAATAGCCTGTTCCTGCAATGAAACCTTTATCTGCTTTTGAGTTTTCTTTCTGATATAGATTAATCTATTTTCCAAGATATTATCTTTTGTCAAACGAGCAATGTCTCCAAAGTTAATACCTGCTGCCAGATATGAAAAAGTAAACAAGTCTATAGCTAAACATTCCAAAGGTGTTTGCCCTTGATAGTTTAGTACAGATAAGATCTCATCCTTCTGTATTGAACGTTTGGCTGTAGTTTGGTTTAACTTAGAGACTTTAAACGAATTAAAAGGATAATATTCTGATTTAACGATCTTCTCCTCTATCGCAAAATTATAAATCACCCGTAAATGCCTAAAGCGTGTTCCCAATGTGTTTATAGCCAAGCCTTGACTTTGTAGCCATACTTCATAACGTTTTAACCAGATAGTGTCTATATCCGAAAAAGGAATATCCAAATGTTTGTTGAATTTTATAAGGGAGTGCATAGTACATTTATACATATCCGCATAACGTAAACGATTTGCAGATTCAAGTTCTTGGATATACTGATTAAAGACCTCTTGCACAGTTTTACGCTTTACTGGTTTGTTCACCTTCTCCATTAAGGAAGTTGCTGTAAATTCTTTTTCCTGTGATTTGAACTCTATAACCTTATCTGTATAGACTTTTACTTTCTCCGCTATTAACCTTTCTATGTACTCTTTATTTGGACATTTTCTTGTGGGCTTGTTTTGCTTGAAATCCCACAAAGAAGGTAATATTGAAATTCCAATACTTTCATACTTCCGTTTACCATCTTTACAGATACGCAACATTAAAGGCGATTCATTGTTTTTCAATACTTTAGACTTGTAACATACGACACTGATTGTTGTACTCATGGTTTACATCTCAGTTTACATGCCCCATGTAAACCCACACGAAAACCACAGAAACCCCCATAAAAAAAGCAATTACCTAAAAAGATAATTGCTTGATTTTGTGAGCCGAAAGCCGGACTTGAACCGGCGACCTACGCATTACGAATGCGTTGCTCTACCAGCTGAGCTATTTCGGCAACATTTGTTTCCTTAATTCGGGTGCAAATATAGTATGTTTATTTGACATCTGAAAGAAGTTTTGCTAAAAAATCATCTAAATCTGCATCTAAATCTTTTAAAAGAGGATCATCCAAACGAAGATTTTCATCGTCTAAGAACAGAAGTTCCTCTATAACAGAGAAATTCTCATCGGTCAGGCTCACTGAGAAAGGTTTCAGAAAACAAGGGGCATCAAAAACTTTTTTTGTGACCAGAAGGGTAAGAACGGCTTTCAGAGTTGAAGCAACCTGTTGCGTGAACTGATCGTCATCGCATCCTGTATTCACCCAATCGAAAATAATCGTCTTTTCAACCAGCTTGCTTTCTTCATCATAAATAAGCAGCTCTCCACTTTCTGCATCTACCTGCACGTATAAATCGCTGTAACAATTACCCGCTTCATTCGCAGCAAGTAGTTTATTGATGGCCGAATTGAAAGTCGTTTCTATGACCGCCTGGACCTTTGCATTATTTGCACTCATATCGTATTATTTATTTTTTGTTCGAAACGTCTGCCAAAAGTAATAATAATTCAGAGAATACAAGATTATTATTCTCCAAATTGCTTATTTAGTTTTTGATCTGAACGGATACGGTTGCCAAGAGCTTCCATATACAGCCGTTGCATTTTCGTGTAGTTGTATTCTTCTCCTTTCTTACTGTTAAAAAGTTCATAGGATTTGGCAGCCAAGTTATAGGCCTCTTGCAACTGAGTTTTCATCTCATTGTATAAAGCCAGATTGGATGCCGCTTTTGCCCGTTCCGCCCAACGGGAAGAATTTTCATACACATATTTCCACCGGGAGGCTGCTTCATCCCATTTGTCTGCCAAAGCATAGGCGGTCGCCTCTTTCCATCGCGCTCCCTCTCCTTTATAGAGCCAACGGTTTTCATTATCCCAGTGGGGGACAAAGTTTGGAGTCACTTTCGTGCCGATATACTGTCCGGCAACCTGTAAAGCTTTATCCGGTGATGGCAGATAACGTTTCAATTGTTCTATATTGTCGGCATTTTCGGACCAAAAAACGCTATCTTGCACGTAGACAGTCGCTAACGGTTTGTCACGTCCGGGAAGATAGCTCCGGATAACTCCCGTAATATCAACGTCGATCCTTCCGGCAACAAAGCCTTCCGATAAAGCGACGACATTCTTTTCCATCTGAAACAGCAAGCGGTCGAATGAAATGATGGCATCCGTCTCCGTTTCCCGGCATAATTCATTGACTACTTCGGGCGTCAGCTTTTCATCCACTAAGTATTTTGTATCCTGACGGGTACCTCCCTGATAGAGAAGGACATCATTGAAAAAGGAAACATCCACTATTGCTTTGCCTAAGGAGCGGCAGGCCTCATACAAGGCGCTATCCGCATGGGCGCGAACCGTATCTTGTACGTTTCCATATAAATAGTAGGCATAACCGACATCGTCGGGTTGGGTAACGGCATTATTGACAATCAAAACCTTGCCGACGTTTTTGGGAAACGTAATCTCGGCAGGGTTATACGTTTCTATTCCGACATACTCAATGGTGCTGCATGCCGAAAACAGGCAGGCCATCAACAGATACAACGTTGTTTTCATTTTTCTATTTATGATTTATAATTTGTGAATTATGCTTCACAACTTGTGCTTCATAAGTCACAAATCATAAATCATAATTCTTATCATGCCATATCACTTATCGCTTTGAAATAGCCGATAGATTCTGCAATGCCGAGGAAAGGATCTTTCATATCCTTTTCAAACTCAAGGCTGCACATCCCGGTATAGTTCACTTCGCGCATCATGCGGATCAACGCGGGGAAATCAATCTTTCCGCGTCCGATCTCAATACCGCGTCCGGCTTTGGAAGAGTCCGTCACATCCTTGATGTGCATATCGAACACACGGGTATGATACTTCTTCAGGTCGGCAACCGGATCACAACCGTTACGCAGGTCATGGCCGACATCCAGACACATGCCGATACGCGGGTCCAGGTCTTTCGTATGTTCCCACACATCCGTAGCATCCGGATAGGTCTTGATATCGGGTCCATGCAAATGGATTGCATAATGGAAGTCATACTCTTTTACTTTCTTGTCCACATAGGGCAGGAGTTCGTAATTCGGTACGCCGACAATCGTTTTCACGCCTACTCGTTTGGCATATTCAAAGCCTCGGTCGATTTCAGCTTCGCTCTTCATATAGATAGGGCCGACTGCATATCCGGTCACACCATAAGAAGCGCATTTGTCGTGGAAAGCCTTGATTTGCTCCTCATTGCTGTCCATCGGCAAGTGGAAATCCTTGATACAAAGATAGTGAATATCCAGACGCTGCAAAGTTTTTAACGTAGTTTCCAAGTCAAAATTCACAAACGTATATCCGGCCATACCCAAATGAAAGGGATTGATGGCCTTGGCAGCCTTGGGCTTCACGGGATCGGGCAATCCAGCCTTGGCTACGCTTGCCGTACCCAGCAAGATTGCTCCTGCCAGCCCTTTCTTAAAGAAAGATCTTCTTGAATTCTCCATGATATTAAATTGAATTATGTGATTATATATTTGATTGCAAATATAGTTTTTTTTGGATGTGTACGAAAACATTCAACGCGAAAAAGGAGAAATGCACTCTGCACTTCCCCTTTTTAACATGGTTTCACTTGCTGGACTCTGGTTCTATTTCTTCAAAGCAGCAATGCTTTCTTCAATCGACTTGATTTTGCTTTCCGCATCGGCCTGTTTCTTCCGTTCCAATTCGATTACTTTGGCCGGGGCTTTGTTTATAAAGCTTTCGTTACCGAGCTTTTTCATGACGGATGCCAAGAAACCTTTCTGGTATTCCAGTTCGTCCTGAAGTTTGGACAACTCTTCTTCCACGTTGATCATATTGCCTAATGGAACGGCATATTCCGTTGTCCGCACTAAGAAAGAGGCAGAACCTGCCGCTTTTTCTTCTGTACGGGCGATCGATGACAGGTTGCACATCTTGGCGATTACGGCATTGAAGTGCTCATCGTGTTCACCCAACACCTGCAATTCCAAGGTTTCTTTATTCGGTATGTTTTTCTGGAGGCGTATCGTGCGCACTCCTCCTACAATTTCTTTGGCGATTTCGAAAGCTTCCAGGTAGGCGGTATCTACGGGCGCGACTTCCGGTATCAGGGCGACCATCAGGCTCTCGCCATCCTTGCGCGGTTCCAATGCCTGCCACAATTCTTCTGTGATGAAAGGCATAAACGGATGGAGCAGGCGGAGCAGGGCATCGAAGAAGCCCAATGTGGACATATAGGTCGACTTGTCGACCGGTTGCCCGTACCCCGGTTTCACCATCTCTAAATACCAAGAAGAGAACTCATCCCAGAAGAGTTTGTAGACCGCCATCATCGCTTCGCTCAAACGGTATTTGCAGAACAGGTCATCCATTTCGGCAATCGTCTTGTCCAACTGCATCTTGAACCATTTGACAGCAGTGCTTGCCGCTTCGGGCTGCTCTACCTGTTCGTCGACCGTCCATCCTTTGATCAGGCGGAACGCATTCCAGATCTTATTATTGAAATTACGTCCCTGTTCGCACAGCGCATCATCGAAAGGAATGTCGTTTCCGGCAGGTGCTGCCATCATCAATCCCATGCGCACGCCATCGGCTCCGTATTGCTCGATCAGTTGCAGCGGGTCGGGAGAGTTGCCCAACGACTTGGACATCTTACGTCCCAGTTTGTCACGCACGATACCGGTGAAATAGACATTCTTGAATGGCATCTTGCCTTGATATTCGTAGCCCGCCATAATCATACGGGCCACCCAGAAGAAGATAATATCCGGCCCTGTCACTAGGTCGCTCGTCGGATAGTAGTAATTGATCTCTTCGTTGCCGGGATCGTTGATGCCGTTGAACAGGGAGATCGGCCACAGCCACGAAGAGAACCATGTGTCCAGCACATCTTCGTCCTGCCGCAGGTCTGCCATTGTCAGGGAGGCGTTCCCGGTCTTTTCCTTGGCCATTTCCAGGGCTTTTTCGGCTGTTTCGGCGACTACATATCCGCCTTCGGGCAGGAAGTAGGCCGGAATACGGTGACCCCACCACAACTGGCGGCTGATACACCAGTCCTTGATATTCTCCATCCAGTGGCGATAGGTGTTCTTGAACTTCGGAGGATAGAACTTGATTTCATCTTTCATCACCGGTTCCAAGGCGATTTGTGCGAGATGTTCCATTTTCAGGAACCATTGCATGGACAACTTCGGTTCGATCGGCACATTGGTACGTTCGGAGAAACCGACTTTGTTTTCGTACGCTTCAACCTTTTCCATCAAACCGGCAGCTTCCAGGTCTTTTTCAATCTGTTTGCGGACGTCGAAACGGTCCATCCCGACATACAGGCCGCCAGCTTCGCTGATCGTACCGTTGTCGTTGAAGATGTCGATCGATGGCAGATTATACTTTTCTCCTAACATATAGTCGTTCACATCGTGTGCCGGCGTCACTTTCAGGCAACCGGTACCGAACTCGATGTCCACATATTCGTCTTCAATCACGGGAATCACGCGGTTTACCAGCGGAACAATCACTTTTTTCCCTTTCAGCCACGCGTTTTTCGGGTCGTTCGGATTGATACACATGGCCGTATCGCCCATGATCGTTTCGGGTCGGGTTGTCGCGACAATCGCATAGCGGCCTTCCGGATCCCCTTCCACCTTGTAGCGGAGATAATACAGTTTGCTGTGCTCTTCCTTGTAGATGACTTCTTCGTCGGAAAGCGCAGTCAGCGCCTTCGGGTCCCAGTTTACCATACGGACACCGCGGTAGATCAATCCTTTGTTATAGAGGTCGACGAAGACCTTGATCACACTTTCCGAGCGCAGTTCGTCCATCGTGAAAGCCGTACGGTCCCAGTCGCACGATGCGCCCAGCTTACGCAACTGTTTGAGGATGATGCCTCCGTGCTCTTCTTTCCATTCCCAGGCATGTTTCAGGAAGTCTTCGCGTGTCAGGTCGGTCTTCTTGATCCCCAGCTGTGCCAGGCGGTTCACTACTTTCGCTTCGGTAGCGATAGAGGCATGGTCCGTTCCCGGCACCCAGCAAGCATTCTTTCCCTGCATACGGGCACGGCGGATCAGGATATCCTGGATCGTGTTGTTAAGCATGTGTCCCATGTGGAGCACGCCGGTAACATTAGGGGGAGGAATAACAATCGTATACGCTTCACGACCATCCGGTTTCGACTTGAAAAAGCCGTTATCCAACCAATACTGATACCACTTGCCCTCTACTTCTGCGGGGTTGTACTTACTTGCAATTTCCATATTGTTTCGTTCTTTGTGTTTATCCTTATTCGAGTTCAAAGACTGTTCTTCTTTTAATCAATGTGCAAAGATACATAAAAACGAAATTTTTTACGCAGGTGCATAAGAAAGTCTTGGTTTTCATAGTGGAAATTTGCATAAAAAGCGTTCTGAAATATGACAAGCGGCACATTGCTGTATATCCAGGGCAACCGCATCAAAATGTCAATGAGCTGATAATCAATATTTGTCGATTTTGTATTAATAGGGATAAGTAGGGTGGATACAAGGGTGAGAAGCTTCAACAGTTTACAATATCCCCCCTTAAAAAGGCATGATTTTGTATTTATCTGAATAATAGTTCGTTGTCAAAAATCATGTTTCTTAAAAAATATTACCCGCAAGGGAAAATTGAATTATATGGGGTAGAAAATCAATTTTTATGGGGTAGTAGTTTCGATTTGGACCAATGGCTTTTTGGGGAAAATGGACAATAAGGGAGAGGTGGTTGAAAACTACGTTTGTTACCTAAGCTAACGTTATTTTGATGCGGTTGCCCTGACACACAGGAATGAAATTTTGATATTTCAGACAAAAAGCCTACCTTTGTTGTATGCTTAGAATAGTAACACATATTGAACGCTTGCTTCTGGTGCATGATTGTGTGATTGTGCCGAAGTTCGGAGGTTTTGTCCTGCAGGTTGTTCCGGCTGTGCAGCAGGCGGAGGAACACATGTTCCGCCCTTTACGGAAAGAGATCGGATTCAATAGGACACTCCAGCACAATGACGGGCTTTTGCCTGAATCATATATGCAGATGTATGCCGTGGATTATCGTCAGGCGCAACTGATGCTGGAGGAAGATGTGGAAGATATAAAAAGCACTTTGCAGCAGTACGGGAAGTTGTCGTTGGGCGTGCTGGGCTCGTTTTGTGTAGGCGAAGAGGGGCAGATGATTTTCCATCCGGGCGAGACGGATTTGTTCAGTGCCGTTTCTTATGGGTTGCCCGTTTTCCATTTTCCGGCTTTGGCCCCGTTGCAGATGGAGCGGGAAGAGGAACTGCTTCTTGTATCCAAAAAGGAAAAGAAAGATACGCTCTATATTCCGGTCAGCCGCAGGTTGATCCGCGTAGCGATGGTTTCGGCTGCCGCAGTCGCCTTGTTTCTGCTGGTTTCCACACCTGTGGAAGATGTGAACCAGGAGGCATATACAGCCAGTTTTGTTCCGGCTGGAGTGGTTGCCCAAAAGTTGGTTCTCTCTGAACCGTTTTTGCCGGACAGTCTTGTGGCGGAAACGGAGAAGAAGCAAGAGTTTTCGGAAGAGATGATCGCGCGTGAAATGAAAGAAGTTGCGCCTGTCCCTGTGCAAGCCAAGAAAGTGGTTGCTTCGAAACCGGTGGCTGTGCAGCCTAAAAAAATGTATCATATCGTAATTGCCAGTTTTCCTACGGAGTCGCAGGCAGACGAGTTCATTGCCGGTGTAGACCGTAATGCGTGCAAGCATGTCAGCAAAGTGGTCCGCGACGGGAAATATCGTATCTATGCGGATAAGTTTGACAATCGGGAAGCGGCGGAATCTTATATGGCAACGCTTCGTGCAAATCCGAAATATAAGGATGCGTGGTTGTTTATCAGCCGTTGATTTGTATGATACCTTAATCTATACAACATCTCAGTAAGACTTTTACAACACCGTGTGTAAATAACTAAACTCTATTGTAAGGTAGCTTCGGCATCGAAGGTGCACGGCATACCTTATATCACATTCTTGGCTTCATCTTTCTTGGTAAGAAATCTTACAAATGGTCACAAGAGAGAAAATCAACTAAACTTCTTGAAAAAAATACCATAGTCCTAACAGAACTTATTCGTTAGTTTCTTTTTAAGTATGTATACATTTTGATAGCAAGAACAGGCAGAAGTGTTTCATTGTGAAAATAAATTTACTTTTTTATTATTAAATACGTCATTGGGTATTATAGATGGTTTTTAAATATTTATAATCTAAAAATATTGTATAATTTAAAATTATATATATATTTGCATCGCAAAATGAAAATAGTTCTGTTAGAACTATGGTGAAATCAAATGTGGATATAGTCTATGTCGAATTTTGTAATTATTTGATTGATATATGTTCACCCATATAGTTAACTAGTTTTATTAATTAAAAGTAATGCTATGCTAAAAAAAATGCAAACCGTTGGAGTTTTGTTGCTTTCGTTAGCTTTTTTTGGTGAAGCACAGCTTCATGCTTCGGAAGTGAAAGCGGCGACAACTATTACTCAACAGACAGAAAAACTCACAGGTACTATTGAAGATGAGTTTGGTCCTGTGGTCGGAGCTTCTGTAGTCGTAAAAGGGACAACAAATGGAACTGTCACGGACATGAATGGTAATTTTGAATTAACCCATGTCAAAAAAGGGAACGTGATTCAAATCTCTTTTATCGGTTATGTTACCCAGGAGGTAGAATACACAGGGCAAAGTTCGATTAAAATCGTACTTAAAGAAGACACACAAACGCTTGATGAAGTAGTTGTTGTCGGTTTCGGAACACAGAAAAAGCTCAACCTGACCGGATCTGTCAGCATGGTTGATGCGGAAGTAATCGAATCTCGTCCGGTCCAGAATGTATCACAGGCTTTGCAGGGTGTGGTTCCCGGTTTGAACTTCTCTGTGAACTCAGGTGGTGGTACACTGGATAATGAAATGAGTTTCAATATCCGTGGAGCCGGTACGATCGGTGACGGTTCGGGTTCGAAGCCCTTGGTATTGATTGATGGTATCGAAGGAAATATGAATACGGTCAATCCGAATGATATCGAATCGATTTCGGTTTTGAAGGATGCTGCCGCTTCTTCTATTTATGGAGCGCGTGCTTCTTTCGGCGTGATCTTAATCAAAACAAAAGGAGGACAGGCCGGTAAGACCAGTGTAAGTTATTCTGGTAACGTCCGTTTCACAGACGCTTTGCAGATACCGGAAATGATGGATTCCTATCAATTTGCGCAATATTTCAATGCCGCCGCTGCCAATGCCGGTCAAAGTCCGGTTTTTAGTGCAGAAATGATGCAACGTATCCAGGATTATCAGGCCGGTAAAATAAGTACAGTGTCGACTCCTAATGCCCAGAATAAGTGGAATGCCTACTCGGGGTCCAACGCCAATACCAACTGGTTCAAGGAGGTATACCGCAATTGGGCACCGTCTCATGAACACAACCTGAGTGTTAGCGGAGGTACGGAAAAACTGACTTACCGTGTCAGTGGCAGTTTCTTGAATCAGAACGGTTTGATACGCCACGGGGAGGATAATTTCCAACGCTATACATTGGATGCCAAGATATCGGCCCAATTGGCAGACTGGGTCACTTTGAATTATAATAGCAAATGGACACGTGAGGATTATGACCGCCCGACTTATATGACCGGACTGTTCTTCCATAACATCGCCCGCCGCTGGCCGACCTGTCCGGTGTATGATGACAATGGCCATTTGTTTGATGGTATGGAATTGATCCAGATGGAAAATGGAGGTGTACAAACACAAGAGAAGAATTATTATACGCAACAGCTTGGTTTGAGATTTGAACCGATCAAGGATTGGACGATCAATATTGATGGCAATATGCGTACGCATACCAATAATCAGCATTGGGCTGTGTTGCCGGTTTATGCATACGATGCCAACAATGAACCCTACGCTGTAAGTTGGGATGGCGGTGCTTCTTATTCACCGGGAGCCAGCCGTATTTCTGAATACCGGTATACGGAAGATTATTTCACAACTAACATTTATACGGACTATCAGAAAACCATCAACGATCACTTCTTTAAAGTGATGGTCGGATTCAATGCCGAATTGACAAAATATGATAGTTTCTCTGGACAAGGTGATAAAATCATCTCTTCTGAAGTTCCGACGATCAATCAGACTACATCCGAACAAAAAGTAGGTGGAGGCAAGGCTGAAAACTCGGTTGCCGGTTTCTTCGGACGTATCAACTACAACTACAAAGACCGTTACATGGTCGAGTTGAACGGGCGTTATGACGGTTCTTCCCGCTTTATCGGCGACCAGCGTTGGGGATTCTTCCCGTCTGTATCTGCCGGTTGGAATATTGCCCGTGAGGAGTTTTTCGGTAATTGGACTGACCTTTTCAGCACGTTGAAGGTCAGAGGCTCTTGGGGACAGTTAGGTAACACAGACACCAATGATGCTTGGTATCCGTTCTACCAGACCATGCCTGTCGGGACTGCCAACGGTCGTTGGTTGGTGAATGGGGTAAGACCGAATACTGCAGGATTACCATCCATTGTAAGTTCTTTGAAAACTTGGGAAACGATCGAATCATGGGATGTCGGTTTGGATTGGGCATTGCTTAATAACCGCTTGACCGGATCTCTTGACTATTTTACACGTTACACGTATGATATGATCGGGCCGGCTCCTGAATTGCCGAGTGCTTTGGGTGCAACTCCTCCGAAAATCAACAATTCCGATATGAAATCGTACGGTTTCGAATTGGAATTGTCATGGAGAGACCGCATAGGCGAGGTTAGTTATGGCGCCAAGTTCGTTTTGTCTGACGCAAAACAGAAAATCACTCGATACCCGAATGATTCAAGATCTTTGGATATCGCCCATTACAGTGGTAAAATGCTGAATGAAATTTGGGGATACACGACTGTTGGTATCGCACAGACACAGGAACAGATGGATGCTCATTTGGCAAACAATAAACCGAGTTGGGGATCCAGTTGGAGCCCGGGCGATGTGATGTATAAAGATTTGAATGGTGACGGCGTTGTCAATACAGGTGCCAATACGGTAGATGATCCGGGTGACCGTTCGGTAATAGGTAACAGTACACCGCGTTACAATTTCGGTTTGACTTTGGATGCTGCTTGGAATGGTTTTGACTTCTCTGTATTCTTCCAGGGAATCGGTAAACGTGACTATTGGTTGAGTGGCCCGTATTTCTGGGGAGCAAGTGGCGGTATGTGGCAGTCTGCCGGTTTCAAACAGCACTGGGATTTCTGGCGTGGAGAAAACGACCCGTTGGGGGCTAACCTGAATGCCTATTATCCGCGTGCCAGCTTTGATGGTAGCAAGAACCAATATGTTCAAAGCGGATACTTGCAGAATGCAGCTTATATCCGTATGAAGAACATACAGTTAGGTTATACATTGCCTCAGCAGTGGACTTCTAAGGCTGGTATGTCTTCTGTCAGATTGTATATATCCGGAGATAACTTGTTGACTTTTTCCGATATTACTGGCGTGTTCGACCCTGAAACATTAGGCGGCGATTGGGGAGACGGTAAACTGTACCCGTTGTGCAAAACGATTTCTGTAGGTTTGAATGTTAATTTCTAAAAAAATGAGGATTATGAAACTGAGTTTTAAAAATATCTATCTTTTTCCCATTGCGGCAGCATTCGGTTTGCTGACATCGTCATGTAACGATTTCTTGGACCGAGAACCGGTCTCAAGCATTACGCCTGCGCAATATTTCAATTCCGCCGAAGAATTGGGAGCCTATGCCATCAATTATTATACTTCGCTTATTGCAACCAATGATGCGGCGTATAATGCAGGTCCTTTAAATGTGGATGGTGATACCGATAATATGGTTGTTGGTGAAGCCAATACGACTTATTTTGCTGCCGACCGTTGGTTGGTACCTTCTTCCGGTGGTCCTGATTTTTCCTTGATCCGTGCCATGAACTATTTTTTGGAACAAGTATTACCTAAAAAGGAAGCGGGTACGATCTCTGGTGCAGCGGAAGATATAAACCATTACATTGGCGAGATTTATTTCTTGCGTGCTGCAGCATATTTCGACCGTCTGTGTACGTATGGGGACTTCCCGATCATAACCACTGTACCGAATGACAATACGGAAGAATTAGTGGAACTGAGTAAACGTGCCCCTCGCAACGAGGTCGCCCGTTTTATTCTGGAAGATTTGGACAAAGCCATTTCCCTGCTGAAACCGGGTACGGCATTTAATAAAGTGCGTATCGGAAAAGAGATGGCGCTTTTGATGAAGTCAAGAGTGGCATTGTATGAAGCAACATTTGAAAAATACCACAAAGGTACACCGCGTGTGCCGGGTGAAGACGGATGGCCGGGTGCTAAGATGGCATACAATGCAGGTAAGACATTCAACATTGACGGAGAAATTGATTTCTTTTTAACCCAGGCAATGAGTGCGGCAAAAGAAGTAGCCGACAGTCATGACCTGGCACAAAATACGAAAGTCTTGAATCCGGCAATCAACCAAAAGTTTGGTTGGAACCCCTATTTCGAAATGTTTGCCATGCCTGATCCGAGTACTTTGGATGAAGTGTTGATGTGGCGTCAGTTTGATGCTGACTTAAGTATTACGCACGGTTTCATGGCTTATATCATGGAAGGGGGTAACAACGGTATGACTAAAAGTTATGTAGATGCCTTCCTGATGGAAAACGGTCTGCCTATTTATGCCGCCAATTCCGGATATAAAGGTGACGTGACGATTGACCAGCAAAAAGAAGGACGTGACGGTCGTTTGCAATTGTTCTTATTCGGTGAATCAACCGTTCTATGCAATGAAGACTCTTTGGAGTATTTCGATGCACCGACTGTTGTATATCTGACAGAACATCGCGATCGTACCGGTTTCCGCCAGCGTAAACATTATTGCTATGATTTCGCACAAATCCGTGATGGCGTACGGGGTACCAATGGTATCGTGGTTGCCCGTGCAGCAGAAGCCTATTTGAACTATCTGGAAGCTTCTTATTTGAAAAATGGATCCATCGATGGAACCGCGGCTTCTTATTGGCGGAAATTGCGTGAACGTGCCGGTGTAGATCCTGACTTCAGCAAGACGATTGCGGCTACGGACCTTTCGAAAGAACCGGATTGGGCTGTTTATTCAGGTTCAGGAAAAGTAGATCCGACGATGTATAACATCCGTCGTGAACGGCGTTGTGAGTTTATTGGCGAAGGTAAGAGATGGAGTGACTTGATCCGTTGGAGATCATTCGATGCCTTGTTCCCTGAAAACATGGGTAAATACATTCCCGAGGGTGTAAACTTCTGGACGGAAATGTATAAGAATGAAGCTTACCTGAAGGTTGACGAAGCAGGTAATGTGACCAGTGAGTCTGCCTTGATCGAACAGGCGGAAGGCAAGGGAGATGCCAACATCTCAAGCCGGAAGGATAGCAAATATATTCGTCCCTATCGTGTGATTAAAGAGAACAATGAGGTCTGGGATGGATATCAATGGAGAAAAGCTTATTATTTGTCTCCCTATTCTGTCCTTGAACTGACATTAGCCTCTCCTGATTCAAAATTGGAAACGTCCAATTTGTATCAGAATCCTTACTGGCCGACAACAGCAAGTTCACCGGCATTGGAATAATATTCTAACCTAAACAAATAAAGTAGGTATCATGTGCCCTGTAAGGATTTTAGAGAATTCTTACAGGGCTTTTTTATCGTTTCTTTTTTAACCGACCTGCCTTGCGTAAGGCTTGATCTAAAATATATTGGATCTGGCCGTTTGTACTTCGAAATTCATCGGCGGCCCAGGCTTCGATCGCTTCCATCATTTCTGCGTCGATGCGCAATATGAAACTTTTGGTCACATTTCTGTTTTCCTTTTTGGCCATATTTATGTTGGGATATTAATTATTGGTATAAGGTGCCTGTGTTGACGATGGGCTGTGCCGGTTCGTCGGCGCACAAGACGACTAACAGGTTGCTGATCATGGCGGCTTTGCGTTCCTCGTCCAATTCGACAATCTCTTCTTCACTCAGTTTATTCAGTGCCATTTGTACCATCGAGACGGCTCCTTCGACGATTTTCTCACGAGCTGAAATGATGGCTTCCGCTTGCTGGCGGCGTAGCATGACGGCGGCTATTTCCGGTGCGTATGCCAAGTAATTGATGCGGGCTTCGACGACCTCCATGCCCGACATGGAGAGGCGTTCGTTCAGTTTCAGTACCAATTGCTCGTTGATTTCATCGCTGCCGGCCCGCAGTGTCAGTTCCTCGTTGTCGTTATTGTTGTTGTTGTCGTAAGCATATTCACCGGCTACTTGCCGTAGGGCGGCATCACTTTGGATTTTGACAAAGCTTTCGAAGGCATTCATGCGCTTGGCGACAGCCGTGCTTCCTGCCGGGGTGGTCCCGTTGGTCGCTTCGACCATGGTTTGCGTGTCGATTTCGAACAGGGCCTTGTAGGTGTCCTTCAATCTCCAGACCAAGACGAGGCCGATCAGGATAGGGTTGCCGGTCTTGTCGTTGACCTTGATCGGGTCGGCGTTCAGGTTACGGGCACGCAAGGAGATCTTTTTACATTCTAAAAACGGATTGACCCAGTAATATCCGGTCTTGCGGAATGTCCCTTTGTACTTGCCGAAAAAGACCATACAGAGAGCTTCGTTGGGTTCTATCATGATAAAACCGAACCAGATGATGAACCATGCGACCGTGCTTATGACGGTTGTTGCAATGGCAAGTCCCAGAGAAACGAAAAGGAAAGAGCAGGCGACGATAGCCGGAATTGCGACCAGTTGCAGGAATAACATGGCAAACCCGTTGACAGTCTTTCCTTTGAATTGAAATTCTTGTGTGTCCATAATGATTATTGTTTGATATTATTTTGATATTACAAATCAAGAGGATTTTCCGGACTTCTGCAAATAAATTCTGGACTTTTTGTGAGTAGATATATAAATATTCTATAGCTTTGTCCATTCAAAAATGACACGCTTGGAATTTCAGTTAGATACAGACAATAAAGAGTTTCAGGATGCCCTGCAACTGATCACTCATACACGCCAATCCGTCTTCCTGACCGGGAAAGCGGGAACAGGTAAATCCACGTTCTTGAAATATATTTGTGCACATACGAAAAAGAAATATGTCGTATTGGCTCCAACTGGGATTGCGGCGATTAATGCGGAAGGGGTGACGCTTCATTCTTTTTTCAAGTTGCCTTTCCGCCCGATGTTGCCCGACGATCCGGATTTGAGCCTGAAAAAGGGGCGTATCTTCGAGTTCTTCAAGTACAGGAAAGAGCACCGGAAGCTGATAGCGGAAGTGGAATTGATCATTATCGACGAGATCTCGATGGTGCGGGCGGATATCATCGATTGTGTTGACCGGATCTTGCGTGTTTTTTCCGGTAATATGCGTTTGCCGTTCGGAGGCAAGCAATTGTTGTTTGTCGGCGATGTCTTCCAGTTGGAGCCGGTGGTTCCTTCCGACCAGAAAGAGATATTGAACCGTTTCTACGCCAGTCCGTTTTTCTTTTCGGCCCGTGTTTTCAAGGATATAAATTTGGTTCCGATAGAATTACAGAAAGTGTACCGGCAGACTGATCCTGTATTTATTCATATTCTGGACCGTATCCGTAACAATGTCGCCCAGAAACAGGAGCTGGACACGCTGAATGCCCGTTATTTTCCCGATTTTACACCGTGCAACGAAGATATGTATATCACGCTTGCTACCCGTCGGGACCAGGTGGATTTTATCAATGAACGGAAATTGGCGGAATTGCCCGGTGAAGAATTTGTCTCCCACGGTAAAATCGAAGGTGATTTCCCAGAATCGTCTTTGCCAACACAATTGAATCTCTCCATCAAGGAGCAGGCCCAGGTCATCTTTATCGATAATGATTATGAGCGGCGTTGGGTGAACGGGACGATCGGCATGGTGTCGGGGATCGATGAAAATGGAAATGTCTATGTCCTGTTGGAAGACGGCAGGGAGTATTTGGTCGAACCGACCTCTTGGCGTAATTATAAATATAGGTATAACGAAAAGGAGAAAAAGGTTGAAGAAGAGATTGTCGGGACTTTCGAACAGTTGCCGATCCGCCTGGCCTGGGCGATCACAGTACATAAGAGCCAGGGCTTAACGTTCAGTCGTGTCGTGGTGGATTTGACCGGGGGCGTGTTTGCCGGTGGCCAGACGTATGTCGCACTGAGCCGTTGCACCTCTTTGGAAGGCTTGGTGCTGAAAAGCCGGATTTCTCCGCATGATATCTTTGTCAGGAAAGAGATTGTCCAGTTCAGCCAGATGTTCAATGACCGGCAGCTGATAGAAAACAGTTTGCGTGAAAGCGAGGCGGAATTGTTGTATGCACGTGCGGCCCATAGTTTCAGAACCGGCCATGTGAAAGAAACGGTCGAAACGTTTGCGGCTGCCGTCTGTAAGCGGAACGAACTGGAGAAGCCGGAGGTGCAACGGTTGCTTCGTATGAAATTGCAAACCATGAATACCCAACGGGCCCAGATCAAGAAACTTCAGGAGGAACTACATGCCCAACGGGAGATTCAGAAAGAATATGCCCATGAGTATTATCTGATGGGAAATGAATGTATCACGAAAGCGCATGATCCGAATGCGGCGATCCGTTCTTTCGATAAAGCACTCCGGCTTTATCCGGAATTTGTGGATGCTTGGGTGCGTAAAGGGGTGACGCTTCTTGACGTGGGTGACGACTTCCAGGCACTTACTTGTCTGAACGAAGCCGTGCGGCTGAATCCGAAATCGTTTAAGGCGCGTTACAATCGTGGAAAGTCTTATCTTCAGCTGAAGTATTACGATGAGGCCGTTTCCGATTTCTTGCAAGCGGTCGGCTTGAAGCCGAAACATGCCGCTGCCCATGAATACCTTGCTGAAGCCTATCTGCTTATAGGAGAGGAGCAGCAGGCGCAACGGCATCAGGATATTGCGGATGCGCTTCGGGATAGGAATGAAAGTTAATATCTTGCGTTGGTTTATATGTACAGGTTTTATACATTTATATTTGTAAATATCTTTTCGATCATCTGTTTGTCAATAGCCGGATGTACGGCTCGTCCGAAGAAGGAACACTATGTCGTGGTCTTGTCCATGGACGGTTTTCGTTCGGACTATCCGTCGCATGCGTATACGCCGACTCTCGATTCGTTGGCCCGAGTAGGGGTGAAGGCGGCTTTTCGTCCCTGTTTTCCGAGTATGACGTTTCCGAACCATTACAGCATGGCGACCGGCTTGCATCCGGATCATCACGGATTGGTGCATAACACTTTTTACGCTCCTGATCTGGATCGTGTCTATACGAAGGGAAATCCGGATCCGGCTTTTTTCGGAGGCGAGCCGATCTGGAACACGGCGGAAAAGCAGGGCGTCCGGACTGCCGCTATCTATTGGGTCGGCAGTGAATATCTGATACAGGGACGCCGGCCGTCCATCTGGAAACCGTTTGACGCAAGTGTCCCTTTTGCTGACCGGGCGGATTCGGTGATCGCCTGGTTGCAGTTGCCCGAAAAGGTGCGCCCGCGCTTGGTTATGTGGTATCTGGAGGAACCGGATGCGACTGGACATACGGCCACTCCCGATTCGGCGGCCACTTTTTCGATGGTTGAACGGCTGGACCGGCTGTTAGGCGACTTCTTCGTGAAAGCCCGTAAGTTGGAAATCTTTGATCGGATTGACTTTGTCGTCTTGTCCGATCATGGCATGGCGACCTATTATCCGGAGAATTATGTGAATCTGAATGACTATCTGCCTCGCGACAGTTTCGATTATGTTTTCGACGGGGTACCGACTTTGCTTTATCCGAAACCGGCTTATACGGATAGCGCTTATGCGATCCTGAAGCGCGTGCCGCATGTGACGGTTTGGAAAAAGGACGAGATCCCGGAACGGTTCGTGTATGGGAAGAACTCGCGTATAGGCGATTTGTTCGTATTGCCGGATGTCGGGACATATCTGCAATTCACTCCGGTGCCGTGTCCTTTATTAGCGGCTACGCATGGATATGACAATTTTGCTCCGGAGATGGAAGCGATCTTTTATGCGGCAGGACCTTCCTTCAAGCAGAATACGGAACTGCCGGTTATGGCGAATGTTAATTTATACCTGATAATAGCCCGCTTGCTGGATTTGCAGCCGGCTCCTACAGATGGGGATAGCGCGGTCGTTTCAACCTTGTTCAGGGCATCGGAATAAACTGTAGTATCTGCTGTCCGGAAGAGGGCAGCAGATATCGCAAACATCCTGCCGTTGTTTAGAAATAACAATTCATTCCCGGAGAGAAAGCCAATTGGCTGCTGGCGCTTTTTATTTCGATTTTGTTTTCTCTTGCCAGCCATCCGATTGCCGACCACAGATCGGCTTCAGTCAAAGCCGTTGCCTTTTTCAACTCCTCAAAACTCCAGCTCCCGCCATCTAATAATAAATTGCAGATGGCTCCGGCATTTAATCCGATCGTCCCTTTATTCATGATAAATATTATTTTTGTTTGATGTTACGTGAACTATAAACAATGCAAGATTGGGAAATGATTGCAGGAATCCTGGTTTTTAGAAAGATTTAAAGATTTGCAGTTGATTTGCCCCAAAAAAGAAAAAGCCCGCAGGAGAACTGCAGGCTTCTTGTAGTGCGTCCGGGATTCGAACCCGAGTTTCCGCCGTGAGAGGGCGGCGTCCTAGACCTCTAGACGAATGCACCGAGTTGTCTTTGTTTGACGCTGCGAAATTAGTAAATATTTTATTCCGATGTATCATTTGAGGAATTTTTTTTGAAGAAAATGTTTCTCTTCTGTCATTTTGATACCTGAATTTTGCGTGTCTGCACTAAAAGGCGTTAAAAGAGGTGTCAAATTCATTTGCATTTCATTTGTGTTCAAGTTTATTTATCCTACCTTTGCCTGCTGTTATTGAACAATATACTATTGAACAATTACTAATACCAGTATTAAAACAACTAATATTATGGCAGAATTAAAAGAAAAACTTTTCTCAGAATTCGCACCTGTGTCTACTGAAGAGTGGATGGCGAAGATTACGGCCGACCTCAAAGGGGTTCCGTTTGAGAAAAAGCTTGTTTGGAAGACAGGCGAAGGATTTAATGTGAATCCTTTCTATCGTGCAGAAGACATCGAAGGTTTGAAGACCACCGAATCTCTTCCCGGTGAATTCCCTTATGTTCGCGGAACAAAGAAGGACAACGATTGGAAGGTGCGCCAGAACATCGAGGTCACCTGTTTCAAAGGTGCTAATGAAAAAGCCCTTGACATCCTGAATAAGGGTGTGACATCTCTTGGCTTCGTCATTAAAGGAAGCGACGTAAATGCCGAAAACATTGCTACCTTGCTCGATGGTATTTGTCCTGAATGCGTGGAACTGAATTTCAACACTTGCAATTGCAAGGCTGAAATGCTGATCGGCATCCTGGCCGATTGTTTCAAAGGCAAAGGGGCTGATTTGGAAAAATGTAAGGGTTCTGTGAACTACGACCCGTTCAAGAAACCTTTGGTAAAAGGAAAGGAAAATGAAAACTGGGTGGAAGCTGCCGCCGCTGTGCTCAAAGCGGGTGCCGCTCTGCCGGGTTATAAGGTGTTGGCTGTGAATGCCTTCTACTTCAACAATGCAGGCGCTTATATCTCTCAGGAGTTGGGATATGCGTTGGCTTGGGGAAACGAACTGATGGCGAAACTGACCGAAGCCGGATTGGATGCAACGGAAGTTGCCAAGAAGATCAAATTCAATTTCGGTATCAGTTCCAACTACTTCATGGAAATCGCCAAGTTCCGTGCCGCCCGTTGGTTGTGGGCTGAAATCGTGGCTGCCTACAAGCCGGCTTGCCCGTGTGCTTGCAAGATGCATGTTCATGCACAGACTTCGGAATGGAACATGACGGTTTATGATGCTCACGTAAACTTGCTGCGTTCACAGACAGAAGCGATGTCGGCCGCTCTTGCCGGTGTCGATTCGATCACGGTTTGTCCGTTCGACAAGACATTCCAGGCTCCGGACGACTTCTCCGAACGTATCGCTCGCAATCAGCAGTTGCTGTTGAAGGAAGAATGCCATTTGGATAAGGTGGTCGATCCTTCTGCCGGTTCTTATTATGTGGAAGTCCTGACGAACTCTTTGGCTGATGTAGCCTGGAAGTTGTTCCTGGAAGTGGAAGATAAAGGCGGTTTCGGTGCGGAAGTCGCTTCCGGTGAAATCCAGAAAGCCGTTAATGCCTCCAACGAAGCCCGTAAGAAAGCGGTTGCAACCCGTCGTGAAATCCTGTTGGGATCCAACCAGTTCCCGAACTTCAACGAAGTGGCAGCCGAAAAGATTAAGCACGAAGCAACCGCTTGTTGCTGTGGCGGCGGTCACGATTGTGGCGAAGCAACTGTGACGGCTCTCGACTTCTCCCGCGGTGCTTCTGAATTTGAAGCTTTGCGCTTGGCAACGGAAAAGAGCGGAAAGAC
Organism: Parabacteroides sp.; assembly: GCA_017937385.1. GTDB lineage: Bacteria > Bacteroidota > Bacteroidia > Bacteroidales > Tannerellaceae > Parabacteroides. Next base: position 105,523 of record JAGBDR010000025.1, read on the forward strand.
TCCGAAAGTATTCATGTTGACGATCGGTAATCTGGCTATGCGCCTGGCTCGCTCTCAGTTCTCAAGCAACTTCTTTGCTTGTGCAGGATATAAGGTGATTGACAACTTAGGTTTCGATACGGTTGAGGCAGGCGTGGAAGCAGCTGTTGAGGCAGGTGCTGAAATCGTGGTCCTTTGCTCAAGCGATGATGAATATGCTGAATTGGCTCCTGCGGCTTACAAGGCTTTGGCAGGAAGAGCCGAGTTTGTTGTAGCCGGTATGCCTGCTTGCATGGAAGACCTGAAGGCAGTGGGCATCGATCAATATGTAAATGTAAAGAGCAACGTGCTTGAAACATTGAAAGCTTTCAACGTAAAATTAGGAATTAATTGATTTATGATTTATGATTTCAGATTTATGGTTTATCATTGACGTATAAATCATAAATTGTAAATCATAAATGATGAATCTTAAATCATCAGAGATCATGAGACCAAATTTTAAAAACATAGATATAAAGAATGCCGGTTTTGCAGCTATCGACGCTGCCGAATGGGCAAAGGCCAATGGCATCGAAGCCAATTGGAAAACACCCGAGCACATCGAGGTGAAACCCGTATATACTAAAGAAGACCTGGAAGGAATGGAACACCTGAACTACGCTTCCGGTCTGCCTCCTTATCTGCGTGGCCCGTATAGCGGCATGTACGCGATGCGTCCCTGGACAATCCGTCAGTATGCCGGTTTCTCTACGGCTGAAGAGTCCAACGCTTTCTATCGCCGTAACTTAGCTTCCGGCCAGAAAGGTCTGTCGGTCGCTTTCGACCTTCCGACACACCGCGGTTATGATGCCGACAACGAACGTGTAGTCGGTGACGTCGGTAAAGCCGGTGTTTCGATCTGTTCGTTGGAAAACATGAAGGTTTTGTTTGCCGGCATTCCTTTGAACAAGATGTCCGTGTCCATGACCATGAACGGTGGTGTGCTTCCTGTCCTGGCATTCTACATCAATGCCGGTTTGGAACAGGGCGCGAAGCTGGAAGAAATGGCCGGTACGATCCAGAACGATATCCTGAAAGAGTTCATGGTGCGTAACACCTATATCTATCCGCCCGAGTTCTCCATGCGTATCATCGCCGATATCTTCGAATATACTTCCCAGAAGATGCCGAAGTTCAACTCCATCTCCATCTCCGGCTACCACAAGCAGGAAGCCGGTGCGACGGCCGATATCGAAATGGCCTATACGCTTTGCGACGGTCTGGAATATCTTCGTGCCGGTGTGAACGCAGGTATCGACATCGATGCTTTCGCTCCGCGTCTGTCCTTCTTCTGGGCGATCGGTGTGAACCATTTCATGGAAATCGCCAAGATGCGTGCCGCCCGTATGTTGTGGGCGAAGATCGTGAAGAGCTTCGGTGCCAAGAACCCGAAATCGTTGGCGCTGCGTACGCACTGCCAGACTTCCGGTTGGTCGCTGACCGAACAGGACCCGTTCAACAACGTAGGCCGTACTTGTATCGAAGCAATGGCGGCTGCATTAGGACACACGCAATCTTTGCATACGAACGCATTGGACGAAGCCATCGCGCTGCCGACCGACTTCTCCGCACGTATCGCCCGTAACACCCAGATTTATATCCAGGAAGAGACGAAGATCTGTAAGGAAATCGACCCGTGGGCAGGTTCTTACTATGTAGAGTCGTTGACAAACGAACTGGTTCACAAAGGCTGGGCTTTGATCCAGGAAATCGAAAGCATGGGCGGTATGGCGAAAGCCATCGAAACCGGCCTGCCGAAGATGCGTATCGAAGAGGCCGCTGCCCGTACACAGGCTCGCATCGACTCCGGTATCCAGACAATCGTCGGTGTGAACAAATACCGTCTGCCGAAAGAAGATCCGATCGATATCCTTGAAATCGACAATACGGCCGTTCGCAACGAGCAGATCGAACTGTTGAAAGAGTTGCGTGCCAACCGTGACGAAGAAGCCGTACAGAAAGCCTTGGCCGACATCACGGAATGTGTCCGCACGAAGAAAGGCAACTTGTTGGAACTGGCTGTCAAGGCAGCCGGCTTGCGTGCATCATTGGGAGAAATCTCCGATGCTTGCGAAGTGGTAGTAGGTCGTTATAAAGCAATCATCAGAACTATATCAGGCGTGTATTCATCAGAAACGAAGAAAGATGCAGACTTCCAGAAGGCTTGCGAGCTGACAGCCGAGTTTGCCAAGAAAGAAGGTCGCCAGCCGCGTATCATGATCGCCAAGATGGGTCAGGACGGGCACGACCGTGGTGCTAAAGTAGTCGCTACCGGTTATGCCGATTGCGGTTTCGACGTAGACATGGGACCGTTATTCCAGACTCCGGCCGAAGCTGCCCGCCAGGCGGTAGAAAACGACGTGCACGTAATGGGTGTCTCTTCTCTTGCCGCCGGACACAAGACTTTGGTTCCGCAGGTGATCGAAGAGCTGAAGAAGTTAGGACGCGAAGATATCATCGTGATTGCCGGTGGTGTGATCCCTGCACAGGATTATGACTTCCTGTACAAAGCCGGTGTCGCCGCCATTTTCGGCCCGGGTACTTCCGTAACGAAAGCTGCCGTCCAGATTTTGGAAATATTGCTGGGCGAATAAGATACTATTTTTTGTTTCAAATTTCTATTTGAAATCACCTCTAAGAGAGCCGGCCGACGAGATGTTGTCCGGCTCTCGTCATGTATGGCCCCTAATTTGTAGGGCGGTATGCTCCGGTAATGATTTACTTTGTGTACATTTGTCCTCATAAAATAGCTTGGATATGACGATGAAACATAACTTTGCTTGGGCGAAAACGGGGTTTGCCGGCCTGATGGGAGGACTGGCGGTTCTTTTGTCGGCGGCAGTGTCTTGCACGAAGGATGATCCGGTGGCGGGCGTGTCTGATGCGGGGACGAACGATTGGATCTATAAGGTCATGACGGATTACTATTTGTGGAATGAGGATGTGCCCGGAAAAGGGGACTTGGATTTCTCGCAATCGCCGGACCGCTTCTTTGCTTCCTTGCTGTCGGAACAGGATGGGGTGAAATATGGAGACGGATGGCTCACGTTTTCCCGGATAGAGAAGAAGAAAGAAGAGACGAAATCCATTTCGGAATCCGATTCGTACGGGTTTGAGTTTGCACAATACCAGGATAAGGAAAAGGGCGTCTATTACGCCTGGGTTTTGTATGTATTGCCCGGTTCGCCGGCCGCAGAAGCCGGACTACAACGGGGCGACTGGATCATCGCGGTCGGAAGTGAAACCCCGAACGTGACCAGCGCGTCGGCCTTTTATAGCGGAAGCGCGACCACTTTCTTATTGGCGGATGCGAAAAGGGAGGGAAATAAGGTGACGTTTTATAAGCGAAAGGCGATTCCGGTCGCCGCCTCTCGTGCCGTAGAGGATACGCCGTTTCTGAAAGATTCCGTCTATACGGTCGGGGGCAAGAAGATCGGCTATTTAGTCTACAACCATTTCTCTTCCGGACCGGACGATGAAAGCACGACGTATGACGACCGGATGAAACAGCTCTTTGCCGGGTTTAAGGCTGAGAACGTGAGCGAGTTCGTCCTGGACCTGCGCTATAACCAAGGCGGCCTGGTGTCTTGCGCCCAACTGATGACCTCCCTGTTGGCGCCCGCCAGTGCGTTGGGCAAGACGTTCTGCATGATAGAGCATAACGAAAAACAGGCCAAAAGCAATGAAACCTTGTTGCTGAAGAAGAACGCCGAGATGGGAAATGTCAACCTGGACCTGAAACGCCTTTACGTGCTGACCGGAAGTGTGACCGCCTCGGCTTCCGAGGCCGTAATCAATTGCCTGATCCCTTACCTGACCCGCAACCAAATCACGATTATCGGAGAAAAAACGATCGGCAAACGGGTGGGAAGCAATACGTTCGGGACGCGGGAAAACTATGACTGGCTGTTGCATCCGATCACATTGCGCATTTTTAATGCCGACCACGAGGCCGACTATGCGGACGGTTTCGAGCCGGACGTAAAGATCGAGGAGCTGATTATCGGCAACGATTTGTTGCCTTTCGGAGATACCAACGAGACATTGTTTGCCGAGGCGCTTGCCCGGATAACCGGGTTGAAGAGCCGGACGGTGTCTGCGGAAAGCGGCGGAGCGATCCGGCTTGCCCCGTCTTCGCTCGAAAGGAAGCCGGTCCAAGGCCTTGTCTTCGAACCTGAAAAATAAACCTCTTGTAACATTTGCGTTATGAATATGATAACTTGTTTTATTCCGTTCCTTTCTGTTTCTCATGCCCGGCAAACGGTCCGGACGTTGAGACAATGCAGACGGGTAAAGAAGATCTATTTCCTGGCGACGGAAGCAGTTTCCGGCGAAGTCGGGGAGTGCGAGATCCTTCCGGTCGATTCGCTTGCCAGTTGCGCCACTTTCCGGTCGGTCGCTTCCCGGGTTGATACGGCCTATACCTGTATATATACGACCTGTACGGCTTTCGAGCCGGGACAGTTCGCTTTCGAACGCTTGTCGGCCATAGCCGAAGATACGGATGCCGGAATGCTTTATGCCGACCGCTACTTAGTGAAGAACGGGGTCCGCTGTCCGGCGCCGGTCATCGATTACCAGCCGGGAAGCCTGCGCGACGATTTCGACTTCGGTTCCCTTCTGTTCTTCCGTTCCTCCGTCTTGAAACAGGCGGTCGGGGCGATGGATGCTGATTACCGGTTCGCCGGGTTGTATGACCTGCGCCTCCGGGTGTCGGAGTTGGCCGGCTTGGTCCACGTCAATGAATATTTGTATGCGGAAGTGGAGGCGGATGCCCGCAAGAGCGGAGAGAAGCTGTTCGATTATGTCGACCCGAAGAACCGGGCAGTGCAGATCGAGATGGAAGCCGCCTGTACCGCCTACTTGAAGCGGATCGGCGGATATCTGGCTCCGGGCTTCGAACCGGTCGCTTTCGATGCCGACGGCTTCGAACAGGAGGCTTCGGTCATCATCCCCGTTCGCAACCGCATCCGGACCATCGAAGCGGCTATCCGCTCCGTGCTGGCCCAGAAGACGAGCTTCCGTTTCAACCTGATTGTCGTGGACAACCATTCGACCGACGGCACTTCCGAGGCGATCGAGAAATATACGGCCGACAAGCGGGTTCTCCACCTCGTGCCGGAACGCTCCGACCTGGGGATCGGCGGTTGCTGGAATGTGGGTGTGCATCATCCGGCTTGCGGTAAGTTTGCCGTCCAGCTCGATAGCGACGATGTGTATAGTGGCCCCGACACGTTGCAGAAGATCGTGGATGCTTTCTATGAGCAGAAGTGTGCGATGGTGGTCGGCACCTACCGGATGACCGACTTCCAAATGAACGAGATTCCGCCCGGTATCATCGACCATCGGGAGTGGACGCCCGAAAACGGCCGCAACAACGCGCTCCGCATTAACGGCCTGGGCGCTCCCCGTGCCTTCTATACGCCTGTGCTTCGGGAAATCAATCTACCGAACACCAGCTATGGCGAAGATTATGCGTTGGGCCTGCGCATCTCCCGTACCTGGCAGATCGGGCGTATCTATGACGTCCTTTACCTCTGCCGCCGGTGGGAAGACAATTCGGATGCCGCGCTCGACATCGTGAAAATGAACGCGCACAATACTTACAAAGACCGGCTCCGCACTTGGGAATTGCAGGCGCGGATCGCCCTGAATGCCCGTTCGCCCAAGTGATGTCCTCCGGGACTTTTGCTCGTTCGTCGGCTATGAATTGCCGGCATGATGCCGGTCTGTAAAGCGTCCGCTTGCCGGTGAACGATCGTCCGCCGCCAAGTGAACGGTCGTCCGTCAGCAAGCGAACGTTCGTTCGCCGCCAAGCGGACGCTTTACAGACCGGCTCTTCCGGGATAATACATGCGGATGGATGCGTGAAAATATTCTTAGGAACCAGATAGGCGTGTATGACCTGTTTTTTTACTACATTTGTGGTGCGGGTAAAATTGTGCCGGCAACCATGAAAACGCAATGCTTATGAATGATTTGGAACGGAAAGTGGAAGCCTTGCTGGACAGTCAGAAGCGGGACTGGAAATTGGCAAGAGAGAATTATGCTTCTTTGTCGAATGTGCAGACACGTTATTTCCGGGATAATGACAGGACTACGGTTCTCCAGTTTAACCCGGAACGGATTCGTTCTTCCGCCGCGAAGATCGACAAGGCCTCCTTGCAGGCGCGTCCCTGTTTCTTCTGTCATCGGCCGGAAGAACAGAAAGGGGTGGTCTATGACGATGCGTTTGAAATATTGGTCAATCCGTATCCCATTTTTGAAGACCACCTGACCGTCCCCCTGCGTCGGCACGAAAGGCAACAGATCCGGCCGTATTTCAGGAAGATGCTGGACATCGCTTCCGAATTGCCCGGCTATGCCCTGTTTTACAATGGGCCGAGATGCGGCGCTTCCGCTCCGGCCCACATGCACTTCCAGGCCGGGCGGCGCTCGGACTTCCCGTTTGTACGGGATTGGCTGAGCTTCCCGAAACAGATTATTCGGGAAACGGAACGGACGGGCTTCTATGTCACGGCCGGCCACATTCCGGCTTGTTTCATTTTCGAGTCGAGAGACCGGGAGGAGGCAAAGGCTGTCTTTGATTTACTCTATGACCGGCTGCCGGTCAAACCGGGCGACTACGAGCCGATGATGAACGTGCTGGCTTGGAAAGAGGAAGGGGTTTGGGTTACGGGCGTCTTCCCGCGGCGGGAGTTGCGTCCGTCTTGCTATTATGCCGAAGGGGAAGCCAATATCCTGATCAGTCCGGCTACCGTCGAGATGGCCGGTTTGTTCGTCGTCCCTTTGGAAAAGGATTTTGAGAAAGTAACATTTGCAGACCTGGAAACGATCTGGAAAGAGGTAAGTATCACTGAGGAGGAGAAGAACGCGCTCGTCCGGAAAATCAAAGAAGAAGCATGACATCCCATAAGCCATTGTCCGGTAAATCCGCTGCCCGCTCTCCCTGGAGCTGGGTCCCCTCCTTGTATTTTGCGCAGGGAATACCATACGTCGCGGTAATGATTGTCTCGGTTCTGATGTATAAACGTCTGGGCGTTTCCAATACCGATATCGCTCTTTATACGAGTTGGCTGAATCTCCCTTGGGTGATCAAACCCTTTTGGAGCCCGTTTGTGGATTTGCTGAAGACCAAGCGTTGGTGGGTGGTTACGATGCAGGTGCTGATCGGAGCCGGACTCGCCGGAGTGGCGTTTACGATCCCGACGGCTTTCTTTTTCCAGGCCTCGTTGGCCGTCTTCTGGTTGCTGGCTTTTAGCTCGGCTACGCATGATATTGCGGCGGACGGTTTCTATATGCTGGCCCTCGATTCGCATGAACAGGCTTTCTTTGTCGGAATCCGGAGCACCTTTTACCGGATTGCGATTATTGCCGGGCAAGGGTTGCTGGTCATGTTTGCCGGCTTCTTGGAAAACAGCACGGGGAATATTCCGCTTGCCTGGTCGGTCACGTTCTTTATTTTAGGCGGGCTGTTTTTGGGCTTGTTCCTGTATCATCGGTATATACTTCCTTGCCCGAAAGCGGACAGGCCGTCGGTCACGGCGACGCCTCTCGCCATCTTGAAAGCATTCTTCGCGACTTTCGCCTCCTTTTTTCGGAAGAAACAGGCCTTTGCCGCGATCCTGTTCATGTTGTTGTACCGTTTCCCGGAAGCCCAGTTGACGAAATTAGTGACGCCTTTCTTGGTCGATCCCCGCGAAGTGGGAGGCCTGGGGCTTTCGACGGCTGAGATCGGGCTGGTGTACGGGACGATCGGGACGATCGGTCTGGTGTTGGGCGGCATATTGGGCGGCATCGCCGCTTCGGCAGGTGGGTTGAAGCGGTGGATCTGGCCGATGGCATTGGCGATTTCCCTGCCCGACGCCGTCTTTATCTACCTGAGTAGCGCGTTGCCCGATAGCTTGTGGATCATCAATTTGTGTGTGTTTGTCGAACAGTTCGGCTACGGTTTCGGTTTCACGGCCTATATGTTGTATCTGATTTATTATTCCGACGGCGAACATAAGACAGCCCATTATGCGATCTGTACGGCTTTCATGGCGTTGGGACTGATGCTGCCCGGAATGGCGGCGGGCTGGTTGCAGGAACAGATGGGCTACGAGCCCTTCTTCTGGTGGGTGATGGGATGTTGCTTGCTGACCTGGCTTGTCACGGCCCGCCTGAAGATTGATCCCGAATTCGGAAAGAAATCCTAATTCATAAATCATAAATTATAAATCATAAATCTCCATGTTTCTAATCGCAGACGGCGGCTCCACGAAAACGGATTGGAGCCTTGTGGACGGCAATCAGGAAATAGGCCGGCTCCAGACACGCGGGATCAACCCTTTTTACCAGACGGAAGAAGAGATCTCGGCTGAAATAAGGGAACAGTTGCTTCCCCGGATAACGGACTGCGGAGCGATCGCGTCTGTCTGTTTTTATGGTGCTGGATGTGCGTTCCCGGAAAAGAACGAGATGCTGCGCCGCTCCATCAGGCGTGTTTTGCCGGTTCCGGTGGAGGTCGGCAGCGACTTGCTGGCGGCTGCCCGCGCCCTTTGTGGCGACCAGCCCGGCATAGCCTGCATTTTGGGGACCGGCTCCAATTCCTGCCTGTACGACGGGAAAGAGATCGTCGAGAACATATTTCCCTTGGGCTTTATCTTGGGCGATGAGGGAAGTGGTGCCGTACTGGGGAAACGGCTGGTCGGGGATGTGCTGAAGAATCAGTTGCCGTTGGCTTTGCGGGAGGTTTTCTTTGCGGAGTCGGGCCTGACGCCGGCTATCATCCTGGAAAAGGTCTATAAACAACCTTTCCCGAACCGTTTCCTGGCAAGCCTGTCCCCCTTTTTGCTCCGGCATATAGAAGAACCGGCCATCCGCCGGTTGGTAGGCGATAGCTTCCGGTCGTTCTTTGCCCGCAACGTCATGCAATACGATTGCCGGAACCACCTGGTCCATCTGACCGGCTCCATCGCCTGGCATTATCAATCCCTCTTGAAAGAAATCGCCCGCGAGTTCAACCTCCGGCTCGGCACGATCGAGCAAAGCCCGCTCCCGGGGTTGGTTCGGTATCATGGTGGAAAATCATAGGATAGGTTCGGGTTCCGGGACATGGGATGAAATAATTCCTTTCATGTTGATTGAATAGTCCTTTGAAATACCTATTTTTGTCTGGACAGATCAATAATACGGCAGGCAGGTATGACAACACTTTATCCGATAGGCATACAGAATTTTGAGAAGATCCGCAAGGACGGGTTTCTCTATGTTGATAAAACGGCGTTAATTTATCAGATGGTGAGGACTGGAAATTATTATTTTCTGAGTCGTCCGCGCCGGTTTGGTAAATCGTTGTTGGTTTCGACATTGGAAGCCTATTTTCAAGGGAAGAAAGAGTTGTTCGATGGTTTGGCGATAGAAAATCTGGAACAGGATTGGCTGGAATATCCGGTTTTACATTTGGATTTGAACGCGGAGCGATATTCGGAAATTTCGTCTTTGGATAGTATTTTGCAACGTCATTTGAACCTATGGGAAGATACATGGGGGAAAGATGAACGGGAAAAGACCTTGTCGGATCGTTTTATCGGAGTGATTCGTCGGGCAAAAGCCCGGTCGGGAAGGCGTGTGGTTATTTTGGTGGATGAATATGACAAACCTTTGTTGCAGGCCATTGGGAATGAACCGTTGCAAGACGAATTCCGTTCTCTGTTGAAACCGTTTTACGGAGTGTTGAAGACGATGGATGGCGACATCCGCTTTGCCTTTCTGACAGGGGTGACAAAGTTCGGCAAAGTAAGTGTATTCAGCGATTTGAACAATCTGATGGATATATCGATGGATGACCGGTATGTTGAGATTTGCGGTATGACTGAGACGGAAATTCATGCGTATATGGAAAATGGAGTGTCGGATTTGGCGCGTAACCTGCAAATGGATTATGAAGAAGTTTGCCAGGAATTGAAACACCGCTATGACGGTTATCATTTTACCCCTAAGTCGCAGGGCATATACAACCCGTTCAGTTTGTTGAATACATTTGCGAAGTCGGATTTCGGAGATTACTGGTTCGAGACAGGCACGCCCTCTTATCTGGTCGAGCTGTTGAAGCATACCGACTATGATTTGTATAGTATGGCGCATACGGAAACGAATGCGGATGTATTGAATTGCATGGATGGCGTTTCGCCTAACCCGGTTCCGGTCATTTATCAGAGTGGCTACTTGACGATCAAGTCCTATAATCCCAGATTTAAAATATACACACTGGGATTTCCCAATCGGGAAGTGGAAGAGGGCTTCTTGAATTATTTGCTTCCTTATTATACTTCTGTCAATGTGGTTGACACATCCTTCCAGCTTTTTAAATTTGTGAAAGAAATCGAGTCGGGAGAGGTGGATGCCTTCCTTAGCCGGCTGCAAAGTTTCTTTGCCGATACGCCCTACGAGTTGATCCGTAATTTGGAGGTGCACTACCAAAATGTCTTGTTTATTGTGTTCAAACTGGCCGGGTTCTATGTGAACGTGGAATATCACACCTCTCGGGGTCGCATCGACCTGGTGCTGCAGACGGATCGATACATCTATATAATGGAGTTTAAATTGGAGGGAACGGCCGAAGAGGCGATCAGGCAGATCGAAGAGAAGCAATACGCCTTGCCTTTTGCCTTGGATAAACGGAAACTCTTTAAGATTGGAGTGAACTTTGACAATGAAACACGGAACATAACCGGTTGGTTGGTCAATTAGCCTGTCTCATTAGCATAATACCGATTTCTTTTCCTGCATTTTGGGAAGAAACGGAGGAATATAGGAAAATTATTTCTATATTTGTCCCATGCATTGTTCCTGCTTCGCGATCTGCGGAAAAGGATTAAAAGGGAATCGGGTGTGAATCCCGGACAGTCCCGCTGCTGTAAGCTTCGAAATACGGTTGGGCAATTCTTTTAGGCCACTGACGCGAGTCGGGAAGGCGCTCATACCGGAAGTAAGTCAGAAGACCTGCAACGCATATCTTTTTCGACGGCTTCGAGGAAAAGCCGGAAGAGAACCGTGAAGCCTTAGGCTTTTGCTTTTCTTGATTCCCGTTTCCCATAGCCCGTTTATTCGTTTTTAATTATTTTGCCATAATAATTAGGAAAAGAGGCATGGATCTGTACGCGGGATGAGCTCCGCTTCCGGTCCATGCTTTCCTTTTTGGTGGGTGAAAAGGCGTAGAGTCAATTCACAATATAAAAGAGAAGACCGAAATTTCCGTTGGATTAACTACCTTTGTATGGCAAATCGTTTAGCTAATTTGTAAAACACAATCATACAATGAAAAGAACAAGTTTATTTGCAGCATCCATCATGCTGTCTACTACCCTTTGGGCGCAGTCGCCTGTAGAAAAAGGACTGAGCACGATCAATAAAGAAAATGCGGAAGCCTATATCGGTTTCTTGGCCAGTGATGAATTGGAAGGGCGTGAAGCCGGTTTCCAGGGAGGACGGATTGCAGCCGAATATATCGTCTCTAACCTGAAAATAATGGGAATTGCACCCTTGAATGACTCTTATTACCAACCCTTCGAGGCTTATAATAAAGAACGGCAGAAGAGAGGGCGTTTTCAGGTACATCCGGACTCAATCAACCAACTGAAACAGGGCGTACATCAGAAGTTGTCCATGCGTAATATCTTGGGTAAGATCGAAGGGAAGAATCCCAATGAATATGTGATCATTGGAGCTCATTATGACCATCTGGGATTCGATCCGATGCTGGACGGCGACCGGATTTATAATGGTGCGGATGATAATGCTTCGGGAGTATCGGCAGTCCTGCAGGTGGCGAAAGCGTTCTTGGCATCCGGCAAACAACCGGAACGTACCGTGATCTTCGCTTTCTGGGATGGAGAAGAAAAAGGATTGTTAGGCTCTGAATATTTTGTACAGAACTGTTCGTTCCTGAAAGACGTAAAAGGATATTTGAATTATGACATGATCGGGCGTAATTCGAATGAGGCGGTTCCGGAGCAAGTCGATTATTTCTATACGGAAGCAAACCCGGTTTTCGGCGACTGGCTGAAGAGTGACATCCGGAAATATGCGTTGAACCTGAAACCTGTTTATCATCCTTGGGATAAACCTGTGGGAGGAAGCGACAACGGCTCTTTCGCTAAACGCGATATACCTATTATATGGTACCACACAAACGGCCATCCGGATTATCACATGCCGAGCGATCACGTTGAGAAAATCAATTGGAGCAAGCTTGTCGATATTACAAAAGCCTCTTTCCTGAATATGTGGAATCTGGCGAATGAGAAGAAATATTAATTACGATTAGGAATAGAATATGAAGTCAATGTATGTAGCCCTCTGTTGGGTGATGATGGGGTTGGGCGGTTTGGTTGCTTGCAGTGATGATGAGGGGAAGACGATACCCGCTCATACAGAAGCCGAGAAACTATGGATTGCCCAGAATCAGGCATATTTCCAAGAAAGAAAAGCGATAGTGGAGGAGAATGGCCAATTGCTGTACCGGCAGTTGGTCGTAGAGAGCGATACCTTGTTGTACCGTGTGTTGGCAATCGGTGAGGTTGATTCGGTCCCGACCATAAATTCGGATGCAAAAGTTTCCATGTTAGGTATATTACCTGTTTCCGGAGATCAGATAGTAGGGGATAGCAAAGGAAATCCTGTAGAAACTACATTGGATTTAGATAGTCCGGATCTGATCAAAGGATTGTCCGCCCTTCTGTTACAAACCCATAAGGGGGAAAGGTTGGAAGCTATCATCCCTTATCAGTTGGCTTATGGAGATCAGAATTATCCTTATCCGTATATTCCGTTATGTTCTACCTTGCAATTTACGATTACTGTCAAAGGCTTTGAGTAATCGGTTAAGGTTGAATTGTTGAAATTTGGAGAGGAAGTAGGTGATATCGTTGTTTATTATTTGCTGATGTGTTAAAAATGAGATTTTATAATCAATTTTCAATGAAAAAAATAATACTTCGTAATAATTATTTCCTATATTTGTCGCGGATATGAATGCACATAGTTCTTTTAGAACTAGCTTAACGCCAACTAAATACATGCTGGTCTCTAAATTGTTGTTGTGGTTCGTATCCAAAGGAGGTAAGAGTTGACGATTGTTTTGTCGAAACAATGTCTATTTTATGTTAAAATAAAACCATCAATTATGTTGAAAAACTTTAAGCCTATAGGCTTATTACTTGTAGCCGGAACCCTGGCGGCTCCCGGCTACGCATTTGTAAACACAGATGTGGCAATGCCTGGAACAAGTATTACCCAGCAGAGTGGGAAAGTGACAGGAGTTGTAGAAGATGAGTTCGGTCCTGTAACCGGTGCTTCTGTCGTAGTGAAAGGAACAACCAATGGTAGCATTACCGATATGGACGGTAAGTTTACCTTGGAAGGTGTGAAAAATGGTGACATCATCCAAATCTCTTTTATCGGATATGCCACGCAGGAAATCAAATACACTGGACAGGCTTCTGTACAGGTGAAGTTGGCAGAAGATACCCAAAAATTGGATGAAGTCGTAGTAACGGCTTTGGGTATCAAGCGCGAAAAGAAAGCGTTGGGCTATTCGGTAAGTAGTGTGAAAGGCGACGAACTGTTGGAAGCCGGTACACCGATGAATGCTATGCAGGCATTGTATGGCAAGACTTCCGGTTTACAGTTGCAATCTACCGCTTCCGGTCCTTCGGGAGGTATGAACATCAAGGTGCGTAACTCGGTTTCTTTGACTGAATCCTCTTCAACTCGTCCGTTGATTGTTGTCGATGGTATTCCTATCCATGATGCCAATACAGGACAGACTGGCAATAGCCGTACGGGAGGTGACCACGGTACGGGTTTGAATGATATTAATGCGGAAGACATTGCTTCTATCGAAATCCTGAAAGGAGCAAAGGCTGCTGTGTTGTATGGATCAGAAGGTGCGAACGGCGTTATGTTGATTACTACGAAATCCGGTAGTAAGAGAGGTTTGGGGATCGATTTCGGTGTGAACCATTCTTGGAATGTTGCCGCTTATCTGCCTGAATTGCAAAATGAGTTTGGTACAGGTTCCAGTGCCGGTACGGCTGCTTTGAAAGAACTTTCTAAAGACGGTTTCTATACACGGGAAGATCCGAATACGGGCCAGACTGTAGAATCGTTGTGGAGAGGTGCAAGCTATAACTTCGGTCCACGTTTGGATGGACGCCAATTGTTGTGGTGGGATGGAACCTATCGTTCTTATTCGGCTAAGAAAAACAACCAGCGTGATTTGTACCGCACAGGTGGACAGACGAATGTCAATTTTGCTTTGAGCAATGCTGGTGAATTAGGCTCTTTCCGTTTGTCCTATAATTATCGTGATTATGATGCTATTTCTTACGGGGCTGACAATAAGGCGCACTCTTTCGCTTTTTCGGCTGATTTGAAGGCTAATGATTGGGTGAAAGTAAAAATGAGCACCAATTTCTCAAATACGAAAGACCATAATGCTCCGTATGCGATGCAAAATTTTGCAACGTATGGTTTCCCGCGTGAACAGGATGTCAATCTGTATAAAGAGGTGTACTTGACGGACGAGGGTTACAACTTTTTCAGCATGAATCCATCTTTATCACAGTATGCCCCAGGTTCGAGCTATATGGCTGGTTATTTTTGGTCTCAGTTGCGTAACTCCAATGACTATGACCGTAACCACTTGATCCAGTCTTTGAATATTGATGTTAAGTTTAACGATAAATTTTCTTGGACTACATTGGGCGGTATGGACTGGACTGTCGCTGATCAGGAAATCAAACAGCATGTCAGTCGTCCTTTGTCTTATGAAAACAAACAGGGCTGGTATCAGACCGGTAATCGGCGTAATCTGATTACGTATGCTCAGACTGCATTCAATTACAACCAGACATTTAATGAAGTGTGGGATTTGTCTGCCATGGTCGGTGGTGCAGTTAAGTATAATAAAGAAGACTATCTGGAGCAATACGTAGCTGAGACATTTGCCGTTGAAAACTGGTTCTCTTTGAATAATACACGTGAGGACTTCGGTGCCCGTTCTTCACGTTCTCGTGGTAGCGATTTGCTGTTGAGTGTGTATGCATCTGCTCAGTTGGCATACGCTAACCAGGTGTTCTTGGAAGTACAAGCTCGTAATGACTGGTCTTCTATTCTTCCACCGGAAAACAACCATTATTTTTATCCAGGTGCCAGCTTGTCGTGGATCTTTACAGAAGCATTTGACATTGATTGGCTGAACTTCGGTAAAGTGCGTGGTTCTTGGGCTGACGTAGGTCGTCCGGGTCCTCGTTATTATGGTAACGTAGACTTTTCATTGGGCTCATACGGTGGACAGCCTATCATGACATTGCCTGATTATTTGCCGCCTGCAGATTTCGCTTCTGCCAATGGTAGTTTCCCTGTCCCTAATTTGAAGCCGGAACGGAAGCGTGAATATGAAATCGGTTTGGAAGGTGCATTTTTGCCCGGTAACCGTATCAATTTGGATTTCTCTTATTTCCATAATAATACCTATGACCAGATCACGACGCTGACGGTGCCTGTCGCTTCTGGTTTGAATTCGGTACGTATGAATGCTGGTGATATAGCCCAGAATGGTGTGGAATTTTCTATCAACACAAAACCAATTGTAACGAAAGATTTCACTTGGGATTTGGGGCTTAACTTGGCTCGTTACAGTACAAAAGTAAAAGAATTGGGTAAAGGTATCGACCGCTTGGAAATGTGGGGTGGTATCGGAGGCGATAACAAAGTTATCAGTGTTCCTGATGGAGAATATGGTGAAATTTATATTTTCCCGTATTTGCGTGACGAACAGGGTAACCGTGTGGTTAACCAGGGAACTGGAGTTTGGGATATCGACAGAACCCAACAGATCAAAGTCGGTAAAATTACGCCGGATGTTGTCGGTGGTTTGACAACAGGATTGACTTATAAAGACTTCTCTGTGAATGCGGTATTTGATTTCCAATTTGGTGCAACGATGATTTCTCAGACTAATATGTATTTGCTGGGTAACGGTTCTGGAAAGGAATCATTGAAATATCGTGATGAAGCTCGCGGCGGTCTGCCTTATTATGTAAATACAAAGGGAGAACGTATTCGTTTGGATAGTCATTCTGCTGCTGTTCCTGCAGATTCTTTCTATCCGTTCATTTTGCATGATGGTGTTGTTACTCCGGGTGTGACTCCTGATGGTAAACCGAATGAAATGATTATTTCTGCTGAACAATACTACACTAATTTGTATTGGCAAGGAGGTATGGCATTGAGCGAAGATCAGATTCATAAGAGTGATTATATCGCTTTGCGTTCGCTGTCATTCAGTTATAACTTGCCAAAGAGTTTCTTGCAGAAGTTTAAAGTCCAGAGTGCACGTTTGAGTGCGTTCGCCAATAACTTGTGTTACATTTATAAATCGATTCCAAATGTGACTCCGGAATCAGTTCAGGGTACTAACTCTTTCTCTGAAGCTACCAGTTTGCCCGGTTACCGTAGTTTTGGTTTAGGACTTAATGTTTCATTCTAAATTCAGTAAACACAGTATGAATACAATAAAAAAATACATTACCGGTTTGGCTTTTGGGGCTGTAGTAGCCGGGTCGTTGGTGTCTTGTGATACCTTAGATGAAAAATTCAATAATCCGGATAAAATAACCGAGCCTAATTTCGGGTTGATGTTTGCAGCTGCCCAGACCAAAGGACATTTGTTCCGGTATGATTATGGTGCTACCTACCACTATATGCGTGGCTTCGGTAAAATGTTAGGATTGGGTGTCAGTCCGCTTTATTTGGATAGAACCCAAAACAACACGATTGTTCGTCCTTGGGATGGGTGGTCAGGAGAGCCGTTCAATACATTTGTTTTTAATCAGACAAACTCCAATTATACGCGTGAAATCAACGGTATGACTTTGCTCTACAATGGTATGAGTGAAGAAGAAAAATCTGAAAACTCAGTGTATATGCGCTGTTGCGATATTATTTGGTGTTATGCCTTTCAGCGTTCGACGGACTTGTATGATGATATCCCTTACTTTGAAGTGGGCGGGGCTTATCAAGAAAAGTTCTATCCGAAATATGATACGCAGGAAGAGATCTATATGGCAATTTTGGATCGTCTGAAAACAGCTGTTACTGATCTGTCGGCATTTGAGTTTGGTTCAGAAGCGAAGAAATCTGCATTTGCGACTGTCGATTTGTTGTGTGGTGGCGATTTGGACAAATGGATCCGTATGGCAAATTCCTTGCGCTTGCGTATGGCAATGCGCTTATGCCATGTGAAACCGGATGTTGCCGTGTCAATAATCAAAGAATTAGTGGCTGAGAATCGCATGTTGACTGAATATACACATGATATCGGTTTTGAAGAAGAAGATAAGACACATGCGTTTGAGGTTACATTCTATCGTGGATTGGACGAGCGTGGTTATGAAGCGGGCGCACCTGCTACAATCATCAAGGATATCATGAATTATGAATATCAACCTGGGGATGAAAACGGTATAACCCGCCATGATTTCGACCCACGTTTGTATGCAATGTTCCAGTCTGATATCCACGGGCGTTATATCGGTTTGCCTTTGACAATGGAAGAGGCGGAATCTGAATTGCCGAAGTATTATACAGAACAGGAACTGTTTGATATGTATAATTTTAATGATGCAGAACAGAGCATTTGGGAGCCCACTCGTATTCCAACCATGTATAACCGTCGTACCTATTTCAATTTTGATATGCAATTCCCTGTAATGGGTTCTACGGAAACAAACTTGTTGCTGGCTGAAGCTGCTGTCCGTTGGCCGGGTGAATTTGGAAATATTGATACCAAAGAATGTATCAAGAAAGCGATCTATGCATCGACTTATTTCTATTATACAACCAATAATAATATGGCTTACAATGAATCTTCTTTGCCCAGTATTTTGTATGTTCAAGAAAAGGCAAAAGCTCCTAAATGGAATGAAATTCAAGATCATTTAGCCGATTATCAGGAAATTGCAGCTAATAAGTTTGCAGGTTTGTCATCCACGAAAGACAAATTGAAATTCATTTTCGATCAGAAGTTCTGTCACATGAACATCTTGAATCCGTATGAAATTTATAGTGAAGCGCGTCGTTTGGTGAAAGACTTTGATGGTGAATTGCCGTTACTTTCTACTCCGAATGTGGTATTCCAAGAACGTATGTTCTATCCGTCGAGTGAGTTGAGCAACAACGGTGAGAACTTCCAGAAGGTCGCTTATAAGAATACTTACGATACTCCAGTATGGTGGACAGGGCGTACTACGGCAGCTGTGAACCATAATGGTAATGCGTTGTAAATAATAGTGAAATGAATCAATAGGAAACGCCTCCAGTCTTCAGGATTGGAGGCGTTTTTCTTTGAAATGAATGCCCTTCCCTATCCAAACACTTGCGAGCCCATATTTGTTTATTATAGGAAAAGTGCGTTTATTTGTATCGATATATTCACTATTTAAAAGGAAAAGGTATGAAGAAGATTGTAGGACTTATGTGGCTGGTGGTGATAGCATGGATGGCAGTGCCTGCCCAGGCCCAGGTTAAATTGGGGATAAAGGGAGGGCTGAACGTTTCGTCTGTCCATTTCAATAAGAAGGTCATCGGAAAAGACAATGTGACCGGATTCAATATCGGCCCGATGATGGAAGTGATGGCCCCGGTAATGGGGATTGGTTTCGACGCGGCCCTTCTCTATTCGCAAAAGGGAATCGGATTGAAAAGCGAGAAAGACGTCAAGAATGACTATATCGACGTGCCGGTCAACTTGAAATGGAAATTCGGCCTGCCTCTTGTCAAAGGCTATCTGGCAGCCGGTCCGTATGTCAGTTTCCGTGTGGGAGGCGATAAATACAGCCATGTTCACGGGAGTGATGTTGGTCCTCGGTTGAAGGCAGAAGGTGTCAATGCCGGTGTGAACTTGGGTGCCGGTGTGGAACTGGTCCGGCATTTGCAGGTCGGCTTCAACTACACCCTCGGCTTGACAGACGATTATGTCGACGCGGAGCGGGAATGGAACGGCAAGAACCGGGGCTGGTCGGTGATGGCGGCTATTTTGTTTTAGGAATTCGTGGAATTTATGATTGTGGATTTATGATTTATGGTTTATGATTTATGGGGGATTACCGGTAAATCATAAATTATAAATCATAAATCATAAATTTTATCATCCGTGAAGTACGCAGACGTTATACTCCCGCTTCCGTTGGAGAACAGCTATACTTATCGCATACCGCCCGATTTGGAACAGACGGTGATACCGGGGTGCCGGGTGATCGTCCATTTCGGAAAGAAGCGTTATTATACGGCTATCGTCATGGAGGTGCACGAACATGGGGAAGACAGCTCCTATGAAACGAAGGAAATCTATGCCTTACTGGACGCCACGCCCGTGCTCCGCCGTCCGCAACTCCGTTTTTGGAAATGGATCGCCTCTTATTATCTCTGCAAATTGGGCGATGTCTATAAGGCGGCTTTGCCATCTGGATTGAAGCTGGAGAGCGAGACGGCCGTCATCTACAACGAAGCGTTTGAAGCCGAAGGCCCCCTGCGCCCAGCCGAACAGGCCGTGTTGGATGCTTTTGCCGGGGTCTTGGAGTTGACGGTTTCCGAACTGGAAAAGAAGACCGGGCTGCGCAATGTCGTGCCGGTTGTCGCATCCCTGATGGCGAAAGGCGCGGTCGAGGTGAACGAAGAACTGAAACGGGGCTTTGTGCCGAAGATGCAGACCTTTATCCGCCTTGCCGAAACCTACAGGGAGGTAGGGACGCACGCGCTGCAAACCGTGTTCGACGACTTCAAGCGGGCGAAGAAACAGGAACATTTGCTAATCTCCTTTCTCGAACTCAGCCATGCTCTCAACCCCGCGTTGGCACGCGAATTGTCGAAGAAAGAATTGCTGGAGCGCAGCGGTTGTTCGCCCGCCATCCTGGATGGGTTGCTGAAGCGGGGCGTGCTGGAAAGTTATGAGAAAGAGGTGGGACGCTTGCAAGTGCCGGTTTGCCGCCTGCAACCCCTTAACCCCTTGAGCGAGGCGCAGGAGAAAGCCTACCGGGAGATACACGCGGTTTTCCGGGCGAAAGAGGTCTGCCTGCTGCACGGCGTCACGTCCAGCGGGAAGACGGAAATCTACGTGCGGCTGATCGACGAGGTGTTGAAGATGGGGCGTCAGGTCCTGTATCTGTTGCCCGAGATTGCCATCACCACCCAGATTACGGAACGGCTTGCCCGGCTGTTTGGTGACAAATTGCTGGTCTACCATTCCAAATTTTCCGATAACGAACGGGTGGAGGTCTGGAACCGCCTGTTGCATACGGACGAACCGATGTTGGTATTGGGCGTCCGTTCCTCCCTGTTTTTGCCGTTCAAGGATTTGGGGCTGATTGTTGTTGACGAAGAGCATGAGAATACCTACAAACAGCAAGACCCCGCCCCGCGCTATCATGCCCGGAATGCCGCCCTGGTACTGGCCGGCATGCACGGGGCGAAGACCTTGTTGGGCTCCGCTACCCCTTCGATCGACTCCTATTTCAATGCGTCTGTCGGTAAATACGGCTTGGTGGAACTGACGGTCCGCTATGGCGATCGGCTGATGCCGGAGATCCAGACGGTCGATATCAAGGAGCTGAAGCGCAAGAAGATCATGAAAGATACGCTCTTCTCGCCGGCCTTGGTGGAAAAAATGAGTGAGGCGTTGAGGAAAGGCGAACAGGCGATTCTGTTCCAGAACCGCCGGGGGTTCGCTCCGGTGATCGAGTGCAAGGATTGCGGGTGGGTGCCGCGTTGCGTCAATTGTGATGTCAGCCTGACGTACCATAAGTTCAGGGGCGAGCTGGTGTGCCACTATTGCGGGTATAAGATCCTCTTGCCCCGCCAATGTCCCGAATGCCAGGGCACGGAGCTTCGCACGATGGGCTTCGGGACCGAGAAGGTGGAGGAGGAGATTGCCGCCCTTTTCCCTTCGGCCAAAGTCGGCCGCCTGGATTTCGACACGGCCCGCACCCGTGCGGCATACGAACGGATCATCGCTGATTTCGAGAAAGGCAAGACCCAGATCCTGATCGGGACTCAGATGGTGTCGAAAGGGCTGGACTTTGCGAATGTCGGCGTAGTCGGGATCCTGAATGCCGACAACCTGATGAACTTCCCCGATTTTCACGCACATGAACGTGCTTTCCAGTTGATGGTGCAGGTGAGCGGGCGTGCCGGAAGACGGGATAAGCGGGGTGTGGTCGTCCTGCAAACCTCCCAGCCCGACCATCCGTTGATCCGGATGGTGGAGCGTTTTGCCTACAAGGAGATGGTGCGCCTCCAACTGGGCGAGCGGAGCATGTTCCGCTATCCGCCCTACTACCGGATGATCGTGATCGTCTTGCGCAGCCGAAACGATTCGGTCTTGCAGGAGCTGTCTGCCTTGTATGCCGAGGCCCTGCGCCGTCGTCTGGGCGAGCGTGTGCTGGGACCGGTTACGCCGCCGATCACACGGGTGCAGGCCCTTCATATCCGGAAAATTGTGTTGAAGATCGAGATTGCCGCCGCGATCGCTCCTGTACGTGCGATCCTGGAGGCGGTACACGCCGAGATGCAACGTTATCTGCCGTTCAAGCAACTGATTGTGCATTATGATGTGGATCCGGTTTGATTAGTGAGACTTTTGATTTATGATTTATGATTTTTGATTTATGGAGAAGAAAGGAATATATAAGGTTTTGTTTGTTTGTCTGGGGAATATCTGCCGGTCGCCGTCGGCCGAGGCTGTGATGAAGAAGTTGGTCCGGGAGGCCGGGTTGGATGAGCGGATCAAGGTCGATTCGGCGGGTATCATCGGGTATCACGAAGGGGAGAGGGCGGACCCGCGTATGCGTGCCCATGCCGCCCGTAGGGGATATCGCTTGGATTCGATATCCCGTCCGGTCCGTACGGAAGACTTTTACGACTTCGACCTGATTATCGGCATGGACGACCGGAACATCGACGACCTCAAACGGAAAGCCCCCGATCTGGCATCCGTGGAGAAGATCCACCGGATGACGGAGTATTCCCGCAACAAGCTCTACGACCACATTCCCGACCCCTATTATAGTGGCGCGGAAGGCTTCGAGCTGGTCCTTGACCTGTTGGAGGACGCTTGCGGGGGATTGCTGGAGTGCCTTTTAATCCTAAAATAGACATAAGGAGAATTTATCATGAAAAGCAAATTATTGATAGTATTGATTTTAATCGGCGTAATAGCCTGTAATTCGACCAAGGAAGAAGAACAAAACATGAGGAATATTACCTTTTCAGAAACAAAAAGTTGTTTGACAGGAATCGTGAATTAATCACATAAAATCCTGTCTCCCTATTTACTGAAATTGCATAAGATATCACCTGAAGTTTCGCACCCTCTTTACTTCCCCTAAAAAGTAAAAAAAATAACAAGTGATACGAAAAAAAATTGTAACTTAGATGTACCAAAAAACTGA